>NZ_CP134053.1:7347847-8088797 GCF_031583065.1 Streptomyces sp. CGMCC 4.7035
GAGATGCGCCGCCTGCTGGACATGGTCACCAGCTCCCTCACGGCCGGTCACCCGCGTGAACTGTGCGAGCAGGCGGCCTTCGCCCTCCTGGACTACATCGAGGAGTACACGGACGGCTTCCGCATCCTGGTCCGCGACTCCCCCATCCCGCAGTCGACGGGCTCGTTCGCGTCTCTCATCTCGGACATCGCCACCCAGGTGGAGGACATCCTGGGCCGCGAGTTCAAGAGCCGCGGCTTCGACCCGAAGCTGGCGCCGCTGTACGCGCAGGCGCTGGTCGGCATGGTGGCCCTCACCGGCCAGTGGTGGCTGGACGTACGCCGCCCGAAGAAGGCCGAGGTGGCGGCGCATCTGGTGAACCTGGCGTGGCACGGGCTGGACGGACTGGAGCAGAGGCCGCGGCTGATAGGGCACCGGAAAAGCTGAGGCACGGGGTGCGTGATCACCCGATGTGACCTTTGTCGGTCTCGGCCACTACCGTGGGTACACGGTCCGAGAATCCCGTTCATGGGAGGAATCACCATGTCTGCCGAGCCGTTCGCCGCACACGAGTCCGAGCCCGGCATCCACCTGCCCGTGCCGCCACCCGAAGGCTTCACGGTCGATGACCTGTTCGCCCTGCCGGACCTCCCGCCGCACACCGAGTTGATCGACGGGAGCTTGGTCTTCGTGAGTCCGCAGCGAAATTTCCACATGCTGATGATCGACTTGCTGGCTCACGGGCTGCGGCTGACGGTACCCGGCAACCTCAAGGTCAAGCGTGAGATGACGGTCGTTCTCGATCGTCGCAACGCTCCTGAACCGGACGTCAGCGTGATCCGTGCGGACGCGGACACCGGACTCGAGCAGACCCGGTTCGACGCGGAGGACCTGGTACTCGCCGTAGAGGTCGTGTCCCCGGACTCCGAAGCGCGCGACCACGACGCCAAGCCCCTGAAATACGCGGCCGCCGGGATCCCTCATTTCTGGCTGGCCGAGATGGCCGAAGGCAATCAGCATCCGGTGATCCGCACCTACGAGCTGGACCCGGTCAACAAGAGCTACGCGCTCACCGGCATCCACCACGACAAGCTCGAACTCTCCAGGCCGTTCGCCATCGACATCGACATCACGCTGGACGCTCTCAGGCGGCTGTAGCGATCGGCTCCAGGAACTCCAACCGGTTCCCCACCAGGTCCTCCGAGTAGAAGCGGCGGTGGCCCGGCAGGTTGTCGTCCCAGGTGACCGTCGCCCCGCGCTCGCCCAGCCGGGCCGCGTACGCCTCGATGTCCGTCACCCGCAGCCCCGGGTGGGCCTTCTTCGCGGGCCGGAAGTCGACCTCGATCCCCAGGTGCAGCTGCACGGAACCCGCCTGGAACCAGCAGCCCCCGCGCGCGGCGAGCGCCGGCGGCTTCGGGATCTCTGTCATGCCGAGGACGTCTACGTAGTACGCGCGCAGCAGGTACTCGGAGCCGGGTGGGGCGGCGAGCTGGACGTGGTCGACGGCAGTGAGCATCGCTCAGGCCTCCTTGGTGGCGACGGCGAAGATACGGCGGAACGGGAACACCGTGCCGTGGGCCGTCGCCGGGTACGCCTCGCGCAGGGCCGTGCGGTAGTCGGCGAGGAACTCCTCCGCCTCCTCGCCCAGCACGGTGAGGATCGGCCGCAGCCCGGTGCCCTTCACCCAGTCCAGGACCGGGTCCTCGCCCTCCAGGAGGTGCAGATACGTGGTCTCCCAGACGTCTGCCGTGCAGCCGAGGTCGGTGAGGCGCTCCAGATAGGCCCCGGGGGTGAGCACGGCGTCGTCGTGGCGCAAGGTGTCGGCGAGGCGGGCCTTCCAGCGGGCCGAGTGGGCGAGCTCCCGCATCAGCCGGTGGCTGGGCGAGTCGAAGTTGCCGGGGACCTGGAAGGCGAAGGTGCCGCCCGGGGCGAGGCCCGCGATCCAGCCGGGGAAGCGGTCGGCGTGGGCGGGCACCCACTGCAGGGTGGCGTTGCTGATGATCAGGTCGTACGGCTCCGGGGGCGCCCAGGTACGGGCGTCGGCGTAGGAGAAGTCGAGACGGCCGCCGCCGGGAGTGGGACCCTCGTGCTCGGTGAGGGCCTTGTCGAGCATCTCGGGCGAGTTGTCGTACCCGACGATGTGCGCGGTCGGCCAGCGGTCGGCGAGCAGCACGGTGACGTTGCCGGGCCCGCAGCCCAGGTCGGCGATGCGGGGCGGGTCGCCGGGCAGTTGGGGGACGCGGGCGAGCAGGTCGACGAAGGGGCGGGCGCGGTGGCCGGCGTGACGCAGATACTGACCGGGGTCCCAGGTGGGGGCGGCGGGCATGGCAGGGCCTCCTGACGACGAACGGGCACGGCGTCCTCGTACGGAGGCGTCGCCCCCGTATGACGCCGCCTCCGTACGGACATCCATCCTCACGCCCGAAGTATCTCGACGTCAAGAGATACTGCATCAAGAAGCTCTACGTCGAGAGACTTCACATCAAGAGACTTCATGTCGACACAACCACTACACTGATCGTCATGGAGGACGAGGTCGATCGGCTGGTCGCGGCGTGGCGCCGGGAGCGCCCGGACCTCGACGTGGAACCGCTCGAAGTGCTCAGCCGGGTGAGCAGACTGGCCCGGCACCTGGACCGCGCGCGCCGGCTGGCGTTCTCCGAGCACAGCCTGGAGCCCTGGGAGTTCGACGTCCTGACCGCGCTGAGGCGGGCCGGCAGCCCCTACCAGCTCTCCCCCGGCCAACTGCTGACCCAGACACTGGTCACCTCCGGCACGATGACCAACCGCATCGACCGCCTCGCGAAGAAGGGTCTGGTCGAGCGGCTGCCCGACCCCAGCGACCGCCGGGGCGTGCTGGTCCGCCTCACGGACGTGGGCCGGGACCGGGCGGACCAGGCTCTCGCCGGGCTGCTCGACCAGGAGCGGGCGATCCTGTCGGAGCTGAGCAGTGCCCAGCGCGGTGAACTGGCCGCGCTGCTACGCCAGCTGACCGCCCCGTTCGACAACATCCCCGGCTAGGTCGACCGGCCCGACGCCGGCGCGGCGGGCGAGGGCGACGGCGGCGAGGGTGGAGTGGACGCCCAACTTCCCGAGGACGTTCTGCATATGGGTGCGGACCGTGTGCGGGGAGAGGAACAGCCGCTCGGCGACGGCCTTGCGGCCCAGTCCCGCGACCATGCAGCGCAGCACCTCCCGTTCCCGGGGCGTCAGCGACTCCACCAGCCGCTCGCTCTCGGTGCGGTGCTTGCGGGCGGCCGTCAGCTCGCGCAGGACCCCGGTCAGCAGGGCGGGCGGAAGGTGCGTCTCGTCTCGCAGCACACCCCGGATGACCGTCAGCAGCCGGGACAGGGAACAGTCCTTGGCCACCCAGCCGGAGGCGCCGGCCTGGAGGGCGAGCGCGGCGCGGCGCGGGTCGTCCTTCTCGGCGAGGACGACGGTCCGCACGCTCGGCTGACCTGAGCGGACACCGGCGACGAGCGAGATGCCGTCGACGAGCCCGTCCTCGTTGCCCTCCTGGACGGAAACCGCCGGGCGCGAACCCAGGACGTTGCCGCCGAGGTCCGCGTCGACGAGCATCACGTCGAATCTGCGGCCCTCCGCCGCCGCCCGTTCCAGGCAGCGCAGTGCGGCCGGACCACTGCCGGCGGCGGACACGTCGACGTCGGGCTCGGCCGCCAGGGCGGCGGCGAGCGACTCGGCGAAGATGCGATGGTCGTCGACGACCAGAACTCGGATGCGAACCACTGATACCCCCACTGCTCGGGGGACGGTCGGCGCGGGTACGACGCCCGAAGTGTCCCCCGGTCAACCGCCTGGGACGGGGCGACGCAGCCGCACGGCCGCCGCCGTGCTGGAACTGCTACCCCCACCCCGGGCGTCGTACCCGACTGTCTCGCCCCCTGATCAGCACCGGCCCCCACCGGTGCTGTTCACAGGGTAGGGCCGGGAGCCGGGAGCGGAAGGTAATTTGCAGAACTGGTTGGCCAGCGCGTTTATGGTGAGCCGCATGTTTCGTATCGAGACAGAAGTCGACAAAGAGCGGCGGGATCTGCTCCGCGCTCGGCTGCGCGAGACGAACACGGCGGCGTCACCGGTGCTGCGCGCGTTGCGCGGGACGCCGGGCGAACGCGAAGTTCCGCTGCACGTCTGGGCGTTGGACGCGGCGGGCGATCTGGCGGGCGGGCTGGTGGGCCACACCTGGACGACGTGGCTGCACGTCGCGTACCTGTGGGTGGACGGCCGCCACCGGGGGGCGGGACTGGGCACGCGGCTGCTGGGGGAGGCGGAGCGCGTGGCGCGCGAGGAGCGTGGCTGTGCGGCCGCGCGCCTGGAGACGTGGGACTTCCAGGCGCCGGAGTTCTATAGGAAGCAGGGGTACGAGGTGGTGTGCGTGATCCCCGACTATCCGCCGGGGGTCACGGAGTACACGCTGACGAAGCGCTTGGGCTGAGGCGGGATGGGCTTTCGCCCCCGCCGCCCCTACCCGTCCCGTCCCCAGGGGCTCCGCCCCTTCGACCCCGCCAAGGGGGCTCCGCCCCCTGGACCGCCAGCGGGGCTCCGCCCCTGCGCCCCGCCGGGGCTCCGCCCCGGACCCCGCTCCTCAAACGCCGGAGGGGCTGATTTATCAGCCCCTCCGGGCGGCGACATCAGCTCAGGCGGCGCGCGCCGGCCGAGGGCACCGCCGGGAACACCCGAGGCGCCGTATAGCCCGCGGCAGCGAACGCCTCTTCGACCGCCTTGGTGATCGTGTCCGCGTCCGACGCCTCCGCCAGCACGATCGCCGAGCCGCCGAAGCCACCGCCCGTCATCCGGGCGCCCAGCGCGCCGGAGGCGTTCGCCGTGTCCACCACCAGGTCCAGCTCCGGGCAGGAGATGCGCAGGTCGTCGCGGAGGGAGACATGGCCCTGCGTCAGCACCGGTCCGATCGCCCGGACATCGCCCGCGTCCAGCAGGGCGACGACCTGGTCGACGCGGTGGTCGTCCGAGACGACATGGCGCACATAGCGGCGCACCCGCTCGTCGGACAGGCGCGCGAGCGCGGACTCCAGGTCCTCGTACGCGACGTCCCGAAGGTGCGAGACCCCGAGCTGCCGTGCGCCCTCCTCGCACCCCTCACGCTTCTCGGCGTACGCCCCGTCGCCCAGCGCGTGCTTGACGCGGGTGTCGACGACCAGCAGGGTCAGGCCCTGGGAGGACAGGTCGAAGGGGATCTGGCGGATCGACAGGTCCCGGCAGTCCAGGTGCAGCGCGTGGCCCTCGGTGGAGCACGCCGACGCCGTCTGGTCCATGATGCCGCAGGGCACGCCCACGAAGTCGTTCTCGGCGCGCTGGGCGAACCTGGCCAGCTCGGCGCCCGTCAGGCCGAGACCGAACAGGTCGTTCAGGGCCAGGGCGGTGACCACCTCCAGCGCCGCCGACGACGACAGGCCCGCGCCCGTCGGCACCGTCGAGGACAGATGCAGGTCCGCGCCGGTGATCGCGTGGCCCGCCTCGCGCAGCACCCAGACGACACCGGCCGGATACGCGGCCCAGCTGGTGTTCGTGAGCGGCTCCAGCTCGTCGACGTGCAGTTCGACGATCGGGCCCTCGATGTCCGCCGAGTGCAGACGCAGCACGCCGTCGGTGCGGCGCGAGACCGCCGCGACCGCCGTGTGCGGCAGCGCGAACGGCATCACGAACCCCTCGTTGAAGTCCGTGTACTCGCCGATCAGGTTGACCCGGCCCGGTGCCGACCAGACGCCCTCGGGAGCCGTCCCGTACAGCTCCTCGAAGCCCTCGCGTACGCCCACCTACTGCTCCCTTGCGCTGTTCTGTGCTGCGATGTCCTGTGCGAACTCCCAGGCGTCCGCGACGATTCCCGCGAGGTCCGCGCGGGACGGGTTCCAGCCGAGCCGCTCGCGGGCCGTGGCCGCGGAGGCGACCAGGACCGCCGGGTCGCCGCCCCGGCGCGGGGCCACGACCTCCGGGATCGGGTGTCCGGTCACCTGGCGCACCGTCTCGATGACCTCGCGGACGGAGAAGCCGTTGCCGTTGCCGAGGTTGCAGATCAGGTGCTCGCCGGGGGTGGCGGCGGCCAGCGCCAGCAGGTGGGCCTCGGCGAGGTCCGCTACGTGGATGTAGTCGCGGATGCAGGTGCCGTCCGGCGTCGGGTAGTCGTCACCGAAGACCGAGATCGCCTCGCGGCGGCCCTGCGCGACCTGGAGGACGAGCGGGATGAGGTGGGACTCGGGGTCGTGCCGCTCGCCGCAGGAGCCATACGCGCCCGCCACATTGAAGTAGCGCAGGGACACGGCGCCCAGGCCGTGCGCGGCCGCCTCGCCGGTGATCATGTGGTCGACGGCGAGCTTGGAGGCGCCGTAGGGGTTCGTGGGCTTCGTCGGGGCGCTCTCCACGATCGGCGTCTGCTCGGGTTCGCCGTACGTCGCCGCCGTCGAGGAGAAGACGAGCTTGCGCACGCCGGCCGAGCGCATCGCGTCCAGCAGCGCCATCGTGCCGCCGACGTTGTTGTCCCAGTACTTCTCGGGCTTCACGACCGACTCGCCGACCTGCGAGAACGCGGCGAAGTGCAGGACCGCGTCGAACGAGGGGTCCAGCCACTTGGCGGCATCGCGGATATCACCCTCGATGAAGGAAGCACCCGTCGGTACACCCTCGCGGAAGCCGGTGGAGAGGTTGTCGAGGACAACAACCTCGTGGCCCGCCTCCAGCAGGTGCTGCGCGACCACGCTGCCCACATAGCCGGCGCCGCCGGTGACCAGGTACTTCCCACTCATGAACTCGCTGCCTCTCGCAGTCGCCGGGCCGCGGCCTCCGGCGGCACGTCGTTGATGAACACGTTCATGCCGGATTCGGAACCCGCGAGGAACTTCAGCTTGCCGGAAGTGCGGCGAATGGTGAAAAGCTCGAGGTGGAGCGCGAAGTCTTCACGGTTGACACCCTCGAACTCCTCCAGCGCGCCGAACGGCGCCTGGTGCCAGGCGGCGATGTACGGCGTCGGCGGCTCACCCTCACCGAAGATCCGGTCGAAGCGCCTCAAGAGTTCCAGATACACCTTGGGGAACTCTGTGCGTGCCTCCTCGTCGAGCGCGAGCAGGTCGGGGACGCGGCGGCGGGGGTAGAGGTGGACCTCGTACGGCCAGTGCGCGGCGTACGGCACGAAGGCCACCCAGTGTTCACTCTCCAGGACGACCCGCTCGTCGGCGAGTTCGCGCTCCAGGACAGCGTCGAACAGGTTCTCCCCGCCGGTCGCCTCCTTGTGCGCGGCGAGCGAACGGAGCATCAGGGCGGTGCGCGGCGTCGTGAAGGGGTACGCGTAGATCTGCCCGTGCGGGTGGCCGAGGGTCACGCCGATCTCCTGGCCCCGGTTCTCGAAGCAGAAGACCTGCTCGACGGAGGGCAGGTGGGACAGCTCCGCGGTGCGGTCGGTCCAGGCGTCCAGGACCAGCCCCGCCTGCTCCTCGGTCAGGTCGGCGAAGGAGGCGTTGTGGTCCGAGGTGAAGCAGACGACCTCGCAGCGGCCGGAGTCACCGGCGAGCGAGGGGAAGCGGTTCTCGAAGACCACGACGTCGTACGACGAGTCGGGGATCTCGCTCAGCCTCTCGCCCTGGGAGGGGCACAGAGGGCACTCGTCGGCCGGCGGCAGATAGGTGCGGCCCTGTCGGTGCGAGGCGATGGCGACGGAGTCGCCGAGCAGCACATCACGGCGGATCTCGGAGGTCGTGACGGTGCGCTCCAGCGGCCTGCGGTCGACGGCGTCGCGCACGGCGTCGTCCCGCAGGTCGTAGTAGATGAGCTCACGACCGTCGGCCAGCCGGGTCGAGGTCTTCTTCACGTCGGACTCTCCATTCGAGCCACTCACCCTTCAAACATAACTCAACACACCAAAACACAACTCACCAGAACCGTCAACGTCACAATCAAACAAACTTCACCAACAGGGGGCGTTCAAATACCGAATACGGAGGCGCAGGTTCCGCTCTGATCGGTTCACGCAACGAAGCGAGGACTCATGCAAACCCCCACATATCTGGCCGCCGGGCTCCGGCTCCCCACCAACGGCCTCGACTACGCGATCCTCGGGATCTACTTCGCCGTCGTCCTGGGCATCGGCTTCGCCGCCCGCCGCTCCGTGAAGACCAGCCTCGACTTCTTCCTCTCCGGGCGCTCCCTGCCCGCCTGGATCACCGGTCTGGCGTTCGTCTCGGCCAACCTGGCCGCCACCGAGATCCTCGGGATGGCCGCCAACAGCGCCCAGTACGGTGCCTACACCGTGCACTGGTACTGGATCGGCGCCATCCCGGCCATGGTCTTCCTGGGCCTCGTGATGATGCCGTTCTACTACGGCTCCAAGGTCCGCTCGGTCCCTGAGTTCCTGCTGCTCCGCTTCGACAAGGGGGCGCATCTGCTCAGTTCGATCCTGTTCGCCTTCGCCGCCATCCTGATCGCCGGCGTGAACCTCTACGCCCTCGCGATCGTCGTCGAGGCGCTGCTGGGCTGGCCGCAGTGGGTGGCGATCGTGGTCGCCGGTTTCTTCGTCCTCGCCTACATCACGCTCGGCGGTCTGTCGTCCGCGATCTACAACGAGGTGCTCCAGTTCTTCGTGATCCTGGCCGCCCTCATCCCGATCACCGCCCTCGGTCTGAAGAAGGTCGGCGGCTGGGGCGGCCTGACCGACAAACTCACCGCCACCCACGGCCCCGACTTCGTCACCGCCTGGGGCGGCACCGGCATCGGCCACGTCAACCCGCTGGGCGCCAACTGGCTGACGATCGTCCTCGGCCTCGGCTTCGTGCTGTCCTTCGGCTACTGGACGACCAACTTCGCCGAGGTGCAGCGCGCCCTGTCCGCGCGGAACCTCTCCGCCGCCCAGCGCACCCCGCTGATCGCCGCGTACCCGAAGATCTTCATCGTCTTCCTGGTGATGATCCCGGGCCTGGTGGCCGCCGTCCTGGTGCCGAAGATCGGCACCTCCGGCTCGGATCTCCAGTACAACGACGCGATCCCGTATCTGATGCAGGAGTTGCTGCCCAACGGCGTGCTCGGCATCGCGGTGACCGGTCTGCTCGCCGCCTTCATGGCCGGCATGGCGGCCAACGTCTCGTCCTTCAACACGGTGTTCACCAACGACATCTGGGCGAAGTACGTGATCACGCACCGCGAGGACTCGTACTACGTGAGGTTCGGCCGGCTCATCACCGCGATCGGAGTGCTCGCGTCGATCGGCACGGCGTTCCTGGCGTCGTCCTTCTCCAACATCATGAGCTACCTCCAGACCCTCTTCTCCTTCTTCAACGTGCCGATGTTCGTGGTCTTCATCGTCGGCATGTTCTGGCATCGCGCGTCCGCGAAGTCCGGCTTCTGGGGCCTGCTCGCCGGCACGACGGCGGCGATGGTCAACTACTTCGTCATCTACAAGCAGGGCATCATCGGCATCCCCTCCGACCAGGGCGCCAACTTCGTCTCCGCGATCGCGGGTTTCGTGGCCGGCGCGGTCGTGATGGCGGCGGTCTCGCTGTTCACCGCGCCGAAGCCGGAGGACGACCTACGCGGCCTGGTGTACGGCACCCGCTCGCCCGGTATGGCCGAGCCACCCGCCGTCGGCGACGACGCCTGGTACCGCAGGCCCGCCCTGCTCGGCTGGGGCGCGGTCGTCCTTGCCGCCGCCTGCTACATCCCCTTCTCGCTGTGACCGCGGGAGGACAGGGAGGATAGGAAGGATAGGAGAGACCATGTCCGAGTACTCCGAGCGCGAGGTCCAGCGCGCGGTCACCGATCTTGAGCACAAGTCCGCGACCGCCGCACGGATCTTCGACCTGCGCCGCATCATCGGCGGTCTGTTCGTGCTCTACGGCATCATCGTCACGATCGCGGGCCTCACGGCCTCCGACGCCGCCATCGACAAGGCCGAGGGCGTCAACATCAATCTGTGGACAGGGCTGGGGATGCTCGCCCTGGGCGTCTTCTTCCTGGTGTGGCTGTGGCTACGACCGCTGTCGCATCCGCCGGTTGCTCCGCCGGACGAGAAGCCGGTTGCTCCGCCGGAGTAACCGGGCTGCGCGGCCCGGCGTTGACAGCGTGCCCGGGGGTGGGTTGCGCAGCTATGGCGGCACGGCTGCCCCGCGCCCCTAAGGGGCGCGGGGAACTGCGCGAGCAACCACCGACGGCCCGCAGCCGAGACACGGCCCGTGGTTACCCCGGCTCACCCCCGGAGGGCACCGCGCGGTCCAGGAGGCCCGTGCGGGCCGCCAGGGCCGCTGCCTCCAGGCGGGAGCCCACGCCCAGCTTCATCAGGACCCGCTGGACATGGGTGCGGGCCGTCGAAGGCGCTATGCCCATACCGGCCGCGATCAGCCGCGTGTCCTCACCGTCCGCGACCCGCACCAGGACCTCCACCTCGCGTGGGGTGAGCATCTGCAGCAGGCGCTGCCCCTCGTCGTCCGGCTGCGCGGCCGGATTCAGCAACTCGCTGAACGCCCCCTGCAACAACTGCGGCGCCACCGCCGCCTCCCCCGCCCGCGCCTTCATGATCGCCCGCTCGACACCCTCGATGCGCTCGTCGTGGCGTACGTAGCCCGAGGCGCCGGCGGCGAACGCGGCCGCGATCCCGCGCGGGTTCGGCACCGGCCCGAGAACCAGCACCGCGACCTGCGGACGCTCCCGCTTGATGCGCACCACCGGGTCGAAGACCCCCGGCTCGGCGGGTGTCGCCGTACCCCACAGGCACACCTCGGGTGCCCTGGTGATCACGAGTTCCGCCGCGCCCGCGGCGGGCGCCGCCGCGGCGAGCACCCGGTGCCCCCGCAGCTTCAGTGCCGAGGCCAGCGCCTCGGCGAGCAATCGGTGGTCGTCGACCACCATCAGCCGCACTCCCATCGAGCAACCCCCCAGTCCCCCCCATGGATGCCCACTATGGATGCGCACTGGCCCGCACGGACAGAAGCCCCCCGGCGCACCCCCCGCCCTTCATGCCCCCGGAAGCTACACGCTTGTTCGACGTCGCGCTTCCCCTACCGGTGAGAAGCGCCCCGGATTACCGAAATCCCGCCCATTCGCGCCTGATGAGGGGTACGCGCAAGGCCCCGCCCCTGAACAGGAGCGAGGCCTCACCATGCGCGGCCCGCGCGCTACTTCGCGCCGAAGCCGAGCGCCGTGTACGACCTCGCGTCCGTCGAAAACCGATTGCTGACCAGATCCCTGCCGAAGAACAGCCGCCCGTCGGAGTAGAGCAGCTCGGACGACTTCGGGATCGCTCGACGACACCGGCGAGCTGCGTACGAAGATCACGCCGGCGGACGGCAGGTACGACCACGACTGCCGACTCGGACACCACCGCGGCGATGCCGGAGGATGTGATCTCGGGCGCTGCGGCGCCCATGACCAACGGGCCGGTCCCGCCCCTGTTCCCAAGGGAGGACCGGCCCGTGATGCCCTCGTTACGTCCGAACGCCTAGGCGTCTTCGGCGAGTTCCAGCCAGCGCAGCTCCAGTTCCTCGCGCTCGCCCACGAGTTCACGCAGCTCGGCGTCGAGCTTGGCCACCTTCTCGAAGTCCGTCGCGTTCTCGGCGATCTGCCCGTGGAGCTTGGCCTCCCGCTCGGAGATCTTGTCCAACTGCCGCTCGATCCGCTGGAGTTCCTTCTTGGCGGCGCGGGCGTCGGCGGCGGAGACGGCGGCCTTCTCTGTCACGGGCGCGGGGGTGACGGCCGCGGCGGCGGCCTCCTCCATGCGGTGGCGCCGGTCGATGTACTCGTCGATCCCGCGGGGCAGCATCCGCAGCGTGGCATCGCCGAGGAGGGCGTACACCTGGTCCGTGGTCCGCTCGACGAAGAACCGGTCGTGGGAGATCACGATCATCGAGCCGGGCCAGCCGTCGAGGAGGTCCTCCAGCTGGGTGAGGGTCTCGATGTCGAGGTCGTTGGTGGGCTCGTCCAGGAAGAGGACGTTGGGCTCGTCCATGAGGAGGCGCAGGAGCTGAAGCCGCCGCCGCTCACCGCCGGACAGGTCCCCCACGGGGGTCCACTGCTTCTCCTTGTTGAACCCGAACGTCTCGCACAGCTGCCCGGCGGTCATCTCGCGGCCCTTGCCGAGGTCGACGCGTTCGCGGACCCGCTGCACCGCCTCCAGGACACGCAAGGTGGGGTCGAGCTCCGCGACTTCCTGCGACAGATAGGCGAGCTTGACGGTCTTGCCGACGGCGACCCGTCCCCCGGCGGGCTGCTGCTCCCCTTCACTGCGGGCGGCGTCGGCCATGGCGCGCAGGAGGGAGGTCTTGCCGGCGCCGTTCACGCCGACGAGGCCGATGCGGTCGCCGGGGCCGAGCTGCCAGGTGACGTGCTTGAGGAGCACCTTGGGGCCGGCCTGCACGGTGACGTCTTCAAGATCGAAGACGGTCTTGCCGAGCCGAGACGACGCGAACTTCATCAGCTCGCTCCTGTCCCGGGGCGGCGGTACGTCCTTGATCAGCTCGTTGGCGGCCTCGACGCGGAAGCGGGGCTTGGAGGTGCGGGCAGGAGCGCCGCGTCGCAGCCAGGCGAGTTCCTTCCGGACGAGGTTCTGCCGCTTGGTCTCCTCAGTGGCGGCGATCCGTTCCCGCTCGGCCCGCGCGAAGACGTAGTCGGAGTAGCCGCCCTCGTACTCGTAGACCGTGCCCCGCTGCACGTCCCACATCCGGGTGCAGACCTGGTCCAGGAACCACCGGTCGTGCGTGACGCACACGAGCGCGGAGCGGCGCTCGCGCAGATGCCGTGCCAGCCAGCTGATGCCCTCGACGTCGAGGTGGTTGGTCGGCTCGTCCAGGACGATCAGGTCCTGTTCCTCGATGAGCAGCTTGGCGAGCGCGATACGGCGGCGCTCACCACCGGAGAGGGGGCCGATGACGGTGTCGAGCCCCTGCGGGAACCCGGGGAGATCGAGCCCCCCGAAGAGCCCCGTGAGCACGTCCCGGATCTTGGCGTTCCCCGCCCACTCGTGGTCGGCCATGTCCCGGATGACCTCGTGACGGACGGTGGCGGCCGGATCGAGGGAGTCGTGCTGGGTGAGCACGCCGAGGTGCAGCCCGCCGGAGTGGGTGACGCGGCCGGAGTCGGCCTCCTCCAGCCTGGCGAGCATCCGGATCAGGGTGGTCTTTCCGTCGCCGTTGCGCCCGACGACCCCGATCCGGTCCCCTTCGGACACGCCGAGCGAGACGCCGTCGAGGAGGGCACGGGTGCCGTACACCTTGCTGACGTTCTCGACATTGACCAGGTTGACGGCCATTTCACTCCTGACGCGGGGATCGATCAGCCTTCAAGCGTAGGCCCTCTGGGGGAGGTGGCGGACCGCGTGCGGTTCGTCACTCTTTGTGGTGACGTGATCGAGGATCGGCCGCTACCGTGGAGGACAGGCAACAGGATCCCGTCCACGGGAGGAACCATGACCGCCGAGTCCATTGAGCGCCGCGCCCAGTGGCCGGTGCCGCCGCAGGACGGCTACACCGTGGACGACCTGTTCACACTGCCGGATCTCCCGCCACATACCGAGCTGATCGACGGGAGTCTGGTTTTCGCGAGTCCGCAGCGCCGCTTCCACGGCAACATGGTCGACCTGCTGGTCAGCGGCCTGCGCGACGGCCTGCCCGGCGACTTCAGAACGGGACAAGCGGCAGGCCCGTCGTCCACGTGTACGAGCTCGATCCCCTCACCAAGGCGTACGTGCACATGGGCATGCATCGCGACCTGATCAAGGTCGACAAGCCGTACGACATCCACATCGACCTGACCGCCCTCGACAACCTCTGACGCCCCGACCGCCGTCAGGCGGTGGCACCCCGCCCCCGCCCCGCCCGCTCCACCAGCAGCCACCCCGCGAGCGTCATCACCACCGCCACCGGCGCGGTGACATGGACGGCTATCAGCAGTGCCGTACGGCCCTCCAGGAGACCCCCGAAGCCGACCATCGACAGGCCCAGTACGCCGAAGAGGCTCAAGGTGACGCCGAGCGCAGCGGCGGGTCCCGCCCAGGCGCGCGGCGCACTCGACTCCCGTACGCCCGAGGGTTGTTCGAAGCGACGGAAGACGGCCACCAGGACCCCGGTGAGCATCGCGGCGGCCAGGATCCGCAATGGTACCTGTATCCACCACGTACCCGAGGCGGGTTCCGGCATCCGGGCACCCACGGCGAGCAGCACCCCGTAGACGCCGAGCATCGCCGTGAGGTGCCACAGGAAGGCGGTCATGGAGATGCCGTTGGCCGCGACGACCGTACGCCACACGCGCGGACGACTCAGCCACCGCGCGGCGGGAGCGCGCAGCAGTTCCACCGCGCCGACCAGCCACAGCCCGTGGCACAGCAGCGCCAGCGTGGGCGGCGCCATGTTGGAGACCTTCTCGCCGGGCATCCCGACCATCGACAGCGGATACGGACCGTACGCCACCAGCAGCGCGGCTCCCACGAGTCCCGCACCGGCGAGGACGTACGGCAGGGTCAGTCTCCCGTCCGCGCGCAGGAATCCCAGTTGGTGGATCGCCAGCCAGACGAAGGCGAAGTTGAGGAACTCGACATAGGGGACGCCGAGGCCGAACCGGAGCAGGTCCACCACCACGGCCGCGGCGACCAGTCCGCCGAAGGCACCCCAGCCGAATCGCTCGTGGAGCCTCAGCAGCGGGGGCGTGAAGGCCACCATCGCGAGATAGATCCCGACGAACCACAGCGGCTGCGCGACCAGCCGCAGACTGATGTCGAGCAACCCGCCGCCACGGCCCGCCAGTTGGAGGACGAGCGCCGCCGCGCCCCACACGCCGATGAACACGACGGTCGGCCGCAGCAGCCGCTGGAGCCGGGCGCGCAGAAAGACCGAGTAGGCCTTGGGGGTCCGGCGGACGGTCGACCGGTAGGAGAGGGCGTGCGAGAAGCCGCCGACGAAGAAGAACACCGGCATGACCTGGAACACCCAGGTCAGCAGCTGGAGTTGCGGCTCGACGGCGAGCAGGTTCCCCACCTGGACGCGTCCGTCCGCGCCCACGGAGACAGCCGCCATCAGCCAGTGGCCGAGCACGACGGTACCGAGCGAGGCGACCCGCAACAGATCGATGAAGCGGTCGCGGGAGGCCGGGGTGGCGGCGGCGAGGTCGCTGGGTCTCATGGGGGTACGGTCGCGCGGACGCGGGGGGACGCGTGAGCGTGCTCGTACTCAACTCGACTCTGAGTACGCCACTTTCCCGACTGCGGGCAGTCGCGCCGTACGCAGCTGCGGGCAGTCGTGCCATACGTAGCTGCGGGCAGTCGCGCCTCCCCCAGTGCCTTAAGGGCCTGGGGGGACCCCCAGGGCGGCACGGGTGGGCGCTGGGGGTACTCCTGCTCGAAGAGCCTGAGGGAGGCACCCGGCAAGCGCCGGTAAGCGAAACCCACCCCCGGCCAACCCCAGCTCCGGGCGCCTCAGACGACCGTCGCCCCCGGCGCCGGTGACACAGCCACCCGCGCCGACCTGCACGTACCGGAGTCGAGCAGAGCCCGCGCAATCTCCTCCGCACCCGCCGCGTCCCCCGCGAGGAACGCCGTCGTCGGCCCCGACCCCGACACCAGCCCGGCGAGCGCCCCCGCCGCCCGCCCCGCGTCCAGCGTCCGCGCCAGTTCCGGGAACAGCGACAGCGCGGCCGGCTGGAGGTCGTTGGAGACCGCCGCCGCGAGCGCCCCGGCGTCCCCCTTCGCCAGCGCGTCCAGCAGTTCCTGTGAGGCGACGGGCTCGGGGATCCGTACGCCCTCGTTGAGGCGGTCGAACTCCCGGAAGACCGCCGGAGTCGACAGTCCCCGTCCGGCCATCGCGAACACCCAGTGGAAGGTCCCGCCGACCTCCAGCGCCCTGAGCTTCTCGCCCCGTCCGGTGCCCAGCGCCGCCCCGCCCACCAGGCTGAACGGCACATCACTGCCCAACTCGGCGCAGATGTCGAGGAGTTCCTCGCGCGAGGCCCGCGTGCCCCACAGCGCGTCGCACGCCACCAGCGCCCCGGCACCGTCTGCGCTGCCGCCCGCCATACCGCCCGCGACGGGGATGTCCTTGGCGATGTGGATGTGCACGGCCGCGTCGGCCGCGCCGAGCCCGTGGCGTTCGGCGAGCGTCAGCGCCGCCCGCGCCGCCAGGTTCGTACGGTCCAGCGGCACCTGCGCGGCGTCCGGCCCCGAGCAGGTGACGCGCAGCTCGTCGGCCGGGGTCACCGTGATCTCGTCGTAGAGCCCGACGGCCAGGAAGACGTTCGCCAGGTCGTGGAAGCCGTCGGGGCGTGCGCCGCCGACCGCGAGCTGCACATTGACCTTGGCCGGGACGCGTACGGTCACCCTCGCGCTCACTGCTGGACCGGCTCCTTGTTCTCGCCGTTCTCGGCGCTGCGGTTCTCGGCGATGCGGGCGAACTCCTCCACCGTCAGCGACTCCCCGCGTGCCTGCGGCGAGATCCCGGCGGCGACGAGCGCGGCCTCGGCCGCGGCGGCCGAACCGGCCCACCCGGCGAGCGCGGCCCGCAGCGTCTTGCGGCGCTGGGCGAACGCCGCGTCCACGACCGCGAACACCTCCGCCTTCGACGCGGAGGTCTTGACCGGCTCGGCCCGCCGCACCAGCGAGACGAGCCCGCTGTCGACGTTGGGCGCGGGCCAGAAGACATTGCGCCCGATGGCTCCGGCACGCTTGACGTCCGCGTGCCAGTTGGCCTTCACGGACGGCACCCCGTAAACCTTGGACCCGGGCGCGGCGGCCAGCCGGTCGGCGACCTCGGACTGCACCATCACCAGCGTCCGCTCGATGCTCGGGAAGGTGTCGAGCATGTGCAGGAGGACGGGCACGGCGACGTTGTACGGGAGGTTCGCGACGAGTGCGGTGGGCGCCGGGCCCGGCAGTTCGCGCACGTGCAGGGCGTCGGAGTGCACCAGCGCGAACCGGTCGGCGCGCTCGGGCATCCGTGCGGCGATGGTCGTGGGCAGGGCGGCCGCCAGGACGTCGTCGATCTCGACGGCGGTGACGCGCTCGGCGACCTCCAGCAGCGCCAGCGTCAGCGAGCCGAGCCCGGGTCCCACCTCCACGACGACGTCGTCGGGGCGCACGTCGGCGGTGCGCACGATGCGGCGCACGGTGTTGGCGTCGATGACGAAGTTCTGGCCGCGCTGCTTGGTCGGGCGTACACCGAGGGCCGCCGCCAGCTCACGGATGTCGGCAGGGCCCAGGAGGGCGTCGGGGGTGGGGCTGCTCACGGACCAAGGGTACGGGGCGGCGCGGGGCGGCCGTGCATGCGCGGCCGCCGGGTGGTGGCCGCCGCGCATCCCGGCTCACCTGTACAGCCGCCTCCCGCAGTGCGGCCACGGGGTGCTGCCCCGGCGCACGTACAGCTTCTTCGCCCGGTACGTCTGTTCCTCGGTCGACGCGTCCTGGGGGCGGCCCGAGCCGCCGAGGCTGCGCCAGGTGTGGTGGTCGAACTGGTAGAGGCCGCCGTACGTGCCCGACCGGTCGACCGCGTGCGGCCGGCCGCCGGACTCGCATTTCGCGAGCCCCTTCCAGTTCAGGTGCTCCGCGCCCCGCACGGAGGCCGGGCGGGACTGGGTGCCCACCCGCACCAGCATCGCCTGCGGCCGGCTCACCACCTCGGAGCTGATTCGCCTCGGTCTCTCCCGGACGCCGTTGACGCTGCGCAGGGCGTATGTCACCCGGCGCGTGCCCGGCTCTCCTGCGCGCACCACGATCTCCGTGCCCTTGAACAGCGTCGGGTCGTCCATGCGCCGCACGTGGAACGGGATCCGCTCCTCGCGGACCTCCTTGGAGCCGATCACCCGCAGCACGGTCACCGTCTGCCCGTCGCGGGGAAAGCTCCCCGGCTCCACGGACATGGTGTCCTGCCCGCGCAGGGTGACCCCGGCCTCGTCGACGGCCTCGCGTACGGTCGCCGCGTTCGTCCGGATCGTGCGCGCCTGCCCGTCCGCCATGACCGTCACCGTGCGTTCGGTGCGGACATCCAGGGCGAGCCCCTCGCGGCCGATCCGCCGGGAGGGCGAGCTCGATACGTACGCGCCCTGCGCACGCACCCCGAGCTGCTGGAGCGCGCCGTCCACCGTGGGCGCCGTCGTCCACACCTGGCGTCGCTGCCCGTCGAGGGTGAGGTCCAGGGGACGGCCGTAGCTCACCGAGATGTCGTCGCCGCTGGCCCGCGGCGTCCCGGGCCCGGGTGCCACGACGTCGTGCCTCCCCAGCCGCACGCCCTCCTGTGTGAGCAGTTCGCCCACGTCGTCGGCGAAGGTGTGCAGCGCGCGCGGCCTGCCGTCCACGGTCAGGTCGACGGCCTTGTCCTTGGCGACGAACGCGGTGGTGCCGCCGGCGAGGAAGACGACGACGAGCGCCTGCGGCAGCAGTCGGCGCACGGGGTCGGGCCGCGCGCCCTTCCTGCGCCGAGCGGCGTGCCGGGCCTGTGCGCGCCCTTCGGCGCGTGGCGCGGCATCCGTCTGCCGGGCGGGCCCCGGCCTGGTGAGTTGCTGGGTGGCGCGCGACGAGCGGGCCGCGCGGGCCCGCATCTCGTACGCGGGCCGGTAGGTGTCCGGGGAGGCCGGACCGTACGCTTCGCGGGTCCCGTTGGCCGGGATCGGGCCGTACGTCCTGTACGGCGGGTACTGCCGGTTGCTCACGACGACACGCTCCAGAGAGGTCCGAAACGGGCGACCAGAACCAAACGGCCGGCCGTCACTCTCCCAAAGCAACGGCGTCACACCGCGTAGCGACACGGTCACTTTCCGGAGTGGACGAGTCCCTGTGGTGTCGTCGGTCAGTAAGCGAAGGCACGCGCCGTGTTGTCCGCGATGGCCGTCGCCAGGGCGTCCTCGTCGAGCCCCTTCACCGCGGCCATGGCGCGGACGGTGACCGGAACGAGATACGGCGCGTTGGGCCGTCCGCGGTACGGCGCGGGCGTCAGGAACGGCGCGTCGGTCTCCACGAGGACGAGGCCGAGGGGTGCCACGGCGAGCGCGTCGCGCAGCGGCTGCGCGTTCTTGAAGGTGACGTTCCCGGCGAACGACATGAAGTACCCGGCACGCGCGCAGACCTCGGCCATCTCCGCGTCGCCCGAGTAGCAGTGGAAGACGGTCCGCTCCGGCGCACCCTCCTCCTTGAGGATGCGCAGCACGTCGGCGTGGGCGTCGCGGTCGTGGATGACCAGTGTCTTGCCGTGCCGCTTGGCGATCTCGATGTGCGCGCGGAAGGACCGCTCCTGGGCGGCCTTGCCCTCGGGCCCCGTGCGGAAGTAGTCGAGTCCGGTCTCACCGACGCCCTTGACGTGCGGGAGGGCGGCGAGGCGGTCGATCTCGGCGAGCGCGTCGTCCAGGGCGGCGGCGCCTCCCGGCTCGCGCGCGCCCTGCCGGGACCAGCCGTCGGGGTCGCCGTGCACGATGCGCGGCGCCTCGTTCGGGTGCAGCGCCACGGTCGCGTGCACGGCGTCGTACGCGGCGGCCGTCTCGGCGGCCCAGCGCGAGCCCTTCAGGTCGCAGCCGACCTGCACGACCGTGGTCACACCGACGGACGCGGCCTTGGCCAGGCCCTCCTCCACCGTGCCGGACTGCATGTCGAGGTGGGTGTGCGAGTCGGCGACGGGCACGCGGAGCGGCTCGGGAAGCGGCGGCGGCGCGTTCTTGTCGGACGGTTGGGAAGGCATGCCCCGATCCTACGAAAGGGGCATGCCGTACCTCGTACGGGAGGATCCGTCACCCTGTCGTACGGGGAGAACCCATCACCCTGTCGTACGGGGAGAACCCGTCTCCCTGTCGTACGGGGAGGATCCGTCACCCGGCCTTGCGGTGGTGGAACGGGTGGAGCAGGTCCGAGAGGTGCCAGTGGTGGTCCTCCTGCGGCTTCCCGGACTCGGTCTGCGGCTCGTCGAGGGTCTCCCCGACGGCCCGCGGCACCGGACGGCGGTGCCGGTGCAGGGAGTTCTGCGCGGAGGACACCTGACCGGGGCGCATGATGCGCACCACATGGCTGTCGCAGTTCAGGCAGGTGGGCCGGCTCAGTGGCGACGGGACGACATTGCCCCCCGCCACGTACCTCACGAACTCGTTGCCGTCCCCGTCGAGGTGGTGCTCTATCTCGTACGACTGCTCCCAGCCGTGCCCGCATCGCATACAGGCGAAGGAATAGGACTCGTGTACGACGGCGGTCGCCGCGCCTCGGTCGGCCTGCCCGGTGACGGCACCGGCCGGGGCCATCGCGCCGGGCTGCCCTGCGATCTCACTCATGCCAGCTCCTCTTGTCCGCTGGGCTAGGGACGGTTCGTCCCTTCACTCAGTGGACGCCTTCGCCGACGCGAACGCATCAGGCCCTGTCGAGTGTTGGAGGCGATTTGGACTTCGCTTGCCAAATCCACCCGGTCGCGCCGTTACCGCTTTGCTTTCGGCGACAGCCCTTTGCCCACCCATGGGGCGCACGCTCATGAGAGATGCGCGCTGCTCAGAGGGGGTATAAGCCCCTCCGGGCCCCTTCGTGGACTCACCCCGACCGGTCGGCGTTCTTCGCCGCCACCACCGCGTCGAAGACCTCCCGCTTCGGCAGGCCCGCCTCCGCCGCCACCGCCGCGATGGCCTCCTTGCGGCGCTCCCCCGCCTCTTCCCGCACCCGGACCCGGCGCACCAGCTCGGCCGCGTCCAGTTCCTCGGCGGCCTTCTCGCCCGCGCCCTCCACGACCACGGTGATCTCGCCGCGCACGCCCTCGGCGGCCCACACCGCCAGCTCGCCCAGCGGACCGCGCCTGACCTCCTCGTACGTCTTGGTCAGCTCGCGGCAGACGGCGGCCCTCCGGTCGGCCCCGAACGCCTCGGCCATCGCGGCGAGCGTGTCGTCGAGCCGGTGCGGCGCCTCGAAGTAGACGAGCGTGCGCCGCTCCTCGGCGACCTCGCGCAGCCGCGACAGCCGTTCGCCCGCCTTGCGCGGCAGGAACCCCTCGAAGCAGAACCGGTCGACGGGCAGCCCCGACAGGGCGAGCGCGGTGAGCACGGCGGACGGACCGGGCACGGCCGTGACCCGGATGTCCTTCTCCACGGCGGCGGCGACCAGCCGGTACCCGGGGTCGGACACGGACGGCATCCCCGCGTCCGTCACCAGCAGCACGCGAGCCCCGGACGCCAGAGCCTCGACCAGCTCCGGCGTCCGGGCGGACTCGTTGCCCTCGAAGTACGACACGACACGCCCGGCCGGCTGTACGCCCAGGGCCTGGGTGAGCCGGCGCAGCCGCCGTGTGTCCTCGGCGGCGATCACGTCGGCGGTGGCCAGCTCCTGCGCGAGCCGCGGCGGCGCGTCCTCGATGTCCCCGATGGGGGTGCCGGCGAGGACCAGGGTTCCGGGCGTTGATGTCACGTTTCCATCCTCGCAGGCCCAGTCCACGGGACTCACACAGACGTGTTCCCTACGATGGCGCGGTGACCAGTACCGCGTCCTCCACGGACACCCGGCAGGGCCAGGCCACCGAAGACCAGCGGCCGTCGTGGCAGCAGCGGCTGCGTTTCTTCGGATACGCGGAACGCCCGAGAAGCGACGTCCGCGACCGGCTGGTGCCGCCGTACAGCGAGCCCGGCCCGCGCCTCTGGGCGGCGATCGGCGTGCGCAAGGAGGTCGCCGATCGCCTCACTCGCTGGTCCGGGTGGGGCGGTCCGCTGCTCGTGACGCTCATGGCCGGGCTGATGCGGTTCTGGAACCTGGGCAGCCCCAAGGCGGTGATATTCGACGAGACGTACTACGCCAAGGACGCCTGGGCGCTCGTCCACAACGGCTACGAGGCGAACTGGGCGAAGGACGCCAACGACCTGATCCTCCAGAACAACGGGCATGTGGCGATCCCGACGGACGCCGCGTACGTGGTGCACCCGCCGGTCGGCAAGTTCGTGATCGGGCTCGGCGAGCTGATCTTCGGCTTCAATCCGTTCGGCTGGCGCTTCATGACGGCGGTGCTCGGCACGCTGTCGGTGCTGCTGCTGTGCCGCATCGGCCGCCGTCTGTTCCGCTCGACCTTCCTGGGCTGCCTGGCCGGCGCGCTGATGGCGGTGGACGGACTGCAGTTCGTGATGAGCCGCACATCGCTCCTGGACGGCGTCCTGGAGTTCTTCGTGCTGGCGGCCTTCGGCTGTCTGCTAGTCGACCGGGACAGGGCGCGCGCCAGACTGGCGGCGGCGCTCCCGATGGACGCGGACGGCCGGATGCGCCCCGACGCCCACATCGCCGAGACCACCCGCTTCGGGTGGCGGCCGTGGCGCTGGACGGCAGGGCTGATGCTGGGCCTGGCCATCGGCACCAAGTGGAGCGGCCTGTACGTCCTCGCGGCGTTCTGCGTGATGGCCATCCTGTGGGATGTCGGTGCGCGCCGCGTGGCGGGTGCCCGCCGCCCCCGCCTGCGGGTGTACGAGCGCGATCTGGGCCTGGGGTTCCTGGCCACCGTCCCGGTCGCGCTGGCCGTCTACCTGACCAGCTGGATCGGCTGGATCCTCTCCCCCGCCGACGGCTCCGGCGGGTACTTCCGCAACTGGGCGGCCACCGACGGCAAGGGCGGCAACTGGACCTTCCTGCCCGACTGGCTGCGCAGCCTGTGGCACTACGAGCACGAGGTCTACAAGTTCCACGTCGGCCTGTCGTCCCCGCACACGTACCAGTCCAACCCGTGGAGCTGGATCGTGGTGGGCCGCCCGGTCTCCTACTTCTACGAGTCCCCGTCCCCCGGCAAGGACGGCTGCCCCGCGGACGCGGGCGGGAAGTGCGCCCGCGAGGTCCTGGCGCTCGGCACCCCGCTGCTGTGGTGGGCGGCCTGCTTCGCGATCCTGTACGTCCTGTGGCGCTGGGCGTTCCGCCGCGACTGGCGGGCGGGCGCGATCGCCTGCGGCATCGCGGCCGGCTACCTGCCCTGGTTCATGTACCAGGAGCGCACGATCTTCTTCTTCTACGCGGTGATCTTCGTCCCGTTCCTGTGCCTGGCGGTGGCGATGATGATCGGCGGCATCCTGGGCCCGCCCGGCTCGGACGAACGCCGCCGGATCGCGGGAGCGGCGGGCGCGGGCGTGCTGGTGCTGCTGATCGCCTGGAACTTCATCTACTTCTGGCCGATCTACACGGGCACGGCGATCCCGATCGACTCGTGGCGGTCGCGGATGTGGCTGGACACCTGGGTCTGACCGCCGAAGGGCCGTTCGGCCGCACTTGTGACCGCCCTTCTCCGAGGGCCGGTCGCGCCGTGGTCGACGGGTCCGTTTCGCCCTCGCCGACCGGCGACGTCCTCTAGTGTGATGACGAGCGACGGTGGCGGGCACCGGTCGCTGTCGGGGGACGGAGGGGCCGCGATGCTGGAATGGATCGCCGCGCTGGCGCTGGCGGGGGGCACGAGTCTGGCCACGGCGATGGCCGGTGACGCCTGGGAGGGCGTCCGAGGGACGTTCGGCCGGCTGCTGGGCCGCGGGGACACGAACCAGGAGAACAGGTCGCTCGCCCGTCTGGACGCCTCCGCGGCGACGGTCGCGCAGGCCTCGGCGGAGGACCGGGAAGCCGTGCTGAGCCAGGTCGCGGGACAGTGGCAGACCCGGCTTCAGGACTTTCTGGAGGAGTACCCCGAGGCCCGCGAGGAGCTTGAGGCGCTCGTCGAGCAGATCCGGGGTCAGGCGCCGGAAGGGCACGCGGTGCGGGTCACCCAGACGATGTCCAACAACACCATTCACGGGGCCAGTTTCCAGATCGGCCACATCGGTACGGCGGGCGACTTCACGATCGGCCCCAAGCCCTGAGGCCCGTACGCCGTGACGACGAACTGGAACGGGAGGACCTGTCCTACCGAAGGCTGGACGAGCGGCAGTCGCTGCTGTTCCGCCTGATGCCGCTCAACCGTTCCTAGAGACTGAGCGGGAGTGAGTCCTGCCAGGACTCGTGCTCAGCCGTGTGCCCCGAACGGTTGTGGGCACACTGGTCCCCCGCTTTCGCTCCGCATCCGGCGCCGGCGGATCGTGTCCGTGGTCCGGGAATGCGGGGGCGGGTTTCCTCACGCCCCGGGATGGCCGATGCGGCCTGGACGGTCCGATGCCCCACAGCATCGCTCTGGTGCTGTGGGGGCGGTGCCGTCCGTCGCCGGACCGAATGTCCCAGGGCGCGCCGTCCGATCGCCACGGCGGCAGCCTGGTGGCGCGTGGTCTCGCGCGCCTTGGTGGTGAGAGGTTTTTGCCAGTGCTGGGCGCCCCAGCGGCTGGTGTAGGCGGGATCGACAGCGACGACAGTGATGCCGAGTTCGGCGGCCATGGACACCAGCCTGTTGCGCAGCCTCGCGGTGGGCATGCCGGAGATCAGCTTGCGGAACCGCTTGCGCCGCCCGTGCTTCTCCCGGGTCTTCTCCGCCGCGAAGTCCAGGTCCTCGATCGCAATGGCCAGGCCGTGGCGCTTGGCCCAGTGCAGCAGGCGGATCAGGGCATGCCGCACCTGCGCGTCCCGGTGCGGTGCGCTGCCGGTCAGGTCGTAGTCGAACCTGCGGGGCTCACCGACCGGGTTCCCGTGGGCGTCCAGCCGCCAGCAGGCCAGGTGGTCGGCGTTCATATCCACGCCGACCAGCCCACCGGCACAGGCCGCTTCCAACGGCACCGTCCTGACGGTCGGGATCTGCCAGGAAGCGGTCAGGTACCAGCGGTCACGGGCCACGTCGTAGTGAATGCGGTACGCCACGGCGCGGTTCGCCGAGATGCGGTCGGCCCATTCCTCGCCCCGGTGCCGGAAGCCGACCCGGCAGGCGAACACGTACCGGCCGTGCGGCGCGTTCGCAAGACCGGCCAGCGGCGCGGGGAGCTTGATGCTCACCTCACCGCCCGGACTGACGCGGATCGTCTCGTTCCCGAACCGCTTCCCCGACTCGCCATCGGCCTGCAGGAACCAGCGCTCGGCCTCCCACCGGCGCCGCCACCCGGCCTCGGCCAGCTGGGCGGCCTCCAGGTTGTGCCGAGCGCCCAGCAGCTTCTTTCCGCCCCGCACCACACGCACACGTCCGGCATCCCGGTCGGCCCGCTCACGCTCCAGCCGGTCTTCGAGCAGGTGCAGGCGCCGGGACTTGGCGAACCACTCCTGCTTGGAGCGGTAACCGCCCGGCGTGCCCTTGGAGCCCTTGGCCCCGACCGGCAGCGACAACCGGTGCGTGATGGTGTCGACGCCTGCTTCGAGGTTCTGTAAGCAGGCGAGTTGCCCGCGCCGGGCCAGAGCCCACTGGTCGTGCGTGGCCTTGGTGATGCTGCCCGCCCAGCGGGAGGAGGACTCCTCGGTCAAAGCCCGCTTGCGCTGGGCCCACTGGTCGCTGTCGTGATCGAGCCCGGCCGCGCAGCGGGCCTTCAGATCATGGGAGGCCAGGGAACCGAGCAGCTCACCGACCATGCGCAGGACGTTCTCGTCCTGCGCGGTCAGCCCCTTCAGACTGCACCGGATGGCCACCCCGGACGGGCCGGGCACCACGAACGAAGCCGCCACCTGACGCAGCCCGCCCACGCCAACCACCCCCTGCCCGGTGCCCAAGAACCCGTCACCACACCCAACGAACACCGCCCGTAAAGGTCACGCATTCGACGCAAGAACTCCCGTTCCCCACCCAGGCGCGCGCACGTCGTGGCCGAGATGCTCACTCATGCACACCAGAACGCGCCCAAGTGCTGTCAATCAGCAGCAGTTCCCAACCCCAGGCCGGACCTCTCCGCCGGGGCCGTGTCGGGGCTGTGCTGAAAGCAGCCAGCTCGACGCCGGAACGCCGGGCCATTCACCGTGAGGCACTGGAGCTGTTCACCCCCTGCGCCAGAGGGGAGTTCAAGGCGAAGATGCTCCTGAGTCTCGGCCTGCTGGGCCGGGCCGACGAACGCCTCACGGACGCGGAACTGTGGTGAGAGACATGGTGGAGCCGCGCGGCGCAGGGCGGCCTGGCGGCGGCGTTCGCCAACCTGGCCAGGGTCCAGCGCGCCTAGGCCCCTTCGAGTCCAGCCATCCGATCTCTCTTCGGCCAACAAACGGAAACACCGTCCACAACGTGCTCGCGCGCCGCATAGAGTGCCCACAGGCCGCTTTTTCTGAACGCGTTCAGAAAAAGCAGGAGGCTCATACGGGGAGCCCGCCCGGGCGGGCAGGGGAGGACACGCGATGCGTAAGGGTGCCAAGGCCGCCATAGTCGGCGGTGTGTTGGCGGTGATGGTCGGGGGTGCCGGATACGGCGCGTACAACTTCGTGACCGCGCTCGAGGGAAGTTCGAGCAGCGGTCTCGGCGGCCCCGCGCCCGTGAAGACCGGGCCGCCGTCCGCCGACGAGGTCAAGGAGACCAGCGCGAAGTTCTTCGCCGCCTGGGCGAAGGGCGATGCGGCCACCGCGGCCTCGTACACGAACAACGCCGGCGACGCGGAGCCGCTGTTGACCGCGTACGGCAGCAGCGCGCACATCACCAAGGTGCACATCGCGCCGGGTGCGCGCAGCGGGGACTCGGTGCCGTTCTCCGTGAAGGCCACGGTGTCGTACGAGGGGAAGTCCGAACCGCTCGCGTACGAGAGCAAGCTGACCGTCGTGCGCGGGGTCACCACCGGGCGGGCGCTGGTCGACTGGCAGCCGTCCGTCGTCCATCCGGGCCTGGAGAAGGGCGACACACTCGTCACCGGCGCGGCCAAGGTCCCGCCGATCGAGGCGGTGGACCGAAACGGCGTGGTGCTGACCCGGGCGAAGTACCCGTCCCTCGGCCCGGTCCTGGACGCGCTGCGCGAGAAGTACGGCGACCAGGCCGGCGGCAAGCCGGGCATCGAACTGTCCGTCGAGCGCGCCGATGCCCACAGGCCCGGCAAGACCCTGCTGACCCTCGCCAAGGGCACACCCGGCAAGCTGCGCACCACGCTCAGCGCCACCGCTCAGGCGGCGGCCGAGCGGGCGGTCGAGCAGTACGCGGAGTCGTCGGTGGTGGCGGTGAAGCCGAGCACGGGTGAGGTGCTCGCGATCGCCAACCATCGGAACGACGGCTTCAACGCGGCCTTCGAGGGGCGGCTGGCGCCCGGCTCCACGATGAAGATCATCACATCGGCGATGCTCATCGACAACGGCGTCACCACCATGAACGGCCCGGCGCCCTGCCCGCCCTCGGCGACGTGGCAGAGCCAGACCTTCACCAACCTCAAAGGCATGACGCCCAACGAGAACGCCACCCTCGCCAACAGCTTCATGCGCTCGTGCAACACCGCCTTCGTGAAGCTGATCGACGAGAAGCCGCTCACGGACGGCTCGCTGACGGCCGAGGCCCAGGAGCGGTTCGGACTCGGACAGGACAACTGGAAGACGGGCATCGTCTCCTTCGACGGCAGCGTCCCCGCCTCCACCGGCCCGGACCGCGCGGCCAACGCCATCGGCCAGGGCCAGGTCCAGATGAGCCCGCTGAACATGGCGTCGGTGACCTCGACCGCGATCACGGGCGCGTTCCGGCAGCCGTACCTGGTCTCACCGAAGCTCGACAACCGCCAACTGGCCACCGCCAAGGGCCTGTCCTCGAACACCGTCGCCCAGCTCAGGGCGATGATGCGGCTGACGGCGACCCAGGGCACCGCCGCGCGCGTGATGGCGGGGCTCGGCGGGGACATCGGCGCGAAGACCGGGTCCGCCGAGGTCGACGGACAGGCCAAGTCCAACAGCTGGTTCACCGGCTACCGGAACGACGTCGCGGCGGCGGCCATGACCCAGGAGGGCGGACACGGCGGCGACGCGGCCGGTCCTATCGTCGCAGCTGTGCTACGAACTGGCGGCTGAAGTCACCCGTGTCACCGCGGGACTCTAATGTGGTGGTTCTCGTTGAGGAGCGTGAGGGCACCGGGGGACCTGGGGACTGCGGAGGATCGAAAGCTGTGGGCAAGAGAGGGCGCGCCGTCGAGCGCAAGAAGTCCGGGCCGCTGGTGATCGGCGGACTGATCGCCGTAGTCGGCGTGGGAGGGGCCATCGGCGCCTACACCCTGCTGAGCGGCGGCGCGGCGGCCGAGGACCGTACGGGGGCCGCCGCGCACCACAAGGCCGTGAAGACGGGCCCGGTGTCGGCGTCCGAGGTCCGGACGACGGCCACGGCGTTCCTCACGGCCTGGCAGAAGGGGAACGTCGCCAAGGCGGCGGCGGCCACCGACGACTCGGCGGCCGCGACCCGGGCCCTGACGGGCTACGGCAAGGACGCGCACATCACGGGCGTCACCCTGACCCGCGGCACGGCCTCCGGGGCGTCGGTCCCGTTCTCCGTCAAGGCGACGGTCTCGTACCAGGGCAAGAGCAAGCCGCTGGCGTACCAGTCGAAGCTGACGGTGGTGCGCCGCGCCGAGGACGGTGTCCCGCTGGTGCGTTGGCAGCCGTCGGTGGTGCACCCCGACCTGACCGAGGGCGACCGCCTGCTGACGGGCGAGGCCGGCACGCCCCCGATCAAGGCCCTGGACCGCAGCGGCGGCGAACTGACGACGGCCAAGTACCCGTCCCTGGGCACGGTGCTGGACGGACTGCGCGAGAAATACGGCAAGAAGGCCGGCGGCAAGGCGGGCATCGAGCTGCGCATCGTGCGCAAGGCGGCGAAGCAGGGCACACAGAAGACACCCGACAAGACGCTGGTGACGCTGAGTGAGGGCACGCCGGGCACGCTGCGGACGACGCTCAGCCCCACGCTCCAGGCGAAGGCCGAACAGGAGGTGACCACGAAGGCCAAGGCGTCCGTGGTCGTCATGCGGCCGTCCACGGGCGAGATCCTGGCGGTGGCGAACTCCAACCACGGCTTCAACGTGGCTTTCCAGGGCTCCCTCGCACCGGGCTCGACGATGAAGATCGTGACGTCGACGCTGCTGTTCGAGAAGGGCCTGGCGTCGGCGGACAAGGCGCACCCCTGCCCCAAGTACGTGACGTACGGCGGCTGGAAGTTCCAGAACGACGACAAGTTCGAGATCAAGAACGGCACGTTCAGGGCGAGCTTCGCGGCGTCCTGCAACACCGCCTTCATCAGCCAGGCGAAGAAGCTGCAGAACGACGACCTCACCAAGGTCGCCCAGCAGATCTACGGCCTGAGCATGAACAACTGGGCGATCGGCGTCCCGTCCTTCGACGGCTCGGTCCCGGTGCAGAGCGCGGCCCAGATGGCGGCGTCCCTGATCGGCCAGGGCGGCGTTCGCATGAACCCGCTGAACATGGCCTCGGTGGTCTCCACGGCGAAGACGGGCGTCTTCCACCAGCCCTACCTGGTCTCCCCGTCGCTGGACAACCGCACCCTGGCGAAGGGGACCCGCACGATGTCGGCGTCGACGCAGGCCCAGCTGAAGGAGGTCCTCCGGTACACGGCCGCGGCGGGCACGGCCGCCAAGGCGATGGCGGGCCTGGGGCCGGACGACGGCGCGAAGACGGGCTCGGCGGAGGTCGACGGCCAGAAGCAGCCCAATGGCTGGTTCACCGCGTGGCAGGGCGACCTGGCCGCGGCGGGCGTGGTCCAGGCGGGCGGCCACGGCGGCGACTCGGCAGGACCGATCGTGGCGGCACTGCTGCGGGCCGGCAGCTGACCCGCCACCGCCGTACCGCGGGCCCGTCCGGACGGGCCCGCACCCTCGCCCTTCCTTGCCCTACCAGGACACCGCCCTACCAGAACACCGTCCTACGCCGTATACGTCCGCCGCAGGAAGCGGACCAGCGCCTCCGAATCGAACTGCACCACCTCGACCCCCTGCTTCGAGTGGAACTCCATCACCGCCTGGACCCGGCCGCACGGCCAGATGCGGACGTCGCCCTTTTCCGCCGGGGCGCTCAGGCCCTGTTCCAGGAGGTCCCGGGAGAAGGCCCACTCGTGGGGGCCGGGAAGGCCGATGCGGACGGAACGGGGGTCGGCGTCCGGGTCGTAGCGCAGGACGACGGGGACGGCGTCCGTTGCTTCCTCGGAGTCCGTGACCACATGGGCTCGTGCGTACTGCTCGACGACGGACATCGGCCGACTCCTCACACCGCGTCACTAAAGCAGAATGTATGAATCCGCTTTTCCTCCAATGTCGCATATCCAGACAAAAGCGGCCCCTGACGCACGCGATCCGCTTTCACCTCGACCTGGCTCTTGCAAGTCGTTCGCAATAAGCGGGTATCCTCAAGCGGTGCATGTCCCCGACGGATTCATCAACGCCCCCATCTCCGCCGCGACCGGCGTCGTCGCCGCCGGCGCCCTCGCCGTCAGCCTCAAGGGCGCCCGGCGTGAACTCGACGAGCGCACCGCGCCACTCGCCGGTCTGGTGGCCGCGTTCATCTTCGCCGTGCAGATGCTGAACTTCCCGGTCGCCGCCGGCACCAGCGGACATCTGCTCGGCGGAGCACTCGCCGCCATACTCGTCGGGCCCTACACCGGCGTCCTGTGCGTCTCCGTCGTGCTCCTCATGCAGGGCATCCTGTTCGCCGACGGCGGCCTCACGGCCCTCGGCGTCAACATCACCGACATGGCGATCGTGACGACCGTCGTGTCGTACGCCGTCTTCCGCACTCTGGTCAGGGTCCTGCCCCGCACGCGCCGCTCCGTCACCGTCGCCTCCTTCCTCGCCGCCCTCGTCTCCGTTCCGGCCGCCGCCGTCGCCTTCACCCTGATCTACGCGATCGGCGGCACCACCGACGTCTCGATCGGCAAGGTCGCCACGGCGATGATCGGCGTCCACGTCCTCATCGGCATCGGTGAGGCCGCCATCACCGCCCTGACCGTCGGCGCCGTCATCGCCGTACGGCCCGATCTCGTGTACGGCGCCCGGGGCCTCCAGCAGCGCCTCAAGCTGCGCGTCGGCGGCGAGCTCGTCGACGCGCCGGCCGCCGAGCCCGTGCCCGTCGCCGCCCGGTCCCACCGCAAGCTGTGGATCACCGGTCTCGTCACCTCCCTCGTCCTCGCGGGCTTCGTCAGCTTCTACGCCTCCGCCAACCCGGACGGCCTGGAGAAGATCGCCCACGACAAGGGCATCGACAAGAAGACCGAGCAGCACGCGGCCGCCGACTCCCCGCTCGCCCACTACGGCGTCAAGGACGTCAAGAACGCCCGCCTCTCCGGCGGCCTCGCGGGCGTGGTCGGTGTGGGGGTCACGGTCGTCGCGGGCAGCACGGTCTTCTGGGCCGTCCGCAGGCGTCGTACGAACGCACCTTCCCAGGTGGCCTGACATGGGCGCCGGGCACGCACACAGGCTCTACCGGCACGGGCACTCCCCCGTGCACGCCCTGCCGCCGCACACCAAGCTCGCCGCCGCCTTCGCCTTCGTGGTCGTCGTGGTGTCCACGCCACGCGAGGCGATGTGGGCGTTCGCGCTGTACGCCGGCCTCCTCGGCGTGGTCGCGCACCTGGCCGGCGTACCGGCCCGGTTCCTCCTCAAGCGCCTGCTGATCGAGGTCCCCTTCGTCGCCTTCGCCGTGCTCATGCCGTTCGTGGCCGAGGGCGAGCGCGTCGACGTCCTCGGCCTGTCCCTGAGCGTGAGCGGGCTGTGGGGTGCCTGGAACGTACTCGCCAAGGGCACCCTCGGCGTCGCCGCCTCCGTCCTGCTCGCCTCCACCACCGAGCTGCGCGAACTGCTCCTCGGGCTGCAGCGCCTCAAGCTGCCGCCCCTGCTCGTGCAGATCGCGTCCTTCATGATCCGCTACGGCGACGTCATCACCGACGAGATGCGGCGGATGCGGATCGCGCGCGAGTCACGCGGCTTCGAGGCGCGCGGCATCCGCCACTGGGGCGTGCTCGCCAAGTCCGCGGGCGCGCTCTTCATCCGGTCGTACGAGCGCGGTGAACGCGTGCACCTGGCCATGGTCAGCCGGGGATACGCCGGTGCGATGCCGGTCATCGACGAGGTGACGGCGTCCCGGGCGCAGTGGTCGTACGCCCTCGCCCTGCCCTGCGCCGCCCTCGTCGTCTGCCTGTTGGGATGGATCCTGTGACCCCTACGACACCTTCACTGGAAGTGACCGGCCTCGCCTTCGCGTACCCCGACGGGCATCAGGCCCTCTTCGGTGTCGATTTCGCCATCGCGCGCGGCGAGCGGGTCGCGCTGCTCGGGCCGAACGGCGCCGGGAAGACCACGCTCGTGCTGCACCTCAACGGCATCCTGAGCGGTGGCGCCGGGACGGTGACGGTCGCCGGGCTCCCCGTCGGGAAGCGGCACATGGCCGAGATCCGCCGGAAGGTCGGCATCGTCTTCCAGGACCCGGACGACCAGCTCTTCATGCCGACGGTCCGCGAGGACGTGGCCTTCGGGCCCGCGGCGGCCGGCCTGAAGGGCGCGGAGCTGGAGGACCGGGTCGACCGGGCCCTCGAACAGGTCGGCATGACGGATTTCAAGGACCGTCCGCCGCACCACCTCTCCTTCGGCCAGCGGCGCCGGGTGGCGGTGGCGACCGTCCTCGCCATGGAGCCGGAGATCCTCGTCCTGGACGAGCCGTCCTCGAACCTCGACCCCGCCTCGCGGCGCGAACTCGCCGACATCCTTCGGTCGCTGGACGTCACGGTCCTCATGGTCACGCACGACCTGCCGTACGCGCTGGAGCTGTGCCCGCGCTCGCTCATCCTGAGCGACGGAGTGATCGCGGCGGACGGCCCCACGGGCGGGCTGCTGGCCGACGACGAGCTGATGCGCGCCCACCGTCTGGAGCTTCCCTTCGGCTTCGACCCGCGTTCCGTGACGATGGGCGCGTGACGAACTGGACCAGGAGCTCGCGGCGAAGCTCGTGGACGCGGCCCACGAGGTCTGCCCGTACTCGAACGCCACGCGCGGCAACATCGATGTAACGATCGTGCTGGGCTAGCGGGACGAAGGAATCGCAGGCTCGGCGCAGGTGTTGCACCCCCGTCGAAGGCGAGTCGAAGGGAAGTGCGGACGTGGACGTGAACGGCGTTGTGGCCGAAGGCTTCGAGCCGGTCAGGGACGCGTTCGTGCGCAACTTCGAGACACAGGGCGAGCGGGGCGCGGCGGTCGCCGTGTACCGCGACGGGCGCAAGGTCGTGGACCTGTGGGGCGGGACGCGGGACATCGACGGTGCGGAGCCCTGGGAGCAGGGCACCGCGCAGATCGTGCGCTCGGCGACCAAGGGGGTCGCCGCGGCCGTGCTGCTGATGCTGGCCGAGCGCGGGGAGCTGGACCTGGACGCGCCGGTCGGCCACTACTGGCCGGAGTTCAAGGCGCACGGCAAGGAGCACACGCTGGTGCGGCACGTGCTGGCGCATCGCGCCGGCGTGCCGGCGCTCGACCGCCCGCTCACGCCCGCCGAGGCGGCCGACCCCGATCTCGCCGCAGCCGTACTGGCCGCGCAGGCCCCCGCCTGGGAGCCCGGCACGGACCACGGCTACCACGCACAGACCTACAGCTGGCTGACGGGCGAGCTGGTACGGCGGGCCACGGGCCGTTCGATCGGCACGTGGATCGCGGACGAAATCGCCGGGCCGCTGTCCCTCGACCTGTGGGTGGGCCTGCCCGGGACGGAGGCGCACCGTGTGGGCCGGGTCGGCCCGGCCGAGATACCGGCGCAGGACGGTGCCCTGCGCACCCGCCCCAAGCGCGCGGTCGCCGAGGCGTACGCGGACCCCGACAGCCTGACCCGCCGCGCCTTCGCCGCGATCACCCCGATGCCCGACGAGAACGACCCCGCCTACCGCGCGGCGGTCCTGCCCGCGTCGAACGGCATCGCGACGGCGGACGGCCTGGCACGCTTCTACGCGGCGCTGACCGGCGAGGTGGACGGCATACGCCTGTTCGCACCGCAGACCCTGGAACAGGCCCGCGCGGAGGCCTCGGCCGGCCCCGACCGCGTGCTGGTGGTCACCACCCGCTTCGGTCTCGGCTACATGCTCCACGGCAGCGCGTCGCCGCTGCTCGGCCCCGGCTCCTTCGGCCACCCGGGCCGCGGCGGCGCCCTCGGCTTCGCCGACCCCGAGTCGGGCATCGCCTTCGGCTATGTCACGAACGGCTTCCGCAAGAGCGTGACGGCGGACCTACGGGCACAGGCGCTGGTCCGGGCGGTGCGTACGTCACTGCCGTAGCCGTGGGCACAACGCGTTGATGCCCGTACGCGGCACCGCGTACGGGCATCGACGGGACGCACTCAGTGCGTCAGCGGACGTGACGTCCTCCCTGACGCCTCGTCGATCTCGTCGTGCGCCTTCGTGAGCAGCTGCATCGCGAGATCGTTGAGCGCCCTGGCCCCTGCGATCTCCTCACCGACACGGGGCTGATTCGCGTCGGTGTGGTGGCGGCTGGCGTATCCGCGGGAGCGGACTTCGTTCCCGTCGGGAAGCCGTACGAGCGCCGCCGCCCGCGTGCGGTCATCGTCCTCCTCGAATTCGAGCTCCACATGCCATCCCACTGCGGTGTGCATCTTCATGACGATCACCTCCGGAACCGCTGATTCCAGGGTGCTCCTCCTCGCCCCCGGGCGCACGGCGCACAGGGGCTTGCGGCCTCAGGAACGGGGCTCCTCGTCGAAGCTCGCGAAGTACGCCGCGGCCATGTCCTCGTCGGCGTGGCCCTGGGCTGCGGCGCGGGCGAAACGTTCGGCGGTCGCGACGGCGACGTCGAGGCGGACGCCGTTCTCCTCGCCGGCCCGGACGATCAGACGGGCGTCCTTCTCCGCGGTCGCCACCGCGAAACTGGCCGGGGACAGCTTGCCGTTCAGGACGAGGTCGGCCTTGGCGCGCAGATAGCCCATGTCGAGCGGGCCGCCGGCGATGAGGTCGAAGAAGTGCTGCGGGTCGACGCCGAGGGCCCGGGCCAGCGCCAGCACCTCGCCGGCCGCGGCGGTGGCCGCGAGGACCCAGCTGTTAGCCACCAGCTTGAGCCGGGTGGCGCTGCCCGCCTCCTCGCCGGTCCACACCGTACGGGCGCCGACCGCGTCGAAGACCGGCGTCACCGTCTCCCGGCCCTCGGCGGGGCCCGCGGCCAGCACGGTCAGCTGCCCGGCCTCCGCGGGCTGGCGGGTGCCGAGCACCGGGGCGTCGTAGAAGACCAGGCCGTGCTCGTCGGCGAAGCCGGCCAGCTCGGCGGTGGCCTCGATCCCGGCGGTGGTCGACTGCGCCCAGACGGCGCCCGGAGGCACGGCGGGAGCGGCCTCCCGCATGACCTCCAGGACGGCGGCGCCGTCGTACAGCATGGTCAGCACGACGTCGGCGCCCCGCACGGCGTCGGCGGGGGTGTCGGCGATGTGCGCGCCGTCGGCGGCGAGGGGTTCGGCCTTGGCGCGGGTGCGGTTCCAGGCACGGACGGTGTGTCCGGCGCGGGCGAGGTTGCGGGCCATCGCGGCCCCCATGATCCCGGTGCCCAGGACGCTCACGGTGAGCTTGTCGGTCATGACGTCAACTTCCTGATCCTGAGGGGTAGATGCACTTCCCATGCTCCCTCGGGCAGGCACCACCGTGGTCCCGACCGGCGTGCTTCCCGGAGCGGGGCAACACGCCTGGTCACCGGTCCGGTTGGCACTCGTTCCGGCGCCGCAGTGCGTCGGGCGTCGCCATCCACGACCGCGGGTGCCCCCGTTCGGTCAGGCAAGGGTCGAACATCTTCTCCTGCTTGACGGCGGAGTTGCCCCGGAGGGCCCTGTTCGCGGGACGCCAACGGTAGGCACGGGACTTGGTCGGCTTTGATCCGGCGCCGGCGTTCTGCCAGTTCTTCCCGCCCTTCCCCTTCCCTCCATTCGCGTTGTTCCAGTTGTTCCAGTTGTCCCCATCATCCCCGTCTTTTCCGTCGGCCCCGTTGGCCCCGTTCGCCCCGTTGGCCCCGTCGGTCCCGTCCTTGCCGTCCTTGCCGTTGTCCCCGTCGTTCCCGTCCTTCCCGTCCTTCCCGTCCTTCCCGTCCTTGCCGTCCCTTCCCTCCCTGCCTTGCGGTCCCTCGGGGCCGGGCGGACCAGTGGGGCCGGGCGGGCCGGTGGGGCCCCTGGCCCGCTCGCCCCCTACGGTCCCCGCGGAACTGAGCTGGAGATGCTGTTCCTGCAGATCGTCGATCTGCATCTGCTGCGCGATGAGCGCAGCCGTCTGCGCGACGAGCGCGGCGGTCAGTGCCCCATGGAGCATGAGGCGGCGCCGCGACTTTCTTCGTGTTTCGTTTACGGTGCTCACATGTCCCCTCACGGTGCGTGACGGCGACAGTGTAAGTGACGAGGAGTTGGAGGAGGCGGACCTCCTCCAACTCCTCGTCGAGCGTCTGTCCCGGGGCTGTCCCGAAGGGGCGCGGTCCGCCTCGCGGCGTTCAGGCGCCCGTGCTCAGACCCGCACCAGCTCCCGCTCCTCGTCCGGGTCCCTGCGGTCGCTGTCGTCGGCCCGGGTGCGCAGCGCCTCGCCCTCCACGTCCATGTTCGGCACGGCGCGGTCCAGCCACTTCGGCAGCCACCAGGCCATACCGCCCAGCAGCGCCAGCACCGCCGGGACGATCGCCATCCGGACCACGAACGCGTCGAAGAAGACCGCGATCGCCAGGCCGAAGCCGATCATCTTGATCATCGACTCGCTGGAGCCGATGAAGCCGGAGAAGACAGCGATCATGATGACCGCGGCGGCGGTCACGACGCGGGCGCCGTGCCTGAATCCGGTGACCACGGCCTGGCTGGGCTTCTCGCCGTGCACGTAGGCCTCCCGGATCCGCGTCACGAGGAACACCTCGTAGTCCATCGCCAGGCCGAAGACCACGCCCACCATGAAGATCGGCATCATCGACATGATCGGGCCGGTCTCCTCCACTCCCAGGAGGCCGGCGAGCCAGCCCCACTGGAAGACGGCGACCACCGCGCCCAGCGCCGCCGTCACACTCAGCAGGAAGCCGAGGGCCGCCTTCAGCGGTACCAGGATCGAACGGAAGACCGCGATCAGGAGCAGGAACGCCAGGCCGACCACCAGGATCAGATACGGGATCAGTGCGTCGTTCAGCTTCTGCGAGAAGTCGATGTTCATCGCCGTCGCGCCGGTGACCAGCACCGTCGCGCCGGTCTCCGCCTTGGTGCCGGCTCCCGCGGCACGGATGTCGTGCACCAGGTTCTCGGTCGAGGCCGAGGACGGTTTCGAGTCGGGGATCACGGTGATCGTCGCCGTGTCCCCGGCCTTGTTGTACGTCGCCGGGGTCACCGTCACGACGTCCTTGAGGCCCTTGACCCCGTCGGTCACCTTGGCGACGGCGCCCTTCGGGTCGTCGCTCGCCTTCGCGTCGACCACGACCATCAGCGGCCCGCTGAAACCGGGGCCGAAGCCCTCCGAGAGGATGTCGTACGCCCGGCGCTGCGTCGTGGACGTGGGCTGCGAACCGTCGTCCGGCAGGCCCAGCTCCAGCGAGGCCGCCGGGATCGCGGCCGCGCCGAGACCGAGGACGCCGAGCAGGAGGACGGCGATCGGGCGTCGTACGACGAAGCTCGCCCAGCGCGTGCCCATGTTGGGCCTGCCCGGCTTCTTCGGGGCCCGGCCGCCACCCAGGAACCTGCTCTTCTCACCCGCCGGCTTGATCCTGCGGCCCACATAGCCCAGCAGCGCCGGGATCATCGTCAGCGCGATCAGTACCGCGACCGCGACCGTGCCCGCCGCGGCGATGCCCATCTTCGTCAGCATCGGCACGTTCACCACCGACAGACCCACGAGTGCGATCATGACGGCCAGGCCCGCGAAGACCACCGCCGAGCCCGCCGTACCCACGGCCCGGCCGGCCGCCTCCTCGCGCTCGCGGCCCTCGGCCAGTTCGGACCGGTAGCGGGACACGATGAACAGCGCGTAGTCGATGCCGACCGCGAGGCCGAGCATCGACGCCAGGGCGGACGTGGTCGATCCCAGGTCCAGGGCGCTGGCGAGTGCCGTGATCGCGCTGACGCCGATGCCGACACCGACCACGGCCGTGAGCAGTGGCAGGCCGGCGGCGAGCAACGAGCCGAAGGTGATGACGAGAACGACCGCCGCGACCGCGATGCCGATGGCCTCGGTGGCCCCGTTCTCGGGCGTCGCGCTCAGCGCGTCACCGCCGGTCTCGACGGTCAGCCCCGTCCCGCGCGCGTCCTGCGCGGCCTTCTCCAGGGCGTCCTTCGTGGCGTCGGTCAGCTCGGTGGCCGGGGCCTCGTACCTCACCTGCGTGTACGCCACCGTCCCGTCCTTGCTGACGGCGTTCGCCACGTAGGGGTCGACGGCGGAGGCGACCTGGGAACCGTCGGACAGCTCCTTGACGGTCTTCTCGACAACCGCCTTGTTGTCGGCGTCCGTCAACTTCTCGCCCGCGGGTGCCTTGAAGACGACGCGTGCGGTCGCCCCGTCGGCGCTCATCCCGGGGAAGCGCTGTTCCAGCAGGTCGAAGGCCTTCTGGGCCTCGGTGCCGGGGATGGAGAAGGAGGAGGAGCCCGCTGCGGGGGCGGTGGCGGCGCCGACGCCCGCGAGGGTCAGCAGCGCCACCCAGACCAGGGCGACGAAGTGCCGTCGCCGGAAGGCGAGTCGGCCGAGTCGATAGAGGAATGTGGCCACGAGGGCGTACTCCGGTCAGGTCGTGGGGGTGTTCAGGGCAGGGGTGATCAGCCCGGCGGACGGGCAGGGGTGATCGGCCCGACGACGTGAGCGGTCGCGTCAGGTACGGGGTGCGATGACGGTCAGATGGCGGGAACGCCGAGGGCGGGGAGGACCACGGCGTCGATGTACGAGAGCAGGAACGCCTGCGTCGGCGGCTGGTTGTCGATCAGCGCCCGGGTGGCGAAGGCGCCGATCAGCATGTGCACCACGTAGTCCCGCGCCGGGTTGTCCGCGCGGACCTCACCGCGGTCGACGGCCCGCTGCACCACGCGGTGGAACTCGGCCATCTCCGGTTCGATGAGCAGTTCCCGGAACGCCTTCTGGAGGTCCGGGTTCGTGTGCGTCGCCATGGCCAGACCCCGCATCAGCGCGTGGTTCTGCTCCATGGCGCAGTCGTCCTCGCGTGCCGTGAGGGCGTGGAAGTCGCCCCGCAGGGACCCGGTGTCGACGTCGTCGGCGAGGCCCGGCTTGATGTGACGGATGGCCTTGGCCACCAGCTCGGCCTTGCCGCCCCACTGGCGGTAGAGCGTCGCCTTGCTGGACCGCGTGCGGGCGGCCACGGCGTCCATGGTCAGGGCGTCGTAACCGACTTCCCGGAGCAGGTCGAGCACGGCCTCGTACAACTCGGCCTCGCGCTCGGGCGTGATCCGACTGCGACGCGCCGTTGCGATCTCAGTCATGCCACTCGCCTTCCTGCTCTCCGCCACGTCTTCTCTCGTACATGTCAGAAGATACCCTGCCCGCCATCGAAACGAAACAGTTTCGTACGTGTTCTGGGTCACGAGTTGGGTCATGAGCTGGGTCCCGGGTTGGGGCACGAGTTCGGGTCACGGGTTCCGGCCCACGATCGACACCCGATCGGCGTACGAGTTGCCAGGGCACGCATATCGGACAAAGCATGGGTAGGTGAGCGACGTGCGTGAAGAGTACGAGAACGCCCCCGGCTACCTCCGCTTCCCGCATCTGCACGGCGACCGGCTCTGCTTCGCCGCCGAGGACGACCTGTGGGTGGCCCCGCTGGAGGGGCCCGGACGCGCCTGGCGGCTCACCGTCGACCGTACGAAGATCGGGCATCCCCGCTTCTCGCCGGACGGCGGCCTGATCGCGTACACGAGCTGGCGCAGCCTCGTTCCGGAGATCCATCTGACGCCGGTGGACGGCGGCCCCGGCCGACGGCTCACCTACTGGGGCAGCAGCGACACACGCGTGTGCGGGTGGACCCCGGACGGCCACATTCTCGCCGTCGCCTCGCACGGCGAGCCCTTCTCGCACTACACCTGGGCCTACAAGGTCCCCACCGACGGCGACCCCGGGGGCAAGCTCCCCTGGGGTCCTGTCTCCGACATCGCGGTGGCCGACATCGACGGCGAGCACAAGACCCTGCTGCTGACCGGCACCCCGCCGCACGAACCGGCCTCCTGGAAGCGCTACCGCGGTGGCGCCACGGGCCGGCTGTGGCTGCACGGGCAACAGCTGCTCGCCGACCTCGACGGCCACCTCGGCTCGCCGATGTTCGTCGGCGGGCGGATCGCGTTCCTCTCCGACCACGAGGGCGTCGGCAACCTGTACTCGTGCGCCCAGGACGGCTCCGACCTGCGCCGCCACACCGACCACGACGCCTTCTACGCCCGGCACGCGTCCAGCGACGGCGCGCGGGTGGTGTACCAGTGCGCGGGCGACCTGTGGATCGTTGACGACCTCTCCCCCGACTCGATCCCGCGCCGCCTGGACGTGCGGCTGGGCGGGCCGCGCGCGGGGCGCCGCAAGTACCAGGTACCGGCCGCGCAGCACGTGGACGGACTCTCGGTCGACGAGACCGGGCGGGCCAGCGCGGTCGTCGTCCGCGGCAGCCTGTACTGGCTCACCCACCGGGACGGCCCCGCCCGCACGATCACGGACACCCCCGGCGTACGGGTCCGGCTGCCGGAGATGCTCGGCGTGGGCGGGGAGGTCGCGTACATCACGGACGCGGAGGGCGAGGACGCGATAGAGATCGCGTATCTCCCGCGGGCGTCCGGCGCCCGCGCACCGCGCCGGCTGGCCTCCGGCCGGCTGGGACGCGTCCTGGAGATGGTGTCGGATCCACAGGGCGAACGGCTCGCGATCGCCGCGAACGACGGGCGGCTGCTGCTGATCACGGTGTCCCAGGAAGAGGAAGCCGCGACGGCAGCCGACACGGGGGCGGAGGCGGAGACGGAGACGGAGGCGGGGCCGGAGGCGGAGGCGGGGGCGGGGCCAGAGGCGGAGGCGGGGGCGGGGGCGGGGCCGGAGAACGAGACCGAGACTCAGACCGAGACCGAGACCGAGACCGAGACCGAGACCGAGGCTGAGACTGCGACCGAGACTCAGACTGCGACTGCGACTGCGACTGCGACTGCGACGAACGGCGAGGTCACTGAACTGATCCGGTCGATCAACGGGCCGGTTCGGGACCTGGCGTTCTCCCCGGACGGGGCGTGGCTGACCTGGTCGCACCCGGGGATCGGCCGGTCGCTGCGGCAGATCAAGATGGCGCGAATCTCCCGGATGGGACAAGAGGACCGGCTGATCGTCGACGTGACCAACGGCCGCTTCGAGGACGAGAACCCGGTGTTCACCCGGGACGGCCGCTATCTGGCGTTCCTCTCCTGGCGTGGCTTCGACCCGGTGTACGACGTGCACACGGGAGACCTGTCCTTCCCCCTCGGCTGCCGCCCGTACCTGGTGCCGCTCTCCTCGGCGACCCCGTCCCCCTTCGCGCTGAACCCGGAGGGACGGCCGGCGGCCGGTGGCCTCGATCCGCTGGAGGAAGGGGAGGAGGGCGACGGGGTGGTGACCGTCGAGATCGAGGGGCTGGAGAACCGGGTGACACCGTTCCCGGTCACGGCTTCGAAGTACTCGGCGCTGTGTCCGGTAGCGGGCGGCGGCCTGGTGTGGCTGCGCTGGCCGATCTCGGGCGCGCTGGGCGAGACGTTCGTGAATCCGGACGACATCTCCGGCCGGCCGACCCTGGAGCACTTCAACATCAGCAAGGCGAAGAAGGCCGAACTGGTCGGCCATCTCGACTGGTTCACGGTGAGCGGGGACGGAACGCGGCTGGTGGTCGTCGACGAGGGTGACCTGCGGGCGGTCCCGTCGACCGAGAGCGGCGACAGCGACACGACGGTCTGGATCGATGCGCGCCGGATCATGCACACGGTGGACCCGGGGGCGGAGTGGCGGCAGGCGTACGCGGAGGCGGGCCGGCTCATCCGGGCGTACTTCTGGGAGCCGGACATGTGCGGGATCGACTGGGACGCGGTCCTGGCGCAGTACCGCCCGCTGGTCGGACGGGTCGCGTCACCGGACGAGTTCGCGGACCTGCTGCGCGAGGTGCTGGGCGAGCTGGGCACGTCGCACGCGTACGTGGCATCGGCCCGGCGCAACGAGGGCCCCCCGCATTACCAGCGCTACCAGGGCCTGCTGGGCGCCAACTTCGTGCGCCGCAACGGAAGCTGGACGGTGAAACGGATCCTTCCGGGCGACTCGTCGGACTCCAAGGCGCGCTCACCGCTGGCAGGCACGGGAATCCGGGAGGGGGCCGTCCTGACCCATGTGGACGGGCGGCCGGTGGACCCGGTGACGGGACCGTACCCGCTGCTGGCGGGGGCGGGCGGCATGACGGTGGAGCTGACGTTCACAGCGCCGGGAGGGGACGGCCCGTCGCGGCGCGTGGCCGTGGTCGCCCTGATCGACGAACGTCCCCTGCGCTACCAGGACTGGGTGGTCAAACGCCGCGATCTCGTCCGGGAGTTGAGCGGCGGCCGGTGCGGGTATCTGCACATCCCGGACCTGGGCGGCTCGGGCTGGGCGCAGTTCAACCGGGACGTGAGGATGGAGGTCTCGCTGCCGGCGCTGATCGTGGACGTACGGGGCAACGCGGGCGGCCACATCAGCGAACTGGTCATCGAGAAGCTGACGCGCACGATCCTTGGCTGGGACCTGACGCGCAACGCCCAGCCGGTGTCGTACATGTCGAACGCCCCGCGAGGCCCGATCGTGGCGCTGGCCGACGAGGCGACGTCCTCGGACGGCGACATGATCACGGCGGCCTTCAAGCTGCTGAACCTCGGACCGGTGGTCGGCTCGCGCACGTGGGGCGGTGTGGTCGGCATGACGGGCCGCCACCGCCTGGGCGACGGCACGGTGATCACGGTCCCGATGAACGCGGCGTGGTTCGACGCGTACGGCTGGTCGATCGAGAACCGGGGCGTGGAACCGGACCTGGCGATCCTGCGCACCCCGCTGGACTGGGCGGAGGGCCGCCACAAGCAACTGGACGACGCGGTCGGTCTGGCCCTGGACCTCCTGCACACCCACCCCCAGGAAACCCCCCCGGACTACAACGAGACCCCGGACAGAACCCGCCCGAAACTCCCCCCGAGAAAGACGGATTGACGGGCAACGTCAAGAGCGGCAAGCAAAAATGGGGTGCCCTCAAAAAGAGGGCACCCCACGTCACGTCACCGGCCAAAGCCGAGCGCAGCGACTACGCGTCGTAGTCCTGGTTGAAGCGGTCCTCCGCCTCCTCCTGCAGCCGCCGCGCGTCCTTCTGGGAGGACTGCTGACCACGCTGCGGGGTCTGCTGAGTCTGCTGGCCGCGCTGCTGGGCCTGCTGCTTGCCCTGCTCCATCTTCCGCTTGGCCTGCTGCTTAGCCTGCTCGGACTTTTCCTGGTACTGGTCCTTCATGCCCATGTGGGTTCACTCCCGTGGTGGGTGAGGGGATTGGGCCTCGACCAGACTGACACGCACGGACAAAGCACGCATTTCGATCAGTTACGCAGCGTACGGCGTGCCTGCTCATCGGCCTCCCCGCCGGCCCCGACCAACCGCGTACCCACCCCCTTGAGCCGCGGCTCGAACCTCCGCATGTCCCGCTGCCCCACGGTCGCGATGAGCCCCGGCAGATACCCGCGCACACCCTGCATCCCCCGCAGCCACCACTGCGCGTACACATGGCTGGAGCGCCGCTCGATCCCCGCCACGATCCGGTCCACCGCAGGCCCCAGCGGATACGTCTTGTTGGACGGCCACGGCAGCCGCTGCCGCAACTCCCGCATCACGTCGTCCCGGTCGGCGCCCCGCACCATGTCCGTGTCGGTCCAGGACAGATACCCGACCCCGACCCGTACGCCCTTGTGCGCCACCTCGCCGCGCAGACTGTGCGCGTACGCCTCCACGCCCGACTTGGACGCGCAGTACGCCGTCATCATCGGTGCGGGCGTGATCGCCGCGAGCGAGGCGATCTGGAGCAGATAACCGCGGCTTTCGATCAGCATCGGCAGGAAGGCTCGGGCCGTCACCGCCGAGCCGATGAGATTGACCTCGATCACCCGCCGCCACGCGTCGGGGTCGGAGTCGGCGAAGGGTCCGCCGCTGGCCACACCCGCGTTGGCGACCACGATGTCGACCTTCCCGAACCGCTCCTTCACCTCCCGCGCGACCCGCGCCATCGCCTCCTGGTCGGTGACGTCCGCGTACCAGTGGCCGCTGTCCCCGTACAACTGCTCCGAGACCTGCTTGAGCGCGTCCGCCTCCAGGCCGACGAGCGCGACCTTCGCGCCGCGCACCGACAGCTTGCGGGCCAGCACCTCCCCGACGCCCCGCGCGGCTCCGGTGACCACCGCGACCTGCCCCTCAAGGCTCACCCTGTTCATGCACCCTCCCCTGTCTGCGAGTTCGCCGCACCCGCCATATCCACCGCATCCACCGCATCCACCGCATCCACCGCATCCACTCCAGCCACCCCAGCCACCCCATCCGCCGCCTTCGCGGCCTCCACGGCTTTCGCGGCCTTCGCGGCCTTCGCGGCCTTCACGGCCTTCGCCGCATAGGCCGTGACGAGTTCCCGGATCCTCCCCGTCACCAACTCCGGTGCCTCCACGGGTGTCATATGGCCGAGCCCCGGCAACTCCGTGCTGCCCACGCAGTGCGGCAGCGCGGCGGCCAGCGCCCGCGCGTGCACCGGCGGCGTGAGCCGGTCCGCCGTGCCGACCACGACCTCCGTCGGCACCCTCAACTCCCGTACGCCGTCCGTCAGATCCAGCGTTTCGAACATGCGCGACCAGGCGTGACGCACATCCCGCGGGCAGGCGTGCACCACGCGTGCGCACGCCTCGACCATCACCGGCGTCGAACCGGCGCCCATGGTCGCGTACTTGAGGATGCGCCGGGCGACCGGCGTGACGGGTCCGAGCGGGGCGCGGGAGCCCAGGATGCGCGCCGTGAGCCAGGTGCGCAGGCGCCCGGCGCGCATCGGCACGACCCGCGCCTCGGCAACCAGGCGCGCGCTCCCCGTGCTGCACAACAGGACGGCCGCCGTGTGCGCCCGGAAGCGGGGGCGCACGGCCGCGGCCAGCACGGTCATCCCGCCCATGGAGTGCCCCACGACCACGGCCTTCTCGCCCGGCGCGAGCGTGGCGGCAAGCACCGCTTCCAGGTCGTCGGCGAGCGCCTCGCTGGTGCAGGCGGGACTCGCGGGACTGCGCCCATGGCCCCGCTGGTCGTAGGCGATCACCCTGTGGTCGGTGGCGAGGTCCCGTATCTGCGCCGCCCAGAAGGCGGTCGAGCAGGTCCAGCCGTGTGCGAGGACGACCGGGGGCGCTCCCTCGGGTCCGTGGACCTCGACGTGCAGCCGGGCGCCGTCCGCCGAGACGACGGTCAGCTCACGGGCGGGGACGGGGGGCGCGTACGGCCCGCTCACGACATGCGCCGCCCGCCTCACGCGCGTGCCTCCGCCGCCGGTGTCCGCTGCTCGGCCGGTACGCGGGGCGCCCGCAGCACCTCGTACTCTTCCAGGTGCACACGCCGTGTGACCTTGCGGAACTCCGTCGTCGTACCCGGCCAGACAGTGGTGTTGCGGCCGTTCGCGTCGAGATACCAGCTGGTGCAGCCGCCGGTGTTCCACACCGTGCGCTTCATGCGCTCCTGCACCCTGTCGTCCCAGGCGTCCCTGGCACTCGGGCGGGCGTCGAGCGCGACCCGGCCGCCGAGCACACCCAACTGCCGTACGAAATCGGCCATGTAGTTCAGCTGGGACTCGATGATCAGGATCATCGAGGAGTTCCCGAGTCCGGTGTTGGGCCCGATGATCGTCATCCAGTTGGGGAACCCGGGCGCGGAGGCACCGCGCAGGGCCCGCATCCCGTCCTTCCATGCCTCCGCGAGGGTCCTGCCGTCCGCACCGACCACCCGCTCGGCGATCGGCATGTCGGTGACGTGGAAGCCCGTACCGAAGATGATCGCGTCGACCTCGGCCTCGCTGCCGTCGGCGGCGACGACGGTCGATCCGCGAACCTCGGCCAGCCCGCTGGCGACCACGTCCACATTGGGCCGGGCCAGGGCCGGGTAGTACGCGCTGGACAGCAGGATCCGCTTGCAGCCGATGCGGTAGTCGGGGGTGAGCTTGGCGCGCAGGGACGGGTCCTTGATGGCGCGGGCCATGTTGCGCTTGGCCAACTGCTCGACGAAGCCCAGCTCGTTCGGGTGCTTGGTGAACGCCTGCACCTGCAACTCCCGGATTCCCCACAGCAGTCCGCGCCGCAGCTGCGCGGTGAAGGGCAGCGCGCGGTGCAGCCCGCGTTCGAAGCCGCTGATCGCGCGGTCGACACGGGGCATCACCCACGGCGGGGTGCGCTGGAAGAGGGTGAGCCGGGCGACGTCGGGCTGGATGGACGGCACGATCTGAATCGCGGAGGCACCGGTGCCGACCATGGCGACCCGCTTGCCGCGCAGGTCGTAGGCGTGGTCCCAGCGAGCGGAGTGGAAGACCTTGCCGGGGAAGGAGTCCAGCCCCGGGATGTCCGGGATCCTGGGGTCGGACAGCGGCCCGGTGGCGGAAACGACGACGTCCGCTGTCAGGTTGCCCCCGCTGGTCTCGATCGCCCAGCACAGCTTCTCCGCGTCCCAGGCCATCCGCTTCACCTCGGAGCCGAAGCGGATGTGGGGCCGCAGCCGGAAGGTGTCCGTCACATGCTCCAGGTACGCGCGGATGTGCTCCTGCCCGGAGAAGGTGCGCGGCCAGTCAGGGTGCGGCGCGAACGAGAACGAGTACAGATGGGACGGGACGTCACAGGCACAGCCGGGGTAGGTGTTGTCGCGCCAGGCGCCGCCGACGCTGTCGGCCCGCTCCAGGACGACGAAGTCCGTGACGCCCTCCCGGCGCAGCCGCACGGCGGCCCCGAGTCCGCCGAACCCCGCCCCGACCACCGCCACTCGTACATGGGGCACATCCTCGTGCTCAGCCATCCCGAAGCCTCCCGTCCGTAGGACCCTGGCCCCGGCTCTCCTGACTCTTGTTCAAGAGAGCCGGCATGACTCTGCCAGTGAACACTGGCGCAATGGGAGGGTAGGGCAGAGGCGTACCGAGGGGTAGGGGTGGAGCGAGGAAAGTTACCAGGGGTACGACGTAGGGTGCGGTGATGGCAGAGGACGGGGAGCGGCGCGAGTACCGCATGGAAGAGCTGGCCAGGGAGGCCGGCATCACCGTGCGCACCCTGCGCTTCTACCGCGAGCGCAAGCTGATCCAGCCGCCGCGCCGCGAGGGCCGCATCGCCTGGTACGACAACACGCACCTGGCCCGGCTGCGCACCATCTCGGCACTCCTGGAACGCGGCCACACCCTCAGCGGCATCGCCGAACTGGCCGAGGCATTCGACCACGGACGCGACGTCGGCGATCTCCTCGGCCTCGACGCACCCACCGAGGAAACCCCGGTGCGCCTCACCCCCGAGGCGCTGGCCGATGTGTTCGGCGCGGAGGCGACCCCGGAGAACCTCGCCGCGGCCATGGACCTCGGCTATCTCGGCACGAACGGCGGCGACATCGTCCACATCAGCCGCCGGCTGCTGGACGTCTCGGCGGCCCTGGTCCGCGAGGGCATCCCCCTCGCGGACGTCCTGACCGCCGCCCGCCGCGTCCGCGAACACGCCGAGGCCCTCGCGGACGTCTTCGCCGACGTGATGGCCGCCCACGACCGCACCCCTGAGGACGCCCAGCGCCTGCGCCCCCTGGCGAAGAGCGTGGTGGAGGCGGAAGTGTCACTGGCACTGGACCGCCGGCTGCGCCGGGGAGAGTAGCGGAGCGGCTCCCTACATCTCGAAGGCCACGGTCACGGGAGCGTGATCCGACCACCGTTCGCCATGACTGGCCGCCCGCTCCACGACCGCCTTGACGGCTCGCCCCGCGAGCCCCGGGGTCGCCACGGCCAGGTCGATCCTCCAGCCCGTGTCGTTGTCGAAGGCACGCCCACGGTAGGACCACCAGGTGTACGGCCCCTCGACGTCCGGATGCTGCGCCCGGACCACATCGACGTACCCGCCGTCCTCGGGGTCGAAGACCCTGCCCAGCCACTCCCGTTCCTCCGGCAGGAAGCCGGAGTTCTTCTGGTTGCCGCGCCAGTTCTTCAGGTCGGCCTCGCGGTGGGCGATGTTCCAGTCGCCGCACACCAGGACCTCGCGGCCGTCGGCGGCGGACCGTTCCCGAAGGTCCTTCAGATGACCGAGGAACTCGGCCATGAACCGGACTTTCTCGTCCTGCCGTTCGGTCCCGACCTCGCCGGAGGGCAGATACAGGCTGGCGACGGTGACGCCCGGCAGATCGACCTCGACATACCGCCCACTGCCGTCGAACTCGGCCGAACCGAAGCCGACGCGGACGGCGTCGGGCTCGCGGCGGGTGTAGAGGGAGACACCCGCGCGGCCCTTGGCGGCGGCGGGGGCGTGCACGACGTGCCAACCCTCGGGCGCGCGGACGGTCTCGGGCAGCTGCTGCGGCTCGGCGCGCACCTCTTGCAGGCAGAGCACATCGGCGGAGGTCCCGGCGAGCCACTCCACGAAGCCCTTCTTCGCCGCGGCCCGCAGCCCATTCACATTCACACTGGTCACGGTCAGCACCCGGGCACGATACCGGCACACTGGACGAAGTCCAGAGTTCGATCACGCATAGATGTACAGTGAGTAGCATGAATATACAACGGGTCCCCTTCGACCACCCCGACGCCGTCAAGCTGAACGACGCCGTCCAGGCCGAGTACCACGTGCGCTACGGCGACGGCGGCGACGCCACGCACCTGGACCCGTCGCACTTCGAACCGCCGCACGGCCTGTATCTGATCGCCTACGACGAGACCGGCCGGCCCGTCGCCACGGGCGGCTGGCGCAGCCAGGACGAGAACGGCGAGGGCAACGAGGACGGTGACGCCGAGCTCAAGCGCATGTACGTCATCGAGGAGCTGCGCGGGCGCGGCCTGGCGCGCCGCATACTGGCCGCGCTGGAGGAGGACGCCCGCGCGACCGGCCGCACCCGCATGGTCCTGGAGACGGGCACCAAGCAGCCGGAGGCCGTGACCCTCTACACCTCCAGCGGCTACGAGCCGTGCGCGAAGTTCGGCTACTACCGCTTCCACGAACTCAGCCTGTGCTTCGCCAAGCCGCTGTAGGACACCGCCGGGCCGGGGCGCCCACCCCGGCCCTGCCCTGCGTGTTCTCCCTCACATCCGCGAAGCGTCCATGAAGCGCCCGTGAGGCGCGGGGTGAACCCCTCGCCGCACACGCCGCGTTCGGCGTCCCCTGGAGAGAACTGCGGAGAACTGGGGAGCCCTGTGGGGCACTGGGGAGCACTGGGGAGCACTGGGGAGCACTGGGGAGCCTTGGCGAAAACGAAGATCCCGCCCGATCTTCCGATCGGACGGGATCTTCTCAACTTCCCTGTTCCCCAGGGAGTTGTTGCGGTGGACCTGAGGGGATTTGAACCCCTGGCCCCCTCGATGCGAACGAGGTGCGCTACCGGACTGCGCCACAGGCCCTTGCAACGAGTGAAACTCTAGCATCCCCATCGGCCTGCCAGGAAATCCGTTCCGCCCTGGTCAACAACGGCGCCCGACAGGAGGCCGCCCCCTACTCGTTGGCGGCCCGTGGCCGTTCCCCGTCCTCGTACTGGTCGAACAGCGGCGTACGGCCCCGCCCCCGGGCCCGCCGCGCCGAGGCCGCCCGCCGGGCGTCGCTCCGACCGCCGTCCACGGGCTCCGCGCGCTCCTGGGCCGCGGCCGTGTCCTCCTCCGGGGCGACAGGCTCGGCGCCGGCCGTGGACACCCCGGGTACGGGCGCCGCGGCCTCCGCCGCACTCGACCGCGCGGAGCTCCACGCGTCCGGCGCGCCGAGATCCACGCTGGGCGTCGCCCGCGGAGCGACCGGCGCGGTCACATACGTCGGCAGCGGCACCGGCACCGGATCCCAGCTCTCTCCGTGCCCCGGCCTGCGCTGCCGCTCGCGCTGCTGGTCCACCCACTCCGCGTGGTCGGTCTGCTCGACGAGTGCCCGGCGGTCGGCGGCGAGCGCGGACAGCCCCGGGTCGCTCTCCGGCTCGGGTCCCTCCTCCGGTTCGTCGGAGTCGGAGTCGACCGGGGGGCGCCGCCTGGGCTGCCGCTCCCGCAGTCGCTGTGCTGCCGCCTCGGCCTGCCGCCGGTCCATCGTGTAGACGAACCGCTTGCGCTCCTGCGCCCGCAGATAGGCGATATACGCGCTCAGCAGCACGGCGGGCACACCGGGCGCCCACAGGAACGCGAGGCCCCCGACCGCGGCGACGATCGCGCCCAGCGTGAACGCGAGGAAGAGCATCACGGTCGTACGGCGTCGGCGCGCGAGCACCTTCGAGCGCCGGGCGCGCGCGGCGGCCTCCGCCGCAGCGGCCTTCCGCGCCCGGGCCCCGCCCTTGCCCGCCGGCATGCGCGCGGCCGCCGACTCGGGCGCGGCAGCGCCCTTGGCGGAGGGGTGCGCACCGGCGGTCCCCGACGGAGCGTGGGTCCCGGCAGCCCCCGACGGAGCGTGCGCGCCGGGCTTGGTCGCGCCCTGGCCGCCCGGCTCCCGGCGGGCCGGATTCTCCGGTTCCACCCGGGCCCGCGCCTGCTGCCCGGTCGGACGCATGGCGAAGGCCCGGACGTCCACCGAGTCGGTGACGCCGTCCGGATCGGCGCTGTGCTCCCCCTCTTCGGCGGAGCGCGCGCGCAGGTCCCTGGCGTATCGGCGCTCCATGCCCGCCCGTCCGGAAAGCAGCCGGATGGCGGTGCTGAAGCGTTCCGTCGGACGAGACTCGTTCAACTCGTCCTGCCTACGGAGCCACATCGGCACCAAGTAGGCGGCCCAGGCCCCGACAATGACTGCGTAGATGAGGCCGCTGCTGCTCACGTCTCACACGGTAGAGGGGTTTGCGTGAGGCCATCTGCCAATTCGGCCGGTGTGTCGCACGATCTGGCTGATATTTCGAACTTTTTTTGGGACCGATGCGATCAGCGGGCCAACGGGACCGCCAATTCATTGGCCCGAGACGATCGCCACCCGATCAATTTCGAACACATTTTTTATTTTCCGGGGTGTGCCCGCTGTGAGCGTGCCCGGTGCCAGCGCCCGAGCAACCCCTCGGGCACCTCTTCCGCGGTGAGCGCGAAGACGAGGTGGTCCCGCCAGGCCCCGTCGATGTGCAGATAACGCGGCCGAAGCCCTTCCTCCCGGAATCCGAGTTTCTCCACGACCCGGCGGCTCGGGCCGTTCTCGGGGCGAATGCAGACTTCGATGCGGTGCAGCCCGACGGTCCGGAAGCAGTGGTCGACGACCAGCGCCACCGCCGTCGGCATCACGCCCCGGCCCGCGACCGCCTGGTCCACCCAGTAGCCGACGTGCCCCGAGCACATCGAGCCCCAGGTGATCCCGGCCACCGTCAACTGCCCGACGAGCCGCCCCTGGTACTCGATGACGAAGGGCAGCATCCGGCCCGCGTTGGCCTCGCCGCGCAGATGCCGGACCATCTGGCGGTAGGTCGGCCGGTGCGCCATCGGGCCGCCGGGGGCGGGCGGCGGAATGGTCGCCTCCCAGGGGCGCAGCCAGTCCCGGTTGCGCCGGTTGACCTCGCGCCAGGCCCGCTGGTCGCGCAGCCTTATCGGCCGGAGGACGACATCGCCGTCCGCCAGCTCGACGGGCCAGGATGGGCTGTTCAGTTCGCACCCCCACTCGGTGTGGAGCGGTCCTCGCCGACCGGGGATCCGCCTGCGTCGGCCCTGGGGTGGTCACCGCCGCGGATCTGGTCGACGGCGTGCACCAACAGGGGTTCCAGGACGGCCAGTCCGTCCTTCACCCCGCCGGTGGATCCCGGCAGGTTGACGATCAGTGTCCCGTCGGCGACTCCGGCGAGTCCCCGCGAGAGCGCCGCCGTGGGCACCTTCTCTCTTCCGAACGCCCTGATGGCCTCGGGAATGCCCGGAACCTCGTAGTCGATCACCGCGCGGGTCGCCTCGGGGGTGCGGTCGGTGGGTGAGATGCCGGTGCCGCCGGTCGTCACGATCACGTCGTAACCCGCGCGGGAGCCGGTCCGCAGCGCGTTCTCCACCGGGTCCCCGTCCGGGACCACCCAGGGTCCGTCGACCGCGAACCCGAACCGGATGAGCGCCTCCGCGATGAGGGGCCCGCCCTTGTCCTCGTACACCCCGGCGGCCGCGCGGTTCGACGCGGTCACGACCAGGGCCGCGTAAGGCGCCGACAGGGCGCCGCCGATCGGGGGCTCTACCGGCGCCGTCATGCCCGACTCCAGTCGCCCGACTTCCCGCCCGTCTTCTCCTCCACGCGCACGTCCGTGATCACCGCCCCCTTGTCGACCGCCTTGACCATGTCGATCACGGTCAGCGCCGCGACACTGACCGCGGTGAGCGCCTCCATCTCGACGCCCGTGCGGTCCGTGGTCTTCACGGTGGCCGTGATCTCGACGGCGTCGTCCGCGACCGACAGATCCAGCTTCACACCCGACACCGCGAGCGGGTGGCACAGGGGGATGAGGTCCGGCGTGCGCTTGGCGCCCATGATTCCCGCGATGCGCGCGGTGGCGAGCGCGTCGCCCTTGGGGACGCCCTCGCCGCGCAGCAGCTCGACCACGCGCGGCGAGACCAGGACGCGGCCGCTGGCGCGCGCGGTGCGTTCGGTCACGTCCTTCCCGGAAACGTCGACCATGCGGGCTGCCCCGGCGTCGTCGATGTGGGTCAGTCGATCCTGCGAACTCATGTGCTGCGGCGCTCCCGGTCCGGGCCCGGCGAACTACGGCGCGCGGGCCTGTTGTGCGCGACACGGTACCGCCAACCCACCGCACCCGACCGAGCAAGGTCCCATGGACCGCCCCACCGGACCGAAAGCAGCCATGGGCCTACCCCGGCCGAGCAGGCCCCACAGACCAACCCAGCGGATCGGACGGGGCCCACGGACCAACCCACCAGACGGAACGAGGCCCCACGGGCCTCGCCACCCGGCCGAGCAGGCTCCGGCAGACCGACGAGACCCCCTGCCCAGACACTCCGCCGCGGTAAGGCGCCGCATCCACGGGCACCAGGCCCTGTGAGGCGCAGCCGACGCCAGCACCCGGCGTGGTGAGGCGCCGCAGGCGGAGGCACCCAGCATGGCGAGGCGCCGCCGGCACAGGCACCGGGCGCGGCAAAGCACCGCAAAACTGGGCGCCCGGCGCGGTAAGGCGCCGCGTCCACAGGCACCCGGCCCTGTGAGGCGCAGCCGACCCCAGCACCCGGCGTGGTGAGGCGCCGCAGGCGGAGGCACCCAGCATGGCGAGGCGCCGCCGGCACAGGCACCGGGCGCGGCAAAGCACCGCAAAACTGGGCGCCCCGCGCAGCAAAGCGCTGCGTCCACAGGCACCGGGCGCGGCAAAGCGCCGCAGGCGTGGGCGCCCGGCGCAGTAAAGCGCCGCGGCATGGGTGGGCTCAGGTGAGCAGGATCGTCTCGACCTCCGTGCCCGGTTCCACCGACGTGTCGTCCTCGGGGACGACGATCAGTGCGTCGGCCTGCGCGAGGGCAGCGATCAGGTGCGATCCGGCGCCACCGACCGGCGTCACCGTGCCGTCGGCGTACTTCCCGCGCAGGAACTGTCGGCGCCCGACCGGCGAGGTCAGCGCCTTGTCCGTCTCCAGGACGGCCCTGACCCGGGGGCGGTGCACGTCCTCCAGGCCCATCAGGGTGCGGATCGCGGGGCGCACGAACAGTTCGAAGGAGACGTACGACGACACCGGGTTGCCCGGCAGCGCGAGCAGCGGCGTGTGGTCGGGGCCGATGGAGCCGAAGCCCTGCGGCTTGCCGGGCTGCATGGCGAGCTTGCGGAAATCGACGCCGCCGCCCGCCTCGTCCTCGTCGCCGACGGAGGACAGCGCCTCCTTGACGACGTCGTACGCCCCGACGCTCACCCCTCCGGTCGTGACCATGAGGTCCGCGCGGACGAGCTGGTCCTCGATGGTGGAGCGGAGCGTGTCGGCGTCGTCGGCGACCGCGCCGACCCGGTAGGCGATGGCCCCGGCGTCCCGCGCGGCGGCGGTGAGGGCGAAGCTGTTGGAGTCGTAGATCTGGCCGCCCGCCAGTTCCGTATCGGGCTGGACCAGTTCGCTGCCGGTGGACAGGACGACCACGCGCGGGCGCGGGCGCACGCGTACCGTGCCGCGGCCGATCGCGGCGAGCAGCGCGATCTGCGGCGGCCCGAGAACGGTGCCCGCCGCGAGGGCGAGGTCGCCGGCCCTCACATCGCTGCCCTTCGCGCGCACATGCGCGCGTACCTCGGCCGGGCGGTGGACCCGCACCTGCCCGGAGGCGCCCTCCGGGGACAGGCTGCGGGCCTGCATCCCGGAGACGGGCCCGCCGCCCATCCCGCCGTCGGTCCACTCCACGGGAACGACGGTCTCGGCGCCGGGCGGCAGGGGGGCACCGGTCATGATGCGCGCGGCCTGGCCGGGCCCCACCTGGAGCAGGCCGGCCGAGCCCGCCGCGACGTCCCCGATCACCGTGAGGACGGCCGGGAACTCCTCGCTCGCGCCCGCGACATCCGCGACCCGCACCGCGTACCCGTCCATCGAGCTGTTGTCGAACGGCGGCAGCGAGACCGGCACCGTGACGTCCTCGACGAGGACGCAGCCCTGGGCGTCGAGCAGTTGCAGCTCGATCGGCTCCAGGGGGCGAACGGTGGCGAGGATGTCCTCCAGGTGTTCGTCCACCGACCAGAGGTGGTCCTGTCCCGTGGTGCGGGTCGCGGCGGCGCTCAAATCGCTACATCTCCTCGGCTACGTAACTGCGAAGCCAGGTCCGGAAGTCCGGGCCCAGGTCTTCACGTTCGCATGCGAGTCTGACAATGGCACGCAGGTAGTCGCCACGGTCGCCGGTGTCATAGCGGCGGCCCTTGAAGACGACACCGTGCACGGGGCCGCCGGCCTTCCCCTCGGCGGTCGTCGCCGACGAATACGTCTGGGCGAGTTGCTGGAGGGCGTCGGTGAGCTGGATCTCGCCGCCGCGGCCCGGCTCGGTCTTGCGCAGTATGTCGAAGATGTGCGGGTCGAGGACGTAACGGCCGATGATCGCGTAGTTGCTGGGGGCGTCGGCAGGGTCGGGCTTCTCGACCAGCCCGGTCACCTGGACCACGTCGCCGTCCTCGGTGGGCTCGACGGCCGCACACCCGTAGAGGTGGATCTGCTCCGGCGCGACCTCCATGAGCGCGATGACGCTGCCGCCGCGCTCCTCCTGGACCTCGACCATGCGGGCCAGCAGGGGGTCGCGGGGGTCGATCAGGTCGTCGCCGAGGAGGACGGCGAAGGGCTCCTGGCCGACGTGCGGGGCGGCGCACAGGACCGCGTGACCGAGGCCCCTGGGGTCGCCCTGGCGGACGTAGTGCATAGTGGCGAGGTCACTGGACTCCTGGACCTTCGCGAGCCGTTTCGCGTCGCCCTTCTTCTGGAGGGCGGACTCCAGCTCGTAGTTGCGGTCGAAGTGGTCCTCGAGAGGGCGCTTGTTGCGGCCTGTGATCATCAGGACGTCGTCGAGCCCCGCCGACACGGCCTCCTCGACCACGTACTGGATCGCGGGCTTGTCGACGACCGGCAGCATCTCTTTGGGAGTGGCTTTGGTGGCCGGCAGGAACCGGGTGCCGAGGCCTGCTGCGGGAATGACAGCCTTGGTGATCCTGGGGTGCGACTGAGTCATGCCCGCCACCATATCGGGTGGCTATATGCGCTATCTGTGGATGCGGTTAATTCGCTCTCATATGAGCGCTTTCAAGAAGGGTAGGGCAGTGACCTGTGGATCCCATGGGACACGAGTCAGAGCCTGGCAAGCGTGTGTTTCGCCGAGGGTTCCTCTCGGTGAGGAGCAGGTTGACGGCGGATGACGTGCGCAAAGCAGCGGCCACGCTCGCGGAGCGCGCACTGGAGCTGCCCGAACTGGGGCACGCGCGCACGGTCGCGGCCTACGTCTCCGTGGGGGCCGAACCGGGCACCCTCGCGCTCCTGGACGCACTGCACGCGCGGGGCGTGCGCGTGCTGCTCCCGGTGCTCCTGCCGGACAACGACCTCGACTGGGGCGCGTACGCCGGACCGGGCTCCCTCATACGCGTGCGGCACGGCGGAAAGATGGACCTCCTGGAGCCCGCGGGCGAGCGCCTGGGCCCGGAGGCCGTCCAGCAGGCCGACGCCGTGCTGCTGCCCGGTCTGGCCGTCGACGCGCGCGGCATGCGCCTGGGGCGCGGCGGGGGCTCCTACGACCGCGTCCTGGCCCGCCTGGAGCGCGTCGGCGCCGACCCCGCGCTGGTGGTGCTCCTGTACGACGCGGAGGTCGTCGAGCGGGTCCCGGAGGAGGCCCACGACCGCCCGGTGCACGCGGTGGTGACACCGTCGGGCGTGCGCCGCTTCCGCGAGCCCTAGGACCGGCCGCTACGTCTCCGCAAACCGGCCCTCCACGCGCGCGTGGAGGGCCGGTTTCATGACGTGGCGACCGTCAGGGCTTGAGCACCAGCGTGTCGGTCGTGCTCTTGTCGACATCACCCTTCGAGAAGTGCCAGGGCAGCAGCTCGCCGTTGGCCCACTTGTCCGTCTGATCGGTGTAGTGGGCGCTGTAGGCGTGGCCCGAGGCGCCGGTGAGGTTGATCCACTTGGACTTGTCGAGGTCCTTCAGGTTGACCACCATCCGCATCGACGGCACCCAGACGACGCTGTAGCCGCCCGCCGCGTTCCAGCCGCTGGCGTTCACGGTCGCCTCACCGCCGTCGAGCTTCCAGGGACCGCGGTTGAGCACGTACTGCAGGATGTCGGGGCCGTCGGTGCCCAGCGTCTGGTTCTTCAGGAACAGGCGGTGCAGCCGGCCCCAGCTCCAGGTGTCGATGTCCTTGCCGAGCTTGGCGGTCAGCTCCCAGCGCGCGTCCCTCATGGCACGGGCGAACAGCTCGTCACGCGTCGTGGCACCGGGCTTGTTGTACGTCTTGGGCGTCTGCCACCAGTCGCTCTTCTCGTCGTCGATGATGCCCCGCACCACCTCGAACCAGCGGTCGCCGCCGTCCGGCTGCGCCTGGTCCGCGTCGCGCTGGCCGCACTCGCGCACCTTCTGGGCCTCGTCCGCGGGCCCTGTGTTGTCGGTCGGCTCGACCCACAGGCACTGGCCCTTGACCCGCAGCTCCTTGGGCAGCTTGTTGCCGAAGGCGAGCTTGAGGATGTTGCGCCAGACGGCGTTGAAGTACGCGGCTGCCGCCGAATCGGCGTCCTGGGTGTAGTCCCAGCCCTCCAGCAGCTTCTGCGCCTCGCGGACGTGCTTGTCGGAGATGTCGATCTTGAGCAGCTTGGGCACCAGGAGCTTGGCGATCTCGCTGCTGTTGTCGAGCTGCATCTGCCGCATGTCGTCGGTCGAGATCTTGCCGCCGCCCTTGATCTTCGCCTCGATCAGGTCGGCGATCCGCTGGCTGCGCGCGCCGTAGCCCCAGTCCGTGGTGAGCGTGTAGGGGTACTTGTCCTTGTCGATCACGGCCTGGTTGGCGGTGACGATGTAGCCGCGCTCCGGATCGAACTCGTACGGCAGCGCGTCCTGCGGGATGTAGCCGGTCCACTTGTACTTGGAGTCCCAGCCCGGCGCCGGGACCGACCCGTCGTCGTTCTTCGCGCGCGTGGGGATCTTGCCGGGGAGCTGGTAGCCGATGTGGCCCTTGGTGTCGGCGTAGACCAGGTTCTGCGAGGGCACGTCGAAGGACCTGGACGCCTTGCGGAACTCCGTCCAGTTCGACGCCTTGTCGATCGCGAAGACGGCGTCCATGGAGGTGCCGGGGTCCAGGGCGGTCCAGCGCAGCGCGATGCCGTAGCCGTCGCCGCGGTCGGGCGCCGCGGTGTCGACGGTGGCCTTCTTGCCGACCTTGACGAGCTCGTCGTCGCGGTCGGACAGCAGCGGGCCGTTGTTCGTCTCACGGACGACGATCTTCCTGGACTCGCCCCCGACGACCTTGATCGTCTCGGTGCGGCTGGTGAACGGCTTCACCTTGCCGTCGAAGAGGTAGCCGTCGCCGGACAGCCTCTCCAGGTAGAGGTCGGTGACGTCGACGCCGGAGTTGGTCATGCCCCAGGCGATGTTCTGGTTGTGTCCGATGATCACGCCGGGCATGCCCGCGAAGGTGTAGCCCGTGACGTCGTACTGGCACTTGCTGGAGACCGCGGTGCAGTGCAGGCCCATCTGGTACCAGACCGACGGCAGCGAGGCCGACAGGTGCGGGTCGTTGGCCAGCAGCGGCTCGCCGGTGATGGTGTGGCTGCCGGCGACGACCCAGGAGTTGGAGCCGATGCCGTTGCCGTTCACGCCGACGGCCGTCGGAACGTTGTCCAGGACTTTGTAGAGGCCCGCCAGCTGGCTCTGCACGGCCGAGGAGGCCGAGGTCCCGGTCCCGGTCCCGCTTCCGGTTCCGGTTCCGGTCGTCGACTGCGTGGCCGTCGAGTCGCCCTGCGCGAACGTCTTGGTGACGGCGTCGTACTGGCCCTCCTGGACGATCGCCTTGTTGCGGCTGTACGGGTACTCCGGGTACAGGTCCGCGATCTGCTTCGGGCCGAGGCGGCTGGTCATGAGGGCGCGGTCGATCTCGTCCTGCATGTTGCCGCGCAGGTCCCAGGCCATCGCCTTGAGCCACGAGATCGAGTCGACGGGGGTCCACGCCTCGGGCTTGTAGTCGTTGGTGAAGCCCAGGGCCGCGTACTCCAGGGAGATGTGCTTGCCGTCCTTGCCCTTCAGGTAGGCGTTGACTCCCCTGGCGTACGCCTGGAGGTACTTCTTCGTGGAGGCCGACAGCTTGCTGTCGTACTCCTTGCGGGCCACCCGGTCCCAGCCCAGGGTGCGCAGGAACTCGTCGTTCTTCACCTGGCTCTTGCCGAACATCTCGGACAGGCGCCCGGACGTCATGTGGCGGCGCACGTCCATCTCGTAGAACCGGTCCTGCGCCTGGACGTAGCCCTGCGCCATGAACAGGTCCTCGTCGGACGAGGCATAGATCTGCGGGATCCCGTAGCCGTCGCGTTTGACGTCGACGGGGCCCGAGAGGCCGTCCAGGGTGATCGAACCCTTGGTCTGCGGGAAGGAGGCGCGCACGGTGCTGACCGACCAGTACCCGCCGAATCCGACACCTCCCACAAGGGCCAGAACCAGGACGATCAAGACCAGTCGGGCTCTGCGCCCCTTCTTCCTGCCGGACTTGCCGGGCTGCTGGCCGGAAGAGGCGGTGGTGTTGGGGGGCATCGCTGTCCTTGCTGTCCTAACGCGAGCGGCAGGCGGTCCTGGAGTGCTGGAGCAACCATAGGCGCAGGGCTCACCGCGCCTTGACGCGGAGTCGGAAACGCGCCCGGACTGGAGTTCGATCAGACTCCCCGGAGCGTCAAGAAATCGTCAAGAGTTAGGTAAGGTAACGAAGTACTTGCGCTGAAGGCCGCGGCGACACCCGGCTTCACGTGCTCGGATGGAGGCGCCCGCGTCGCGGCGCCGGATTGGCGAGAAGGGAACGGCCGCTGACTGTCCACCACCTCAACCAGCTCCTGCTCGTCTGCTCGCTCGTTCTGCTCGTCGCGGTGGCAGCGGTTCGGATCTCGTCGCGCAGCGGGCTCCCCAGCCTGCTCGTCTACCTGGGCATCGGCATCGCCATGGGCCAGGACGGAGTCGGCATCCACTTCAACAACGCCGAACTGACCCAGGTCATCGGATACGCGGCCCTGGTCGTGATCCTGGCCGAAGGCGGTCTCGGCACCAAGTGGAAAGAGATCAAGCCGGCCCTCCCGGCGGCCTCGACCATGGCGCTCGTCGGCGTCGCGGTGAGCGTCGCCGTCACGGCCGTCGGCGCGCACTACCTGAGCGGTCTCGAGTGGCGGCAGGCGCTCATCATCGGAGCGGTGGTGTCGTCGACCGATGCGGCGGCGGTCTTCTCCGTACTGCGGAAAATCCCCCTCCCCGCGCGCGTGACGGGCGTTCTGGAAGCCGAGTCCGGCTTCAACGACGCCCCGGTGGTCATCCTCGTCGTCGCCTTCTCCACGGCCGGCCCGGTGGAGCACTGGTACACGCTCCTGGGCGAGATCGCCGGGGAACTGGCCATCGGCGCCGCCGTCGGCCTCGCGGTGGGCTGGCTCGGCGCCTGGGGCCTGAGGCACGTGGCGCTGCCCGCCTCCGGTCTCTACCCGATCGCCGTCATGGCCATCGCGGTCACCGCGTACGCGGCCGGCGCGCTGGCACACGGCAGCGGCTTCCTCGCCGTGTACCTCGCGTCGATGATCCTCGGCAACGCGAAGCTGCCGCACTGGCCCGCCACGCGCGGTTTCGCCGAGGGAGTCGGCTGGATCGCCCAGATCGGCATGTTCGTCCTGCTCGGCCTGCTGGTGACCCCGCACGAACTGGGCGACGACATCCTGCCCGCCCTCGTCATCGGCCTGGTGCTGACCATGGTGGCGCGGCCACTGAGTGTGATGGCGAGCCTGACGCCGTTCCGAGTGCCGTGGCAGGAGCAGGCACTGATGTCGTGGGCCGGGCTGCGTGGTGCGGTGCCCATCATCCTGGCGACGATCCCCATGGTGAACGGCGTCGACGCCAGCCGCCGCATCTTCAACATCGTCTTCGTCCTCGTCGTCGTCTACACCCTGGTCCAGGGGCCGACGCTGCCGTGGGTGGCCCGCACGCTGCGCCTGGGCGAGGGACCCGAGGCCGCCGACCTCGGCATCGAGTCGGCGCCTCTGGAGCGGTTGCGCGGACATCTGCTGTCGGTAGCGATCCCCGAGGGGTCACTGATGCACGGCGTCGAGGTCAGCGAACTGCGGCTGCCCCCCGGGGCCGCGGTCACACTCGTCGTCCGGGAAGGAAAGTCGTTCGTGCCGCTGCCGTCGACGGTGCTGCGGCGCGGCGACGAGCTCCTCGTGGTCGCCACCGACCCGGTCCGCGACGCGGCGGAGAGGCGTCTGCGGGCCGTCGGCCAGGGCGGCAAGCTGGCCGGATGGCTGGGAGTGACCGGGAACGGGACGCCGGGACACGAGCATTAAGGGCGTGTTTCACACCCTTCACACCTCTGGTAATCCCAGGCGGCGGACGCCATGGTGCCCTTTTTCACAGGTGGCTTTGTCATTCACCTCTGTACAATCAAGGCGCACTTGATCGAACCAACTCTGCCTGACGCAGAGCTGGCGCGACCGTATGGCGGCCGGGACGCCCTGAGCAGGGGCGCCGGTATCTACCGCAGTCCGCGCAAGAGGACAGCTCTCGGCGCCCGCCCGATGATGGGACCCCGCGCTACCAGGCGGCAGAAAGGCACGGGCCGTGGCATCCACGGTCACCTCGAAGTCGTCCCGTCCGGGCTACGGACAGCTGCTGCGCACCCGCGGCGCCTGGACGTTCCTGCTCCCCGGTTTCGCGGCGCGCCAGCCGTTCGCGATGCTCACCCTCTCCCTCGTGCTGCTCGTGCAGCACACCACCGGCTCCTACGGGGCCGCGGGCGCCGTCGCGGCGGCCACCGGCGTCTCCATGGCGCTGTTCGCGCCCTACAGCGGCCGTCTCGCCGACCGTTACGGACAGCGCGCGGTGCTCCTCCCCGGCGTCCTGGTGCACGCCCTCGCCGGCGCGGCCCTGACCGCTCTGGCGCTGGCCCACGCGCCCCTGTGGGCGCTGTTCGCGGCGGCCGTCCCGACCGGCGCCTCGGTGCCGCAGATAGGCCCCATGGTGCGCGCCCGCTGGGGCGTGAAGCTCAAGGACTCGCCACTGATGACGACGGCGGCGGCCTTCGAGTCCGTCACCGATGAGCTGACCTTCGTGCTCGGCCCGCTGCTGGCGACGGCCCTGTGCACCGCCGTGAACCCGGCCGCGGGCCTGCTGACGGAGGCGACGCTGACGCTGGTGGGCGGTCTGCTGTTCGCGGCGCAGAAGAACACGCAGCCGCCCGTCGCCGCCATGACGCACGCGCGCGTGGAGCACGCCTCCGCCCTGCGCGTCCCCGGGGTGCGCGTTCTGGTGGTGACGTTCCTGGGCATCGGCTCCGTCTTCGGCGGCATGCAGGTCTCGCTCGCCGCGTTCAGCCAGTCGATCGGCGAGCCCGGCCTGAACGGCGTCCTGTACGGGATCTTCGCCGCCGGCAACATGCTCTCCGGCATCGTGTGCGGCGCCGTCGCCTGGAAGGCCGCCCCGCAGCGGCGCCTCGTCGTCGGCTACGCGGCCCTCGCGCTGACCGCCTCCGGCCTGTGGACCGCGCACTCCGTGGTCGTCCTGGCCGGCCTCGGCCTCCTGGTGGGCATGTGCATCGCGCCCACCCTGATCACGGGCTACACACTGGTCGAGGGCCTGGTCCCGGCCGGCGCCCGTACCGAGGCCTTCACCTGGCTGACCGGCGCGGTCGCACTCGGCCAGGCGGCCGCGGTCACGGTCGCCGGACAGCTGGAGGACCGCCTGTGGGACGGGGCGGGCTTCCTGGCCCCGATGGCCGGTACCGTGTTGGCACTGGCGACCCTCGTGTCCCTGCGGTCATGGCTGGTGGCGGGGTCACCCGGCCGCACGGTCGCACGTGGCGTCGGTCACCGCACGCCGGTGGCGGTGGACTGATCCCCAGGAATACGCCACTATGGACCGTCGTTAGCACTCATCGAGTCAGAGTGCCAGGAGGAAGACAGTGCCGACCTATCAGTACCAGTGCACCGAGTGCGGCGAGGGCCTCGAGGCGGTGCAGAAGTTCACCGACGACGCCCTGACCGAGTGCCCCAACTGCGGTGGACGCCTGAAGAAGGTGTTCTCCGCCGTCGGCATCGTCTTCAAGGGCTCCGGCTTCTACCGCAACGACAGCCGCGGCTCGTCCTCGAGTAGCAGCCCGGCGTCGTCGAAGTCGTCGAGCTCGTCCTCGTCGTCGAGCTCCTCTTCGTCGTCGGACTCGTCGAGCTCGTCCAGCTCGTCCAGCTCGTCGTCCACGAGCACTTCCTCCAGCTCCGCCGCGTAAGGCTCCGCCACGGGACCCTGCCGTCGAACCGACGGCGGGGTCCTCGGTGTTTCCGCGGCCGGCCACCGTGCTCGCCAGGGAGAGCGCGGACACGTGCGGGCGCCCGGAGCGTCACCTTCGGGTGAGCGAGCTGTCCACAACCGGTCGGTAGTCCACGGCCGTCGGCGGACTTCGCCGCGAAGCCTCATCGTGGATCGCGTCCCGATCTCGCGATGCAGGTGGTGATCAGCATGGCCCAGTTCTCCCGTTCCGTACGCCCGTTGCACCCGACCGCTCCGGCAACACACGCGCACACGGCCGTGTTCGTACGCCCGCCGGACAGGGTGGCGCTCGCGCACCCGCCGCACACGGCCACCTCCGTGTACCCACCGATCCCGGACATGTCGGTACACCCACCGGCCCCGGACCTGTCCGTACACCCACCGGCCCCGGACATCGCCGTACGCGCGGACACGCCTCCGACCTGCGCGGTGCCGCACTTCGCTCCCGTGCGCGTGCGCGGCGGACGACATCAGCTGCGGCGGCTGGTGCGGCACCGGAGGCGGGCCGTGGCCCTGGGCCTGGCGGTCACCGCCGCCGCGCTCGTGGCAGCGGGGCCGCGCGACTCCGAGAGGGCACGGGGACATCCCGGCGCCTACGCGCCCCCGACGGCGGCGGGAGAGCCCGTGCGGGAGCGGCGCACGGTAGAGACGGTGACGGCGCCCGTGCGGATCGCCGACGGGGCGACGGTGCGGCTGTTACGGCCCGGCGACCGGGTCGACGTGATCGCGGCCCACGACGGCGGCGACGCGAAGGTGGTCGCGGCCGGGGCGCGTGTGACGCGGGTGCCGGACGTCGACCCGACGGAGAGCGGCGCGCTGGTCATGCTCTCCGTACCGCGCACGACGGCCGCGCGCCTGGCCGGTGCCGGCGCGACCTCGCGGCTGGCGGTGACGCTGTGCTGAGCACGCTGAGGAAGTGCATCCTCCCTTCACCGGTGCCCGGACCCTGCCAGTACTCTGCTGGCCGTGAGCGAGAAAAAGCAGATAAGCGTCTGGGAGGGCTTCAAGGCCTTCCTGATGCGGGGGAACGTAGTCGATCTGGCAGTGGCGGTCGTGATCGGCGCCGCCTTCACCAACATCGTCAACTCGGTGGTGAAGGGGATCATCAACCCCGTAGTGGGCGCGTTCGGCACGAAGAACCTGGACAGCTACAACTCCTGTCTGAAGGGCCCCTGCACGGGCACCGGCGACCACGCGACGGGGATCCGCATCCTGTGGGGCTCGGTCCTCGGCGCCACGCTCACCTTCCTGATCACGGCGACCGTCGTCTACTTCCTGATGGTCCTGCCCATGGCCAGGTACCTGTCGCGGCAGGAGGCCCGCCGCAAGGCGAGGGAGGGCTCGCACGAGGTGATCGAGGTGACCGAGCTGGAGGTGCTCAAGGAGATCCGCGACGCCCTGCTGGCGCAGCGCGGTTCGGGGCACGGCCGCGGGTAGCGGCGGCGCGCCTGTGGGCGCGGACGCGCCGGCGGGCTCAGATGTGGTGGGGCGGCTTCTCGTCGAGGAAGCGCTTCAGGTCGGCCGCGCTGTCACTGTCGGCGCCGGGCCGCTCGCCCCACCCGCGATCCGTGTCGTCCGTGGACTGCTGGTCCAGCGGGTCGCCGAAGATCAGCGCGCTCTTGGGGTCGCGGGGTTCGGGGGCAGTGCTCATGCCCCCAGCGTACGGCCCTGGGGGCAACCCGGGCCTCGACGGGGCAACGGTGCAGGCCGTACCTGGTTTCTGCTGTGCTTGGCCTCATGATGTCCCCTTCCGCTTCCGATTCCCCCCAATCGGCCCCGCCCGCCGCTCACCGACCGCTGCGCCGCATGACCGCCCGCGGGCGCGACGAGCTCCACCGGGTCGCCTCTCCGCTCGAGCTCTTCTTCGACCTGTGTTTCGTCGTGGCGATCGCCCAGGCGGGCGTGGCACTCGTCCACTCGGTCGCCGAGGGGCACACGGGCCACGGCGTCCTCGGCTATGTGATGGTCTTCTTCGCCATCTGGTGGGCGTGGATGAACTTCAGCTGGTTCGCCTCGGCGTACGACAACGACGACGCGCTCTACCGGGTCGTCACCCTGGTCCAGATCGCCGGGGTCCTGGTGCTCGCGGCCGGGGTGTCCCGAGCCTTCGAGGAGCGCGACTTCGGCGTGGTGGTGGTCGGCTACGTGATCATGAGGTTTCCGCTGACAGCGCAGTGGCTGCGCGCCGCGAGATCCACCCGGGGCCCGGAGCGGACCACGGCGCTGCGGTATGCGGGCGGCGTGCTGTTGTGCCAGATCGGCTGGCTGGGACTGCTGGTCCTGCCGGAGCGTGCCCGCCCGTGGCTGTTCCTGGTGATGGCGGTCGCCGAGCTGTGCGTTCCGCTGTTCGCGGAGAAGGACTTCACGACGTCCTGGCATCCTCACCACATCGCCGAGCGATACGGCCTGTTCACGATCATCGTGCTGGGCGAGACGATCGCTGCGGCCACGGTCGCCGTGAAGTCTGCCGTGGCCGAACACAGCGCGCTGGGCGAGCTGCTGCCGATCGCGGTGGGCGGGCTGCTGATCGTGTTCGCGGCCTGGTGGATCTACTTCGCGGTGCCCATCCACGGGCACCTGCGCTCCAACAGGCAGTCGTTCCTGTGGGGTTACGGCCACTATCTGATCTTCGCGTCGGCGGCGGCGATCGGCGCCGGACTGGAGGTCGCGGTCGAGCAGTCGGTCGGCAAGGCGCATATCCCGACCCTGTCCGCGTCGGCCGCGGTGACCCTGCCGACGGCGCTCTATTTCCTCACCGTCTGGGCGCTGCACGCGCGTTACTTCAAGGTCGGCATCGTCGAGCAGCTGCTGCTGCCGACGACGGCGCTGCTCGTGATCGCCTGCACGTTCCTGGGCGAGTGGGCGGTGCTCGCGGCGGGAATCGTGACGGCGGCCGCGGTGGCCGCGGGAGTGATACTGACGGCGCGGTCGGCCGCACGAGGGGGCGCGATCGCCGGACAGCAATGAATCATGGGCACATGACAGTTGACGCTCTGACAGATGTCGCCGGCCTGCGCGTCGGGCACGCCACGCGGGTCGGGGACGGCTGGCTCACCGGCACCACGGTCGTGCTGGCTCCCGAGGGCGGCGCGGTCGCGGCCGTGGACGTGCGCGGCGGCGGGCCGGGTACCAAGGAGACCGACGCACTCGATCCCCGCAACCTGGTGCAGAAGGTCGAGGCGCTCGTCCTGACGGGCGGCAGCGCGTACGGGCTCGACTCGGCCTCGGGTGTGATGGCCTGGCTGGAGGAGCGAGGGCGCGGGGTGCGGGTCGGCGCCGACCCGACGCACGTGGTGCCGGTCGTGCCGGCCGCCTGCGTCTTCGACCTCGCCCGCGGCGGCGACTTCAGAGCCCGGCCGGACGCGGCCTTCGGCCGGGCCGCCGTCGAGGCAGCCGCCGCGAGCGGGCCGGGCGCACCCGTGGCGGAGGGCTGCGTCGGCGCGGGCACGGGAGCGACCATCGGGCCGATCAAGGGCGGGGTCGGCACCGCGAGCACCGTGCTCGACTCGGGGATCACGGTGGGCGCCCTGGTCGTCTGCAACGCGGCGGGCTCGGCGGTGGACCCGGCGACGGGCGCCCTGTACGGGGAGATGTTCCAGGGCCGGGTCGACTACCCGCCGCGTGACGTGCACGAGGCCGCACAGCGACGGCTCGCCGAGGTGGCCGCGAGGAGCCCGCGCCCTCGGCTGAACACGACCCTCGCGGTCGTGGCGACCGACGCCGACCTCACCAGGGCGCAGGCACAGAAGCTCGCGGGCACGGCGCACGACGGCTTCGCTCGCGCCCTGCGTCCGGTGCACCTGCTCGACGACGGGGACACGGTGTTCGCGCTGGCGACCGGCGCGCGTCCGCTCGCCTCCGCGAGTCCCCTCGCACTGAACGAGGTGCTGGCGGCGGGCGCGGACCTCGTGACGCGCGCGATCGTGCGGGCGGTGCGCGCCGCCGGGTCGGTCGACGGTCCGGGCGGGGCGTGGCTGTCGTACGAGGAGCTGTACGGGAGGAGGTAGGTACCGGGTACCGGAACGCTGACGATTGTCCCGGTCCTGGAGGACACCAGCCACGGCTGTGTCGGACTCGCGGACGTGCAGGGCGCGCAGGGGGACACCACGGCCAAGTGGTTCTACGACAACTCGCTCATCGGGGACGTCGTGATCGTCAAGAACTCCCCCGACAAGACGGTCGCGCCGGACAACGGCCTCAACGGCTGGAACCTGTCGTGGAGCGCGTGGACCGCAGGAAGTGCCTCCTGACCAGGGCCGTATGACGACAGATCGGGCCGGGCGGGAACTCACCGCGCGGTCCGCCCGTTTTCGCTCCGTACGTTTTCTCGGTTCCCGGACATGATGTCCGACCGAGGGGCTACGGTATGCACCCACAAGGTGACATGCAGCAACGCCGGGAGAAACCTTGAGCGTTCCGTACGAGACAGCAGCGTACGAGCCACGCGAGTCGCCCGAGTCTCCGGAGGAGCACCTCGCGCGACTCCTCGGGCGCGCCCTGAACTCCTTCGAGCTGCCCGACGAGACGATCCTGCGGCTCGACTGCGCGCTGGCACATGACAGTTCTCTGCACTCCGCGCACCACAGCGCGGGGCGGCACCGGGAGACGTACCGGCACACGTGGCTGCTCGCGGACGGCTCGTCGCTCACCCTGTGGGAGCTCGTCCACAACACGGGCCGCGGCGGCCACCTGGAACACGAGGTGTACGTGGACGAGGAGGAGCTGCGCACCGCCACGGCCCGGCTCCCGCTGCCGCCGGACGCGCCCGACTTCGAACTGCCCGTGCTGGTGCAGTTGTCGCCGGTCCCCGAGCCCCGCCACGCGTATGCGCCCGACGACTCGGCGGACCACGCGCGCCGGCTGCTGCGCCGGGCGGAGAACCCCGACCGGCCGGACGCGGAGCTGGCGAGGTTACTGCTGGGCTCGGCGTTCGCGCACGAGATCACTCAGGCCTTCGGGCGGCCGCGCCGGGCCGGTCAGGCCGGGCTGTGCTTCTCGCTGTACGAGCACGCGTTCCTGCTGCGGGACGGCCGGGAGCTGTCCCTGTGGGAGGTCGAGCACACGGCGACACCGGACGGTCGGCACATGTGCGAGGTGTACGCGACGGAGGAAGCGGCGCGGGAGGCGATGGAGCGTCGCGCCGCCGCACTCGGCTGACAGGAGCGCCTCTTGAGCCGGGGGCCGACCGTCACCCGGGGCCCCTCCTGAGCCTGGGGCGGCCGTCGCTCGGGGCGACTCGGCGACCGGGCCTAGAAACGGCCGTCGCGGAACTGCCGCATCAGGCGGGCGAAGGCGTCGCGTTCGCTCGGCGTGAGTTCGACGGACTCCAGCTCCGGACCCGCCTGCGGCTGGCGAGGGAGGGTCCTGAGCATGGTGCCGCGGCGCCGGGCGGCGTCCTCGAAGCGTCGGCGGCGCACAACGCGGCCCACGTACACGATCCAGACGGCGGTCATCAGGGCGAGGACGGGCACACCCAACAACTGGAAGATCGACACGTGCGCAGGCATGCCCCAAGTAGACACCACGATCCGGGCCTTTGGCCCGGATCGTGACGTATATCGCAGATAAGACGAGTACCGCGAAGGGTTCAGAGCGGGCACAACCGGACCACAGGAAGCGCCTCGGCCCCCACACGTGAACAGGCCGCGCCCCGCAAGTGAACAGACCGCCCCCGCACGCGCGTCGGCCGCAACCCCGTCGAGGGGGTTGCGGCCGACGCGTGTTGGGGCGTGCTCGGTCAGCGGGTCGTCAGGCGGCGACCGGCTGCTTGGAGTCGCCGCGGGCCGATATCGCCGCTCCCGCGCCCTCCTTCGCGGAGCCCTCGGGGCTCTGCTTGCGCATGCCCTTCAGGACCACCACCAGGACCGTGGTCACACCCACACCGGCGGCGATGGCGAGCAGGTAGAGGAACGGGTTGCCGATCAGCGGGACCACGAAGATGCCGCCGTGCGGGGCGCGCAGCGTGGCGCCGAAGGCCATCGACAGGGCACCGGTGACCGCGCCGCCGACCATCGACGAGGGGATCACGCGCAGCGGGTCGGCCGCAGCGAACGGGATCGCGCCCTCGGAGATGAAGGAGGCGCCGAGGACCCAGGCCGCCTTCCCGTTCTCGCGCTCGGTCTGCGTGAACAGCTTGCCGCGCACGGTCGTGGCCAGGGCCATCGCCAGCGGCGGGACCATACCGGCGGCCATCACCGCAGCCATGATCTTCATCGCGGAGTCGCTCGGGTTGGAGACCGCGATGCCGGCGGTGGCGAAGGTGTACGCGACCTTGTTGACCGGGCCGCCGAGGTCGAAGCACATCATCAGGCCGAGCAGGATGCCGAGCAGGATGGCGTTGGTGCCGGACAGGCCGTTCAGCCAGTCGGTCATGCCCTTCTGTGCCGAGGCGATGGGCTTGCCGACCACCACGAACATCAGGAACCCGACGACCGCCGAGGAGATCAGCGGGATCACCACCACCGGCATGACGCCGCGCAACGCCGCCGGGATGTTGATCTTCTGGATCGCCAGCACCACACCACCCGCGAGCAGACCGGCCACCAGACCACCGAGGAAGCCCGCGTTGATGGTGAGGGCGATCGAGCCACCGACGAAGCCGGGCACGAGACCGGGTCGGTCCGCCATGCCGTAGGCGATGTAGCCGGCCAGGACCGGGACGAGGAAGCCGAAGGACACCACGCCGATCTGGAAGAGCAGCGCGGCCCAGCTGTCCGTCTGGGTCCACACGAAGTGGTCCATGACCGACGGCGCCTTGTTGATCTTGTAGCCGCCGATCGCGAAGCCGAGAGCGATCAGCAGACCGCCCGCCGCCACGAACGGAACCATGTAGCTCACGCCGGACATCAGCCACTTGCGCAGCTTGGTGCCGTAGCCCTCACCGGAGTCACCGGCGCGCTCGACCGGCGTCCCGGGGGCGGCCGCCGCGGTCACCTCGCCGCGGGCGGCCTTGTCGCGCACTTCGGCGATCAGATCGGCGGGGCGGTTGATGCCCGCCTTCACACCGACGTCCACGGTCGGCTTCCCGGCGAAGCGGTCCTTGTCCCGCACGGGCACGTCGTGGGCGAAGATCACGGCGTCCGCCGCCTCGATGACGGCCGGGTCGAGCCGGGCGAAACCGGCCGAGCCCTGTGTCTCCACAACCAGTTCGACGCCCGCGTCGCGGCCCGCGTTCTCCAGCGACTCGGCGGCCATGTAGGTGTGGGCGATGCCGGTGGGGCAGGAGGTGACGGCGACGATACGGAACGGACGCTCACCGGTGGCGCCCGGTGCCGGGGCGACTGTGTCGACGTCCGCGACGCGCGCGCCCGGCACCGGGGCCGTGCCGTCCGCGGCAGCGTCGGAGGAGGCCTTTCCGGCCGACGCCGCCGTGGAGTCCTCGGAGTCCGTCGCGGCCGCGGCCGCCGGGGACTCGTCCCCGCGGATGAGCGCGGCCGCGGCCGCCGCGTTGTCCACGGCCCGCAGCGCGGACGTGAACTCGGCGTTCATGAGCTGACGGGCGAGAGACGACAGGATCGTGAGGTGGGCGTCGTCCGCGCCCGCCGGGGCCGCGATCAGGAAGATCAGGTCGGCCGGGCCGTCCGGGGCACCGAAGTCGATGCCCCGCGCGCTGCGCCCGAAGGCGAGCGTCGGCTCGGTGACGTGCTCGCTGCGGCAGTGCGGGATGCCGATACCGCCGTCGAGGCCGGTCGGCATCTGCGCCTCGCGCGCGGCTACGTCGGCGAGGAAGCCGTCCAGGTCGGTCACCCGACCCTGGGCCACCATGCGCTCGGCGAGGGCACGTGCCGCCGCTTCCTTGGTGTCGGCGGACAGGTCGAGGTCGACCAGGTCCGCGGTGATCATCTCGCTCATCGCGGGCTCCTTCGCACGCGTATCGCCCGGGGGAACTCGTGGGCGGTGGTGGGGACGGAAATGCAGTGAGGTGGTACGGGGAGGAAGTGAGGTGTTACGGGGAGGATCGGGGTGGCGGGGCCGGGGGAACCCCGCCACCCCGTGGCTGCGGCGAGGGCGGGGATGCTCCGCCGCGTCGGGGCCGGTTCGAGGGGTGTGGCGCGCGCGTTCATGACACGGGTTCCGTCAGGACGCGGTCCACGGGGACCTCCGCCGTGACGGTCACGGCGGAGAGATCGAGGTCGGCCGGGGTCGGCATCACGCTGCCCGGCAGCTGGACGGCTGCGGCGCCGTGGGCGACGGCCGAGGCCAGGGCTTCGGGACCAGTGCCGCCCGCGATCAGGAAGCCCGCGAGGGAGGAGTCGCCGGCGCCGACGTTGGAGCGTACGACATCGACGGAGGCGCTGCCGAACCACGCGCCCGCGCCGTCGACCAGCAGCTGCCCGTCCGCGCCGAGGCTGGCGAGCACGGCGCCCGCGCCCATTTCCCGCAGTTCCTCGGCCGCCTTGACCGCGTCGCCCACGGTGACGAGGGGGCGCCCGACGGCCTCCGCGAGCTCCTCGGCGTTCGGCTTCACCACGTCCGGGCGCTCACGCAATGCCTCCAGCAGCGCGGGCCCGGAGGTGTCGAGCGCGATCCGGGCGCCCGCGGCGTGGGCACGGGCGACCAGATCGGCGTACCAGGACGGGGCCAGACCCCGCGGGAGGCTGCCGCAGCAGGTGATCCAGGTGGTGTCGGCGGAGCGGTACTGCTCACGGACCGCCTCCAGGAGCAGTTCGGCCTCGGAGGCGGAGAGCTCGGGACCAGGCGCGTTGATCTTGGTGAGGGTGCCGTCGGGTTCGGCGACCGCGATGTTGGAGCGGGTGGCTCCGGCGATCGGGACCGGGGCGACCTGGATGCCCTGCGCGTGCAGCAGGTCGGCGACGAGCGCGCCCGGCGCGCCGCCGAGGGGCAGGACGGCGACCGTGGGCTGTCCGGCGGCGGCGACCGCGCGCGAGACGTTCACGCCCTTGCCGCCCGGGTCCACGCGTTCGCCGGTGGCACGGATGACCTCACCGCGGTCGAGGGACGGGACCTCGTACGTACGGTCGAGAGAGGGGTTCGGGGTGACGGTGAGAATCATGCGCGTACTACTTCCGTGCCGCCGCGCTCGATCGCGGCCGCGTCTTCAGGGCTCAGCCCACTGTCGGTGATCAGCAGGTCCACGTCGCCGAGGTCGCCGAAGCGGGCGAAGTGCTCCTGGCCGTGCTTGGAGGAGTCGGCGAGCAGCACCACGCGGCGGGCGGCCTGGATCGCGGCGCGCTTGACGGCGGCCTCGGCGAGGTCGGGCGTGGTCAGTCCGTGGCCGGCGGAGAAGCCGTTGGCGGCGATGAACAGGACGTCGGCGCGGATCTCGCCGTACGCGCGCAGCGCCCAGGCGTCCACGGCGGCGCGCGTACGGTGCCGTACGCGCCCCCCGACCAGATGGAGCTGGATACCGGGGTGGTCCGCGAGGCGGGCCGCGGTGGGCAGGCTGTGCGTGACGACGGTGAGCGTGGTGTCCAGGGGGATAACCCCAGCGAGCCGGGCGACCGTCGAACCGGCGTCGAGGATCATCGTGCCCTCGCCCGGCAGCTCCGCGAGGGCCGCCTTGGCGATCCGGTCCTTCTCGTCGGCCGCGGTGGACTCCCGCTCCGCGAGGTCCGGCTCGAAGTCCAGGCGTCCGGCAGGAATGGCACCGCCGTGCACCCGGCGCACGAGGCCGGCGCGGTCGAGGGCCTTCAGGTCGCGGCGGATCGTTTCGGCCGTGACCTGGAACTCCTCGGCCAGCGACACCACGTCCACCCGCCCGCCGTCACGGGCGAGCCGGAGGATCTCCTGCTGCCGCTCCGGTGCGTACATGTCCGTTTGCCTCCGACTCCATGTCCGAACGTGTGGCTTCAGATGCCCGAACGTGTGGTTTCAGTGGGAGGCTACGTCCGGTTTTCCGGAATGTAAACGGGTTTGAGCAACGAAACGGACACGAACGGGCTCCCGCTTTCCGGCCATCGGACAAGGCCCAGGTCGGGCCCTGTACGCCGGCGTCAGGCCCCATACGCCGGCGCCCGGCGGTTCGCGCAGAACGCGACCCGCCGGGCGCCACCGACCTCGACAGACGACTCCCGTTCAGGAGACGAGCACCCGGTCCTCCACGATGTCCGCCTCCGTCTCCGCTCCCTCCACGTGCTGCGCCGGCCGCTTCGGCAGGGCGAACATCAGCAGGAAGATCACCGCCATCACGGCCGCGACCCAGCCCAGCGCGTGCTGGAAGGCGTGCACGAAGGCCGGACCCACCTGGGCGGGGGTCAACCGGTCGTCGATCTCGCCGAAAAAGACCACCGACACCAGCCCGAGACCCAGCGCGTTGCCCATCTGCTGCACCGTGTTGATCAGGCCGGACGCCGAGCCGGAGTGCTCACGCGGCACCCCGGACAGGATCGCGTCCGTCAACGGGGCGACGATCAGCCCCATACCCACACCCATGACCACCAGCGGCAGCGCCATCTGCCAGGAAGCGATGGCCAGGCCGTACCGGTCGGACTCCCAGATGTAGAGCAGGACGCCCGCCCCCATCACCAGCGCGCCCGCCTGGAGCACCTTGCGGCCGAAACGCGGGACCAGCTTCTGCACGGACAGACCGGCCGCCGTCGAGACCGCGATCGAGAACGGCACGCCCGTCAGCCCGGCCCGCAGAGCGCTCCAGCCCAGCCCGACCTGCATGTACAGCGTCCAGACCAGGAAGAAGACGCCGAGGCCGACCCCGAAGACGGTCTGCACCGCGATGCCCGCCGCGAAGCTCTTCACGCGGAAGAGGGACAGCTCGATCAGGGGGGAACCGTCGCGCACCGCCTTCCGCCTCTCGTAGGCCACCAGTGCCGTGAAGACGACCAGCGCGCCCGCCATCGACGCGTACCCCCACAGCGGCCAGCCCAGCTCCCGGCCGCGGGTGAGCGGGTAGAGCAGCATCAGCAGACCGAGGGTGACCAGGGCGACGCCGACCAGGTCGAGGCGCAGGGCCCGCGGGGCCTTGGACTCCGTGATGTAGCGACGGCCCAGGACGAATGCCACGATGCCGACCGGCAGGTTGATCAGGAAGATGGGCCGCCACTGCAGCCCGAACAGGTTCCACTCGGTGAGCAGCGCCCCCAGGAGCGGACCGGAGACGGCACCGAGACCGACGATCGCGCCGAACAGACCGAAGACCTTGCCCCGCTCGTGCGCCGGGAAGGTGGCGTGCACGATCGACAGCACCTGCGGCACCATCAGCGCGGCCATCGCTCCCTGGAGGATCCGCGAGGCGACGAGCATCTCCGGGTTCGCGGCGAAGCCGCACAGCGCCGAGGCGAGCGTGAAACCTCCTATGCCGATGAGGAAGAGGCGCTTGCGGCCGTGGATGTCGCCGAGCCGGCCGCCCGTGATGAGCCCGGCGGCGAAGGCGAGCGCGTACCCCGCCGTGATCCACTGGATCTGGCTGAAGGACGCGCCCGCATCCCGCTTGATCGACGGGATCGCGATGTTGACGATCGTGACGTCGACCAGGTCCATGAACGCCGCGGTCATCACGATGGCGAGCGCGAACCAGCGACGCCGGTCGCCCGTGCCGGCCGCGGCGCCCCCGTCGGCCGTACTGCTGAAAGTGGTCTTGGTGGAGGTCATGCCCAGAATCTAGGAGCCGATTAGGTCAGATCGCGTCCTAGTTCTCCGGCATCCTCGGATCCATGACGATCGACACTCCGGCCCGGCTCCTACAGCTGCTCTCCCTCCTCCAGACTCCGCGCGAGTGGCCCGGCGGCGAGCTCGCCGACCGGCTCGGGGTGTCCCGGCGCACCGTACGGCGCGATATCGACCGGCTGCGCGAGCTGGGCTACCCGGTCGAGGCCACCAAGGGAGCCGACGGCGGCTACCGGCTGGTCGCGGGCAAGGCCATGCCGCCGCTCGTGCTCGACGACGAGGAGGCCGTCGCGATAGCGGTGGGGCTGCGCGCCGGGGCCGGGCACGCCGTCGAGGGCGTGGAGGAGGCGTCCGTTCGGGCCCTGGCCAAGCTGGAACAGGTGCTGCCGAGCCGGCTGCGCCACCGCGTCACCACGCTCCAGGCCGCCACCACTCCCCTGACCAGCGGCGACGGGGCGAGCATCGCGCCCGAGACGCTGACCGTGATGGCCTCGACGATCGCGGGCAGTGAACGGCTGCGGTTCGCGTACCGCTCGGGGGACGGAACGCCGTCACGGCGCCTGACCGAGCCGCGCAGGCTGGTGTCGACCGGCCGCCGCTGGTACCTCGTCGCCTACGACCTCGACCGCGACGACTGGCGCACCTTCCGCGTCGACCGGGTCACCGAGCCGTTCGCGACCGGCGCGCGGTTCACGCCACGGGAGCTGCCGACGGGAAGCGCGGCGGAGTATCTGCGGCAGTCGATGTACGGACGGCAGGAGACCTACGCGTTCGAGGCGACCTTCGCCGCGCCGGCGGACTTCGTCGCGGCGCGTGTGCCCCGGTGGGTCGGCACGCCCGAGCCCCTCGACGACCACAGCTGCCGGCTGCGCGGCACGGTGAGCGACTCCGTGGAGTGGCTGGCGGTGCGGCTCGCGCTGGTCGACTGCGAGTTCACCGTGCATCGTCCGGCCGAACTGGTCGCCTGCGTACGGGATCTGGGGGCACGGATGAGCCGGGCGGCGGACGCGGGCAGGGCGTGAGGGGTCAAGCTCGGCCCGTCTCCCACCGGAAGTCCCGCAGGGCCTCCAGATTGCTTACGGCGAGAGCGGCGGGTCCACCCGGACCGGCGGCCGGTTCCTCGCCGACGGCCCAACTCTCCACCGCCACACGGACGGCGGCCCCGGCGACGGCCGCGGCGAAACGGAGGGCAGGGGTAACCGTGACTGACTCTTCGTCACCAGCGCGCATACGCCCGGCCAGTACCTCTGCCAGCTCCGGTTCCGCGGCCTGGCAGATCTCGGCCCAGACCTTTCTGAGCGCGGGGTTGGTGTCGGTGAGGCGCAACAGGGCGCGGACCCATTCCAGGGACCTCGCGGACACGCCGACGCCGGGGGTCAGGGTGCGGACCGCCGCGTGGTGCAGGGCCTCGGCGACGGTGAGGTGGGCGGGGGCGTCGCGGACGGCCTCGGCCCACCTGTGGGCGCCCGCCGAGAACAGCGGGGCCAGCGACTCCTCCTTGGTCGCGAAGTAGCGGTAAAAGGTGCGCGGGGCGATGCCGGCGGCGCGGGCGATGTCCTCGGTCCGGGTGGCGCGCAGGCCGTTCGTCATGAAGAGTCCCGCCGCGGCACGGGCGACCTCCATACGGGTCGCTGCCCTGCGCCGCTCGGTGAGGGACGCGCCCTCGAAGTCGTGCGTCGTACGGCCGGGGTATGCCCCGCTCGTACGGTTGGTACCGGTCACGGACGGCAGGTTATGCCGCTGTGGCACAATCTGCCATCCGGGCCGCCCCGGGGTTCAGGTCCGGGGCGACCCGTCGAACTGCCCCTGCCCGACCCGGCATGGGAAGAACCGGGCCCCGGCGCCAGGGGGGAGCGGCGCCGGGGCCCGGCTCGGAGAGTCCCGGCGCCGGGGGGAGTGCGTCGGGACTCGGTTCTGGAGGGCGGACCATACGGTCCGGCCCATGCTTGATGCGGGACTCGGAGGTCTTGTGCCCCGGGTCCGGGGTGTTGAAGCGACGGAACAGCGCCAAGTCGCACGACGGAGCGTGCGGCGCCCGCCCGAAGCCGCCACGCGCCCCGAGCACCACTGCCCGCGCGGGCGTACGCCCAGGTCACACACCGGAACGACCCATGCGCCCAGGGCCGCAACACCCCGAACGGACCGCCGACCACATGCCCCGGCGCCCCGAACGAACCACCGCCCCCAGGCCACGGCGCCCCAATGGACCGCAGCCCAGACACAACACCCCACCGGACCACAGCCCCAGGCACCCGACCGAACCGTAAGCCCCGGGCCACGGCGCCCCGAACGGACTGCTGACCCCAAACCTGGCGCCCCGAACAGACCACCGACCCCAGGCCTGCCGCCCGGAAAGGACCGGCCAACCCCAGGCCACGGCGCCCCGACCGGACCACAGCCCAGGCACCCCACCGAACCGTAAGCCCCGGGCCACGACACCCGACCGGCACGACGTAAAGCCGCAAGCCGAGCTGCGGGGCCCGCCGGGCCGTGGGCTTCCAGGCCTCTGGCCGTGGGCTTCCAGGCCTCTGGCCGCGGGCATCCCGGCCGCCGGGCCCGGGCAGCCCGAGCCGCCGGGCCCGGGGCCTCCGGGCCGACGTCACACCGTCGGCCCCACAGGCACCGTTACGCCGCCGCGTCGAACCCCGTCTGCCGCGCCAGCTTCTTCAGCTCCAGCAGCGCGTGCTTCTCGATCTGCCGGATCCGCTCGCGCGTCAGGCCGTGCTCCTTGCCGACCTCCGTGAGCGTGCGCTCCCGGCCGTCCTCGATGCCGTACCGCATCTTGATGATCGAGGCCGTGCGCTGGTCCAGTCGACCGATGAGGTCGTCCAGCTCCTCGCTGCGCAGCAGCGTGAGCACCGACTGCTCCGGCGACACCGCCGACGTGTCCTCAAGGAGGTCGCCGAACTGCGTCTCGCCCTCGTCGTCCACCGACATGTTCAGCGAGACCGGGTCACGGGCCCAGTCCAGCACGTCGATGACCCGCTCCGGGGTCGCGCCCAGCTCGGCCGCGATCTCGGCCGGCTCCGGCTCCCGCCCGTTCTCACGGTTGAACTCCCGCTGGACGCGCCGGATACGGCCGAGCTCCTCCACCAGGTGGACGGGCAGCCGGATGGTCCGGGACTGGTCGGCGATCGACCGGGTGATGGCCTGACGGATCCACCAGGTCGCGTACGTCGAGAACTTGAAGCCCTTGCGGTAGTCGAACTTCTCGACCGCGCGCACCAGGCCGGCGTTGCCCTCCTGGATCAGATCGAGCAGCGGGAGACCACTGCGGGGGTAGCGGCGCGCCACGGCGACGACCAGGCGGAGGTTCGAGCGGATGAAGACGTCCTTCGCCTTCTCCCCCTCGGTGACCAGGGCCTCCAGCTCCTCGCGGGTGGCATCGGCCTTGGCCTCTTCCTCGCCGTCGAGGATCTGTCGCGCGAACACACCCGCTTCGATGATCTGGGACAGCTCGACCTCCCTGGCGGCGTCGAGCAGTGGTGTACGCGCGATCTCGTCGAGGTACATGCCGACCAGGTCGCGATCGGCGATCTCGCCGCCATGGGCGCGAACACTGTTTGCCGCGTCCACGGTCTCGCCTTCGGAGGCCTTGCGACGGGCGACGGCACGGGTTGCCATGCGTGCTCCCTTGCGTGGTGGGCTAGCGGATGGTCCAGTGACGCTTCGGACACCCTTCCGGGTGCCCGGCATCTGATGGAAACAACGACTGGAATCCGGACAGAATTCCCAACCTGCCCCTCATTTTTTCTGATCATGCAGTACCCTGTCCGCCCGCCACGTGGGGAGGTCGGATGGCAACGGAACGTACAGAGGTCCAGGTCAGACCGGGAGTCGAGAACGACCTCAAAGCCCTCACGGACATCTACAACCACTACGTGCGTGAGACGCCCATCACATTCGACACCGCGTCCTTCACACCGGAAGAGCGGCGTCCGTGGCTGCTCTCCCACCCTGAAGACGGGCCGCACCGGCTGATGGTTGCCACCCCCACGGACTCACAGGAGATTCTGGGGTACGCCACATCCAGCGCTTACCGCGCGAAGCCCGCGTACTCGACCTCCGTGGAGGTCACCGTCTATCTGGCCCCCCACGCGACCGGCCGCGGCGTCGGCACACACCTCTACAAGGCCCTCTTCGAGACCCTCGCCGACGAGGACCTCCACCGCGCGTACGCGGGCATCGCCCAGCCCAACGAAGCGTCCGTGCGCCTGCACGAACGCTTCGGCTTCCGGCACGTCGGCACCTACCGGGAGGTGGGCCGGAAGTTCGGGCGGTACTGGGATGTGGCCTGGTACGAAAAGGAGCTCTAGGACTCCGGCAGCGCGGGTTCCGGCTCCTCGCGTCTGGGCAGCTTCTCCCTGGCGGCTCGGATCATGTCCCGCACGTCAGGAACGTTCATGCCGAGGCGACGGAGGCGGTCGGCGGCTTCCAGGATGGGGATGCCGAGACGGCCGGAGACAGCGCAGATGTGGCCCAGGAGGACCGGTTCCTCGGAGTCGAGCCAGGGGAATCTGCTGTCCAGGTCCCTGCTGAGGATCAGCAGATCGTCGCGGACGTCGTCCGACTCCAGTCGCGAGTGCCGGGGGACATCGAATCCGTACGACCGCAGCCGGGCCGAGACCACAACCGGGCTCCTCTTCACCCGACGTGCTGTCAACAAGAGGTCGTTCATCGATATGGCGGTGTCGTCGTTGCTGCGCGACTCCCAGATTTCAACGCTCGGGTCGAGGAGTTCCTCATCGATTTCGTCCAGCTCATCGGGGAGGGTCAACGAGGCGGACGCACCGAGCCGACGCAGCCGGTCCACCGCGGCCCGCGGTGACATCCTGAGCTTGGCCGCCGCCCTCAACAGGTCGGCCCACGAGAACACCAGGCCATTCGGCCACAGGGTGGGCATGTCACCGCTGTAACCGATCAACATCCGGTCCGACGCGGACCACTCGTTGAGCGCGGTCGTCCGCCGGCTCAGTCCGTAGGCGTCGAGAACGGCGGCCACGTCGGCCACGTCCATGTGGCATGCGCGCGCCGCCGCCAGCAGATGGCTGTACGGCACCGTTTCGTCTGGGCCGATCCAGGCGGGTTTCCCGTTCAGATCCCGGCTGAGCAGGAGCAGATCTTCGGGCCCGCGCAGCTCGGGCAGATCAGCGACCGTCAGTCCGTACCGGCGCAGCTCTTCGCCCACGTCGGCGACCGTCCGACCGGTGCGCCGGGCCATCGAGAGCACATGCCCCGGCGGAATCGGGGCCTCGGTCGTCCACCAGCCCCCCTCGCCGTCGCCGCCCATACTCAGCAGCTGCAGGCTGTCCTCCGTCATGCGCTCCGGAAGTCCGTCGGCCGCGGACACGTCGAACCCGTACCACCGCATGCGCTCGGCGATCTTCGGGATGCTCGCACCGTGGCGCACATGCGCCTCGATGAAGTGATTCAGCGGTACCGGGTCGTCCGTGGAGCACCAGCCGGGCTCGCCGCCCAGGCCCAGGCTGAGCAGTGCGAGGTCAAGAGGATCGGGCTCGGCGTTCGGGTAGCGGTCGGCGGGCAGCACGGCGATGTGCAACTGTTCCGCGCGCCGAACAACCTGCCGCGGGGTCAAGCCTGCCCGGCTCGCGACCCAGAGGACGTGGCCGGGTTTCGCCCAGTCCTCGACCTGCAGCCACCCTCCGTGGTCATCGAACACGGCTGTGTCCGAGGGCCGTGCGGGCAAGAGCGCGGGGACGTCCGCCGGCTCCGGACCCAACTCGGCGAGCCGCGCCCCCTCTCCATGGGCGAGAAGGCGCCACAGGAGGATGTGATCAGGCACTTCCTTGGTCGAACTACGGCTGTCCTCGCCCGTGGCCCAGTTGATGATTCTCGCGTCATCCGGAAGGAAACCGGCTTCAGCCGGTCGGAAGGGACGTCCGCCGGGGAGTTGGAGTTCCCGGTCGGCCCTCATGACCGCTTCGGTGATGATGTCGGCGAGCTTGGGGCTGGAGGAGGCCACTCCGCCGAGCCAGTCGAAGCTGAGCAGCTCGGACGTCGAACAGGCCAGATCGTCCGCCGCCGCGCGAAGCAGGCCCTCCACCGTGCCCGACACGTCGTCGAGGATCTCGAGACGGTCGATGGAGAGCTTGGGTGCGGGTTCCCCCACCAGATTCACGACAGCTCCGCGCAGAACCTCGTCCTGGGGGCGTTCCAAGAACAGTGACCGCCTCGACTTCCCCCGCTGCGGATCCGCCAGCACCCCCCGCCGCTGCGTGGGCCTGGTCAGAATCCCGTCCACCAGCACGCCCCCGCCCGACTCGCACCACACCACTCGGGGCGGAGCCCCGTCCTCGCCCGGCGGCCCGAGCACCTGGGTTCCGTGGGCGCGCAGCGCTTCCTGACCGTCCGCACGCGCGTCGCCCCGCAGCCGGAACGACCTGGCCTTCCACTCGGCCGTAAGCGCCACCCCGTGCCGCGCCGACGTGTCGAAGTCCACGAAGCCCAGCAACCGCTTCAGCTCCTGGACGCACGAAGGCGCCTTCTCCTTGAGATAGAGCCGGACGATCGTGCCCGCATCGGTGGGGCCGTCGAACGGTTCGATGCGGAACAGATGGTTGGGCCCGTAGATCGCCACCTTGTAGCAGTCACCCGTGGAACCGCCGTCCAACTGCTTTCGAGTGATCACCTCGAACTCGTCGGCGATCATGAAGTAGCTCAGCACCCCGATACCGAAGCGGCTGACGGGATACATGCGGATGCCTTTGGCCTCCCAGTCGCTGCGCTCGTTGCGGACGTCCGTCAGATCCGTGAAACGCGTCCCGGCGCGAGCGAAGACCCTGCTCAGTTCCGACTCGCCCATCCCAATGCCGTTGTCCCGGCACTCGAGGTACTCACGGCCGTCTTTCACGCCCTGTTCGAAGCGGATCCAGCCCCGCCAGGCCTCTCCGTCCTCCTCGGTGCGGTCCCGCCGCTGCTTCTTCGCGTAGTCGATCCGCGCCGCGCGATACCGGCAGGCGTCCAGCGCGTTCTGGTACAGCTCCCTGATCGCGAGCCCCGGGCTGCGGTACAGCTGGACCCCCATCAGCAGGCCCCGCACCCGTCGGGGGTCCACCTGGAACTTGCTGTAGTTCTCGAACTTGAGTCGGCCGTCGTCCCCACGTGCGGGCTCCACGCCCTCGGCCAAGGCGCGCTGTGGCAGTGCCCGCAGCGGTTTCAGGTCTTCCCCCGCGCGGGCCGCGCGGTGGACGTCCTCCAAAAGCGCGTCGACCTGCTCCACATGCTGCCGTAGGGCCTCGACCACCGCCTCGTGCTGGCAGTCGGCGGCCTCCAGCACCATGGGGCCGTGGTCGCTGTTCCAGGAGGCCCGCTCGACGGTCACACTCCTGAGTTCCTCCAGGTCCACCCGGTGCGGGATGCCCAGGTTCTCCACCAGGTCGTCCGGGAGCGCGGGGATGTCGAGGGCGCGGGCACGGGCGACTGCCAGGAGCAGTGCCAGCCTTTTGAGGCGCAGCCTCTGCGGCGTGTGCAGACCACCGCCCACGGTGAACGTTTTGTAGAGGTCCAGCCGTTCGAGCCGGCACGCCTCCAACAACGGCAGCCGCAGCCCGTAAAGAACCTGTCCGGCCCTGTTCCGGTCGAACACGTTCCACAGAGGGGGGCGGTTCAGTGCCAGCCGACCCACCAGATCCTCGTACGCCGTCCAGTGGTGCTTCGTGCCCCGCAGGCCGTTGTCGATCCACTGGTGGAACAGCCACCAGCCGATGTCCGACTCGGCCCCCGGCCGGTCGGTCAGGCCCAGTGTGGCCCGGCGTACGAGCCGATCGTGGCCGTCGTCGCAGAACTTCTCGTACGACACGCGGTCGTCGTCTCCGCCCCGTCGACCGAGTTCGTCGGGCCGCACCCCGACCCGCTCCGCCGCCGTACGCACCCACAGCGTCTGGGACACATACGGCGCGAGTGTCAGCAGCATGACCTCCACGGGATGGAAGTCCCAGTCCTCGTTCGTGTCGTCGCACACCAACTGGACGATGTGGCTCAGGAAACGCTTCGCGAACTCCCGGTCCCACCACGGGTCACCGGTGAGACTCCGTTCGCTGTCGTCGTGCAGCGCGCCCAGTCCGGCCGCGATGTCCCGCGCCGCCGCCAGCATCGGGCCGCTGTCCCGGTCCTCCGGTACGCGCGACCAGAGGCGGGGCGCCGCCACCTCGCTCACCCAAGGGTGGGGCGCCTCCTGAGGAGCTGCGGGCGGCGATGGCGGCGGGTAGTGACGGTCGTAATGGTGGTGGGTCGCGTGGTACTGCACCGATCCCGCGTGCCCCACCTGGAACGACGGCCCGTTGATCGTGTTGTCACTGATCCTGTTCTCTGTCCCGCCCCGCTCCGTCACCCCTCAAGGGTAGAAGCAACTCCCTTGTCTCAGAAGGGAAAGCGAACAGGACGACAACACCACCCAGGCCCTATCCGAACTGCACCGACCTCTTGGCCAGCCCCATCCAGAACCCGTCGATCACCGACCGCTGCGTGTCCAGCTCGCCCGTCGCGTCCGCCGCGCCCATCGTGACGAACAGCGGGGCGAAGTGTTCCGTGCGGGGGTGGGCCAGGCGGCCCGCCGGGGACTTGCGGGTGAAGTCGAGGAGCGCGTCGATGTCGCCGGCGTCCAGGGCGCGGTGACCCCAGTCGTCGAACTCCGCCGACCAGCCCGGCACTCCCCCGCCCGCGTGGCGCAGGGCCGCCAGGTTGTGGGTGAAGAAGCCGGAGCCGATGATCAGGACGCCCTCGTCGCGCAGCGGGGCCAGCTTGCGGCCGATCTCCAGCAGCTTCACCGGGTCGAGGGTCGGCATGGAGATCTGCAGGACCGGGATGTCGGCCTCGGGGAACATCTCGACCAACGGGACGTACGCACCGTGGTCCAGGCCGCGGTCCGGGAAGTCCTGCACGGGGATGCCGGGGGCGCGCAGCAGCTTCCGCACGGAGTCGGCGAGTTCGGGGGCGCCCGGGGCCCCGTACGTCACCCGGTAGTAGTGCTCGGGGAAGCCCCAGAAGTCGTAGACCAGCGGGATCGTCTCCACCGCGCCGAGGGCGAGCGGGGCCTCCTCCCAGTGGGCGGAGACCATGAGGATCGCCTTGGGGCGCGGCAGGCCGGCGGACCAGGCGGCGAGCTGGCCGGGCCAGATCGGGTCGTCCGCCAGCGGGGGCGCACCATGGCTCAGATAGAGGGCGGGCATGCGCTCGGGCGCGGTGCGCTCCTCGGTGACGGCGGACATGGTGGCGGCTCCCTTCCGGATTGCCTGGCACTGGGTGCTTTCACTGCTGCCTGGCGACTGCTTGAAGTCTCAAGCTCTCTCACGACAGAGCCTAACGCCGACTTGTTTAAGTTTCAAGAAGGAGCCTCGTACAGTGGAGTACATGAAGACGGCACCCGCTGCGGACACACGCTGGCTCACCGACGAGGAGCAGCGCATCTGGCGTGCGTACATGCACGCCGTCACCCTTTTCGAGGATCACCTCGACCGTCAGCTACAGCGTGACGCGGGTATGCCGCACGTGTACTACGGACTGCTCGTCCAGCTCGCCGAGGCGCCGCACCGGCGGCTGCGGATGACCGAGCTGGCCATGCAGGCGAAGATCACGCGCTCCCGGCTCTCGCACGCCGTCGCCCGCCTGGAGAAGAACGGCTGGGTGCGGCGCGAGGACTGTCCGTCCGACAAGCGCGGGCAGCTCGCGGTCCTCACGGACGAGGGGTACGAGGTGCTGTCGCGCACCGCGCCCGGGCATGTGGCGGCCGTGCGCCAGGCCCTCTTCGACCGGCTCACCCCCGAACAGCAGCAGTCCCTCGGCGAGATCATGTCGATCATCGCGGAGGGACTGCAGCCGAAGGAGGCCGGGGCGGACCTGCCCTGGCTCCGCTGAACCCAGGGCGGAAAGTTCCGGAGACGGAACGCGGGGACACGGGACGTCGGACGCGGGGCACGGGACGTCGACGGGGGGCACGGACCACAGGCCGCAGGCCACAGGCCACAGGCCATCGGACCTCGGACCTCGGACCTCGGATATCCGACATCGGACATGGGTCCGCCCCGGCCCCGCAGGTTCGCGGAGCCGGGGCGGACCCCCGGAGACGTACGGACGAGGCGTCCCCCACCTCGTCCGTACGCGAAGTTCCGTGCACGAAAGTGCCGGCGTACAGGTACCCGCACAGGCCCGGTCGTCAGTGGGCGACCACCGGCACCATCACCTCGTCCTCGACACCCTCACCGGAGGCCGTCGCGGCGCCCGGGCGGCCGGCGTTGACGAGGGTCAGGGCGATCACCCCGGACACGACGAGGATGCCGACGGCGAACCAGATCGCGTTGGTGTAGCCGTTCACCAGGCCCTGCAGCTGGACCAGCTGCTGCTGCGGCTTGGAGGTGGCCGTGGCGATGTGGTCCTTGATGTACGAGGTCGTCGCGGAGGCGGCGATCGTGTTCAGCAGGGCCGTGCCGATCGCGCCGCCCACCTGCTGCGAGGTGTTGACCATCGCGGAGGCGACACCGGCGTCACGCGGCTGCACACCGTGCGTGGCCAGGGACATGGCGGGCATGAACGCCGTACCCATACCGAGACCGAGCAGGAGCTGGGCCGGCAGCAGCAGACCGGCGTACGACGAACCGACCTCCAGCTGGGTCAGCAGCAGCATGCCGACGGCGGCGACCAGGAAGCCGGGACCCATCAGCAGCCGCGCCGGGACACGGGTCATCAGGCGGGCACCGATCTGCGTGGAGCCCGTGATCATGCCCACGATCATCGGCAGGAAGGCGAAGCCGGTCTTGACCGGGTCGTAGCCCTTCACGATCTGCAGGTAGTAGGTCAGGAAGAGGAACAGGCCGAACATCCCGATGATCGCGAGACCGAGGGAGAGGTAGACACCGCCGCGGTTGCGGTCGGTGACTACGCGCAGCGGCAGCAGCGGGGCCTTGACCTTGGCCTCGGTGACCACGAAGGCCAGGATCAGGACCGCCGACGCGACGAACAGGCCGACCGTCAGGGAGTCGCCCCAGCCGTCGGACTCGGCGCGCGTGAAGCCATACACCAGCGAGACCAGACCCAGGGTGGACAGGATGACACCCGGGATGTCGAGCGGCGAGCGGTTGCGGCCGCCCTCGGGCTCACGGATGACGAAGTACGCGCCGGCCGCGGCCACGATCGCGAACGGGATGTTGACGAAGAACGTCCAGCGCCAGTCCAGGTACTTGGTCAGGAAGCCGCCGAGGATCAGGCCGACGGCGCCACCGCCACCGGCGATCGCACCGTAGATGCCGAACGCCTTGGCGCGCTCCTTGGCGTCCGTGAACATCACGGCGAGCAGGGAGAGCGCGGCCGGCGCGAGCATCGCACCGAACACGCCCTGCAGCGCACGGGCGCCGAACATCGTCGCGCCGCTCTGCGCCGCGCCACCGAGCGCGGAGGCCGCCGCGAAGCCGGCCAGACCGATGACGAAGGCGCGCTTGCGGCCCCACAGGTCGGCGATGCGTCCGCCGAAGAGCAGCAGACCACCGAAGGCAAGGGCGTAGGCCGTGACCACCCACTGGCGGTTGCCGTCCGAGATCCCCAGGTCCTGCTGGGCTGACGGGAGCGCGATGTTCACGATGGTGGCGTCGAGGACGACCATCAGCTGGGCGAGCGCGATGAAGACGAGCGCCCTCCACCGATTGGCGTCGGGAGCGGGAGCGTCGGGGACGACGCTTCGGGTTGTTTCAGACATGGGGGTACCCACTTCGGGACTTCGTGACGGAATTTCGGGACTAGGAAGCGAGGTGGTCAGGACTCGGGAACGAGGTGGTCAGGACACGGGAACGAGATGGTCAGGACACGGGAACGAGGTGGTCAGGGCTCGGAAGCGGAAAGGGACGTCGCAAGGACACGGCACGTCACGTCACGGCGCGTCGACGGTGACGGCTGCGGTGACGGCCAAAAGGTCTGTCGTCGGTGCGGACCCGCGGAGCCCGCGGAACTGGTCGCTCAGGACTGGACTCAGGACTGAACACAGGGCTGGCGGAGATCCTCCAGGGTCGTGGCCGTGCCGGGCAGTTCGGAGTGGGCCGGGGCCCGCAGACCGTCCAGGAACAGCTGCAGATGACGGTGGACGAAGCGGTCGAGGCTCAGGCAGCCGGTCCCGGCCGGCGGCCGGCTCAGCTGGGAGACGACGATCATCAGGTCCCCCACGCCGACGTCCGGGCGGAGCTGCCCGGCCACGCGAGCCCGCTCCATGAGCCGCTCGATCAGCTGCTCGATCCGTTCCCGCGCCGCTTCCAGGTCGGGGTGATGCTCGTCGAAGGTACTGGAGACCATCGGGCAGAGCGCACTGACCCGCTCGTCGGCGGAGGTGTGCACGAAGCGCGAAAGAGCCTCGAAGGCGTCCTCGGTCTCCGCAAGCGCCCGTTCGCCCACCTCGGACATGCGGTCCAGGATGGACAGGACGACCTCGCGCACGAGTGCTTCACGGTCCGGGAAGTTGCGGTACACCGTGGCGTTGCCGACGCCGGCCCGGCGGGCGATCTCGTCGAACGGCACATCGGGGCCGAACTCGACGAACATCTCCCGGGCGGCGGTGACGATCCGCTCCCGATTGCGCAGGGCGTCGGCACGCGGCCGGGACACTCGACGCTGCACGGGGGTCGCGGTCTGCACGGCGTGCTCCTCGGTCAGTGAAGTGCGATCCGGGGATTCGGTCCCCGTTTCGCTCGGACACAGGGCTAAACGGGGAATCACTCCCCGGTTATTTCCCGAGACGACAACGTTTCGAAGTGACCTGCGTCACACCGCGTTTGGGGCCATGCCTCTCCGTGTCCGCGTTCACCCCATCCGCGCCCGACAACCCCTCGTTCGGTCTGCTCCAGCGCGCGCCCCCCACACCCCTCGACACAGGGTGATCGCATGGGTGCAGCCGGAGACCGGCGGCTGCCATGGAGAGCGAAGGGCCACCGCATGCAGCCGTCCCGCCGCCGCCGGATATGTCCGCGCCGCGTCGCCGCGCTCGCCTCGGTCACCGCTCTGACGGTGGCGGTCCCCACCTCGGCCACCACCGCACATCTGACGGCGGGCTCCGCCACCGCCGGCCCGTTCCCGCTCACCCGCTCCTCAGCGGTGCGCTCCTGCCTGATCCACGGCCGTTCGGGTGTCCAGATGCCGGAGGGCGTTCCGACCTCGTCCGCCTACGCCCGCTCCACCGGCACCGTCCACGCCCTGAACCTGATGATCGACTTCTCCGACGCGCCCGGCCAGGGAAGCGCGCTCGACCGGCTCGCGGACTTCTTCCCGCAGACCGAGAAGTGGTTCGCCACCAGCTCCTACGGCCGCCTCGACTACCGCCCGGAGGCCCCGATCGGCCATTGGCTGCGGATGCCCAAGCCGTTCAAGCAGTACGGGGTGGATCGGGGCGCCCCTTTCGACCCCGGCTACCGCGACCTCGTCCAGGACATCGTGGCCGCGGCCGACCCCGAGGTGGACTTCGAGCGCTACGACATGCTGAACGTGCTCGTCACCCCGAACGCGGGTCCCTCCGCTCTGGACACCGTGCTGTCGGTGACGTTCGCCGGCAACCGTGACGCGCCGGTCGCCGACGGCCTGCCGATCGCAAACGCGTCCTTCATCTTCAGCCGCCAGGACGACGGCTCCGGCTCCTACGCCCAGACCGGCTACCGGGTTCTGCCGCACGAGAACGGCCATGTCTTCGGCCTGCCCGACCTGTACACCCAGGAGGGCGGGTCCGCGGTCGGGCACTGGGACATCATGAGCGAGGACTGGGGAGCCGACAACGACCTGCTCGGCTGGCACAAGTGGAAGCTCGGATGGCTCGACGACTCCCAGGTCGGCTGTGCGACCAAGCCCGGCGCGACCGAGTACGCGCTGACCACGCTGGGCCGTGCCGGAGGCCGCAAGCTGGTCTTCGTACCGATCAGCTCCAAGGCCGGGTACGCCCTCGAACTGCGCACCCGCGAGGGCAACGACTCGGCGGTGTGCCGCCCCGGGATCCTCATATACCGGGTCGACTCGGACGTCGACACCGGCAACGGGCCCATCACGGTCTACGACTCCCAGCGCAACAGCGGCGGCTGCACCCGCAGCCCGAACGTCCAGGCCGAACTGTCCGACGCTCCGTTCGCCCCCGGGGAGACCTTCAAGGACGCGAAGACGGGGATCGAGATCTCGGTGGTGGGCACGGATCCCTCCGGGGCCTACCGGGTGAGGGTGACGCGACGACCGTGACGCGCTGTCGGGGCGTACGGAGGAGCATCACGGGGCATTGCGGCATGCGGCATGCGGCATGCGGCATACGGCATACGGCATACGGGGGGCAGCCACCCAGGCCTCCACCGGCCGGGGTGGCGTACGGAGGGCAGCCGCCCAGGCGGCGTACGCGGCCAGGGCGGGGCGTTGTGACGTGGGCGGGGGCCTTGAAGTGGGCGGCGAGGTCTTGGTGTGGGCGCGGGCCTTGGTGTGGGCGCAGGCCTCGGCATGGGCGGCAGGGCCTTGGCGTGGCGCAGGCCTCGGCATGAGCGGCAGGGCCTCGGCGTGGGCGAGCAGCGCTCGGCATGGGCGGTAGAGCCTCGGCGTGGGCGAGCAATGCTCGGCATGGGCGGCGGGGCCTCGGCGTGGGCGAGCAACGCTCGGCTTGAGTGAACAGGGCTTGGCGCGCAGGTAGAACGGCGAATGCGGCGACCCGCGATTACCGTGACCCCATGCTTCCGAACGTCACCCCGGCGCCGGACACCGCCGTACCCGACGAAGCCGTCGCCCCCCTCATGCGCGGGCTCACCGTGCTGCGGCGCCTCACCGACGCCGGCGGCACGTGCAGCCTGAGCGCTCTGGAGCGGGCCAGCGGGCTCGCCCGGTCCACGGTCGACCGCATCACGGCGACGCTCGCGCGCATGGGGTACGTACGGCTCGACGGCCGGGACGCCATGCTCGCGCCACGGTCGATGGAGCTGGGCAACGCCTACCTCGCGGCGCTGCGGCTGCCGAAGCTGCTGGACCCGCACGCGGACGCGCTCGCCGACGAGCTGGACGAGTCGGTGTCGCTCGCGGTCGCCGACCGGACGGGCATCCGCTTCATCCACCAGGCGACCCGGCGCCGCGCGATGTCGCTGAGCTTCCGCATCGGCGATCTGCTGCCCGCCGAACGGACCGCTCCCGGCCCACTGTTCGCGACGGAGTGGGAGAAGGAGGACTGGGCGCGGTGGCACGAGCGGCGGGCCGCGGACCCCGAGGACCGCGGCTTCCCGGCGGTACCGGCCCGCAGCCGCCCGCTCGACGGCTCCGGTGGCACCGTGGGCGACGACTTCGAGGAGCGCACGGCACGGGCGCGGACGCAGGGATGGGCACTGGACGACCAGTTGATCGAGCCCGGCCTGGTGGCGCTCTCCATGCCCGTACGGGAGGACGGCGGCCGGATCGCCTGCGTGGTCAGCGTGGTGAGCCACACCAGCCGGCATTCGGCGGACGATCTGCGCGAGGCGCTGCTGCCACGGCTGCGCACGGCGGTGGCGGCGATGGAACGGGAACTGCGCGAGGCACCGCCCGCCGAGCCCACCGCGCCGTCCGGCCTCGCCTCCTGGACTGGGGCGTCCAAGCAGGAGCTGGGGCGGGAGTTCGTGGAGTCGCTGGCCCGCGGGCTGACGGTGATCACGTCGTTCGGGGAGGGGCGTTCCCAGCTGACGCTGTCCGAGGTGGCCGCGGCGACGGGGCTGGCGCGGGCGACGGCACGGCGGGCGCTGATCACGCTGGAGCACCTCGGGTACGTCACCGCGCACGACCGGGTCTTCCGCCTCACCCCGCGCGTCCTGGGCCTCGGCTTTCCGCCACTGTCCCGGGCTGCGCTGCCGGACATCGCGACCCCGCACCTGACCGCCCTCTCCCAACTCCTGCACGATTCGGCCTCGTTGGCGGTGCTCGCGGGCAACGAGATCCAGTACACCGCCCGGGTGGCCACGAGCCGCATCATGAGCGTCAACGTCACGGTCGGCACCCGCCTGCCGGCGTATGCGACGTCCATGGGCCGGGTGATGCTGGCGGACCTGCCCGAACCGCCGCCGCCGGAGCCGACCCCGCTGACGTCGCGGACGGTGACGGACCCGGGCGAGTTCCGGGCCGTGCTCGATCGCGTACGGCGCGAGGGATACGCCCTGGTCGACGAGGAGTTGGAGGAGGGGCTGCGGTCGATCGCGGTGCCGGTGCGGGAGCGCGGGGGCCGGGTGGTGGCGGCGGTGAACGTCGCCATGCACAGCAGCCGCCGTACGACCGAGGAGTGCGTGACCGAGGTACTGCCGGAACTGCACGCCGCGGCGACACGGATCGAGGCGGACCTGCATGTGGCGGGGCGGTTCCGGAAGGTACCGAGCGTCTGACGACGGCCCGGACCACTCCCCGGGCGGGCCGTACGCCGAAGCCTCGCGGGCGGGCCGTACGCCGAAAGCCTCGCGGGTGGGCCGTACGCCGAAAGCCTCGCGGGTGGGCCACTCGCCCGCGAACCGCGTCAGCTCGCCTCCGCCCGCCTCCCCCCGGCCACCAGTCCGCGCAGCGCGGGCGCCGAGGCGATACGCGGCAGGAGCAGCGACCAGAAGCGCGTGAGCGTGCTGCTGGACAGCCAGCGCACGTCGTGCCCGCCGAGCGCGGCGAAACCGACCGTCGCGCCGACCACCGTGGCCACCAGGTCCCGGGGCGCCACATCGGAGAGCAGCCCCTCCCGCGCCGACCGGGCGACGGCGACCTCCACCCAAGCGTGCCACCGCTGGTACAGGTCCTCGCCGCGGCCGGCGCCCCCCGCACCGTCGGCGAGGTCGAACCCGGCGCGCAGGATGACGTCGTGCCCGAGGCCCCGCAGGAGCGCATGGCTCGTGTCGACGAGCGCCTGCAGCGAACCGCCGAGCTGCGGCGGCGGCCGCTCCGCGGAGACGATCCGCCCGAAGCGCTGGGCCGCCGCGTCCCGTACCGCCGCGGCGAGGGCGGCCTTGCTGGGGAAGTGGAAGTGCAGCGCTCCGTTGCTGACCCCGGCTCTGGAGCTGATCGCCGACAGCGAGACCAGCTCGAAGCCGTCCCGGCTGAAGAGCTCGGCAGCGGACTCGATCAAGGCTTTGCGCGTTCGTACCGCACGTTCCTGCTTGGCCATCGGACGCTCCGTTGCTGCTGGGAGCAGGAGCATAACAAACCGCACGTGCGGTTTTCTAGTGCGAGTGCAACGACTCCCCCGACCGTGCGGACACCCCGATCCGTCCAACCCTGCGGACACCCCGATGCGTCCGACCGTGCGGACACCCCGATGCGTCCGGCCGTGCGGACACCCCGATCAGTTCGGCCGTGCGGACACCCCGATCAGTTCGGCCGTGCGGACACCCCGATCAGTTCGGCCGTGCGGACACCCCGATCAGTTCGGCCGGAGCACCACGGGGAGCTCCGCGTACCCGTGGACGATGAAGGACTGCACGGGCTCGACCTCCCCCATCGGACGTACGGCCTCCAGAGCCGGGAACCGCGCGAAGAGCGCCGCCAGCGCGGAGGTCGCCTCCAGTCGGGCCAACGGTGCCCCCAGGCAGCGGTGCACGCCGTACCCGAAGCCCAGATCGTCCCGTCGGCCCGGCCGCAGCACGTCGAAGACGCCGACGTCGTCCCCGTACGCCGCGGGGTCCGAGGCCGCACCGGCGAAGGAGACCAGGATCGGGTCGCCCTTCTCGATGTGTACGCCGTCCAGCTCGATGTCCTCGACGGCGAACCGCATCGGCGAGTACGCGGCGGGACTGTGCGTGCGCAACGTCTCGGCGACCACGTCGGACCAGTCGGCGCGTCCCTCGAACACGTGCGCGCGCTGCTCCGGGTGGGCGCACAGCGCGCCGACGGCGTTGGTGATGAGCGTGCAGGTGGTCTCCTGACCGGCGGCGATCATCAGATAGAGGGTGCCGAGGAGTTCCTGCTCGGTCAGCCGGCCGTCGTCACTGTCGCGGACCTCGATCAGCGCGGTCGTCAGATCGTCGCCCGGACGGGCCCGCTTCTCGGCGGCAAGCTCCGCCAGCATCCCGTAGACCCGCATCCGGGCCTCGGCCATCTCGTCGCCGGGAACCGCCGTGCCGAACACGACCTCCAGGCCCGCGCACAGCGGTTCGCGCGCCTCCTGGGCGACGCCGAACAACTCGCAGATCACCCGCATGGGCAACACCTTGGCGAACCGCTCCCGCAGATCGACGGGTTCGCCGTCCGGCAGCTCGGCCAGCTCGTCGAGCAGCGCCTCGGTGAGCTCCTCGACGCGGGGCCGCAGGGCCTCCGTACGCCGGGCGGTGAAGGCCGCGGCGACCAGCCGGCGCAGCCGCGCGTGGCTCTCCCCGTAGGCGAAGAGCATGTTCTCGTTCGCCACCCACGGGTACAGCGGCCACTCCTCGCCGATGCGACCCTCCATGAAGTCGGGCCAGTGCTGACGGGCATCCTTCGACACCCGGGAGTCCATGAGGAGTTGCTTGACGTACGTCTGCCGTACGACGGCCCAGGCGCGCACTCCGCCCGGCAGCTCCACCGCGACGGCCGGGCCCTGCGCCCGTAACTTCGCTGTCTCGCCCGCCAGGTCACGCCCGGTCACGTCGAGGACGTACGGGCATGCGTTCGTGTCCATCCGTGCACTCCGTTCGGTCGGTCGTTCCGTTCGGCATTCGGCGCGGTGCGCCCGGTGGCGCACCACGGTGGAACTCATGTGCAGGACGGAGGAAAGGCCGGGCCGTCCGGACCCCGCGCACCGGCGTACCGGGGTAGCGGGGTAGCGGGGCTGGTGCACCGGACGCGTCCCTACGCCGCAGGGGGCGCGTGGGCGCGTCCCTACACCGCAGAGGGCGCGTGGGCGCGTCCCTACGCCGCAAAGGGCGCGTGCGCCCGCGGCCCGTCGGCCGCCTCGGGACGCTTCATTCCGCCGCGTTCGCCGCTTCCAACTCGCGCTGCCTCATGGCGGCTTCGTACACCTTCGGCCCCCGCTCCGGAGAGAAGTCCAGGCGGACCAGGACCCCTGGAGCGGCGACGGACGGCATCAGATGCCGGTAGAGGTCGGTGACCCGCTCGGCCAGATCCGCCCGCTCGGTCATGATCCGCGAAAGTACCTGAACCCCGGTGAACGCGCCGACGAACAGCTTGGCGAGCGCGGGGACATCGGCATGCGGAAGGATCTCCCCCTTCAGCTTGGCCTCTTGGAAGACGGCCTCCGTGTGCTCGGTCCACGCCTGCATCGGCACCCGCCGGTTGAGGTGGTCCTTGGGCGACCCCTGGTCCACGGTCAGTCGCACGCTGCCCTGGACGATCGGGTCGCCGGTGTCCTTCCTGAGCAGATAGGCCAGCAGCAGCGCTTCGTCCAGCGACTCCTGCAGCTTCAGCTCCTGCTCCGGGACGCGCGGGAGCGAGGAGACCTGCTGGGCGAGGACCGCCTGGGCGAGCTCCTCCTTCGACGTGAAGTGGAAGTAGAGGGCGCCTTTGGTGACCCCCGACCTCTTCAGGACGTCGGAGATCGTCGCCGCCTCGTATCCGACCTCGTCGAACACCTCGGCCGCGGCGACCAGGATCGCCCGACGCGTCCGAATGGCCCGCTCCTGCCGTGCCACCAGCACCCTCCGTCATCCTTGATGGCAGGACGATAAAACCAGCTGAACGGTTTTTCAACCCTCAAGGCCCGTCCCGACAAAACGCAAACAAAGCCGCAAACAGGCCGCAAAATATCCCACTCAACGGCCTGGCCGCCCCATTCTGAAGCCAGGAAGGGGTTGAAAACAAAACCGGCTGGTTCGTATCTTCAGTCCCGTGCTTCACGCCTGCCCGAACCCACACCAGGGGGAAGCCCGATGACTGTCACTACGTCCGAGGCGTTAACGAAGGAAGCGGAAGACTGGCCGCCCCCGGCGGACCCAACGGCCCTACTATCCCCACTTGCCCCATCAATCCCGCCGATCGCGCCGATCGCGGAGATCCCAGCAATCCCAGCAATCCCGTCGGCCCCGTCGGCCCCGTCGGAAATATCGAAACCGTCCGACTGGTCCCCGCGGCCCAGGAACACGGGACGCCCGGTCGCCGACGAACTGGCGCGCCTCCTCTTCGAGGGCGCCGACCATGACCGTACGCATGGCATCTGGCGCAGGCTGATCTCCGGCCGCGCGTTCTCGTACCGGCCGGGCCTGTCCCCCACCGAGCGGGCCGCACTCTCCTACGACCGCCTGCGCCTCCTGAACAGTGCCCTCGACGATCCGGAGCGGTTCACGGCCGACCCGCACCGACTGGCCGCACTGCACGAGTGGATCGGGCCGGTGGACGGAGGGCTGACCACTCTCGCGAGCATCCACTACAACCTGTTCCTCGGCAGCCTCGTCGACCACGACAACGAGGGCCGCGACCTGTCGGCCTTCACGTCGCTCCACCGCACAGGAACGTTTCTGTGCACGGAGCTGGAGCACGGCAACGACGTGGCGGCGATGGAAACCGTAGCGGTCCTCGACCGTACGACCGGCGGCTTCCACCTGCACACGCCGACGCCCGGCGCACAGAAGTTCATGCCCAACACCACCCTGACCGGCGGCCCCAAGAGCGCGGTGGTGGCGGCCCGGCTCATCGTGGACGGCGAGGACCAGGGCGTCTTCCTCTTCCTCACCCCGCTCAGCGACCACACGGGGCACCTGCCGGGAGTGAAGGTCCGCGGGCTGCCCGACCGCACGGGCACCCCGGTCGACCACGCCCTCACCTCCTTCGACCACCTATGGCTGCCGCGCGAGGCGCTCCTTCAGGCCGACCACGGCCGCCTCGCCCACGACGGCACGCTGACGAGCACCCTGGGCAACAAGCGCAAGCGGCTCCTGCGCTCCATCAACCGCGTCACCATGGGCAAGCTCTGCATGAGCGCCGGCACCCTGGGCATGGCCCGCGCCGCGCTCGCCATCGCGGTCCGCTACGCCCACAGCCGCTTCATCGCCGGCCCCAGGGCGGGCGAGCGCATCCCCGTCGCCGCGCACCGCAGCCACCACAGCCGTTTGCTGGACGCACTGGCGACGGCGTACGCGATGACGTTCCTGCACCGCGCGGTCGTGGACCGGTTCGCCACGCACACCGAGGAGAACCGTGAGGAGGTCGAGCGACTCGCGGCGATCGCCAAGGGCTGGATCACCTGGCAGGCGCGGACGATCACCACCGAGTGCCGCGAACGCTGCGGGGCGCAGGGCCTGTTCCCCGCCAACGGCATCTCCGACCTGTCGGCGAACATCGAGGGCGGCATCACCGCCGAGGGCGACAACCTGGTGATCTGGGTGAAGGCCGCCTCGGAGATGGTCTTCGGCCACCGGTCGGCACAGCCGGACGCGCTACCGCCCGGAGACCTCACAAACCTCCCCTTCCTCCGCGGCCTGCTCGCCCAGGCGGAGGCGATCTGGCAGTCACGCGCCCGCACGGCCCTGCGCGAGGGCCCCTCCGGCGACCCGCTCGCCCGCTGGAACGCCACGTCGGAGGCCGCCCTGGAGATGGTCTCGGCCCACGCCCGCCTACAGGCCGCGGACGCGTTCGCCACGGCAGCCGAACAGGCGACGGACCCGGAAACCCGCCGCCTCCTCCACTCCCTGTGCCACCTGTTCCTGCTCCGCCAGATCCGCGAGCACACCGGGGACCTGCTCGCCGAGGGTCATCTGACACCGGACCAGATACGCGCGCTGCCGAAGACACTGGACACGGTCGTCGCCGACCTCGCGCCACACATGATGACGCTGGTGAACGGGTTCGACTTCCCGGCGGAGATGCTGTCCGCGATCCCGATCGCCGACGGAGGGTCGATCGTGCGGATGACGGCGGGGCAGAAGTTCGAGCCTCACCACCCCTGAGCCGACAAACACAGGCGCACACTGAGCGCCCGACCGGTGACACAAGGTGATCACAGAGGATTCCTGCCAGACGGTCCGACGGGGAGGACGCCGCAAATCCCCCCGCCCCCACCTTCCCCCATACCCACAACCGCTTCCCCACCCGAACACGCTCCCTCCGGTACCCGAACAGGGGCGACCACCACGAAGAGCATCCGCTAGGCTGTCAGCGGTTGGCTGCGACCGCGGCGCGCTCCTCACCGGGCCCGCACGGCCCGGCCGACCACTGGATCAAACCCCGCCTTCGTAGCTCAGGGGATAGAGCACCGCTCTCCTAAAGCGGGTGTCGCAGGTTCGAATCCTGCCGGGGGCACCAGGCAAAAGGCCCCGGACCGATCATGGTCCGGGGCCTTTGACATCTACTTTTGACATCAACGCGGGCGGTCACACACGACCGGGGCGCCTCTTCCGGAGAGCCGGTCCATGTGGCTCATGGCCTCGCGCTGTGTGGCCTGGACGACAAGGGTGTGCACCGTGATGCTCATCGAGGCGCCTCCGGAGTCAGGGTGCTCCTCCGAGTGCAGTTACCGCCGAGACTCCTCCTCGGACACTTCGTCATCCTCATCGCCTTCCTCCCGGAAGCGTCGCCAGGCTTCCCGGAGCTTCTGAAGCTCACCGAGGATCTTGATGGCTGCGTCGGTGAACACCATCACCACCAACACCAGAAGGCCGATGATCCCGATGATCGTCAGCATGAGTGTGTCGAGATCCACCGTGTTCGGATCCCCCTCCTCGTAGTGGGGCCGATCCGAACGGGGGTGCTCGGACCGGAACTTGGGAGGCTGATCCGAGTGCAGGAAAGCAGCCCAGAGCCAGCCATAGGTATGGCTGAACACCTTTCGCTTTCCATGGTTTGTCGCTGTCGCTCGACTTGAAGCCCTGTCCGTCCTGAAGGCCACGAGACGTAACGGACACAGATGAGGCACCACCATCAGATGGCTCGAACGGGTCCAGTATATCCAGACCTGAGGGGGTAGTTGGCACCCTCTGTTCAGCAAGGGCTACGGCACGTAACACAAGTGGTCACGTGCCGTAGTGCTCCAGGCAAAGCAGGGGAACAATCACCGGCTACCGGGGCGCCTCGTCCTGAGCAGCCGATCCATATGGCTCATGGCTTCGCGCTGCGTGTCTTGGACGACGTGTGTGTAGACATCCATGGTGATGCTGATCTGGCTGTGTCCGAGGATCTCCATCACGACGCGGGGCGCGACTCCGGCCGCCGTGAGGAGGGTGGCGGTGCCGTGGCGGGCGTCGTGCAACCGGATGACGCGGAGGCCGGCGGACTGGGCGACGCGGGTAAAGGAGCGGTAGAGGTTGCGCGGCTCGACGGGACGGCCGGTGCGGGTGGCGAAGACGTAGTCGGAGGCCTGCCACTTCTCCCCCGCCTTGGCACAGGTCTCCGCTTGCCGCATGCGGTGCCAGCGCAGGGGTGCGATGCAGAGGGCGGGGAGCGGAACGGCTCGACGACGGCGGCTCTTCGGATCGTCGTCGTAGAGGACGCCACGGCGACGCTGGACCTGGTGGCGGACGTAGAGGACGCGGTTGTCGAGATCGACGTCAGACCACCGGAGCCCGACGATCTCTCCTCGGCGAAGACCCATGGCGATGGCGAGGACGAAGGCCGCGTAGAGCGGGTCTTTGCGCGAGGCAGCGAGGAAGTCGAGCGTCTCGTCGAGGGTCCAGGGGTGCAGGTCAGGTGTGTCCGTGCGGGGCGGCTCGACGAGCTTGGCGACGTTGCGTGTGATGAGTTCCTCGCGGCAGGCCGAAGACAGCGCGGAACGCAGAACTCGGTGTGATTCCTTGGCGGTTGCCGCGGTCGTCTCCTTCTCCAGGCGGACGAGGAAGCGGCGCACGTCGGCGACGCCGAGGGATTCGAGGCGCTTGGCACCGAGGCGGGGCACCAGGTAGAGGCGGACGTGCGACTCGTACTTGTCGAAGGTGCTGAGCTTCCGCCGAGACTTGATGATGTTGTCCAGCCAGTACGGCAGCCACTCGGCAAGCTTGGCGGACTTGGTGGGCACGGGTACGCCCTGGTCCACCTTGTCCAGCAGCTCACGGCGCTTGGCGTCGCACTCGGCCCACGTCTTGCCGTAGGCGAACTTGCGGGCGCGGGTGCCGTCCGGCTGGAGGACATACACCGCGCACTGAAAACGGCCGTCCTTGCGCTTGGTGATGGTGCCAGCGCCGTTAGGGTTGCGCTTGCGCTGAGTGGCCATCAGGCAGCCTCCTCGATCTGGCCGAGGACGAAGTCCGTGACGGCGTGGGCGGGGATGCGGCGGGCGCCGTCGATCTTGATGGAGACGAGCCGGTGCGACCGGATCAGGTCGTAGACCTTGGAACGCCCGAGCTTGAGCCGAGCCATGACCTCCGGCACGGTCAGGAGTTCGGCGGTAGCGGTGGCGGTGGTCATGCTGCGGCTACCTCCTCGGTGAGCTTGTCGCGCAGGGCTTCGCGGGCGGTCTCGCGGTTGGTCTGGAGATCGCGGGCGATGGTGGCGGCAAGGGCGGCTTCGCCCGGGGTGTGACCGTGACCGGCGTATTGCCAGTCGGTCAGGACGAGGACGGTGTCCGGCTCGCGGTCGTCGAGGCCGAGGGCGGAGGCCTCTTGGGCGGCGCGGTAGTCCGCACGTTCCTGGCGGAGGGCGCCGAGGGTGGTGGAGTAGGTGCGCGACTTGGACGAGAAGTGGCCGCGGAAGCCGAGCATGTGCGCCCAGGCCCAGAGACGTCGGTCCGGGTAGAGGGCTTCCAGGTCGCGGCAGGCGGTGATGAGTCGTCGGGTGTGGTCGGGGACGTGGTGGCGGTCGAGTTCGGCGAGTTCGCCGATACGGCGGTCGAGGGTGCCGGTGTTCTCGGCGGCTTTGGTGGCGTACTTGGCCACGTAGGAGGCGACGGCCTGTTCGGTGATGTCGGAGCCGTCGCCGAAGGCCTTGACCGGACGGACGTCGAGTTGCCGACCCCATCGGAAGGTTCGGGCGGGTTGGTCGGCGGCGGCCGGGACGGAGACGGATGTGTACGAGTGCGCGGCGGCGGCGCGGGCCGCGTCGGTGAGGAGGCCGACCGTGGCCCAGACGGGCGGTGGTGTGCCAGGTCCGTCGGGGCCGTCGAGGCGGATGACGGCGTGGAAGTGGAGGGCGCCACGCTTCTGGAATTCGGCGACCTTGCCGTACGAGACGCGGAGGTGGTCGGCGAGTTCGCGGCGGGGCAGGCCGGCGCGGGCGGCGAGTTCGCGGCGTAGGCGGGTGGTGAAGCGCTGCCAGAGCTGACCGGCGTGGTTGTTGAAGAGGACGGCGCCCGCGTAGTCGTAGGTGTTCGGATCGAGAGCGGTACCCAACTCGGAGGCGTCGGGGGCGTGTGGCGTGCCGCAGCGGCAGGTGCCGCCGTGGTCGGGACGGTTGTGGACCGGGCCGAAGGATGGCGCGGTGAGGGTGGCGAAGACACGGGGGTGGTCGCGGACGGCGGCGGGGATGTCGCGGCGGTCGTCTCCGGCGAGGCCGGCGCGGATCAGGTGGTAGGTGTCACCCGCGTAGGTCCAGGCGCAGGAGGGGCAGCGGGAGGCGCGGCGGTTGCCGCAGGCGAGGCGGAGGCGTCCGCCCGGTTCGGTGGCGGTGGAGTAGTGGTGCAGGGTCTCGCCGGTGGTCTTGTCCTTGTGGAGGGTCCAGCCGGTGAGGTGGATCGGGTCGGAGCAGCCGCCGGTACGGCGGATCTGGTCTTCCCAGCGGGTGTAGTCGGAGGCCGAGGCGACCCGGAGGACATCCCGGAGGGTGGTCGGGTCGAGCGGCGGCGGGGTGGGCGTGCGCGTCTTCTGTGTCGCGGGTGAGGCCCGGTGGGCCATGCTGGGGGTTCCTTCCGGTTGCGAGATCGATCGGTGGGGACGGCTCCCGGGCGGCGGATGCTTGGCGGTATCGAGGCCACCCGGGGGCCGATCAGCGGCGCTTGGCGTCGGAGGCGAGCAGGGAGCGCAGGACGACCGCGCAGACGGCGACAGAAGCGCCAGTGATGGCGACCGCCAGGAGCAGCGAGACCAGGACGGCGCCGAGGACCAGGACGACGGCCGTGCCGCCGCCGACGAGGGCGAGGGCGGTGCCGGGGGTGAGCTGGACGACCGGGCGGGACGGCGGCGCGGGAACGGCGACGGGTGCCGACGGAACCGGAGCGGTCGGGGTTCCCGGGGTGATCGTGGTCGGGTGGATGACGGCGGGCGGGGTGGTCAGGCCGGTGGGCTGGGGCATGGTCGGGAGCTTGGGCCGGAGCATGGGTGGTTCTCCTTTCGCGGCTGGTTACTTGACGGCGGTGCTAATGAGCGGGGCAAAGACGCTGTCGGCGAGGAGGTATCCGCCGAGGAGGAGCACGCAGATCAGCCACCAGGGCGGGCGGATGAGCTTGACGCCGAGGTAGCCGACGGCCAACAGGGCGAACCACAGCGGAACTTGCATGGACGGTGGCCTCCTAGGCGACGCGGCAGCGATGCGTACGGGCGGCGAGCTGGGCGGCAGTCTGGCTGGAGTAGTCGGCAGACCAGCCGCAGCGGTCGGCGGTACAGACGGCCGCGTGCACGGTCCGGCCGTTGCGGTCGCGGTGGGTGCCGATCTGCACGGGGCCGATCCGCATCAGGGAGTGGAAGTTGTCGCGGGCGGGCATGTCAGTCGCTCTCCTCTCGGGTGGTCGTCGGGTCGGGAAAGGTGGCGCGGATACCGGCGACGGTGGCCGGTTCGGGGGTGCGCTTGGCGGCCTCCTCGGCGAGCAGGTAGGCGAGGTAGGGCCGATCGGCTGCGGCCATCTCGCGGGCGCCGTCGAGGTAGTCGGCAGCGGTCAGGTCAGCGGGGTCCCGGGTCATCTGTTGTCCTCCTTCCGGTGTCTCTCGCGGGTCAGGTGAGGTGGGCGGCGATGGCGTCGGCGAGGTGGGGCGGGACGCCGAGGCGGGAGCGGAGGGTGTCGGGGTCGATCGGGGATCCGGTGCGGGCGCGGTACTCGTCGGCGACCTTGCGGGCGTGGTCGACGAGGACGGCGGGGACCGGGGGCGCCGGTGTCGCGGCGGTCGTGACTTCCGGCACGGGGGCCGCGTCGGGCGCGGGCACGGCTTCCGGTGCGGACTGCTCAGCGTCCGGCGTGTCCGGGACAGGGGCCGACGGAATCGGCTCCGTCTCCGGCTCAGCAGGCGACGAGTGAGCGAGGAGCGTGCCGCCGAGGAAGGCGAGCGCGGGCCATCCTGCGATGCCGAGGCGGAGCAGGGCGGGCGGGTCGGTCAGGTCGAGGAATCCGGCGGTGGCGACGTTGGCGCCGAGCGAGGCGAACAGCGCGACGACGAACCAGCACCAGGCCAGCCGGGACGGCCCTTCGCTGCGCAGCCGCCGCCAGGCGGCGACCAGGAGCAGGTCGACGCTGACCGGATAGGCCCAGGCCTTCCAGCCGTTCTGCCCGGCAGCGGCGGCCAGGTCGTGCAGGTGAGCGAAGGACAGGGCACCGGCGATGACGGCCTGAATCAGGACCGCGTCGATCCGGAGACCGTGACGGGCACCCATCAGACATCGCCCGGGTAGGCAGGGCCGCCGTCGGGGTCGTAGTCCTCCGGGAACATGCCGGGCGGCGGCTCGGGCAGCGAGACGGCGAGGGACGGGCTGACGGCGTCCACGAAGTCGAGGTCGGCGCCGACCATGTCGGCGTAGAGGGCGAGTTGGTCGAGCAGGAGCACGGTCCGGGCGAAGTCCTCGCAGTCCGGGCACATGGCGGGTCTCCCTTCATTTGGGCATGGCTGGGTAGGGACGCGGCGCGAAGGCAGTCACGCCGACCGTGAGGAGCGGTGGGAGATCAGGCGGTAGCCGAGGACGCCTTGACCAGCGGCACGGACTCGGCGTCGGGGCCGGGGAGAACGGGCCGGAACGGGGCCAGCTCGGGCAGGTCCGGGGTCCGGTCGACATGCCGGTTGCAGATGTTCACGGCCTGCCGGAGCGAGGTGTGCGGGGCACGGATGCGGTGCCACCCTCCGGAGGAGTCGCCCGCGATGGCGAGCCCCCGTATCTCGGCCGGGATCTGGATGGCGGCGAGAACGGCGTCCGGGGAGATGTCGCCGAAGGCCATGTTGGCGCTGGTCTCGTCGTTGACGCGGTGGGCGGTGCGGCCGGTGAGCTGGGCGCGGAGCATGGTGATGCCCTTGCCGAGTTCGGAGCCGAAGCGCTGCCCGCAGATTTCGAGGTAGATGCCGGCCGCACGGCCGAGCTGGGCGAGGCGAACCAGAGAGGTGACGATGCGGTCCCGGCGCTTCTCCTCCTCCTTGCTTGCGTACAGGGCGAGTTCGGCGACCTCATCGACCAGAACCACGACCGGCACCGGGCGCAGGTCGTCAGGCAGATCCCAGATGTCGGCGGCGATCTCCGCATCCGGTACGTCGGAGGTGATCCGCTGCTGTGACCGGATGAGCTGATAGACGCGCTCCATCCGTGCCACGAGCGCATCGAGCACTTCGGCGGCGGTGTCGGGATCGTCGGCCAGCGCGGAGAACCGGCGGGCCAGCGGGAACAGTTCGACCCCTTGCTTGCAGTCGATGCCGACGAGTGCGACGTCCATCGGGGCGAGTCCGGCGACCAGGTTGCGTTGGTAGACGGACTTGCCGGACTCCGTGGCGCCGAGGGTGAGGGCGTGGGGTATCGCGCGGTAGTCGCGGTAGTGCACCGAGCCGTCCTGTCGCAGGGCGACCGGCACCCGCATCGGCCGCGGGTCGGTCTCGGCCGGCATCTGCACCCGCTTGAGCACGTCGTAGCCGGTCATCCGCACTTCGACGACGCCGGAACGCAGTTCCCGCGAGGTGACGCCGTACATGGAGAACGAGTGCCGGAGCCGGTCCGAGGCGGCGGCGATGTCGAAGGTGTCCTGCCCGGGGCGGAGCTTGAGCCGCAGGACCAGGCCGGTACGGGTCGGCCGCAGCCGCAGGATGCGCGGCGGACGCGGCTCAGGAATCGGCCGGTTAGCCGCCCGTGCGAGCGCGAGCCGCCAACGGGCGGGCGGGACGGTCAGCCCGCACGCGTCCATGACCGAGCTGTACCGGACCAGGACCCGCACCACAGCCAGCGTGACCCCGAAGGTCAACCAGTACCAGGCGGGGCGCCGCCACCGCAGGAGACCCACGGCGGCGACGACCAGCACCAGGGCGACCATGAACCCGGTCATGATCAGGCCGCCTTGGACCCTGCGGCGACGTTGGAGAGCGAGGTCACCGCGACCGCGCGGAACGCGATGCCGTGCCGCTTCTGGCCGTTGAAGTCGTTCTCCCACGGCCGGGCGATGAGCCCCGTGAGCGCGACCGGCGTACCCATGGCCAGCTCACCGGAGATGCCCGGCTCCGGGACGGTGATGGACAGGATCTCCACCTCCTCGTTCGCCGCGAACATCACGTCCACCGTCATCAGCTTCGCCCCGGTCTCGGTGTCGGTGGCGATCTCACCGGTACGGCGGTCACGCACCTTGACCTGCGGGGACTTGGCGACCATGACAACCGCGCCGGAGGTGTCGACGGGAATCTGACGCACAGAAATCACTCCTCTATAGATGCTGAACTCCGCCACTCATGCATATGAGTGACATGAAGAAGAGTGCATCACTCCTGTACATGAGTCAACCCGCCACGAAGAAGAACTCGCGACGGGCTGTGAGGAGTTGAGCGGGCGTCAGTCGCCGGCAGGGATCCTGTACTCGAAAACGAACTGGTCAGCGGCCATGAGGGTGTCGCACACCTCGACCACGAGGCCCGCGACCGTACGAGCCTCCCGAATCAGGTGAACCACCGGAGCACCCGGGCTCAGCGCAAGCTCCGACGCCTCCGCCTTCGAGGCCGGCCGCGCCTGCAGCGTCTCGACGAACTCCGCGAACTGATGCCCGTGGTCTTCCAGTCGGGCATAGATGCCACCGCCACCGGGGTTCTCGGCGAACAGCTCAGGGATGTCCTTCACGACGTCCCAGGGCAGGTAGGACGTGGCGGTCTCGACCGGCGTGCCGTTACGGAAGTACAGGCGTCGGCGGGCCAGCACCTGCGTACCGGCGGGGACGCCCAGCCGCTCGGCGGCATCCTCGGGCGCCTCCATGGGCCCGATGTAGAGGACGCTCACCTTGGCCGTGGCCCCGGACTGCGCGGACTCTGCGAGGTAGGCCGCCTGCCCACCCTGCCGCAGCGAGCGCCGGAAGCGATCAGAGGAGCGGTGCCGCACCGGCGGCCGGTTCTTCACGATCGAGCCCTTGCCGTGCCGGGTCTCGACCAGCCCGCTCGCCCTCACCTCGACCATGGCCTTGCGGATCGTCCCGCCGGACACGCCATAGCGGTCTACCAGCTCGGACTCACTCGGCACCATGTCACCGGGCTTGAGAACCCCCGCCCGGATCTGCTGCACGATCTCGTCCGCGATCTGCACGTACCGAGGCCCGGAACCGACCCCTCCCGCCGCAGTTCCCATAGTCCTTCCCTGCCTCCTATGCTCCTCTACATGAGTCAACCACAGGAAGCGACACCCTCCCCGCTGCACTCCGTGTCCGTAGCCGGAGCAGTGGTGCGCGAGGACGGCCGCCTCCTGGCGATCCGCCGAGCCGACAACGGCACCTGGGAACTCCCCGGCGGCATCCTCGAACTCAACGAGACGCCCGAAGCCGGCGTCGCCCGCGAGGTCCTGGAGGAGACCGGCATCCACGTCGAGATCGACGAACTCACCGGGGTCTACAAGAACACCACCCGAGGCATCGTTGCCCTGGTCTTCCGCTGCAAGCCCTCCGGCGGCACCGAACGCACCTCCAGCGAATCCACCGCCGTGTCCTGGCTCACCCCCGACGAGGTCAGCGACCGCATGTCCGAGGTCTTCGCGGTCAGGCTCCTCGACGCCCTGGACGGCAACGGCCCCCACGTCCGCAGCCATGACGGCAAGCGCCTCATCCCAGCGGGATAAAACCTTCTCTCCATCATCAAGGCCCGCGCACGGCGCGGGCGCGCGCCGCCTCTGCGGCGCGGCCTGCCTCCTGTCTTCGCCCCGGCTGGCCGCGCCCGGCGGCGCGCTGCGTGCATGCGGGTTGAGCAGAGAAAACCCGCTGTGGCTGAGGCCGGTCGGCTCCACGGCTTTAGCCACCTCCCCGGTCCGGGCCCCGCGTCGAGCAAGACCAGGGGGCCACTCGTGCACATTGCGGGCAGGTCCAAAGCCTGCCCGAGTTGCCAACCAGCGTACGGCCCCCTGATCATGCTCGACCCCAGACCGGGCAGGCCACCGGCCAAACCCGCTCCGCCGACCTAGATTCTGCAAACTCACTCCGCTGGCCAGGCGATTCAGATATAACCAATCATTACATCCCGCGACGCCAGAGGGGGCCCACGTGAGCGAACTTGCCTTCGAAGATTCCATAAACGCACTCAAATTGGTGCTCGGTATCGACGCATGGACCGACAGTCAGATCATTTTGGAGAACCCGGTACACATTGATGCACAAAATCAAGTAGACCGCCTCGATGTTGCCGAACTGAAAGCGGCAACAAAAAACCTAAACGAAGGCAATCGCGAAAACGCAGCCCACCTTAAGTGGGACACTCGATGCGAATATCTAATCGTCCGAAATGGCGCGCTTGGACCAGCGGGAATCCTACCGCGAGACTTTGACGAGATCATATCCTCCGAGGAGAATGGCCTGAAATACTCAATCGGTAACCCATCTTTGGAGTTCGGAGTAAACCTGCTTCACTCAGCGCTAGATGCAGGCAATGCTCGAAGGGTTCCATTCTTTATTCAAAATACTCGAAGGAGGCTCAGGGAGAGACGATTGATGGGTTACCTGGACCCTTCGAGTCCAGCTCCGGAGGTTTCCTTGGAAAAGATCCTCGGCGAGGCCCTCCCTGTCACAACGCTGAGGATTGAATCCACTCGCACCCGCGCGGATTTCAAAGATGCCGCTGAGGCGTTTCTCTTCCAATTGGCTTTCAACTACGACGTTTCATATCGCGTTGCCGCAAATACGGACCACCTCTCTGGTGCTGGTCGCGTGCGCAGGCGCGGTCGGGCTGCTGAAGCGGCGATGGACGCGCCGAGAATGACCTACAACTCCGACCTTGTCCACCACTATCAACTGGCTGTCTCCGCAGAGAGCCCCATGCTGCAATACCTCTCCTACTATCACATCGCTGAACATTTCTTCGAGAAAGTTTTCAATGATGATTTCGAGGAACAGGTTCGCAGGAAAATCGCAGATCCGGCGTTCTCGCTAAAGCGCTCCAAGGACATCAAGGCGGTAATCAAGTTGGTTACGGCAACGCAGCGGCGAGTGCGAGACGAAGGCGGCGTTGACGAGCAACGTGCGCTCGCGCTTGTCCTGGAGGGCTACGTCACTATTTCTCGCCTGATCGACGATTTGACCGCACACGATCCCGATTTGATTGAGTACTACAAATCCAATTCACCATCATTTTCGGAGAATGTTCCTGTAAACCTAGAGGCGGATAGGGATCTAGAGGTGAAGGCGGCACTCGCGAAACGCATTTACCAGACGAGAAATTCATTGGTCCACGCCAAGGATGGCGCCCGCCCGAAATATTTCCCGTTCGTAGATGATGCCGAACTATCCAAGGAAGTGCCGCTTCTGCGGTTCTGCGCGGAGCAGGTGATCATTGCCCACGGTAAGGTCATGTGAACACCCGGCAGGCGTCCCGATCTTGTCGTCCCTCCGTGCCGCAGAGCGACCGGTGTGGCCGTGGCCAACCGATTCAGCTAGGGGATCAGGCGGTGGGATCGCCGAGCGCGATGCAGTGAGTGTCTAGCTGCGTGACAACGCCGACGGACAGCACCGGACAACTGCGTACACCTGCGGACCATCGCGGCAGGTGACAGTCGCTTGGGCCCAAGGTGGAACGCCTGCTCAAGTTGCTTCGGGACGAAGATGCAACGGCACATCCACCGGCCTGTAGGCGCTGTCCGCAGCGCGGCCGTTCTACTTGGCGCCATCGAGCAGCACCTGCACGGTCGCGCGGGTCTTCGCATCGAAACACTCGGGGTTCTGTACTACGACACTCGCCGCCACAAGCGCCGACTGCCGAGCTTGGTCCATCTGTTCGTCCTCGTAAGACTGTGCCTCACGGACAGCATTGTGCAGAGCCGTGCTTGCGTCCCCGCACACTGCCGTGCGCCTGTCCGAGTCAGGCGCTGTGAGACGGCCGGCGGCGAAACCTCCTCCAGCAAGCAGGCATGCGGCAGCAGCAGCGAGTACAGACCGGATGAGCAGGTGTCTCCGGGGTCCGGATTCCGTCATGGCCCAATTCTTCGGGCAGCAGTCCGAGTCAGTAGCTCACTGTCCGCAACCGTTACAGGACAGTAGTCGAGAGTGGAGGAGTGATCAGGCTGGCCGTCTCCGGGCCGTCCGAGGTCACCCAACGCTGACCGGCAACGACAGAAGCCCACGGCATCTGAATAGCTCAGAGCCGTGGGCTTCCTCCCCCTCGCTGGTGGGCGAGACCGATGATCAGTAGACCGGCTACTGATCGAACTTTGCGGCACTAGACTTGCCCTGGGAGACTTCATCGACCCGCAATTTTCCGGCCCGCGTCTACAGCGAGGGACTATGAAGGTAGTCTCGGGCGGCGTTAATGAACTGCTCTCGTGCACCGTTGAATGCATCGGCATTACTGTCGAATATTTCAGTTGCATCTCGCGTACGGTCGACGGCTCGCACAATCATCCGCCGAACACTCGTTTCTGGAATTACACCGGCAGCTGCAGCTGATCTCATTGCTCCTTCGGCATCTCGAATGGCCCCCCAAAGCAAGCGATGATCAGAATCATCAGGAACATGCGCCCGCTCCTCCGTCTGAAAATACTGGCGCAGCAGAAGCATCCGATCCCGAGCGGTCTGGCCCGCAGGTTTCGTCTGTCGGAGGCGGTGCAGAGCGTTTGAAGCCTCATACGCCACATCGAAATGGTCTCCAGACAATCCTTCGCCGTCATACTCGCCGGTGGCGATGCCCAAGCGGTACAAAACGTAGAGTTCTGACCTCATACCAACCGCCATCCTCTCGGCTTTTTCGGCAGTCGCGAGCACGCTTCGCCCCAGGGTTATGAGTGTCGCGGGGCCTTCCAGCTCAACGCGTGATAGAGCGACCCTCATCGCGTTCTTCTCTGACTCAAGGGGAGCATCACCCACAAAAGTGCCGTCGAACAGATCTGGTAGCCGATCGGCGAACGCATGACCCGCATCAACGAGCGATAGGTAGACAGGGCGGCGCGCGGCGCGAGCTTGTTGCTCAAAAGAACTTTGGGCTTGAGTAGCGGCAGCCTCGATGGCTGCGCGGTGAGTCGCGTGAGCCTGAGCGAGAGCTGCTTCTGCTTGCCTGACAGCCCCACGCGCTTGGATGCGAGCCGCAGCCAGGGTGCCGACGATCCCGAGAGCACCGAGGAGTGCAGTAACGACTGTACCGAGCATGGGGAGATACTGCCTGACCGGGAAGACCCTCCGGATCCAAAGCTGCAAACAGCGCCTGCCGCACGTGGTCAGCAGGCGCACCACAAGCGCACCAGATCGAGCGGGGAACAGCGGGGAGTCACGGTGAAAGCTGCTCCGCCCGGCGGGGCCTCGGACCGGCCGTTTGCCCCGGTCAGCGACCGAGCCGTCCGTGAATGACCGCAGCTTCCCAAGCTGATAGTCCGATGACTCAGTACGGCCGCGGAACCCCGTACTCTTCCAGCGCGGCCGCGTAGCGCGTCAGTATCGCATCGAGGTCAGCCAGCAGGAGGCCAGCGGACTCCCGAGCCTCGGCCAGCTCGCCGCGCTCGCACGCCTCCATCACTTCGGCCAGATCGCTGCGGAGGGTGTGAAGGGAGTCGCCTTGGATCAGTACCCCGGGGAACCGCCGACCGGGTAGACGAACCACGGCGTCGTTGCCACCGTCGGTGAACAGCTCTGCCTCAACACGCTGCATCACGCCATCCAACCTGACATCACCATGTGACATCAACGACGGGGTACACAGACGGTCTTGAGTGATCAACAGCGGAGCCGGGCCTTATGGTGGCCACGCGATCGAACTCCTAGACGGTCAGCGGTCAGTGAGTGCTTGGACCACAACGGCGACCACCGAGGTCAGCAGCCCCATGATCGCCACTGTGACCTGTAGACGACGCTCGGACTGATCTGCGCTTGCGGCGCGACGCCGTTGGAAATCGCCGTTGCTGAGTGACGCCACGGCGTCAATGGTCGGATCGGCGCCATCAACAAGAGCCGTGTAAGTAACTGTTTGACGTCTGTGCAATGTCCCGGGGGTGAGGATGAGCTTAGTCCCGCTGAACGTTACAGGGATGACTCGCTGTGACGACGGTGAAGAGGACTGTGCGAGCACGTCAATGAACACGGCACTGGATGTGAAATCGATGGGTTGACCACCGAAGTGGGAAGCTTCGAGATCTCGGTTGCCAGCATTCGTCAACTTCAGTTCAAGAACATGCGGTCGACTTAGGGTAGCCCCACTGTGACTAACAGTCAGCGCACCATGGCCGACGCCATGCAGAAGGGGCTTCACTTCAGCCTCCCAGCGAACCTTACGCCTAGGGACTGCCGTTCGCCATGCGAGCCACCCCACGTAGAGCGTGGCCAACACGCCCAAGGCGGCCGCAACCGAGCCTAGTGCAGTCCAGAAGGTCTCGCTTGGCGCAGCCGTGGTCATCATGAGTCGCGTTTATAGCAGGAGCAGCGCCTTGTGCCCATTCGTCTGCCATACCAACTCAACTGCTGGTGGGGCCGGTTGACCACCTGCTCGGTCTCCTGTGGACCTATCCTCGATGCAGCATGAGTTCACGTGCGGCGGCTTCACGGCGAGACGTCAATGCGTCTCGCCTGCACCACAAGCGCACCAGATCGAGCGGGGAATCGCGGTGAAAGCACCCTGGCCAGGAGAGACCGCAGCCTACCCGTTCGCCCAGGTCAGCACCCCAACTGGCCCCAGAATGCCGCAGCTTCCCAAGCTGAAAGCACTTCTGTCGTACCCGGCCGGATTGGCCCTGCCTGCCGTAGGGAGAGGCCCTTGACACTGTCCGGGGCCTCTCCCTACGGGTACGTGCTACTGCCGACCGAAGGTCGCCGCCAGCAGTCGTGGCCGGCTGCCGATTCCCTCCCTCAGGACTGGTGGGATTCGGGTGTCACCAGGCGGTGACCGCGGCTGGTCGCTACACGGATTGTGTCCCGCAATGCTCCAGCCAGCTGCGTCGCCAGAGGTCGCAGTTGCTCCAACGCCGCATCCCCGTCGCCGAGTACCTCCAGTGCTTGCTCCAGCAGGTTGGCCGCCATCCCGAGTTGTACCGCTTCGATGTTGTCCGCCAGGCGAGACATGTGGCCATCGCTATCGTCGGCGCTGAGATAGCAGGGCTTGCCCTCCGGCCCCGACCACGGGAGAAGACGCAACTCGTCCTTGTTTTTCATGTTTGTCTCCCCCGCTCGTCAATCACGTGGTGGGTGGTGAAGACCGCATCGGCGCGGTCACCCGGGAACACCAGAAGCGCGGCCTCGACCACGCGCCCAGTGATGTCGGCCGTCACGCGCGTGATCGCGAGAACCGCCAAGGCAGAGCTGATCCGAAGGGTCGAGGCTTCGTCCGGTGTCGGGAGGCGAGCGCTGACCGTCTCCCGGACTTCGGCCGATGGAGGGCGCGGCACTGCAAATCTCGCCACTGTCCCATCGCACGAAGGCGACTCGCCGAGCACCGCAGCCGGCGCCAGGTCGCGAGGTACGTAGATACGAGCCAGGCTGTGCGGCGACTCCCCCTCATAGCTGAGGCAGAGGAACTCGGTCAGCGGGCTACTGGTCGGCACCTTCAATAGAGCCGCCAGATGCCCGCGCGCCCGGATCTTGGTGGTGCGGACGGTGACGCGCAGAGCTGCGTCAGAAGCGGTCTGCGGGTCCAGCGTGCCCCAGCCGCCGACGTACGTGATTCTGCGGAGAGAGCGGCAAACGAAGTTCCCCTTGCCGTGGATCTTCTCGACGAGGCCCTCCCCCTGAAGTACTGCGAGTGCACCCCGCAGCGTCGACGTGCTGACCATGTATTGAGAGGCGAGGTGGGCCTCAGAAGGAAGGCGTTCGCCAGCCTGGACACGGCCGGTCGCGATCTGGTTTCGGAGGTCATCGGCGATAGCGTCGCGGCGAGAAGGCATGGACTGGATCACCGCCCCGCCCTCTCAGGATCCGCATCGCGACGAGCCGAGTCTGCCGGTGCATGGTCAGCAGTTCGCCCGACTCGAACACCAGCCGCTTGGCACCGCCGGGCAGTTGGAAGAGGTCGCTCACCCTGCACGGCTGGCCGCCGACCTGGATGACGTCGCCGCGCTGCACGCTGTCTGAGGTGATCTCGACGGTGGATGCCAGCGCGCCGCTGGGTGCCCATACGCTCACCGCGTCACCTCCGCGGGTGCAGACCGGTTGACCGCCGTATGGCAGGAGCAATCGCACGCCTCGTAGACCACCGGAACGTCCACCGGCGCCGCGGCCGGGGAAGACTCCGCGCACGCGTGGTGCGTACCGATCCGGCATGAGCTCGACCGGTAGGGGACGGCCTCCGCGTGCGTGACGCGAGGCTGTTGGCGAGGAGGCATCAGCAGGCCCCCGCAGGGGCGGCCCAGGCATCAGCCGGGACGTGGTGAGACACGGCCATCGCTCGTTGCCGCGCTCGCTCCTCACTGGCCAGCACGTAAGGGCGGACGAGTGCGGTGTCCTCTCCCGCGAGATAGTCCGCGCGGTCTTGATGCCGTCCCCGAAAGACCATCGGCGCTTCGGAGGGCGCGGGGGGAGCGAACATCGGGCGGGCGGACGTTAAGGGGCGGCGGTGCCGGCCTTTGGGGCGGTACCGCGCACTGGTGAGCAAGACGGCACGACGGATACGGTTGAACACGCTGCTCAGCTCCTATCGCTGATGGCTCGGTCCCCCGACATCGCCCGTCGTGGGGACCGCTTTGCGTACGACCGCCCAGAGGGTGCGGCCGTTCAGGCTGGTGGCGAGGAGCCCGAATCGATCGGCCTCCGCCACCACTTCCAGGACCTCCCGCCACGACTCGGCGGAGAGCGATTCCGGCACCTCCGCTTCGATCGACGTGCATCGGTCGTGCTCCTCCACGCGTGGGGTGAGCCCGACGGCCGATAACCGAGCCGCGATGGCCTCCGCGCTCACTTGCGAAGCAGGCACAGGGCAGCCTCCGTCACCGGCGATCACGTTGAGTAAAGCTAGTTAACTAGATTAGAGCTAGTGGACTAGATTTTCCATATGCCTGAGCAGCCGCCCTATCTCCGCATCGCCGACGAACTCCGGCGGCGCATCGCGGAGCACGAGTGGGAGCCGGGGGACCGCCTCCCCTCCCGCGCCCAGATCGGCCAGGAGTGCGGCGTGGGCGAGAACGTGGTGCGCAGGGCCCAGGAGTTGCTGATCTCCCAGGGCATGCTGGAGGGCCGAGCGGGGTCGGGCACGTATGTCGCCGAGCCCCGGCAGCGGGTGCGAGTCGTCCGCTCATCGGCGCGTGAGCAGCCCGCCGGGTCCCCGTTCCGCGCGGACATGAAGGCCGTCGGCAGGCAGGGCGATTGGGAGAGCCGGACCGACGCCAAGGTGCCGGCTCCCACGGAGATCGCGACGCGTCTCGGAATCGCCGAGGGCGAGCTGTGCGTCCGCACGACGTACGAGTTCCTGGCCGACGGCAGGCCGGTGCAGCTGTCGACAAGCTGGGAACCGTACGACCTCACCGCCGGCACTCTCGTCGTCCTCCCCGAGGGAGGGCCCCACGCGGGAGCGGGCGTCGTGAACCGCATGGCCTCGATCGGGGTCACCGTCAGCCATGCCGTGGAGCAGCCGGAACCAAGACAGGCGACAGCCGAGGAAGCGTCGCTACTCGGCATTCAGAAGGCCGCGCTCGTCACACACATCCGGCGGACGTACTACAGCGACGAGGGCCGCCCCGTGGAGACGGCGGACATCGTCGTGCCCGCTGCGCACTGCGAGATCGTCTACGAGATCCCCATCAACCGGTAGTCCACCTCAGCTCCCCGAGTTCGGCCATCCATCCCTGTTCGAGTAGCTTTCGAAGCAGTACCGGGTTGAGCGGTCCCGCTCCTTCCCGGTAGCGAGTTCGTATGCCTGATCCGGCACATACAGCAGCCACTCCCCGTCACACTCGGTGGAGGTGTACGGGGCGAACTTGTCGACGTCGAAGAAGACGCCTTCCCATACTGCTTGTCCTGCGGCGACTACAGCGCAACGGGCGTACAGGAACCCGTCGGCAGACTGCGGGAAGGACTTGCCGTTCCGGCCCGTCATGTCGGCAACGGGAAGCATCCCGAACTTCTCTTGGTCCAGGCGGTACAGAGCCTCGGCATGTCGTTCCGCGAAGCCGATGATGTCGGGGACGGAACGGCGGCTCAGCTCCTCGGCCAGGCGCTGGCACCTCGCCTGCGTGGCTTTGCCGTTCAGGGTGGCTATCAGCGCCCAGAAGGCGGCCCATGTCATTCTCACTCGCGCAGGATGCCAGAGCCGTCTGACATCCACGGCTGACATCAACAGCGCCGGACGGCGGCATACAGCAGCACCCCCGGACGACCGTCGGACCAGCCGTCGACGGCCCCAGGGGCGGGTGTAGATCGAACTCCTAAAGCGGGTGTCGCAGGTTCGAATCCTGCCGGGGGCACCATGCCTGACCAGGCACGATGCGCCAGAAAGGCCCCTCGGAAGTGATCTCCGAGGGCCTTTTGGGCTTACATGGGAACGAATGGGAACGCGCCGCCAGACAGCGTCCCGCCTGGTGATTGGTCGAGTAGCGGTAGCTTCTCGGCTGCTCGGCGACTTGGTGGTCGCGGGCGGGGACCAGGGCTCCGACGGTGTCCCTGCGGAACCGTTTGCGCGGCTGGAGTGCAAGCCAGGGCCCGAGGTGGTTGATGAAGCGGTCGGCGGCCGACTTCAAGATGCCGAATAGTGGCGCCAGTTGGCGCAGTGTGAGATTGGTCCGCCAGTAGGCGACGCCCAGGAGCACGCGTTCTCCAGCGGCAGGCTCCACGGCCGGCCCTTGCGCACCGGGTCGGCGCCCTCGCGCCGCAACCCTGTGATCAGCTTGCCGAACCGACGTGGGCCCAGCCCGACAAACGGGGCTACCCAGGACGGCTCCGACGCCGTGATCACACCAGCCACGTGGAGATCATCCCGCTGCAAGATCACACACTGGGCCCCTTCGAGGACAAGGGCCACCTCTGCCTCGTGGGCGTGGAAATCCCTTTGCCATGATCCACCTCGTAAGTCGAGACTGAGATCATGCTCGGATTAGTCAGGACCGACAACGATGCCCTCGTCGCGTGCCTGGGCGACCCTCAGCGCACCGTGGCGGCATGCCGCGAGCTGCTGCGACGCGCAGAGACCGCACTGAGCGCCCGCGCCGGTCTGGGTGACGAGAATCCGGCCGTCCGTGAGGGCTGTTGCCACCTTCACGATCACCTGGTCGACACCGAGTCAATGGGCGAACTCGTCGCCATGGCCGACGACCCGGACGCCCGCGTCAGGATCGCCGCATTCCAGGCTCTGGCCTGTGACCGGTGCAAGGACGACACCTGCGCACCGGCCCCGGACCGGGTCCTCGAACCCTCGCTGCACCACCTGGTCTCAGACCCCGGCCCGCACGCCCGGGCAATGGCTGCCGAACTCATTGGCGAGTTCGCCCACTCCGATGCACGCGCCCTCGCCGCCTTGAAGGCGTCCCACGCCAACGACCCGAGCCCCGCAGCACGGAAGAAGGCGCGCTGGTTCACACCCGCCGGGACCATCTACGAACGGGCCCTTCCGCCCGCGACCCGATAAGCGGAACCACCTTTAGGTCGAAGCTCTGCCCCCCTTCCCAGTACTACTGAATTGCGAGGATTTCATGTCTTTGCACGAATGGCCACTGACGGCTTATCAGCGGGACGTATGGACAGCGGCAGCCCTGAATCCGGAATCCAATCAGTTCACCGTAAGCATGTGGGAGAAAATCGATGGGGATATTGACACAGACCTCCTTGTGAGGATAACAAAATCCGTCGTGCGGAGAAATCCCTGCTGGCGCATCCGGATGAACGAGAGGGATGGGGTTCCGTATCAGTGGCTCAGTGACACGATACCCGAAGTTTCCGTGCTGGACTTTTCTAGTGAGCCAGATCCGGCGGCGGCCTGCGCTTCCTGGCTGAAAGAGGCATCCTCCGGGGTTTTTGCAATCACCGACAGCCCTCTGTCCAAATTCGCTGTACTGATAGAAAGTCCCACCGTCACATACTGGTACGGAAGTGGCCACCACATCACTTCTGATGGCTGGACGGGACGACTTCTGGCGCGTCAGATTTTTGACGAGTACGCACGCGTCGCCGGCGAAGGGGAGTCGCTCGACACGGGCGACTCCCCATCGTATCTCGATTTCGTGGCCGAAGAGGAATCGTATCGCGCATCCAACCGATGGAGCGAGGACAGAGAATTCCACCACAAGCAATTCTCGTCCACACCCCCCGTTCTCTTCTCCCGGACGGCGCCAGAAGAACGTCGCAGCGGCGCCACGCACGTCTTCTCGCTCGACAAGAGCATCATGAACCGGATTCGCAAGGAACGGAAGGTGTTCCCGTATCTTTTTGCAGCTCTGGGAACCTACCTCACCCGTATCCACCGAACCGAAGATGTACTCATAGGCATTCCTCTGCTGAATCGTAACGCACGGCAGCGGAATATTCATGGGCAGTTCTCCAATACTCTTCCGTTGCGTTTTTCGTCCGCTTCAGAAGGATTTTCACTGCAGGACCACGTGACTTCCATAGGCGACTCGCTGATCTCGTTGATGAGACACAGCAAGATCGCCCTGGGTGACGTCCTGCAGGCGATGCCCGGGGTTCGGAGCGGAAGCCGCCAGCTTTTTGATGTGACGCTCTCTTACCTGACTGCTGATCCAGTCAAGGTGCTGCCCGGTGCGGTCAGTGAACTCACGATGACAACGCAGGCCCACGTACACGACGCTCTGAACATCTGCATCTATGACAGCGGCGAGGAGTCGGATGTCCGTATCGTATTCGACTACGCGGAGGATGTCTTCGATGAAAACTACCCCATCTCGTCGGTGGCGGAACACTTCAAGAACCTTCTAGTCAATGGACTCCAGAACTCGGATGTTCCATGGTCGGCGGTCGACATGCTGGCTCCGGCGGAACGCGATGAACTGACCCACATGATGAGTCGTGGTCCAGTTGTTCCATATCCTGACCAGGCAACCCTCCATGGCCTGTTCGAAATTCAGGCGAGAACCCGCCCATCGGAAACGGCTGTGGTGGATGCCTTTACAGGGCAGTCCCTCACCTATGCCGAGTTAAATGCTGACGCGAACCGGGTAGCGCGTACTCTTCGCGCGGAGGGTGTGGGTCGGGACGACCGGGTTGCCGTCCTCATGGAGCGCGGTCCACTGCTTCTCGTCGCACTCCTCGGCGTATTGAAGGCCGGCAGCGCTTACGTTCCGGTCGACCCCGGCTACCCAGCGGAGCGTGTGAAGCTGTTGCTGGCTGACAGTCGCGCCAAGGTTGTGCTCGTCGATGAGCAGATGCCGGAGCGGCTCGCGGGCACGGAAAGTGTCGTTCGCAGCATAAGAGACATCCTCCAGGCGGAGGCCTCCGGAGAGCCGGTCGATTCGCTGGCCACCTCGAAGGATCTTGCTTACGTGATCTACACCTCGGGCTCCACAGGAAGACCGAAGGGTGTCATGGTCGAGCATCACTCCGTGGTCAACCGTCTCGCCTGGATGCAACGCGCATATCCGATCGACCAGGGCGACATTCTCCTGCAAAAGACACCCGTGTCCTTCGACGTATCGGTGTGGGAGCTCTTCTGGTGGGCCATTCAAGGGGCGAAGCTCGTCCTGCTCCCCAGGGATGGGCAGAAGGATCCGAAGGAGATCTTGCAGACGATCCGTCAGCACGGTGTCAGTACCATCCATTTCGTGCCATCCATGCTCGGGCCGTTCCTGGAGCTGCTGGAGGACTTTCCCAACCTCGTCGAGGAAACCAGCTCACTGCGCTACGTATTCTGCAGCGGCGAGGCACTGCCTCCCGCACGGGTCGAACAGTTCAACACCATTTTCTCTTCCTCGACCAAGCGTCCCGCGCTCGTCAACCTCTACGGTCCGACCGAGGCCACGGTCGATGTCTCTTGCTACGAGTGCCCTGCCGATTCAGGCCCTGTGCGTCGGGTGCCGATCGGGCGGCCCATAGACAACACGCAACTGTATGTCCTCGGGTCTCGCGATGAACTTCAGCCAGTGGGCGTTCCGGGTGAGCTGTGCATAGGCGGTGTCCAGGTCGCGCGAGGCTATCTGGACCGTCCGGAACTCACCGCAGAAAAGTTCGTGGACGACCCATTCACCCAGGGCGGCCGGCTGTATCGCACCGGTGACCTGGCACGCTGGCTCAGTGACGGAACGCTCGAGTACCTGGGGCGCATAGACGGCCAGGTGAAGATCCGTGGCAACCGCGTGGAAACGGGTGAGGTCGCATCCGCGCTGTCTTCGCTGACGAATGTCCGCGATGCCGTCGTCGTGGGGCGCACACTGCCCGGCCGGAGCACTCATCTCGTCGGCTACTACGAGGCGTCCAGCGAAATCGAAGCAGCGGAGATACGAGCTCATCTGGCGGGATCTCTACCGGAGTTCATGATCCCCACCTTCTTTCAGCGGGTGGAGCGTATTCCGCTGACACCGAACGGGAAGGCTGATGTCCGGGCTTTGGCGGAGCTGGGCAGTGCCGTTGAGGCAGATGCTTCCGGGGATCCGCGGAATGCGGCGGAGGCGGTTCTGGCGGAGATCTGGGCCGATGTTCTCCAGACGGAGCGGGTGGGTGTCCACGACGATTACTTCGCGCTCGGTGGGGACTCCATTCTCATGCTGCGGGTCAGGGCTCTGGCGGAGAAGCGCGGACTGTTCTTCAGTCTGAGTGATCTGGTGCAGAATCCGACTGTCGCGGCCCTTGCCCGGAAGGCCCGGGCGGTCGAGGGCGACTCGGAATCGGCTCTGGAGCCTTTCGATCTGGTCACCGACCTGGATCGTGCGGCGCTGGGCGACGCCGAGGACGCATTCCCACTGAGCCGGCTTCAGCTCGGCTTGCTGTACCACAGCCGTCGGCACGAGAACTCAGCCATGTACAAGGACGTGTTCCGATACACGTTGGCCATGCCGTGGGACGAGCCGGCGTTCCGCGTGGCAGTCAGCCGGCTCGTCGCACGGCATCCGGTGCTGCGCTCGTCCTTCGATCTGGCGAGTCACTCCGAGCCCATGCAGGTCATTCACCCCGCCGTATCAGGCGAGTTCGAGGTGGTGGACCTCCGCTCCCACAGCGACACGGAGGCCGAGTCGGCGGTCGCGGACCATATGGAGGAGCGCCGCTTCCACGACTACGTATTCGAGCAGGCCCCGCTCTACCACCTTCGGGTGTTCGTACGTCCGGCGACCGTGGACCTGGTGCTGAGTTTCCATCACGCACTGCTGGACGGCGGAAGCGTGGCGAACCTGCTGCGGGAAGTCCTCCAGGACTACGCACACGCCCTCGGCCTGGGTATCGACCCGGTTCCCACTCTGGCACTTCCCTCACCAGCCCTGCACATCCGCAATGAGCGGCAGGCCGCGGACTCGGACAGGACACGACGCTACTGGCAGGAACGCCTGGCCGGTGCGAAAGTCCTGCACATCGACGCGTTGGCGCCCTACCAGACACACCCCGGCAACGCGGCACAGATCGTCCGTGACGTCGAACTACCCGCCGACCTGTCGGCACGCCTGCGGCAGGTCGCCGGCGAACACACCCTCCCCCTCAAGTCACTGCTGTTCGCGGCACACAGCCTGACCCTGCGGATGCTGACCGGCACGGACGACATCACCACCGGCATGGTCACCCACGGCCGCCCCGAGCAACAGGACGCCGAACGAATCGCCGGCCTCTTCCTCAACACCCTCCCCGTCCGCCTGAACGCCGCCGGCGAAAGCTGGATCGCAGTGGCCCGCGAGGCATTCCGGCAGGAACAAGAACTCCACCCCCACCGCCTCTACCCCCTGAGCACCATCCAGGAAGACTTCGGCACACAAGTCATCGAGACCGCGTTCAACCACGTGCATTTCCACCAGCTCACCCAGGTCATGGACCTCCCCGACATCGAACTGGTCGACTTCCGCACCCGCGAGGAAACCAACTTCGCCCTGCTCGTCAACAGCTTCATCGACCCACTCAGCCAGAACATCCACCTGCGCATCGACTGCGACGGAAGCATCTTCAGCCCCGACCAGGCCGATGTACTCGCACGATCCCTCACCCAGATCCTGCACCGCATGGCAGAACACCCCAACGAAACCCCCGACTACACCTTCCTCACCACACCCCCCACCTACCAGGACATAGCTTCCTTCTTTCAGCGGGTGGAGCGTATTCCGCTGACACCGAACGGGAAGGCTGATGTCCGGGCTTTGGCGGAGCTGGGCAGTGCCGTTGAGGCAGATGCTTCCGGGGATCCGCGGAATGCGGCGGAGGCGGTTCTGGCGGAGATCTGGGCCGATGTTCTCCAGACGGAGCGGGTGGGTGTCCACGACGATTACTTCGCGCTCGGTGGGGACTCCATTCTCATGCTGCGGGTCAGGGCTCTGGCGGAGAAGCGCGGACTGTTCTTCAGTCTGAGTGATCTGGTGCAGAATCCGACTGTCGCGGCCCTTGCCCGGAAGGCCCGGGCGGTCGAGGGCGACTCGGAATCGGCTCTGGAGCCTTTCGATCTGGTCACCGACCTGGATCGTGCGGCGCTGGGCGACGCCGAGGACGCATTCCCACTGAGCCGGCTTCAGCTCGGCTTGCTGTACCACAGCCGTCGGCACGAGAACTCAGCCATGTACAAGGACGTGTTCCGATACACGTTGGCCATGCCGTGGGACGAGCCGGCGTTCCGCGTGGCAGTCAGCCGGCTCGTCGCACGGCATCCGGTGCTGCGCTCGTCCTTCGATCTGGCGAGTCACTCCGAGCCCATGCAGGTCATTCACCCCGCCGTATCAGGCGAGTTCGAGGTGGTGGACCTCCGCTCCCACAGCGACACGGAGGCCGAGTCGGCGGTCGCGGACCATATGGAGGAGCGCCGCTTCCACGACTACGTATTCGAGCAGGCCCCGCTCTACCACCTTCGGGTGTTCGTACGTCCGGCGACCGTGGACCTGGTGCTGAGTTTCCATCACGCACTGCTGGACGGCGGAAGCGTGGCGAACCTGCTGCGGGAAGTCCTCCAGGACTACGCACACGCCCTCGGCCTGGGTATCGACCCGGTTCCCACTCTGGCACTTCCCTCACCAGCCCTGCACATCCGCAATGAGCGGCAGGCCGCGGACTCGGACAGGACACGACGCTACTGGCAGGAACGCCTGGCCGGTGCGAAAGTCCTGCACATCGACGCGTTGGCGCCCTACCAGACACACCCCGGCAACGCGGCACAGATCGTCCGTGACGTCGAACTACCCGCCGACCTGTCGGCACGCCTGCGGCAGGTCGCCGGCGAACACACCCTCCCCCTCAAGTCACTGCTGTTCGCGGCACACAGCCTGACCCTGCGGATGCTGACCGGCACGGACGACATCACCACCGGCATGGTCACCCACGGCCGCCCCGAGCAACAGGACGCCGAACGAATCGCCGGCCTCTTCCTCAACACCCTCCCCGTCCGCCTGAACGCCGCCGGCGAAAGCTGGATCGCAGTGGCCCGCGAGGCATTCCGGCAGGAACAAGAACTCCACCCCCACCGCCTCTACCCCCTGAGCACCATCCAGGAAGACTTCGGCACACAAGTCATCGAGACCGCGTTCAACCACGTGCATTTCCACCAGCTCACCCAGGTCATGGACCTCCCCGACATCGAACTGGTCGACTTCCGCACCCGCGAGGAAACCAACTTCGCCCTGCTCGTCAACAGCTTCATCGACCCACTCAGCCAGAACATCCACCTGCGCATCGACTGCGACGGAAGCATCTTCAGCCCCGACCAGGCCGATGTACTCGCACGATCCCTCACCCAGATCCTGCACCGCATGGCAGAACACCCCAACGAAACCCCCGACTACACCTTCCTCACCACACCCCCCACCTACCAGGACAAGAGCACAGAAGGCGCCTCCAGCGTCGTCGAGCGTTTCTTCGACGTGGCTGCGCGGAGCCCCGAAGCCATTGCCCTGGCGATGCACGAACGCCGGTGGACCTATGAACAGTTGGCGGACGCTGCCCGCAACGTCGCCCAACGTCTGATCGAGACCGGAACACAACCCGGCGCTCGGATCGGCGTCGCGATGGACCGGTCACCAGAAGCGATCGCCACCATCCTCGGTACGCTCATGGCGAGGGCCGCCGTCGTACCGATGGACACGGACTACCCGGCCGAACGGCTCGTGGCCATGGCGCGGCAGGCCAACGTCTTCCGGATCATCACGGACGAACAGCACGCGCATCTCGCCGGTGATCCGGAACTGCTCTTGCCTGCGGAGTCGATAACGGCAAGCACGTCCATGGTCAGGGCGCTCCTACCGCCCGAGCCGGAATCCACTGCCTACGTACTCTTCACGTCGGGTTCCACGGGCACTCCCAAGGGTGTTGCCATGCCTCACAGGGCCCTTGCGAACCTGATTGCCTGGCAGAACCGGGCGTCCAGTGGTGGTTCCACGGGCGGCGACACTCTCCAGTACGCGCCAGTCAGTTTCGACGTGTCGTTCCAGGAGATTTTCTCCACTCTCTGTGCGGGAAACACGTTGCACCTCGTCTCAGAGGCGGAGCGGCGTGACTTCCCCGGATTGCTGCGGACGATCGACGCAGCAGGGATCGAGCGGATCTACATGCCGTACGTGGCCCTTCAGCAACTGGCCTCGACTGCCGTTGCTCTGGATATCGCCCCAAAATCCCTCCGCGTCATCATCTCGTCCGGGGAACAGCTCAGAGTCACCGATGAGATACGCCGCTTCCTCGGTCGCCTGCCCGGCGTGTTGCTGGAGAACCAGTACGGTCCTACCGAGACACACGTCGCGACACGGTTCACCATGACGGGCGACCCGGCGGACTACCCTCTCCTGCCTCCGATCGGTCAGCCCATCGACGGGGAGGCAGTGTATGTCCTCGATGACCGGCTTCAGCCGGTGCCCCCCGGCGTGAAGGGTGAGATCTTCGTCGGCGGAGCCGGCCTGGCGCAGGGGTACGAAGGCCGACCCGACCTGACGAAGGAACGATTCCTCGATCGGCCGTTCGGGCCCGAGGGAGAGCTCATCTACCGGACGGGGGATCTGGGAGTCGCGCTGCCCAGCGGGGAGATCATCTGCCTCGGCAGGACCGACGCCCAGGTGAAGGTGCGGGGCTTCCGGGTCGAGCCGGCCGAAGTGGAACTGGCCATCACCGCACTCGCCGGGAAATACCCGGGAATCGAAGGTGCCGCTGTTGTCGCACGCCACCGTGAAGGCAATGACACCTTCCTCGCCGCGTTTCTCCTCGGCGACTCAGCCGAAGTGGATCTCGACGATCTCAAGCGTGAACTTCGGGCCAAGCTCCCCGACTACATGGTGCCCTCACAGTTCGCCTGGCTGCCAGGATTCCCCTTGACACCGAGCGGTAAGCGGGACGATGAAGCCCTGCGCCGCATCCCTCTCAACGCTGTCCCCTCCGGACAATTCACGGCGCCGCGGGACGAATACGAGCGGATACTCGCCGACATCCTCGGCGACCTCCTCCAGATTCCTTCTGTCGGGGTTCACGATGACTTCTTCGAGCTCGGCGGGACCTCGCTGACCGTCATGAGGCTCATGATGCTGATCGAACAGCGCTACGGTCCGGTGATTCAGCTCCAGGACGTCATCGCCGAACCAACGGTCGAAGCCCTGGCTGCAAGGCTGCGCAGAGGAAACGCCGTATACGCCTACGACCCGTTGGTGGCCATCAGCCCCAACGGCGCCAAGCGGCCGATCTTTCTGGTGCACCCCATGGGCGGCAACGTGCTCTGCTACGTCCGTCTCGCCCGGAAGTTCCCCGGTGACCAGCCGCTCTACGCCCTGCAAGCTGCCGGATCGACCCCCGGCAGCGAGCCGGTGCGCACCATGCCGGAGCTTGTGTCCAGTTACATTTCAGCGATCCGTCGCGTGCAACCGCACGGCCCCTACACCCTTGGCGGATGGTCATTCGGCGGCTTCGTGGCGTTTGAGATGGCGCGACAACTCAAGGAACAGGGCGAGGAAGTAGCCGACCTGGTCCTGCTCGACACGACAGCCGCGAGAGGAAAGCGTGTGGGAGGTGATGACGAGGACCTCCTCCGATGGTTCTTCTGGGAGTTGTTGCTGCAGAAGCGAGGCGCGTCCTCGACGATGGATCACCTTCCCGAAGAGCTGGACACCGTGGACAAGAAGTTCGACTACATGGCAGGAGTCGCCCAGGAGTTGGGCGTGCTCCCGGCGGGAAGCTCAGGAGCGGTGGTACGACGCCTGTTCGGTGTCTACGCCGCGAACTGGGATCTGGCCATAAATTACTTCCCGGACGTAGCGGAGTTCGACCTCACCCTCATTCGCGCCGAGGAGCCGCTCCCTCAATCGCTGCGGTCGATGCACGATTCCATGGGAAGTCAATACGACGACCCCACCAACGGGTGGAGTCACATGACAAAGGGCCGAATAAACGTCGTCACGGTACCCGGCAATCACCTCAGCATCGTGGAAGAACCGTACGTAGGCAAGGTCGCTGAGGCCATCTATGCCGCAATGGGGCACCGATCGATCGCTGGTGAAATCGAAGGGGAATAGAACATGGCACCCGACAGGGAAATACCCAAGGTCTTGGTCGTCGGAGCTGGCATAGGCGGCTTGACAGCCGCCATCGCATTGCGTCGCTTCGGAATCGACGTCGAGATCTACGAACGCGCGTCGCAGATGCGCACCGCAGGGACCGGATTGTCGATCAACAGCAACGCTACTACCGCCCTCCGCTCCATAGGAATCGATCTTGGTCTGGAAAAGCGCGGCCAAATCGTCGAGCAATTCAGAATGATGAACCGCCACGGGAAACTCATCCGAGAACAGCCCGTCAAGGAACTCTTTGCCCGAGCCGGAGCTCCCAGTTTTTCCATCAGCCGCTCGGAACTCCAGAAGGCGCTCCTCGACGAGGCGACAGGAATTCCGCTGACGCTGAACGCCACCATGACGCATTACACCCAGGACGAGGGCAGCGTCACCGCACATTTTGAGGATGGAACCGAGGCACGCGGTGACTTCCTCATCGGCGCGGACGGATTCAAATCTGCCGTGCGGCGTCAATTGTCCGGCCTTCAGGACGTCAGAGAAGCCGGATATATTTGCTGGCTTGCCATCACAGAATTCTCGCATCCGAAAATAAAGCCCGGTTACGTCGGGCACTACTGGGGGAGTGGCCAACGCTTCGGCATCGTCGACATCGGCGACGGACGCGTCTACTGGTGGGGCACCAAGAACATGCCACCCGCCTTGTCCCACGACTGGGCCGGCGGCAAGAAGGAGGTCGCCGACACCTTCTCGGGTTGGGCGGACGAAGTGCGGGAGATCATCGACCAAACCTCCGACGACGCCATTCTGAACGTCCCTGCGCGCGATCGCGCCTTTCTGGAGCGCTGGGGCGATGGCCGCGTCACACTTCTTGGCGACGCCGCCCATCCCATGCTCACCAGCCTTGCCATGGGATCCGCCATGGCGATCGAGGATGCCGTCGTGTTGGCGTCCACGCTCGCCGACGCGCCCGGCATGGGCCCGCAGGCGCTACGCGCCTACGAGGGTCACCGAGTTGAGCGGACACGGACGATGGTCGACAAGTCTCGTTCCCTGAGCAAGGTGGAACAACTCGAGGGACCGATTCAGTGTCTCCTCCGGGACACCTTCATGCGTCTCATTCCCAAGTCGGCGCTGATACGCAACAACGAGGAAGCAGTGACGTTCAGGAATCCTGTCTCCTGACCCCGCCGCCGCCCCGGAACCCGCTGTCGTTCCGGGGCGGCACCCAAGGCGACGCCGCGGTGAAGTTCAGACGGAGGGCGGCACGATCGAGGTGCAGCACTGCTCGACGAGTCGCCAGACCTCTTCTGGGGTTTCGCGGGTGTGGGCAGCGGCTGCCAGGGAGGCGCAGGTGTCGTGGCGGAGTCGGCGGATGCGGGCGCGGACCTCGTCGAGGGCGGCGGGGCCGACCGAGAGGCTGTCGCAGCCGAGGCCGGGGAGAAGGGGGATCACGAGGGGGTGCGCGGCGGCGTCACCGCAGACGGAGACAACGATCGCGGCGGTGGGCGACGGTGACGACGCGGGAGATGGCGTCGAGTACGGCGGGGTGTGCCGCCATGGCGGGGGTGGCACTGGGGTCACGTCGGTCCAGGCCCGGGATCTGGCAGGTGAGGTCGTTGCTGCCGATGGAGAAGAAGGCAGCTTCGCGCGCGAGGTCATCGGCCGCGGCCACCGCTTCCGGGAGTTCGACCATGATGCCCAGGGGTGGCATCGGGATGCCGGCCTCGGTGGCCGCGGCCTCAAGGAGGCGTCGGCATGCGCGTAGTTCGTCGACGCTCGCGACCATGGGAATCATGATCCGCAGGTCGTGTCGGCCCCGGCGCTGAGCAAGCTGCGGAACTGATCGGCGAAGGCATCCGGTTGGGCGAGCATGAGGGGCAACCCGCGCCCGAGCCGCCCGCCCTCGCGGCCCTCGGCGAGGAACGGCGGCAGTTTGTCGTCGGCGAAGTCGAACGTGCGAGCCGTGACGACCTGCCCGGTGAGCGCGCGCCGGACGGGGACGAGGGTGGCCGCGTGCTGCTTGCGAATGGGCCAGGCGCGATGGTTGAGGAAGGGCAGCTCGGTGCGGAGCAGGCCGACGCCTTCGGCGCCCGTGGTCAGGGCCGCGTCGGGCACGGGCCCCCCTTACGCCCGGGTTCCCGGTGGGCCGGGCCGAGGTGGCGGAACTGCTGGAACGGCCACTGCCCGAAAGCAACTTGGCCTTCGAGCTGCGACCGTTCCAGGTCCTCACGCTACGGCTGCGAGCGGAGTGACTACTTGCGTCCCACGCCCTTCTCGCCGATGTGGAAGATCCTGTGGCTGCCGCGGGTCATGTCGACGACCAGCTTGGTGGTGGTGCCGCTGCCCCAGGTGAAGGTGACGACGGCCTCCGTGTGGTTGCCGGCGGTGCCGTTGTCGGTGACCTTCCAGGCGAGCGGGACGTTCTGGGCGCGCAGGACGCCGTCGGCGTGCTCCCGGTCCTCCCAGGCCGCCAGCTCCTTCTGGAAGGCGGGGGTGAGGTAGTGGCTGCGCAGGGCCTTTCCGAGGTTGCCCCTGTCCTCGTCGAGCACCGCGTCGATGTAGGTGCCGTAGAAGTCGGCGATGCGAGTGATGTTGTCGGACGTCTTGCCGCTGACGCTGCGCGGGGCGCCGGCGGAGGCCTGGGCGGTGGCGCCGAGGCCGAGAGCGATGGCGAGGACGCCGGCGGTCAGGACGGTGCGGGTCTTGCTGCTCATGTGTGTTCCCTGTTTTTCGAGTCGTGACGAATCGCGCCGAACGGCGCTGTCGGTGGCCGATGGGCCGCCCTCCCCACCCCCGTGGCGGAGGGCGGCCCCAGTCATGCGGTCAGTGGAAGAGCGTCGCGCCGAGGGCGAAGCCCGTGACGACTAGCGCGAGGAGCGGGCTTGCGCGGGTGCGCTTGGGCATGGGTGTCCCCCGTGGATGAGTACATGGGTGTCGTCCATCGCCCGCCGTCGGCTGGTCGGTCCGTCCCTGGTCGGTGCGACACCAGGAGCATCGGCCGTCACGGCGGCCCGGCGCAACGCTGGACGCCCATCCGGCGACGGTGGAACCATCCCAGCCCATCTGACGTGCAGGTATATGGACCGCCTGGGATACGGGGACACGTGGGAGGACGGGGGGAACGGTGTCGACCGGGGACGACGTCGAGCAGTTCGCGGTGCTGCTGCGCCGACTGAAGGACCGCACGGACCGGAGCTACGGCTCTCTGGCCCGGCGCCTCAACATGAACACCTCCACGCTGCACCGCTACTGCGCGGGCGAGGCGGTCCCGCAGGACTACGCCCCGGTGGAGCGCCTGGCCGCCTTCTGCGGGGCGACACCGGAGGAACGCCACGAACTGCACCGCCTGTGGCTGCTCGCGGTGACGGCACGACAGCGGCCGAGGGCGCGTGAGGGGGCGGCGGAGCCGGCAACGGCCGAGGAGGCAGCGGAGCCGACGAACGCCAAGGGGGTGCCGGAGCCGGCAGGGGGCCGACGGGCTTCGGGTCCGGACAGCCGGACGGCGCTGGGCACGGGTAGCAGCGCGGACGGCATCGGTGGTGACGGGAGCGGCAGGAGCGGTGCACCTCGGCGACTCGAGGCGAGCACGTCCGACGCGGGCGCATCCGACGCCGGGCTGCCCGCTTCCGACCCTCCCGTACCGGGTGGTCCCGAGCCGACGATCCAGTGGGACGCGGCCCGCTCGACCGGACGGCCCTGGTACCGCCGTCGCCGTACCGTCGTCGGCGCCGCCGCGGCGACCGTGCTGCTGGCGACGCTGGGCAGTCTGTCGGCGCTGTCGGCCGACCGGTCTCACGACAGCTCGGCCAAGGTCGCCGGTCAGTCCCGTACGGCAGGAACCAGTACGTCGCCCCACCCCTCGGCCGCGGCGACCAGTGCTTCCCCCAGCCGTTCGTCGGCCTCGCCCTCCGCGGGAGTACGGGCTTCGGGGAGCCCCAAGCCGAAGGGCGGACCGTCGGCGGACGCGAAGAGCGACGCCCCCGCGCCGACCGGTGTGCCGCTCGCCTGGACCGCCGACTCGCAGATCTGGGACGGTGGTTGCGGGCACGACTACGTCATCCAGAAGGAGCCGGCCCAGGTGCCCCCGCCGCCGGTGGAGCAGGACGCCGGGGTGTGGGCGGCAACGCAGGAGGCCGTGCCGGGACGGCAGACGATGGTGCAGATCTCGGTGCAGGGGAAGTCGTCCACGGCCGTGGTCCTGGAGGCCCTCCGGGTCCGTATCGTCAGCCGCGGCACCCCGGTCACCGGCAACGCGTACGCCATGGGCCAAGGCTGCGGCGGCGACCTGACGCCCCGTGACTTCTCCGTGAACCTGGACGTCAACCGCCCGATCGCCCACGCGCGCGCCGTGGAGTTCCCCTACCGCGTCTCCGCCGAGGACCCGGAGGTGTTGCTGGTCACCGCGACGACCGAGACCTACGACTGCAAGTGGTACCTGGAACTCGCCTGGTCCTCCCAGGGCCGCACCGGCACGGTGCGCATCGACGACCACGGCCGCCCGTTCCGCACCAGTGGCATCAAGGGCCTGCCCCACTACTGGTACGGCACGAACGGCCACGGTGTGCGACAGTGGGTGCCCGCCGACTGACATCCAGGCTGACATCAGCGACTACGAACAGCCGCAGTTGTCGGCGGTCGCCCACGACCCCAGTGGTGGATTCGATCAAGGAGCGCGTCGACGCGCGCGGGGTGTCCGGCTACATCGCGGCCGCCGCCGCTCATCAGGACGCCATGGACCGACTGCGCAAGTTGGCCGAACGCCTCGAAGAAGAGCACGGCGCCGTGACGGACGACGAGCAGCAGGCAGCACGGGACCGCATCGCCGCCATTGACGGCTGGCATGACGAACAGCCATCGAGTTCGGACGAGGCCGCGTGAGCCGCACCGCCCGAGCCAAGCCGCACCGGCCGCGACAACGCGTCTTCGTGTTCGACTCCGAGGCCCTCTCCAAGGTGGTTCAGGGCGATCGGGAGATGGCCGCGCTGATCAAGACGGCTCCGCGGCTCGACATCCCGATCGTCACCTCGGCACTCACGACCTTGGAAGCATGGGACCCTCGCGAAACGTCAAGGCAGGCACTGTGGAACTGGACGCTGTCCCGGATCCGCATCGTGCACACGGACGACCAGGTGATCGCCATGGCGCGCGACATGCTGAAGGCAGCCGGCCTGCATGGGCACAAGTACGCCATCGATGCCATCCTGGCGGCTGTGGCCGGGCGGGAAGCCTCGCAGGGAGCCGAGGCAACGGTCTTCACCTACGACACCGACGACATGCATCAACTCCTCGCGGGACACTCTGTGCGCGTCGAGAAGGTCTGACGAGACGCCGCCCGCACCTCACTCCGACCACTCGCCGGCTCCCTTGAGCAACCCAAGCCCTCGCCAGACAGCATCCACCGGCACGCATTCAGCACACATGGGAACGGGAAGCGCCATGAACACGCGAGAACTATGGAGGAGTGTTTTCCTTGGCCGGACACCCTGTGGCCCACATCTTCGCAGGTCACAGCCCCGATCCGGGAAAACTCCTAAAGCGGGTGTCGCAGGTTCGAATCCTGCCGGGGGCACAGAGAAACACCAGGTCAGGAGCCCTTCCGTCCAGCGGACGGGAGGGCTCCTGCGCTTCCAGCACACATATGGCACACATGCCGTGCGCGCGGATGGTGGGGAGCTGTGCAGGATGCCCGTCAGGGATGAGCTGGCCCGGCGGCGGTACGAGAAGCTCGTGGACCGGCTTGAGTCACTGATGCGGGCGGCTCTGAAACCCGAGTACAGGGGCTACTACGGGCAGTTGATCCTGAGCGGCGAAGATCTCGCGGAGATGGGCAAACTGAAGGATGTCCGGCGTGCCGCTCGCGAGGCCGGCCACCAGCTCGGATGGAAGACCACCACCCATCTGGTCGGTGACCGGCTCTTCGTCCTTGACGAGCGGGAAGTGCCCGACGAGATCGAGCGGATCGCCGGTGATGCGGCAGGCGCGGCCATGGACCGGGCCCGGCGTGATGGCCGCTGAACCGGCAGCTGGCACCACGCGCTTACGCGCATGAGCTCAGTTCTGGCATCGGCATCCCGACGCCGTCTTGGCTTCGCCGACGGTCAGGGTGGGGTCGGCTGAGGATTCGTCCGGGGTGCAGCAGGCGTTGACTCCGCAGCAGGCATCGGCCGGCTCGGCAGCCTCGGAGGAAGTGTCGGCCGTGACCGGCTTCGTGGCACGGACGATTGCCGAGTGCATTCCGTCCGCGACCGAATGGGTCGGGGTGATCTCGATGTCCGAGAACCCCGCGGCTTCCAGCCCTGCGCGGTACTCGGCGAAGGAGAGTGCGCCGGCGATGCAGCCGACGTAGTCGCCGCGCTCGGCTCGCTGCTCCGGTGTGAGGGTGTCGTCGGCGACGACGTCGGAGACGCCGATTCGGCCGCCGGACTTGAGAACGCGGAAGGTCTCGGAGAAGACGGCGGGCTTGTCGACGGAAAGGTTGATCACGCAGTTCGAGATCACCACGTCGATGGTGTTCGTGGGCAGCGGGACGGACTCGATGGTGCCCTTGAGGAACTCGACGTTCGTCGCGCCCGCCTTCTCGGCGTTGGCCAGGGCCAAGGCCAGCATCTCGTCAGTCATGTCCAGCCCGTAGGCCTTGCCGGTGGGGCCGACACGGCGGGCGGAGAGCAGCACGTCGATGCCGCCGCCGGAGCCGAGGTCGAGGACGCGTTCACCCTCACGCAGTTCTGCGACGGCGGTCGGGTTGCCGCAACCGAGGGAGGCGGCCACGGTCTCGGCAGGCAGTGCGTCGCGCTCGTCGGCGGCGTACAGGGTCGAGCCGAAGTTCTCGTCGACCTCGACCGGCTGCGGTCCGCAACAAGCGGCGCCGCCTTCGGCGACCTTCACGGCTGCGGCGGCGTAGCGCTGGCGGACGGTTTCGCGCAGGTCGGTGGACTGCTCGCTCATGTCTCACTCCCAGGTGACGGGGCATGGCGGTGCCCCGGAACGGCCTGTATTGACGTTCATTGATGCAAGCTTGCGCCTTGAATCGAAAGACGTCAACATAGAGGAATGTCGAAACAAGAGCTTGAGGTGATCGGGCAGGACGCCGCGTGTTGCGCGGGTCTGTCCACCACGCCGCTGGATGAGGCCCAGGCGGCCGAGCTGGCGAAGGTGTTCAAGGCCCTGGGCGACCCGGTCCGCCTGCGGCTGATGTCGATGATCGCGTCGCGCGGTGAAGGCGGCGAGGTCTGCGTGTGCGAGCTGACGCCGGCCTTCGAGCTGTCCCAGCCGACGATCTCCCACCACCTCAAGCTGCTCCGGCAGGCCGGACTCATCGACTGCGAGCGGCGCGGGACCTGGGTGTACTACTGGGTGCAGCCCGGCGTCCTGGACCGGCTCGCCGCATTCCTCACCGCGCCGCAGACCGCCGGAGCCACAGCGTGACCGCGGCCCTGGGTCGACGGCTCGCCGCTGAAGCCGTGGGGACCGGGCTGCTGGTGGTCGTGGTGGTCGGCTCCGGCATCCAGGCGACCGAGCTGTCGCGCGACGTGGGCGTGCAGCTGCTCGCCAACTCCGTCGCCACCGTCTTCGGCCTGGGCGTGCTGATCGCTCTGCTCGGGCCGGTCTCCGGCGCGCACTTCAACCCGGCCGTCACCCTGGCCGCCTGGTTCACCGGCCGCCACAAGGCCGACGGCCTCACCCTGCGGGACGTGGCCGCGTACGTGCCCGCACAGATCGCCGGGGCCATCGGCGGGGCGATCCTGGCCGACGCAATGTTCGCCAAGCCGCTGGTCCAGTGGTCCACGCACGACCGGTCCGCCTCTCACCTGTGGCTCGGCGAGGTGGTCGCCACGGCCGGGCTGATCCTGCTCATCTTCGGACTCGAACGCATCGGCAATGCCCCCCTCGCACCGGTTGCCGTTGCCTCGTACATCGGTGCCGCCTACTGGTTCACCTCCTCCACCTCCTTCGCGAACCCGGCAGTCACCATCGGCCGGGCCTTCACCGACACCTTCGCCGGAATCGCCCCCGCCTCCGTCGCCCCCTTCATCGCGGCCCAACTAGCAGGAGCTGCGCTCGGGCTGGGCGCCGTGATCGCGGTGTATGGCCGTCCCGTCCCCGCCGCTGACGAGGTCGTCGTCCCACACGGCGAACCCGAGCTCGCCTCCTCCTGACCCACTCCGCTCTCCCGAAAGACGCCTGCCATGAGCACCCCCGCCCCGCGCCCCTCGGTCCTGTTCGTCTGCGTCCACAACGCCGGCCGCTCGCAGATGGGTGCTGCCTTCCTGACCCGCCTGGGGGGTGACCAGGTCGAGGTCCGCTCGGCCGGCTCCGCCCCTGCCGACGCGGTCAACCCTGCCGTCGTCCAGGCAATGGCGGAGGTCGGCATCGACATCTCCGCCGAGACACCCAAAGTCCTCACCACCGAGGCGGTGCAGTCCTCGGACGTGGTGATCACGATGGGCTGCGGGGACGCCTGCCCCGTCTTCCCCGGCAAGCAGTACCTGGACTGGCAGCTGGACGATCCCGCCGGGCAGGGTGTCGACGCCGTACGACCGATCCGGGACGCCATCGAACAGCAGGTACGTGACCTGCTCGCCGAACTCGGGATCACCGCGGCGGTGTGACCACCACGGCCGTCGGCGTGACATCGGCCCCCGGCGCGGATAGAGCGCTCATCACGCTGCGCCCTCTTCGAGAACGACCACCGCCTCCGCGGTGCGGGGTACTCCAGGCGGGGAGCGGGTGCCGTGGGCACGGCTGCCAGTCCGTGCCGGACCAGTCCGGCGGCGTCGTCGCGCCCTACGGTGCCTCGATGGCCAACTTCCGTGACGACCTGGCCGCCTTCAAGGCCGGCTGGTCATGCGCACCCGGGACCTGCTGGACGAACTCCTCAAGGACCAGGAGGCACCGTGGGGACGCGGACGGCCTGCTGTACATCGTGAACTCCACGGCCGCCTACCTCGCGGCCATGCCGCATATCCTGGACGAGATAAGCAACGTCACGGGCGCCCACGCCTTCCACGTGCGCAACCTGCCCCTGCTGAAGGGCCAGCGCGTCACAGTCAGCCGCCTCAAGACCTGATCCTTCAGACGCCCTGTCGTCGGGGCAAGTCCGCCCGCGCGTCAGGCCGCCTGACGGGAGGGCGTTCGGTTCACCACGTCATAGGGGTGGAGGACAACGCTGGAGGTGGCCTTCGCAAGCCGGGCCTGGCGCGAGCCCATGCGCTCGTACTCGCCGCAGAGCCCGGACCAGGGGACGGCCCGTGAGGTAATGCGGCCCTACCGTGCCGCGCGCCCGTCGAAGCAGCCGCTTCCGGTTGCGGCCGACGTACGGTTGAAGTACCGAGGGCACCACGTACTCCGGCCGCCACCGCCGGGTCGTCCTCGGCGAGAGACGAAGCCCGGGCCGCCCCAGTGGTCGGCGCGGAGACGGGTCGGCATCATGTGCGCCGCGGTCGAAGCAACTCCGCGCAAGCTCATCATGGCAGGGGCCGCGCTGAGCACCCGTGCAGGTCCGCAACCCCGCCGAAGGGAGGCGTGATGACCTTTTCCCGGCTGGACATCCATCGGCGGAACCGAGGAGAGCGGACGCTCGTCACGCTTGCCGGCGACATCGGGCCGGCCACGACGCCGCTGCTGCGGGCCGCAGTGGAGCAGTGTCTGCTGGACGGCGTCACCGAGATCGACGTCGACCTGACCACGGTCGGCTCCTGCGACGCCAGGGGCTTGGACGTCCTCCTGTCGGCATCACGGCGCGCCAGCCGGGTCCACGCTCGCCTGCGGCTGCACCATCCGTGCGCGCAGATCGCCCGGCTCCTCGATGCCACCGGATCGAATTCGCTGCTCCTTACGGCCCCCGTGAGTCCCGTGCCGCCCGCCGCATCCGGCGACCTCATGAGTACCGCGACGCGGGCGCCCGAGGACCCTGCTCGTCGGGTGGATCAGCCGGTCCTCAGGGACGGGATCCGCCTTCGCCGGCTGACCCGCTGGCAGGCAGAAGACATGCGCGAGGACATCGCTGACCTGGCTGCGGAGTCCGTCGCGGGCACCGCCGGCGAGGCGTACCACGACCGCGGAGACTTCCTGCACCGCTTGGCGGTCACTGCCCACCGCCCCGGCTTCGCCCTGCTGGTCGCCGAGACGACGGTGCTAGTCGGTTGCGCCTTCGGTTTTCCGGTGGGCTCTGACGACTCCGGTCGCGGGGGGTTCGACGGAACGCTCCAGGAAATCATCCAGCGGCTCACCTCCCGCGCACGGTTCGTCGTCCTCACCCAGGTCGTGGCCCATCCGCACGCTCAGCACCGCGATATCGCCCGCCGCCTGCAACAGCGTCTGCTCACAGACCTGCACTCCTCCCTCGGGGTCACCGTGCTGCATCCTGCCGACCAGGCAGGACAAGCCGCCTTCTCGTCCTGGGGCTGGCAGAACATGGGTGAGGTCGTCGGGCTGCCCGGCCCCGTCGCCCCCTGCGTGTTGACCCTGTCTGCCGAAGGGCAGCCCTCGGCACGCCGATGATGTGGCAGAGGAACGATGAGCCCGCGGTCGTACCCGGCCAGGGCCGTCACGCCACGCGTCGTCCGCCGTACGGACGTGCCTCGACGCGACGGCTGTCTGCCTCTCCACGCGCCACACCGCTTGCCACGGCCGGGCGTAGCCTGACAGGTACCGAGAACTTTCGGGCGCACGATCACGGCGGCGCCGTTCCCGGCGAGTAACAGACACGGGCAGCCGGAAACCGCCCGGAATGGGATCGCACGATGAACGCCATCACAAAGCCCGCCGAAGGTACGGCGCCAGGTGACGGACACACCTACCGGATGCCCTTGCCCCGGCTGCGCCTCACGCCGGATGTCAGCCATGGCCCGCTGGACGGCGAATGGTGGCCGCGCTGCGACGCACTGGAACTGGAGCTGCCCGCGCTGGTCGGCTCCTTGGATCCGAGCATCGGCACCGTCACCCGCGTGACCGTGGGGACCGCCGCCTGGCCCGATGCCCCGCACGAGGTGATGGCGCCCGGCCATGTGATCGAGGTGGTCCTGACCGATCTCGCCGCCGAGGCGCACGCCATCACCATGGACTGCGGCACCGTGGGACGCTGGGAACTGCTGGTGATCCCCCCGGATGAGCCAGCCGGAGCGGCCACCCGGCTGCTGACCGCTGCCGCCGACCCCGAAAACCCACTGTCGGTTCCGCGCCTGCTGGCACTCGTCGAGAGCGGCCTCGACGGACAAGACACATGGGAGTCGGAAGGAGGGTCCGGACTCAGGTGAGAGGCCCGATCCGGACGGGCCCGGGTGACGGGGCCAGTCCCGGGGCGTCTACAACCCCTCGACGAGGGAGCGATGACACTGGCAGACCCTGCGCCGTCCCAGCCCGCCGCTCCGATCGACTCGGATCATGGCGGGTGAGGGGATGACGGCCGGACAGCGAGCGGACCGCTTCGAGAGCTTCGGGGAAGCTCTGCTGGGAGAGGTCCTCGATCGCGCGCATGAATTGCCGCCCCATCTCATCGGGCCATTGGTCGCCGACGTGGTGGAACGGCTCGGGGGCCGCCGGCCGCAGGTGCTGCTGCAGGACTACGGCCAACTGCTGCTCGTACCCCTGCCCGGCGACGGCCTCACGGACGGCGAACCGCAGGTGATCGACGACTCCGAGGCAGGCCGCTGTTTTCTCGACGCTCACCCCGTCGAACTGTCCGAGGACGACGGCGTGCGGGTTCACCTGCCACTGCTGGACGGCGGCGACCAGGTCGGGGTCATGGCAGTGACGTTGGACAGCGTCGATGACCACGACCGCCGCATACTGCGCAGGATCGCCGGCCTGGTGGCCGACCTGCTCGTGACCAAGCACGGCTACTCCGACCTCTTCTTCGGTGTCCGACGCAGGGAACCGATGAGCGTCGCCGCCGAGATCCAGTGGGCCCTGCTGCCACCGCTGGCAATGATCATGCCTCGGGTCGCCGTGGCCGGGATCCTGGAACCCGCCTATGACGTGGCGGGTGACAGCTTCGACTACGCCCTCAACGGAGACGTCCTCCACGTGGCCATGATCGACGCGATGGGGCACGGACTGGACGCGGCCACGATGGCGACCGTGGCCATCGGCTCCTACCGCCACGCCCGCCGCGCCGGCACCGGGCTGCCGGAGATCTACGCCTTCATGGACCGCGCTGTGGCGGACCAGTTCGGCCCCGAGCACTTCGTCACCGCGCAAATGCTGCAGCTGGACACCACGACGGGGCATCTTCAGTGGGTCAACGCCGGGCACCCGTCACCGATGCTCGTCCGTGATCACCGCGTCACACTCCGGCTGACCGGTCCGACGACCCTCCCTGTCGGCTTCGGGGGTCCGCAACCGCAGACGAGCGAGATGAAGCTGGAGCCGGGGGACCGCCTCCTCTGCTTCACGGACGGACTGATCGAGGAGCACAAGACCGGGGAGGACGAGTTCGGGGAGGACCTGATGATCGACTGGGTGAACCAGTTGGAGAGAACCGGCCGCGGAATCCGGGCGGTGGCGCGGTCCCTGTCCCACACGCTCAAGCGGGCGCGGGGCGGACACACCACGGATGACGCGACGCTGCTCCTGGTGGAGTGGCGCGGCTGACCTCACTCTGGCGGCACCTGCGCGCTTCCTGTGTTGATGAGTATCTGATTCGCCTGGGTGACGTTGTCGGCCCGGACGGCCTGAGCCATCGCGGCGCGGGCGGCCTCGGGTGCTGTGTCCGGCGGAACCACCAGCAGCGAGAAGATGTCCTGGTCACCTCGGGTGATCAGCACGGTGTCGTCGCCCAGCGGAAAGGAGTCGATGTGCACCACCCGGTCGTCGAGGATGATCCGCGTCGGGAGCCCTTCCCAGGCCGTGGTGTCCAGCCCGACGCGCGTGAGGGGGCCGAGATGGCCGGTGAGGGCGCTCAGCAGCGCGGGCAGCTCGGCGGCGATGTCGCGCGACCGCGGCCACCACGCACCGTCGAGGACGCCTTCGCGCGACTCCGTGGTCTCCAGCCTGAGCAGCGCACATCCCGGCTGCACGGCCTCGTGAACACCGCTGGGCAGATGCCGGGAAACAGGCCGTGCATCGGAGCCGGTCATGAGGATCACCCGTCTTCGGGAATCGGTGCGATCACGGGACTCGCCTCGCCTTTTACACGCTACTCCTCGTGCCACGGGGCCGATTTTCAAGATTCGCCCTGTCCCGGGCAGCCAGCTGGCCAGAACGGATTCGGCACACATGAGACCGGGAAACCCCGGGAACACGTGAGAACTACAGAGGGGTGTTTCCCCAGGTCAGACGCCATTTGGCTGCTGTTTCCGCAGGTCACAGCCCTTTCCAGGGGAAACTCCTAAAGCGGGTGTCGCAGGTTCGAATCCTGCCGGGGGCACAGACAGAAGAGCCAGCTCAGGGGGGTTTTCCTCCCAGGCTGGCCCTTCGTCGTATCCGGGGTCGTGCCACACGCGTGCCACTGGAGTCCACGCGGAGTCCACGCGGAGTCCACATCCCCTGGGTAGAGGGTCGGTGACTCTCACTGTTGGATATGGACGTGCCGAAGAGCGATGACTACGCGAGAACCAGCATGCGACTGACCATATGGGGCTGCCTTGCCGGGTTGGCCGTGGCCTTGGCTATCCCGGTGTACATAGTGGTGGCCGTGCTCCTGGGCGGGATGCCGACCCCTTGAAGCTATCGGCCGCCCAGTGGCACGTCCTCTTGCGGTGCAGGTGGCGGATGGAGCGAGCCGCGCAGTCGTTGTCTCAATGCGTGTTCGTGAGCTGCACTAGCACAACAGCCCGCAGCTCAAGCCTAGTTGTATCTCACTCCGTCGTTCGGGGCATGAGGGGCTCGAAGGCGTAGGCGCACATGGGGAGTGCGATGCTCTGACGGTGTGCGAGTGGTAGGAAGTTCACCGGGCTGACGGCCCAGGTACTTTGAATCACACCATCATCCATGCCCGGGACAACCGGGAGTCGGCCGAGTTCCTGGCGCACATCCTGGGGCTCGAGGTCGGGACCGAGTGGGGCCCGTTCATTCCGGTGGTCACCAGCAACGGGGTCACCCTGGACTTCGCCGCCATCCCGGCGGAGTCAATCATCATGCAGCACCACGCGTTCCTCGTTTCCGACGAGGAGTTCGACGCGGCCTTCGCGCGTATCCGGCAAGCCGGGATCACGTACTACGCGCCGATCCGCATCTGAAGCAGCCTGAAGAGATCAACCACCACCACGGTGGACGCGGCCTGTATTTCATGGATCCGGCCGGGCACGGCATGGAGATCATCACGCGGCCCTATGGCAGCCACCAGCAGCAGCCGATGGCATCGCGAGGAAGTGGCAGGCCAGGGGGCACCCCGGCCTGCCACTCCGCGGGGGACTTCAACTGCCGTGAGTTTTCTGCCGAGTCCAGCCTGCTTGCTGGTGACCGGGTGTGGTCGCCAGGGGCGTATCGGCTCCACGTTCCGCCGGTCTCGTTGCGGAGCCGGGTGGTGGTCTTGGCGCCCGGCTCCCTCCTGGCCCGAGCCGCTGCCGGTCAGCCACCTGATCAGGCCAGACGACGGGCACGGCGGGATCAGCCGAACAGCTGGGAACCGAGCGGGTGTTGCCGGTCGAAGCCGGGGAGGATCAGGAATGTCGCGCTGGCGGTTGTGGTGGTGAATTGCAGCAGTGCGTCGGAGGTGTCCATGTGGGTGAGGGTGGCGGTGAAGGTCCGCAGGTCGTTCTGGAAGCTGATGAAGAGCAGGCCGGGGGCGGGCTCGTCGGTGCTGTAGGAGCGGCGGAGCATGAGCCCGACCCCGACCACGGCGGCGTGCGCTCTGCGCACGTGGGAGTCCGCGGGGACGAGATAGCGCCCGTCCGGTGTCTTGGCTCCGAGTTCCGGGCCGGAGGCGACGGTGCCGCCGGAGAGGGGGACGCCGCTGGCCCGACGCCGCCCGAAGACCGCTTCCTGCTCGGCCACGGACAGGGCGGCGAACCGCGGCAGGTCGAGTTCCATGCGCCGCAGTACGGCAAGGGTGCCGCCAGCGACCGCGGTGGGACCGGCGAGCCACAGGTCGCGTTGTTGTTCGGCGGTCGTGTGCGGGCCCACGATGCCGTCGATGAATCCGAGCGGATTCCTTGGCGCGGTAAGGCCGTTGCCGAGGGGCACGTTCGTACCGCGGCGTGCGGACTGCCGCCAGCGTTCGTGGATGCGGTCACCGGCCTGGTCCAGGAGCGCGGCGGCGGCGACCGATAAGAGCAGCGCGTCGCTGGCGCAAATCTGTATCAGCAGGTCTCCGCCGCGTGCTTGCGGGGCGATCCGCTCGCGGGAGAACCGCGGGAGGTCGGCCGCGCCGGGCAGCGAGGCACCGACCGCGCGCACCAGTCGGGGGCCGACGCCGACGGTCACGGTGAGGTCGCCCGGCGGCAGGCCCAGCAGTCTTGGGTCGGTCCCCGAGGTGAGTGTGCGGATGGCCTGGCCGAGTTCGGCCAGTAACGGACCGGGAGCCACGGAGGCACCGAGGTCAGCCACCACGGCGAGCAGGTTGGGCTGGGCCGGCTGAGGGACGGTGATGCCTGCCTGGTGGCGGCCCATAGCCACCACCGGCATGGGCGTGGCCGCTGTGGAAGGGGCGTGCCGGCCTGGCTGGGCGGAGTCCGATGTGCACCCGGCGGTCAGACCGACGGCCACCATGGCGCCGGTGACATCGAGAAACGTGCGGCGCGACGGGTGGTGATCGGCTCGGTGCATGGTGTGCAGGGTGCCACACCCTGATCGCGCATGCCGGTCAACTTCCCAATTCTCGCGTGCAATTCGCCGTCATGACAGACTGGGATCATGCCTCGATTAGCTCTTCGCGTGGTGGCGGCGGTACTGGGCACGCTGACACTTGTGGTCGGCTGCAGCGGCGGTGACGGCGGATCGGGCAAGGGCCGGCGACCGACCGGTGCGCATGTGACGATCCGAGTGCCTGGCGATGCCCCGACGATCTCGGATGCGGTGTCGTTGGCTCGGCCCGGTGACCTGGTGCTGGTCGCCCCCGGCGTGTACCACGAGTCGGTGAAGGTCTCCACGCCTCGTGTCACTCTTCGTGGTGAGTCCCGGGACAAGGTCGTCATCGACGGGCGGTTGCAGCAGCCGAACGGCATTGTCGTCACCGCGCCCGGGGTGGCCGTGGAGAACCTGACCGTGGAGAACAACACGCAGAACGGGGTCCTGGTCACCGGTTCGGCGAAAGCGGCCGCCGGGCTGCCGGGGCAAAGCGGCGGCTACGACACCGGCGATGAGCCCGTCACCTTCCTGAAGTCGTTCCTGGTCTCGTACGTGACCGCGACCCGCAACGGTCTGTACGGCATCTACGCGTTCTCCGCGCAGAACGGTGTCATCGAGCACTCGTACGCGTCCGGCGGGGCCGACTCGGGGATCTACGTCGGGCAGTGCAAGCCGTGTCACATCGTGGTGCGGAACAACGTCGCCGAACTCAACGCGATCGGTTACGAAGGCACCAACGCCAGCGGAGACATGTACGTGGTCGGCAACCGCCTGGTCGGCAACCGGGTCGGCCTGACCACCAACTCCGACCACCAGGAGAAGCTGCTCCCTCAAAAGGGCGCCGTCATCGCGGGCAATCTGATCGCTGCCAACCAGCAGAAGGCCACCCCGGAGCAGGCCGACGGCGGGTGGGGCACCGGCATCGGCATCGACGGCGGCAGCGACAACCGGTTCATCCGCAACCGCGTCGCCGGCAACAGCAACGCCGGACTGGTGATCACCGCAACCGCCGACGTCCCTCCGGTCGGCAACCAGATCGTGGACAACACGTTCACCGGCAACGGCGTCGACGTCGGCTGGAGGTTCCCCACCGCCACGCGGGGACGGGGCAACTGCCTGCGCGGCAACGATCTACGAAAGACGGTGCCCGCCCGGCTCGCGACGACCGCGTCCTGTCCGCTTCCGGCCCGGTCGCCCTCGCCGTACGGCAGGTGGGCGACGCCGACGGCACCCGGCGGTATCCCGTTCACCGAGGTGGCGAGGCCCGGCCCGCAGCCGCAGTTCCCCCACGCCCTCACTACGGGCGCCACCGCTGTCCCGGCCGTTCCGGCCCTGCCGGACACGGCAGACATCCCGCTGCCGTCGGCGTCCCTGCTCGCCGCGCACGCGCGGGTGCGGACGTCCTGAGCGTCCTGAGCAGCGGCTACCGCGTCGGGGTGACTCCGGGTACCGGCTTGACCGGAACGTACTTCTGGGTGTCGAAATCGATGACCACCGGCTGCGACTCGGAACTCACCTTGACGCGGACCCGGTACATGGTGCCGTCCGAACCGACCCAGTAGCGCACGTTGCCGGCCGTGTCGGAGCGCTCACGGGAGGACGGCCCGGTCATGACGTCCACCCGACGCCCGTCCACCTGGTCTCGTCCCCACCAGGTGGCGCCGTTCTGCGGCAGCAGTTCGGCGTTGTCCGGCCGGTCGCTGCCAAGACGGAGTGCGATGGCCAGCGAACTGTCCAGAGCGCTGCCGGACGACTGGAGCGGACGGCTGTACCAGCCCGAGCGGGGCGGCGACGCGGGTGCGTGCGCCGAGGCGTTCGCCATCGGGTGGACGAACACGGCGGTGGCCGTCCACTCGATGAGCCCGTCGCTGGATGTGTCGCGCCCGGTGCCGTGCACCACGCCGTAACCGAGCTTGCCCCGGTAGTCGACGGACCCGGTGACGACCAGCCCACCGGCGGTGCCCGGCACAGTGATCGTCACCGCGCGGCCCTTCGCCTCGTAGTTACGGAACCGCGTGATCGCCAGGCGGTTCGCCTCATCCGACGTCAGTGCGCGCGGGCCGCTGGGGCCGGAGCCGCCGCCGGCGACCAGGAACGCGGCCACGGCGACGGCCGCTGTGCCGATGAAGGCTGCCGCCCAGCGTGGCCGCAGCCATCGGCGCCGGTCAGCCGCACGGCCTGGTAAAGCTTGCTGGATTCTCACGCTCCGCACGCGGCTCGACGCTGACACTCTTCTGATTCACCCTCTCAATTCACCACACTGCTCGGCCGCCGCGCGGTCGCGGCGGCACTCGGCAGTCCGGTGACAGACGACGCGAAGGCCGGCCCTCATGGACCGGCCGAGACGTGGTCTGCCTGCCCGCGCCATCCGGATCGCGGGCAGGCAGATCACTGTTGTTCGGTTCGTTCGTTGTTCGGTTCATTCAGTGTGTCTGGGCGCGACGCTTCCGGCTCACGAACGCGATGACCAGGCCCGTACCCACCAGCAGACCGACGAGGGCGATCATCACTGGCAGCCCGGACATACCGGTGTGCGCCAGCGAGCCCGAGTCTCCACCGGCCGGGGCCGGGTTGTTGGCAGGCGGCGCGGGTGACGGCGACGTAGAGGCCGGTGGCGAGGTCGGCGTCGCGGTCGCGCTCGGGGACGGCGTCGGTGTCGGCGTCGGGGTTGCCTTCGGGATGTACACCCCGGCGTCGATCGTGTGATCGACCCCTCCCGGCTTGTCCGGCGCCGTGACGGGCGCGTAGCCGTTGCACAACTGACCGGTGGTCGGCGGGGTCACGTTGGAGTCATGCGCACGGTTGGTACCGGCCCGTGGAAGCGTGAACCTCAGCTCGCTCGCCGGGGGTTGGCCCGGCACCTTGCTGGTGTCCGCGGTGCACACGTCGAACTGCACCGTGTACTTCGCGCCCGGCGTGAGCTCGTACGCGGCGCCGACACCACCGAAGTAGTACTCGCCGGCGTCATTGGTCCTGGTCGTGGCGACCTGTTTGCCGTCCGCGTCCAGCAGGTTGATCGTCGCCCCCGGCAGCAGCACGTGCCCCGGGTCCTGGATCCCGTTGTGGTCGCCGTCGAACCACACGACGTTGCCGATCTGGATCGGCGCGTTCGCCGCCGCGTACGCGATGTCACCGAGCCCACCGGCCTTGCCGAACCCGTTCTGTTCCTGGCCTACGAACTGGTACGCGTTGGCGGCCGGAGCGTTGCCCGGGCCCTGACCGGTCGTGATGTTGTGGTAACCGGTCCCGGCGGTTTCGATGTTGACGGTCGGGTCGAACTCCGTGCTGACGACCCACTGCTGCTGCGGGATATAGGCCACCGACCCCAGCGCGGTTTCCTCGTGCCCGGCGGCAAAGAAGTCGCCCGGGAAGTATTCGACGACACCGTTGTCCTGGCCGCCATTGGTGGCGGGAGTGGCGTGGTTGGGGCAGTTTCCGGTGCCTTCCCACGCGTATCCACCGGTGGGGTCGGCGCAGGCCATGTTGATGTCACCACCGGACATGCCGAGTTCCGGCGTGTTGTTCCCCGGGCGAGGGTCCAGCCCCTTCGCACTGAGAACGTCCATGAACCGGTCGCGGAAACCCAGAATCATCGAACCGTCGCGGCCGAAGGCGAGAGAGGCCAGCTCCGGCTGCGGATCGATGAACGCACCGCCCACCTTCCCTTCGTCCCACGTGGTCAGAGATGTGTTCCACGGGTTCCAGTGGGTGGCCTGGGCGACGTCACCGGCACCGCGAAAGACGGTGCCGCGCTTGTCGGTGAGCGCGTGGGTCAGCACCGTGGTGAACCGCTCGCCGTCGTAGGTGTAGACGACGGCTTTCAGGTCCGCGCGCTTCTGCGTGCTCTCCGCGTTGCACACTCCGCCGACGTAGAGCTTGTTGTCGTGCGTGGCCAGGCCGAACGGCCGCCAGTCGTTGGGTGTCGCGCACCCCGGGTCCGGGATCCGCACCGTCGACTTGGGCACCGAGGCGGTGGCCCCCGTGGCGTCGAAGCTCACCAGGCTGCGGGTCAGCAGGTTCACCGCGTACAGCGTGGAGCCGTCCTCCGACAGGGTCAGGCCACCGATGCTCTCCTTGCCCGGTGCGTCGGTGAACCCGGGGTCCTTGATCATGTTGGCGGTGTCGTGCGGCGTCACCGCGGCGGCCGGCACACGCGCGAACAGCTCCGGGGCACCCCCGCCGTTGACCGGCACCGTATAGATCGCGCCGGCGCCCTTCGGCCCGTACGGGGCGTACCGGCGGGCGAACGCGCTCTGGAACAGCCGGGTCCGGTACTTGTCGTACGCCAACCCGAACGTCGTGCCCACCTGGTCCTGCGTGGCCAGCGTGGTCGGGCACGCCACATCGGTAGGACACGTGCCCCGGGTCTTCGTCCCGAACGCCACCAATGCCCGGGTGTCGGTTCCGTTGGCGCCGTTCTGGACCGGCACGAAGTAGCGCGAGTCCGGCAGCGCGTAGTCGGCCGGATCCCACACCCCCGTCACCACCGAGGCGTTCTTTCCGTCCGACACATCCACGAACGACGTGAAGCTGTCGAAGTGGTTCTCCGTCGTCGACGCGGGCGCCGCCTGCAGATAGTCGCTGTACGGTGCCGGGATGCTGACATCGACGCGGTATTGGCCGCCGCTCAGCACGGCCGACCCCGACACCACGACCTTTCCGGTGGCATCCGTGACGCCGGTGACCTCATGTCCAGCGGGGTCGGAGACCTCCACCTTCATGCCCCGCTGCGGCACGTCCATCGTCGCGTTGATCACGCCGGTGCCGAAGAAGTCGCGCAGCACCTGCACCGTCAGCGTGCCGTCGTCGGTCGAAGCGGCGGCCGGTGCAGCCGTCGCTCCCATGGCGCCGCCTGCCAGTAAGAGAACAGATAAGCCCGTGCGCGCCAGTGGCTCCACAAGTCTGTGGGCCGACCGGCGCGAGTCTCTGTCGACTCGGTTCATGGCATCACACTCCACACTTCTCTTGTCACGAAAACGAAGCACCCGCTTTTTTCGCTGCACGTCCCCTTCGTGGCCCCGGACACGGGCGCCAATCGCGGACGCGAAGGAAAAGAAAAGGGCCCGCCGCTGCCGCGTGGACCGATTTGTGATGATCGTTTGAGGATATTGCGGGCGAGTTGTAAATGCCGCAGGCCGGGGGCGGCGAACGCGCGATCAGAGCCTTGGGCAGGACCGCCCTGCGTTGTGTGTTTTTGCAGCTCAATCACGGCACCCTCGCCCCCACCGCCAACCTCACCGACCGCCATCGCGAGCAGCGCGCGACATTCTACGCACTGGAGTCTCGCCGTCACCAACAGAATCCCTGGCATCCATCGGGATCCGCGGTAATCCCCGAGCGTCGGAGAATGGTGACCGGAAGAATGTGCGACAGCAACGTAATGGCCGAATCCGGTCCCCTCGAATGTGTGATGCCCAAGGTTTGTGCGGGCAACATCTGCCGCCTTCACCTCTGCCGGGGATTCCCGAATCCACGTCCAGACGAAGATCAATGGGCGACGCGGGGGATCGCTGCGGTTCCCTCTCCGGTCGCCTGCCCGGCTTATGGCTGGGCCCTGGCTGCCCTATGCCGACGGCCGCCCGGTGGGGCTCGTGGTGCCCCTGCCGGACGGCCGTCACACCATGACGGTCAGCTGTCGGAGCGGAACGCTCCGTGGACTCGCAGGTTGCCCTGGATCGCCACCTGGTCGTCGTTGACGTGCATGACCCATGCATCCTCGGTACGGACCGACAGGAGCCGGTTGGCGTTCACCTTCCCCAGGAACAGCGACTCCCCGTGGACGACCAGCCGGAACCGCTCGTGATCGGTCGTCAGCTTGTCCCTGACCGTCAGGTCGCCCGCGACGACGGCACCCCCGACCTCCAGGTTCCGCATGGGCCGGAGATCGCCGTTGACTGTGAGGTCACCACCGACGACGGCGTCCTCGGCGTCTAGCCTGCCGTGGACGACCAACCGGGCCGGGTCCGCCTGTGTCTCCAGCACGTCGACGACGGTCAGCCCGCCTTCGACGGTAAGGCGTTCCTTCACCCTGGCCCGACGGGTGACCAGGTCGTTGAGGTCTGAACCCAACAGGAGGGCCGAAGACCGTTCCTTGCGGTCTTCGGCCCTCCGGCCACGTGTCGCACCGTACGGTCGTTTCCCAGCGTCTCCGTCCGGCTGTCGCACCAGTCGAGGCAGCAGCCGATGACGCCGCGATCAGCGGAAAGAGGTTCAGGTTCCAACGAGTGAATCCGGCCGTTCCATGAGTAGCGGGGGACGGGACGGCGGGAAGGCCATTCTGCGTACCGGACAGCGACGGGCAGGAAGCATCCCTATGCCGAAGTTCCTCATCCAGGCCACCTACACGCCCGAGGGCACCAAGGGTCTGCTCAAGGAAGGGGCGAGTGGCCGCGGCGCCGCCGTCGACCAGGCCGTCACCGGCCTCGGCGGGCAGGTCGAGGCCATGTACTTCGCCTTCGGGGAGGACGACATCGTGCTCATCGTCGACTTCCCCGACCCGGTCTCCATGGCCGCCGTCAGCCTCTCCGTCAAGGCCAGCGGAGCCCTCCACACCCGGGCCACCCCTCTCCTCACCCTCGACGAGATCGATGAGGCCGCCCGTCGGCAGGTCGCCTTTCGCGCCCCCGGCAGGTGAATCCCGGAACCGAGAACACATCTGCACTCCGCACCCAGCCCATGGGCCCAGGCAGCCAAGGCCCGCCGACCCGCACCGCACAGCGCCCCATCGCTCCCGACCACGCGGCGGCGGCCCCTCCGCCTTCGCAGAGCGGCCGCAGGCCGGTATCGGACTCTTAGGAGAAAACGCATGCTCGGCACCGCCTTTCGCACCGGCTCACCCAACTGGATCGACCTCGGCAGCCCCGACACGGACGCGGCTGCCGCCTTCTACGGCGCCGTCTTCGGGTGGCAGTTCGTGTCCGCCGGGCCCGATGCGGGCGGGTACGGCTTCTTCCAGAAGGAGGGGAAGACCGTCGGCGCCGTCGGGCCGCTGACCGAGGAGGGAGCCAAGTCGGCCTGGACGACGTACTTCCAGAGTGACGACATCCAGGCCACCGCCCGGGACGTGGTCGCCGGCGGGGGCAGTGTGCGCACCGAACCCATGGACGTGATGGGCGAGGGCTGGATGGCCCAGTTCACCGATCCCCAGGGGGCCCGGTTCGCCGTATGGCAGCCCGGGAGGACCAAGGGCCTGGAGAAGACGTCCGAGGACAACACGCTCGTGTGGGTGGAGCTGCACGTAGCCGATCCGGAAGCAGCAATCCGCTTCTACAAAGGGCTGTTCGGCTGGCGCTCCGCGGTGATGCAGGCACCTGGCCTGACGTACCAGGTACTCAGCATCAGGGACGGTGACCAGCAGGAGGGGGCCTTCGGCGGCGTGGCGCCGCTTCAGGGTGAGCAGGGGGAGACGCGCTGGGTGCCGTACTTCGCCGTGGCCGACGCGGATGCCGTCGTCGCGGCGGTGCAGGGGAACGGCGGGACCGTCGTCGTGCCGGCCGCAGACGTGCCGGAGGTCGGGCGCATCGCCTGGCTGGGGGATCCGAGCCAGGCGGTGTTCGCCGTGCTGAAGCCGAACCCGCGCCAGGGCTGACCGCTGCCGGTGAGGACCATCAGGTCGCCGCGGGCCGCGGCAAGCCGGCGGATGACGGAGAGAACGCGGCCGTCACCGGCCTGCTCGCGCGGCACCGGGTCAGTAGGGCCGGCCGGTCGGCATGACGGTGACGTGCGGAAGGTTCACGCGCGCCGGGAGGCTCGCCAGGAACCCGATGGTCCGCGCGACGTCCTGCGGCTTGAGACACGGCAGCATCTCCACACCCTGTGCGTCTACAACGTCGAACCGGGCTCCCGAACCGCCCAGGCCCTCCAACTCCTGACCAGCTGGACGGCGCCACAGCAGCAGACCCACCCGCCGTCCGAGCCCCACACCCCCTCCACGGGAGCGTCGTGACCCGGAGCACAGGGAGCCCTCCGCTCGCCCCTGGGCCCTCGGCAACCACCCGGGGGCGGCAACGTCTCGGAACACGTGTGTTTTTTTGGCGGAGCGTGACCCTGGAGGAGCAACGGAGAGCCTCCGCTGACGCCCCGAAGACATGCAGGTCAGCGCTCCACCAGGGCGGCACCCAGCCGTGTGAGCCACCTCCCGAAATGGGGCAAAACGCCTCACGGAGCTAGCGTGGAGGAGGGATATCGAGCAGATGCCCGGCACCGGCCCATGAAACGGAATGAGACATGACCGCGCGAGCCAGCAGGACAGATCCCGACACCGCCACCGCGCCCCTCAATGAGCCGTACGATCCGGTCACGACCACGGGACCCCGTGGGCCCCGCGCCGCCGCTGAACGCGTCGTCTCGGCCGATTCGGGAACCGTCCGCATAGGCGACCTGCGGCTCGAACTGCCTCCGAGGGACCAGCTCGCCTACCTCGCGGGCCTCGGCGTCCTTACGGTCCTCAAGCTCATCGAGTGGCCCATCGCGCTCGCCATAGCCGTCGGGCACGAGCTGGCCCGCAGCCACCACGCCAAGGCACTGCGCGAGTTCGGGGAAGCCCTGGAAGAAGCGTGAGTGAGGGCGTCTGCATACGCGTCTCGCGCAGCCGCAGCAGGAACTCCAGCGCCGCCACCGACGACGATCGACGACACCCTTCGCCTCTCAGCCGGCGGGCGGACCCACACTCTCCGCACCCGACGCAACCGGCACCTCGGCGGCTCGGCGCGGCTGTTGGCGCCTGGCCAGGGCGGCCAGCGTCAACGTCACCGTGATCGACGCCGCCGCCATCACCGTCATCGCCGCTCCCGGCGAGGCGAGTTGGGCCACCGCCCCCGCCAGCGCCGCACTCACGCCCTGCATCGTGAGCATGCCCGCCGAGTGCAGGCCCAGGGCGTGGCCGCTCAGTTCCTCCGGGGTCAGGGCCATCAGGCGTTCCTGCTGGATCAGGCTCGCGCCGAAGCCGACCGAGGCCAGCGCCGCGCAGGCCGCCGCCACGGGCACCGCGGGGTGCAGGACGAACAACAGATACGGGGCCGCCAGGAGCAACAGGAACGGGATGCCGAGGCGGCGGCGCAGCGCGGGCGGCAGGAGGCGGCCCGTCGTGACGTCCCCGACGAACATCCCGAACGCCGCGCACGCGAACAGCGCGCCCGCGCGGTCCGGCGCGTAGGAGACGTACAGCGACTCGCAGCCGACCACCAGGCCGTTGGGGATCCAGAGCAGCAGGTACGTCGTCCGGCGCGGCGGGGACGACCACAGCAACGCGTTGGTGCGCCAGGTCCGCGCGATCGAGGGGCGGCCGGAGGTACGGGGGGCCCGGCGGGTCAGGCCGAACCTGGTGCCCAGGGCCGCCGCGAGGTACAGGCCCGAGGCGACGACGAGTGTCGTGCGGGGGGAGAGCAGCACCACCAGGACGCCGCCCGTCGCGTACCCGGCGATCTGCAGAAGACCGCTCATCATGTTGAAGACCGAACGGCCCAGCAGATAGCCGTCCTTGGACAGGACCTCGTTGAGCAGGCCCCAGCGGACCCCGCCGCCGAGCGACTGGATCAGCCCGAGAAGCAGAAGCAGAGCGAAGACGGCACCGACCGGCAGGCCCGGCGCCGCCATCGCCGCCGTACCGGCCGCGAACGCGCAGGCGATACCGGTCAGCGTCGCGCGCGGCGGCAGCCGGTCCGCCGCCGACAGCAGCGTCGTCGCGCCCACGACCTGCGCCAGCTGCGGACCGAACATGCTCACCGCGGAGAGCAGGGGCGAGTCGGTGGCCCGGTACACCAGCGTGCCGAGCGCCAGGCCGCCGACCGTGGAGGCGGCCGTCTGGAGCGAGGTGGACAGGAACAGCGGGGTGAACTCCCGGGTGCGGAAGAGGTCGGAGTAGCTGCGCATGGGCGGAGTCTGAGCAGGCGCCGAGAGGGGTCGTTATTGTTTCGCGCACACGCGAAACATCTGCCCCGCCGGGAGAGGGCGTACGACCATGGGCCTCTGGTACCTCAACGCCGACACCCTCGCCGGGAGCCGGTTCGTGCTCTCGCCGCTCGCCGAGGTCTTCGCGAGCTTGAAGCTGCTGCACGCGTCCGCCGCCTCCCACCCCGGGGAACGGGCCTGGCTCGACGCCCATCTGTCCGCCTACCGCCGACGGCTGGCCGCCGATCCCGTGACCGCGCTGCTCGTCCGCAGCGGGCTCGGGAAGGAGTGGATCGCCGACTTCCTCACCCCCACCCCGAGGGACGGGGAGAGCTTCGAGGAGGGCGTCGCCCGCATCCGCGCGGCCTGCCCTGACGCGGCCCGCGCCCATCTCACCGTCTCGCTGCGCGGCCCGCTCCCCGCCCGCCTGGACCGCGACGACCTGCCCGCCCGCGCCGCCGATCTGCTCACCTACGTGTGGACGGAGACCGTACGACCGTACTGGGACCGGCGACGGCGCATCCTGGAGGCGGATGTGGTCGCGCGGACCGCGCAGCTCAGCCGGGGCGGCTGGGCGGCCGCGGTGGACACCCTGCGACCGGGCCGGACGCGCTGGCTCGGCGGCAACCGGCTCCAGATCAACCTCCACGAGTACCCGCCGCGCGAGATCTCCGGCGCCGAGCTGCTCTTCGTCCCCGTCACCCCCCAGACCGGCTGGGTGTCCTGGGAGGAACCCGACCGGTACGCCGTCATCTACCCGTGCGCGGGCGTGCTGGCCCAGGGGCCGCGCACGGCGGTGCCGGCGAGCCTCGGCGCGCTGCTCGGGCCGGCCCGGGCGGGGGTCCTCGTCCTCCTCGACTCCCCCATGAGCACGAGCCAGTTGGTCGCCGTGACCGGACAGGGGCTCGGCTCGGTCGGGCGGCACCTCAAGGTGCTGCTGGACGCACGACTGGTGGAGCGGCGGCGGGCGGGACGGTCGGTGCTGTATTCCCGTACGGCCGCCGGTGAGGTGCTCGTCACAGCGCAGCGGCAGGGCTGACGGGCACGTCGGGAAACGTCATGAAGCGGAGTTAGCATCCGCTTCATGACGACTACAGACAACATCCTCGACGTCGAGATCGGCGCCCTTGAGGGCGGTTCCGCGGACCTGTCCCAGTACGCGGGCAAGGCCGTCCTCGTGGTGAACGTGGCCTCCAAGTGCGGGCTGACCCCGCAGTACGCGGGCCTGGAGCGGCTCCAGGAGCGGTACGCGCCGCTGGGCTTCACCGTGCTCGGCGTGCCCTGCAACCAGTTCCTCGGGCAGGAGCCCGGGAGCGCCGAGGAGATCGCGGAGTTCTGCTCGGCGACGTACGGCGTGACCTTCCCGATGACCGAGAAGATCGAAGTGAACGGCGACGGGCGGCACGCGCTGTACGACGGTCTCGTCGGTTTCGCGGACGCCGAGGGGCACAGCGGGGACATCCGCTGGAACTTCGAGAAGTTCCTGGTCGGGAAGGACGGGCAGGTCGTGGCCCGGTTCTCGCCGCAGACGGAGCCGGAGTCGGCCGAGGTGCTGGCGGCAGTGGAGAAGGCGATCGCCTGACGATCGCCTGAGGGTCGAGACGCGCGGTCGGCCACGGGCCGGCGTACGCGGTTGACCCTGCCCCTGGGGCAGGGTGGAGCGTCCTCGTCACCGGGCGGAAGGCGTCCGGTGACGGAGGATGGCAGGGTGAACGACGATCTGCTCACCATCGGCGCGTTCGCCGCCCGCTCGCGGCTGTCGCCGAAGGCACTGCGGCTGTACGACCGGCTGGGGCTGCTGGCGCCCGCGTACGTCGACGAGGCGAGCGGCTACCGCTACTACCGGGCCGACCAGATCGAACGTGCCCGTACGGTCGCACTGCTGCGCCAACTCGACATGCCGCTCGCGCGGATCGCCGACGTGGTGACGGCGCACGAGTCGGACGGCGTACGGGCGTCCGCGCTCCTCGCCGACTACTGGGCCGGCGTCGAGGAACGGATCGCCGCGCAGCGGGCCCTCGCCGAGTACCTCCGTGGACGACTGTCGGGGAGGAGCTCCGAGATGTACGGGAAGTTCGTGGTCGAGACGGTGGACGTGCCGGAGCAGGTGCTGATCACCGAGACACGGCACACGCTGGTGGACGAACTGCCGGCGTGGATCGGCGCGTCGCTGGGGCGTCTCGAGGAGGCGGCGAAGGAGTGCGGCGGGGTGACCGCGTCGCCGTTCGTCGTCTACCACGCGGAGGTGACACAGGAGAGCGACGGCCCGGCGGAGGCGTGTGTGCCGGTGGCCGACGAGGCGGCGGCACGGGTGTGGGCCGAGGGACGGGGGCGGGCGTGGGAGACACGGGTGCGGGTCTCACCGGCGCAGCGGCTCGCGTACACGCGGATCACCAAGGCGCAGGTGGCGCAGCCGCAGATCCTGGCGGCGTTCGAGGCGGTGGAGGCGTGGATCGCGGAGCGAGGGCTGGAGTATGCGGGGCCCTGCCGGGAGGTGTACTTCGCGGACTGGGATGCGGCCGGGCCGGAGGACGTGGTGTGTGATGTGGCGTTCCCTGTGAAGTGAGCCGCCGGGTAGGGGCCGCGGGTTTTCGCCCCCGCCGCCCCTGCCCTTCCCCGTCCCTGGGGGCTGCGCCCCCAGACCCCCCTTCGGCCTTGACGGCCTCGTCCTCAATCTCCCCCAAGCTCTTCGAGCAGGGGGGACCCCCAGACGGGCTTTGTATTACCTCAGCTCTTCCGGACAAGGAGTCCCCCGCGGCAGCTGGTACGGCGCCCCCAAGTGGTACGTGCCCGGGGACGGGGCCAGCAGTTCCGTCCACTTGTCGCCCGACGCGTCCTCGGGCGCTTCCATCAGGCAGCCGTTGAGGTTGTCGTACGTCTTCGGCGTGCCCTCCTCGCGGTGCTTGGACGCCTCCGTCTCCTGGGGCGGTTTGACTCCCTTGCCCTGCGCGTCGACCAGGCCCAGCCACGGCGAGTACGGGATGCGGATGAGGACGCGACCCGCCTTCTTCACCTGGATCGTCAGTTCGCCCTGGTCCGCCCGGTCGACGACCGCCGGCGGGTCCGCCAGCGGAGTGGGGTCGGTCACCGCGAACAGCTGCCAGTTCGCGTCGCCCCAGATCTGCCTCAGATACGGCATGCCCCGCTGGACGAGCTGGCGTTCGCGTTGGCCGCCGTCCCCGTCCGGCTCCCCCTTCGGCAGCACCACGTAGTGCACCGCCCAGCGCTGGAGCCAGGAGTGGTAATTGGCGGAGTTGAGCGTGTCGTCGTAGAAGAGCGGGTTGCGCTCCATGTCGGCCTGCCGGTTCCAGCCGCGGGCCAGGTTCACGTACGGGGCCAGCGCCGACGCCTCGCGGTGCGAGCGGGCGGGGACGACCTCCACTCGGCCCTTCTCCGCGCCCACCACCTGGAGCTGGTTGACCAGCGGTGCCAGCTCGCGCGCCCAGGACGCCGCCGGGGTCGTGTGGATGATGTCGTCGACGGTCTTGAAGCCGAGCCAGCCGGCGAAGCTGATGAGCGCGAGGACGGCGGCGTACCACTTCCGGCTGTGCGGCACCGTGAACGGCAGCGCCGCGACCAGCACCACCCCCGCGAACAGCATCGCGAGCCGTGTGATGTTCGAGCCGATCTGGGAGCTGATCAGCCAGACGAGGAGCACGGAGAGTCCGTACACCGCCGCCGTGATCCGTACCGTCTTCCACTCCGTCGGGACCAGGAAGTAGACCAGGACGGAGTAGAGGAAGGGCAGGATCACCGACCCCCACGTCATCGGCTGGGTACCGGAGAACGGGAACAGCCAGGCCGACACCCCGACCACCGCGGCCGGTGCCAGGCCCAGCGCCCACGCACCCGGGCGGCGCTTCTGGAGGAACAGCGCCACCGCGATCAGGCCGACGAACAGACCCGCCACCGGGGACGACATCGTGGCCAGCGCGGCCAGCGGCGCGGCGCACAGCGCCTTCGCCCAGCGTTTGTAGCGCCAGCGGTAGGGCCAGCAGAAGACGACCGCCGTCGCGCCCAGCGCGAAGGCCGTCCCCAGAGCGAACGTCACGCGCCCGGAGATGGCGTTGCACAGCAGCGCGAACACCCCGGCCAGGACCGGCCACCACGGTTCGCGCACCGCACGACTGCGGATGAGGACCAGCATCAGCAGCCCGGCCGAGATCGTCCCCGCGATCATCATCGTCGTACGGACGCCGAGGAGCGACATCAGATACGGCGACACCACGCTGTACGACACCGGGTGCATGCCGCCGTACCAGGCGAGGTTGTACGCCGAGTCCGGGTGCCGTCCCACGAACTCCGCCCACGCGTCCTGCGCCGCGAGGTCGCCGCCGCTGTTCGCGAAAGTGAAGAACCAAATGAGGTGCAGTGCCCCGGCGAGGGCCGTGACCGCGAGGACCGGGTGGCGGCGGGCCAGGTCCGCGCCGCGGGAGGACGCCAGCCGGGTCATCAGGGCGCGGAGGCGGGGCTCCGCGGTGGGTGCGCCGCGCGGTATTCGCGGGGCCGGTGCCCCGTCCGGGGAACGGCCCGGATCGGCGTCGTCAGCGTGTGTCGGCTCCGCTGTGGCCACCTGAAGGCACTCCCCGTGTTTCTCGTAGTCGCCGTGGCGCCGACTCGCCACCGGAAGCCGCCGTCCAACGCCATGTCCCTTTCCGGACGCTAGCACGCAGCGCGGACGCCGCCACCGTGCAGGCCCCAGGAGGGTGGCGGCCCGCTGGTCCGGGCCGTCTTCGTACGCACGGGCCGGTCGCCGTCCTGCGCACGCGAACCGGCCATTGTCCCTGCACACGCGGGCCGGCCGCTGTCCCTGCAACACGCGGGCCGGCCGCCGTCCTCCGCGGGGGACGGCGGCCGGCCTGCGTTTCCGGTCAGCCCAGACGGGTCAGCTTGTCCTTGAAGCCCGGCTCGACGAGATCCTTCTGAAGAGCGACCGGCACCCTCACCGCGCCGCTCACGCCACCCTCACCGTCACCCACGGTGAGCGTGCCCACCTCGGTGCCGGCCTTCGCGGAATGCGGCAGGTCGTTCGAGATGAAGGACAGTTGCACGTCGAGGCCGGCCCAGCCGACGGCCGTGACGTCCTTGGTGACCACGACCGGCGTACGGCCGCCGAGGCCGTCGTCGACGTACCCGACGACGTCGCCCTTCTTCAGGATCGTCGCCGACTTCAGCGCGGCCTGCCCGGCGCGGATCAGCTTGTCACCCGCGTCCAGGGCCCCCTCGAGGATGCTGTTGTTCTTGGGGCCCTGGCCGACGACCGCGCCGATGATGGTCCTGTCCTCACCGCCGACCTTCTTGGTCGCCGCGAAGACGAGGTTGCCGCCGGCCGCGGTCGTGGTGCCGGTCTTGATGCCGATGACGTTGTTGGAGCCGACCAGGTGGTTCCAGTTGGGGTGCTTGTCGCCCTTGTAGTCGGTGTACTCCATCATGCGGGCGATCTCACGGAAGGTCTCGTCCTTCATCGCGGCCTTCGCGAGCTTCACCTGGTCCACGGCCGTGCTGACCGTCGTCTTCTCCAGACCCGAGGGGTCCGTGTACGTCGTGTCGGTCATGCCGAGGTCCTTGGCGGCGGCGTTCATCTTGCTCACGAACGCCTTCTCGGAACCGGCGTCCCAACGTGCGAGCAGTCGGGCCACGTTGTTCGCGGAAGCGATCAGAACGCCCTCCAGGGCCTCCTTCTCGGTGATGGTGTCGCCCGCGCGCACGTTGACCGTGGACTCGTCGCCCGCGTCCGACTGCTTCTCGGCCTTCTGGTCGACCTTGATCTTCGCGCCCGCGCCGCTCTTGAACGGGTGGTCACGCAGGATCAGGTACGTGGTCATGACCTTGGCGACGCTGGCGATCGGCTGGGGCTTCTGCTCGCCGGACGAGCCGAAGGAACCGACGCCCTGGACATCGAGAGCGCCCTGCCCCTTCGACGGCCACGGGATGGACGCCTTGCCGCCTTCGAACGTGTAGGTGGCCTTGGCGGTGAGGTCGAGCTTGGGAGAGGGCAGCGGGCGCACCGACTGTACGACCGCAAAGACGATCACCAGCAGGATCGCCAGCGGGGTCCAGATCTTTATCCGGCGGACGGCCGTGCGCAGCGCCGTCTCCGGGGGCGGCGGGGTGTTCGTCAGCTCGGCGAGCAGGTCCAGCGGCGGCTTCGGCGGCAGCGGCTGCTGCGTGGTGCGCTCGGGGCCGACCTGAGGCAGCGCGGCGGTCGCGTCGGCGGCGGGGACGGCGGACCTCGGCTCGTCCAGCGGCTTCAGCGCGACGAACCTGCTGGTGCGTTCGGAGTCGGGCTCGGCGGCCGGCTCGGCGGAGGACTTGGCGCCAGGGGTGGTGGGCTTGGGCTTGTCCGCGGTGTCGGACTTGCCTGACTTGTCGGACCCGTCCGGCTTATCGGACGTGGGGGCGTCCGGCTCGTCGGCCGTCACCCAGCTCGGCTTGGCGGCAGCCTTGTTCCCGGACTTGCCGGACGGCTTGGCATCGCCGAGCTTGAGCATGGTCGTGGGCTGGTCCACGGCCGGAGCGGGCCGCTTGTCGGCGGGCTGCTTGTCGGCCGGCTCCTTGTCGGCCGGCTCCTTGTCGGCAGGCCGCTTGTCGGCAGGCTGCTCGCCGGACTTGTCCGCCTCGGCCGCCTTGCCCGTCTCGGCCGCCTTGACCGTCTCGTCTTCCTTGCCCGCCTCGTCCGCCTTTTCGGCATTCGACGTGGGCGACTCGGCCGCCGTGTCCGAATCCGCCTTGCCGGTGGGCGTGTCGGACTTCTTGGCGCCGCCGAACTTGAGCATGGTCGTGGGCTGGTCCACGGCCGGCCGCCGCATGGCCTTGAAGACGGCGGTGGGCTGGTCCACGGGGGACTTGGGGGCGGTGGAGCCTTCCACGGCCTCGGTCTCGCCCTTGGAGCCGTCCTTGCCTTCGGCCTTGGGGGTGCCCTCGGTCTTGGACTCGGCCTCGGGGGCGTCCTCCTCGCCCTTCTCGTCGGCCTCGGGGGCGTCCTTCTTGCTCTTGTCCTCGGCCTTGGGGGCGTCCCTGCCCTCGGCCTTGGCAGCGGCCTTCGCCTCGGAGGCATCCTCGGCCGCCGACTTGGCGCCGGCCTCCGGCACCTGCTCGTCCGCGGCGTCGGCGACGGAGCCGCCTTCCTTCCCCGCCTTGCCCTCGGAGGCGGAAGCGGCCTTCGTGGCGGCCGCACCCGCGCCCTCGCCCTCAGCGGCGTTCTCCCCGCCGGGCTCCTCGCCCTTCGCGGCCCCCTCGGAGGACCGCTCCACGGGCTCCTCCGCGGCCTTCTCGGACGACTCGCGCACCGCCTTCCCGGTGGGCTCGTCCTCCGCATCGCCGGACGGCGCATCGTCGGAGGGCACACCCTCGGAAGTCCCGCCCGCCGCGCCCGCCTTGGACCCGGCACCCGACTCGTCCCCGGAACCCGGCGCGACACCGTCGCCCGACTCGGCCCCGGCACCCTCGCTCTCGGCGTCCTCGGCCACGTCCTCCGGCTCGCGCCCGGACTCCGCCTCCGACGCGCCCTCAGCCTCGCCCTCGGCCCCGGCCCCGCTCTCGGTTTCGCTCTCGTTCTCGGTTTCGCTCTCGTCCGCAGTCCGTACCCAGGAAGCCAGCGTGGCACGCCTCTGCTCGTCGCCCCCCACGCCGTTCCCGCGCCTCGCGCCGCTCCCGGACCCCGCACCGGCCTCGGCCACGGCCGAACCGGCGGAGTCACGCAGCGCCCGCGTGGAGAACACCGCCGTCGCCTGGTCGACCCGCACCTTCTCGCCGGTCATCGCGAGCCGGGGGTCACGGTCGGCCGCGGCCGGACCGGGAACCGAAGTCCCGCTCCCCGACGTCGGTTCCGCCGACGACCCGTGCTGATTCGACCTGTCGGGGGACTCGCCCGCCACCGATGCCTCCTCCTCGTGGCACGCACCCACTCGCGCGCCTTGCCCAACCGTGAACCGCCGCCCGGACGCCGCTGTCCGAACCATGTACCAGTGTCCTGTGTGAGGCCTTCACCACAGGGCCAGACGAGAACGACATACCTGCCGGTTCCACTACATTCCGGTCACGTGCTCTCGACAGACCAATGTGAGAGGGGTCACCCTGTCATTCATCCACGCGGGGAGGCATGGATGGGCAGGAGCCGCAGAACACTTCCGGAAGAGCTTCTGCTGCTGGCATTGGACCCGGCCACGGGTACCACTGCGCAGCCGCAGTCGCTCGACCTCGGCCTGGCCGGAGCACAGCTAGTGGAGCTGGCGCTGGCCGGACGGATAGCCCCAGACGGGGATCGTATCGCCGTGGTGGCACCACGGCCGACTGGAGATCCAACTCTGGATTGCGCGTTGGAGTTGCTGCGTAGGCGCGGCGCTCCCGTACGGGCCGTCCACTGGATCGGCGGGCCGCGTCTCGGGCTACGCCAGACCTACCTCTCGCATCTGGAGCGGTGCGGCATGGTTGCCGCCGTACCGGGCCAGATGTGCGGAGTGCTGCCGACGACTCGTTACCAGGCGACGGACACCGCCATCAGCCGGGAGATCCGTTCCCGGCTGGATTCCGCGATCCGCACCGGCGTTCCGCCGGACCCGCGGACCGCGGCGCTCGCCGCACTGGCGCACGCGGTCGGCCTCGGCAAGCACCTGTATCCGGGCAACGAGGGACGCTCGTCCCGTTCCCGGCTGCGGGATCTGATCAGGCACGACCCCATGGGCGGCCTCGTGGCGCACGCCGTGATGGACGTCCAGAACGGCGTGGCCGCACAGCCGCGCCGCAGCCCGGCCCCCGCCGGCCGCCAGGCCGCCGGAGCCAGGCCCGCAGCGGAACCCGCCCGCGGTGTTCCGATGCAGCCGCGCCGCGGCTCCATGGCGCGCGTCGTGGCCCACTGAGCCGCGGTCCCCCGGCCCGGCAGTCCCACGGCCCGGCAGGACCACGGCAGGACCACGGCAGGACGACCGGCTGAACCAGCAGGATCGGTACAGCGGGCACCGTACGACCCGAGCACGCACAACCGGCACCGCAGCGAACGAGCCACAAAGGGCCAGTCCCCAGGACCGGTTCGGGAGCCGCCTGTCCGCGCGGGGCGATGAGACCGTACGTCCGGACGACGACACGGCCTCACCGCCCCGCGCGGCCGCGTGCGCGCGCCGTGCGCGAGCCGAGCCGTCGGCGTACGCGTTCTCCGCTCGGCATTCTCCGCGGGCAGCGCATATCCGCTGTTTCCCAGCGGTAGGAAGCACCTTGGTGGCAATCTGCTCAACGGCAGATACGCAAAGTAGAGGCAGCAGCCGGAGGTGCACGTCCGTGGCGTCCAATGTCAATCCCACCGTCCGGCGACGCCGGCTGGGCCAGGAGTTGCGCCGGCTTCGCGAGATCAAGGGCATGACGGCCGAAGAGGTCGCCGAACGACTGCTCGTCTCGCAGTCCAAGATCAGCCGCCTGGAGAACGGCCGCCGCAGCATCAGCCAGCGCGACGTCCGCGACCTGTGCGGGGTCTACGAGGTCGAGGACCAGCGTGTCGTCGAGTCCCTGATGGAGATGGCCCGGGACTCCCGCCAGCAGGGCTGGTGGCACACGTTCGGGGACATCCCCTACAGCGTCTACATCGGCCTGGAGACCGACGCGGAGTCGCTGCGGGTGTACGAACCGCAGATCATCACTGGCCTGTTGCAGACCCGCTCCTATGCCGAAGCGCTCATTCAGGGGGCGCTGCCCGAGACGTCGTCCACGGACATCGACAAGCGCGTCCAGGTCCGGTTGCGGCGCCAGGAACGTATCGACGCCGAGAACAACCCGCTGCGGCTGTGGGTGGTCCTGGACGAGGCCGCGCTGCGCCGCGTGGTGGGCAACAACCTCGTGATGCGGGAGCAGCTGGAGCACCTCGTGGAGATGTCCCAACTCCCGCACGTCACCGTGCAGGTGCTGCCGTTCGAGGTGGGGGCACACCCGGGGCTCAACGGCCAGTACGCGATTCTCGAGTTCTCCGACGCGGCCGACTCCAGCGTGGTGTACCTGGAAGGCGTCACCAGTGACCTGTACCTGGAAAAAGCGCACGATGTGCAGAAGTACGCCGTGATGTACGAGCACCTGCGGGCTCAGGCACTGAATGTGGATCAGTCCCGGAAGTTCATCGCGGACGTGGCCAAGGATTTCGCACGTTGAGGCTCTGCGCCTTCCGTGCCTTCCGTGCCGTCCGTGCCATCCGCACCTTCCGAGCGGCGGGGCGCCGGATCTTACACCAGCGAAACCTTTGGGCGGAAGGCTCCACTGGAATATGCCATCCGGTTGAGTGAACGACTCCTCCAGGCAGCGATGTTGCCGAGTAGCTTCGATCTCGCCATCAGTCAAAGAAGTTGGCGCGAATCGCGTCGCGGACACCGATCGGCGTCCGCCACGCGATGACAGCAAGTCAGCAACTCGCTACTGGAGTGAACATGGCAGTTCTGCAGGGAGCCACGGACACGTGGACCAAGTCGTCGTATTCGGCGGGCAACGGCGCCTGCGTCGAGGTCAAGTCGCCCACCACGGAGGCACTCGCCGTTCGCGACTCCAAGGTTCCCGAGGGTCCCGTTCTGGCCTTCCCCGCCGGTGCGTGGAACGCCTTCGTGGCCTCGGTCAAGGCGTAACGGCCGCATCAGCAACACCGCCATAGCCCTCTCGACTGGCCCGCCGTCCCGGCCGAGGGGGCTGTTTGCTTTGCATCGGGGCTCGGTTCGCCTCGGGGTCCGTAGCGCCCGGGGCCTCAACGGAGCCGGTCCACGTAGCGGTCCGTCCCCGGCACCGTGGGAATGAACGGCGCCACCAGCTCCACCCTCCCCAGTCCCCCTTCCGCCACCGCCCCGTCCAGCCCCGTGAAGTGGTCCTCCCAGCACTCCCTCGGGTCCGCTTCCAGGAACCACAGCAGGGTCAGGCGCGTGTCCACGCCCTCCACCTGCTTCACGTACGTCATACGGTCGCCGGGCAGCGGGGTCGGGCGGAAGAGGGTGACCATGGCCGCGGGAGAGCCGGCGAGACGCCTCGGCAGGTGGCGGGTGCGCAGCCACTCGACCAATTCGGCGCGCTCGTCGGGGCCTTCCGCGTCGATGACCTCCAGAACCAGGCCCGCGTACGGGTGGTCCAGCGCGTGGAAGTCGCGCGGGCCCGCCGCCCCGTCCCGGTACACCGTCGCCTCACGGTCCTGGAACGCCGTGAAGACGTGCGTACGGTCCTGGTAGACCCGGGCGTCGCGGTTGAGGCGCCTGTTGATGGCGACCGTCCAGCGCATGTGGTCGTCGTAGCGGCCGTCCGTGATCCAGTACGTGGAGATGTAGCACCCGGCCGTCACGGGCTGCGCGATGGCCGACTTCTCCGGGTAGCGCAGAAGTTGCAGATCCCGGGTGGCGACCCAGCGGCGGCCCGCGTACATCCACGGCATGGCCATGGCGCCCGCGTAGTAGTGGTCGTCCTCGTACCAGCGGTTGTAGGCGTACTCGTGCCCCGGATGCGGTTCCACCATGGTGATCAGGGCATGGCCCGGATGGACGCCGTAGGGGCCCACCGCGGCCAGTTCCGCGTACACCTCGCTGTGCGTGTCCTCACCCATGCCGTTCCCCTTCCTTCCTCCGCCGGTCGCCCATACTCTGACGCTCCGTCAGACAATGCGCCAGATCCCGGAGGTGCTCGATGTCACTGCTCCAGGGCAAGACCGTCGTCGTGTCGGGGGTCGGCGCCGGGCTCGGGCACCAGGTCGCGGCGGCCGTGGTGCGCGACGGCGGCAACGCGGTGCTCGGGGCGCGCACGGAGGTGAACCTCGCCAAGTCCGCCGCCGAACTCGATCCGGACGGCGCGCACACGGCGTACCGGGCGACGGACATCACCGACGAGACGCAGTGCGACGCGCTCGCGGCGCTGGCACTGGAGCGGTTCGGGCGGATCGACGCGGTGGTCCACGTCGCCGCCTGGGACAGCTACTTCGGCGGCCTTCAGGACGCGGACTTCGCCACCTGGCAGTCGGTCATCGACGTGAATCTGCTGGGCACCCTGCGGATGACGCGGGCCTGCCTGCCGGCCCTGAAGGCGTGCGGCGGCTCGGTGGTCTTCATCGGAACGCAGTCGTCGGTGGCCGCCCCCTCCCAGGTGCGGCAGGCGGCGTACGCGGCGTCGAAGGGGGCGCTGACCAGCGCGATGTACTCGCTGGCGCGGGAACTGGGCACGTACCGGATCCGGGTCAACACCGTGCTGCCCGGTTGGATGTGGGGCCCGCCCGTCGAGGCGTACGTGCAGTTCACCGCGCACACCGAGGGCGTTCCGGAGGCGGAGGTGAAGCAGCGCCTGACGGACCGGATGGCGTTGCCCGAACTGGCCACGGACGGCGACGTGGCGGACGCCGCGGTCTTCCTGGCCTCCGACCGGGCGCGGGCGATCACGGGGCAGTCCCTGCTCGTGAACGCCGGGGAGCTGATGCGGTGACTTGAGCGCACATACGGTCAAGGATGTGAACACACTCCATGTTGCAGAACGATTTTACCCTCCCTTGACCCGTACGGCTGTTGTCGTGCCCATGGCGCCGAACCCACCATGAGCGGGCAGTCCGACAGGGAGGGAGAGGCGCATGAACGGTCTCGACTGGGCCGTCCTGATCGCGTACTTCGGCGTGATGACCGCGATCGGTGTCTGGTCCCACAAGCGCGTCGACAACGTCAGCGACTTCTTCACCGCGGGCGGCAGGATGCCGTGGTGGCTGTCCGGCATCTCGCATCACATGTCGGGCTACAGCGCGGTGATGTTCACCGGGTACGCCGGCATCGCCTACACCTACGGCATCACGTCCTACGTCACCTGGGCCCTGCCCATCGCCATCGGCGTGCTGATCGGCGCGAAGCTGTTCGCCCCGCGCCTGAACCGGCTGCGCTCCCGGCTGCACATGGCCTCGCCGCTGGAGTACCTGAAGGACCGCTACAACGTGCCCACCCAGCAGGCACTGGCCTGGTCCGGCATCCTGCTGAAGATCGTGGACGTGGGCGCGAAGTGGGCGGCGATCGCAACGCTGCTCAGCGTCTTCACCGGGGTCACGCTCACCCAGGGCATCATCATCACCGGCGGCATCACGGCGGTGTACTGCACGATCGGCGGCCTGTGGGCGGACGCGCTGACCGAACTGGGCCAGTTCGTCATCCAGTTGCTGGCGGGCCTGACCATGCTGGTCATCGCGCTGAACAAGATCTCCGACCAGGGCGGTCTGTCCAAGGCGCTGGACTCGCCGAAGCTGGACGGTCACGGGGACGGCTTCGCGGGCCCGTACCTGACGGTCTTCTTCATCGCGTACCTGTTCATCAAGCTGTTCGAGTACAACGGCGGCATGTGGAACCAGGCCCAGCGCTACATGGCGACGGGCAGCGGGAAGCAAGCGACGCGGTCCGCCGTGCTGTCGGCGGGCCTGTGGTTCGTGTGGCCGGTCATCCTCTTCATCCCCATGTGGCTGTCGCCGCTCCTGGTCACCGCGAAGAAGCCGGACGGCTCGGACGCGTACGGCCTGATGACCGAACAGCTGCTGCCGCACGGCCTGTTGGGCCTGGTGGTCGTGGGCTTCTTCTCGCACACGATGGCCATGTGCTCCTCCGACGCGAACGCGATCGCGGCGGTGTTCACCCGGGACGTGGCGCCGGTGCTGTCGAAGGCGGCGCGGGCATGGAACACGCGGGCGGGCCTGATCGCGGGGCGGGTGACGACGGTGGCCTTCCTCGGCCTCTCCATGGCCGTGGCCACGCAGGTCAACTCCCCCACCTTCAAGGACATCATCACGGTGGTCATCAAGTGGGTGGCCGGTCTGATGGGCCCGATCGCGATCCCGTTCATCCTGGGCCTGCTGCGCCCGTTCCGCCGGTCCGGCCCGACGGCCGCACTGACCAGCTGGGCGGCCGGTCTGCTGGCGTTCTTCTTCGTCAACTACCACCTGGACTTCTCCCAGCGCACGGACGTGAAGCTGGAGTACCAGGTGGCACTGCCGATGGTGATCTCACTGACCCTGTACGTCCTGATCGGCCTGGTGAAGCCGGAGGACACACCGGAGAGGGACGCGATCATCGAGAAGCTGAACACGGACGACGACGGGGCGTCGGCGGCTGTGCAAACTCCGGACGCTTCCAGCGTGTAGGAGCCGATTTCAGCCCGGCCCAGGAACAACCAGCCCATCTGGGGGTCCCCCCTGCTCGAAGAGCTTGGGGGAGTTTGAGGACGAGGCCGTCAAGGCCGAAGGGGGGTCTGGGGGCGCAGCCCCCAGGACGGCCCCTATGCCCGGGGATACCGCGCCAACCACCCCGGCGCAGACCCCGTAGGGCCATGCAGCGCCGCGCCTTGCGTCATCTCCATCGCGAAGTCGTCCGCAACCACCAGCATCGTGGGACGGCCCTCCAGCTCGGCCAACCAGGCCGGCGGGAGGGCCGTCTCGCCGTGCAGGGCGCCCAACAGCCCCCCGGTCAGCGCACCCGCGGCCCCCGAGGGCCCGCCGTGGTTCACGGCGAGGCACAGCCCGTGCCGCATGTCCTCCCCCACCAGCGCGCAGTACACGGCGACGGCCAGCACGCCCTCCGCCGTACCGCTTCCGGCCAGTTCCTCGATGCGTGCCGGTGTGGGCATCCCTTGCCGCACCGCGCCCAGCGCATGCTGCAACGCGTCGGAGACCGGCTGCTGTCCCGGCTGGGGGGCGAGCAGGGCGAGGGCGCGCTGCACGCCGGTGTCCAGGGTCTCGCCGCGCGCCAGTGCGTGCACGACGACCGCGTACGCGCCCGCCGTGAAGTACGCCGTGGGATGCCCGTGAGTCTGCGCGGCGCACTCCATCGCGAGCTGAAGCACGAGCTGCGGTTCCCAGCCGACGAGCAGCCCGAAGGGCGCGGAGCGCGCGGCCGCCTCGGGCCCTGCCTCGCCGGGGTTCTTGGGTGCCGTCGGCGTACCCATGGTGTCGTCGCCGAGACCGGTCAGACAGGCGCGGGCCGGGGAGCGGCGGGCGTACAGCCACTCCTCGCGGGCCAGCCAGCCGTCGTCCTTGCGGCGCTCGTCGGGCCCCCAGTCCCGTTGGGTGGCCGCCCAGCGCAGATACGCCCGGTGGAGGTCGGTCGGCGGATGCCAGGCACCGGTGTCACGGCGGACCTGGGCGCGTATGAGCCCGTCGACGGAGAAGAGGCTGAGCTGGGTGAGCTGGGTGACGGCGCCGCGTCTTCCGTAGGCGGGGGCGAGGTCGGTGAGGCCCTCGGCCCCGTACGCCTCCTGGATCTCCGTCAGGGAGAGGCCGTCGAGAGGAGCGCCGAGCGCGTCGCCGACGGCCGCGCCGAGCAGCGTCCCGCGCACCCGGCTACGGAAGTCCTGCTGTTCGGTGCGTCCCCAGATGGCATTCGCTGTCACAGCCACCACGCCCTCCTCTCGCCTACCGCTCGGTACCAGTCCAGCACTGTAATCGAACGGGAACGGTGGGTTCAGGGCGCCGAAAAGTAAGGGGAGCGTGACCGAGCGATCAGCTCTGAGCAGTCAACGTGCGCTGTCAGCCGTACCAAGTGACATTGCAGACGTAGACGCACTCATGGCGTGGGCCGCCAGCGGCACCCGCTTACGACGGAGCCTCTCGGTAGCCGTCGTGCGGTCGGAGAAGGAGGGCTTGAAGGTCATGCCCATGAGGCTGTCCCACCACAGCTTCACACCCATCAGGGAACGCCCCGGCCAGAACCCGGATCTGTCCCTGACTACCGCCCGGCCTCTACTACCACTGGTAGCATCGACACCATGAGCGGTAGTAAAAAGTATTCGATCAGCCTGCCCGAGGACCTCGCCGAAGCCGTACGCGCTCACGTCGGGCCCGGTGGTTTCTCCTCCTACGTCGCCGAAGCCCTCGAACAGCGGGTCGCCATGGACAAACTCAGGGAGATCGTCGCCGACTTTGCCACCGACAATGACGAGCTCACCCGCGAGGAGGTCGAGGCCGCCCGCGCCATGCTGCGCCATGACCACCGGCAGGCCGGCGGAGCAGCCGCCTGATGCCTGGCACCCTGCTGCTCGACAGCGAAGGCCTCCCGAAGCTCTACCGCAAGGACCGCGCCGTCATGGCTCTGGTCCAAGCGGCATCGGAAGAGGGCATCCGCGTGGCCACAAGCGCCATGACCACCCTTGAAGCCGACTATGACCGCATCCACCCCGCCCGCATCAAGTGGGTCCTCTCCCGCATTGACGTACACGACGTCACCAAAGAGATCACCGACCAGGCCGCCACCCTCCTGCGCAGCCACCACCTCCACGGCCACAAATACGCCATCGACGCCGCCTTCGCCGTCATCGCCCGCACCGCGCTTCAGCCGGTCACTGTCCTTACTTCCGACCCCGAGGACCTGACGCTCCTCTGCGGCCCTGCGGTAGAGGTCGTCAAGGTGTAGGGCCGTCCGGCTTGGGGGAACCACCTTCCGGCCGAACCCCTCAGTCCAAAACCGGCAGCAACTCCGGCAGATGACCGTCCGAAGCAGCCGCCGCCCGCTGCCGTTCCTCGGAGACCTCGCCGTACAACGTCGTGCGCGGCTTCGCCGGGCGCCCCGCCGCCTCCGCCACCGCGATCAGGTCCTTGACGGACTTGTACGAGCCGTACGACGAGCCCGCCATCCGCGAGATCGTCTCCTCCATCAGCGTGCCGCCCAGGTCGTTGGCGCCGGAGCGGAGCATCTCCGCCGCGCCCTCCGTACCCAGTTTCACCCAGCTGGTCTGGATGTTGGGGATGTGGGGGTGCAGGAGGAGGCGTGCCATCGCCGTCACCGCGCGGTTGTCCCGCATGGTGGGGCCGGGGCGGGAGATGCCCGCCAGGTACACGGGCGCGTTGGTGTGGATGAAGGGGAGCGTGACGAACTCGGTGAAGCCGCCGGTCTGTTGCTGGATGCGGGACAGGGTGCGCAGGTGGCCGAGCCAGTGGCGGGGCTGGTCGACGTGGCCGTACATCATCGTCGACGACGAGCGGATGCCCACCTCGTGTGCGGTCGTGACCACCTCGATCCACGTCGCGGTCGGCAGCTTGCCCTTCGTCAGGACCCAGCGGACCTCGTCGTCCAGGATCTCGGCCGCCGTGCCGGGGATCGTGTCCAGGCCCGCCTCCTTCGCCGCCGTCAGCCACTCACGGATCGACAGGCCGGTGCGCGTCGCGCCGTTCACCACCTCCATCGGGGAGAACGCGTGGACGTGCATGCCGGGGGTCCGGGACTTCACCGCCTTCGCGATGTCGAAGTAGGCCGTGCCGGGCAGGTCGGGGTGGATCCCGCCCTGCATGCACACCTCCACCGCGCCCACGTCCCACGCCTGCTGCGCGCGGTCCGCGACCTGCTCCAGTGAGAGCGTGTACGCGTCGGCGTCCGTGCGGCGCTGGGCGAACGCGCAGAAACGGCAGCCCGTGTAGCAGACGTTCGTGAAGTTGATGTTCCGGGTGACGATGTACGTGACGTCGTCACCGACCACCGACCTGCGGACGTCGTCCGCCACCCGGCACAGCGCGTCCAGCGCCGGGCCGTCGGCGTGGAGGAGGGCCAGTGCCTCCTCGTCGGTCAGGCGCGTCGGGTCGTCGGCCGCCGTCGCGAGCGCCGCCCGTACGTCCGTGTCGATGCGCTCCGGCGCCATCCCGGGCGCCGCCGCCTCCCGCAGCGCGCCCCAGTCGCCGTACACCTCGTCGAAGTCGTCCCGCCGGTCGCCCGTGCGTCCCTCGGTGTCGATCGTGCGGTTCAGGTCCGTACGGCCGGATGAGACGAACACCTCCTCCGGTTCCTGCCACGGGTGCCCCTCGACCACCACGTCCTCCCGCGCCAGCCCCGTCTCCGGGTCCGCCAGCGCCCGTACGTGCGGCAGCAGTCGCGGGTCCAGCCACGGCTCGCCCCTCTGCACGAACTCCGGGTACACACACAGCCGTTCGCGCAGCTCGAAGCCCGCAGCGCGGGAATGCTCGGCCAGCCGTTCGATCCCCGGCCAGGGCCGCTCGGGGTTCACATGGTCGATGGTCAGCGGTGAGACCCCGCCCCAGTCGTCGATGCCCGCCCCGATCAGCCGCTCGTACTCGTCGTCGACCAGGTTCGGCGGCGCCTGGAGGCAGGCGCTCGGACCCATGATGTGCCGGGCCACCGCCACCGTCGCGACCAGCTCCTCCAGCTCCGCGTCCGGCATGCCCCGCATCGCCGTGTCCGGCTTGGCGCGGAAGTTCTGGATGATCAGCTCCTGGATGCCGTGGTAGGCGCGCGAGACCTTCCGCAGCGCGAACAACGACTCCGCACGCTCCTCGAACGTCTCCCCGATACCGATCAGCAGCCCGCTGGTGAACGGGACCGAGGAACGGCCCGCGTCCTCCAGGACCCGCAGGCGGACCGCCGGTTCCTTGTCCGGGGAGCCGTAGTGCGGGCCGCCCGGCTCGGACCACAGCCGCGTCGCCGTCGTCTCCAGCATCATCCCCATCGACGGGGCGACCGGCTTGAGGCGCTGGAAGTCCGTCCACGACATCACCCCGGGGTTGAGGTGGGGCAGCAGACCCGTCTCCTCAAGGATGCGGATGGAGATGGCGCGGACGTAGGCGATCGTGTCGTCGTAGCCGTGCGCGTCCAGCCACTCACGCGCCTCGGGCCAGCGGTCCTCCGGCTTGTCGCCCAGGGTGATCAGGGCTTCCTTGCAGCCGAGCGCCGCGCCCTTGCGCGCGACGTCCAGGACCTCGTCCGGGGACATGAACATCCCGTGCCCGGCCCGGCGCAGCTTGCCCGGCACCGTCACGAACGTGCAGTAGTGGCACTTGTCCCGGCACAGCCGGGTGAGCGGGATGAAGACGCTCTTGGAGTACGTGATGACACCGGGGCGGCCCGCCGCGCGCAGACCGGCGTCGCGCACCCGGGCGGCGGACGCGGTCAGGTCGTCGAGGTCCGCGCCACGGGCCTGGAGCAGCACCGCCGCCTCGGTGACGTCGAGCGCTACGCCGTCACGGGCACGTTTGAGAGCGCGACGCATGGAGTTCTCGGTGGGGCCGGTTCCGGAGGTCGCGGAAGTCGTCATCCTCCGAGCATACGTTCGCGGTGATCAGGTCAAACAGGGCGTACGTGTGTCGGTGCGGCAGGATCCGCGTTACAGGGTGTCACTGTGGCGCGGGCACACGGCCGCCATGGACACCCGGTGTTACGCCGGCACCCGGCCGCCGATCGGCTTCCCGTGCACCGGAGTTCACGGGGTGACGCCACAGTGGTGCGCGACCGCCCTGCACCATCCCTGTCATCCGACGCGTTGGGAGCGGCAGCATGTGTGAGGACGACCACGGCATCGGCAGACGCGCTTTGTTCGTGACGGGTGCGGCCACCGCGCTTACGTTGGGAACCGTGAGCTTCTCCCACGGTCCCGCCGCCGAAGCGGCCGACAGCCAGGAGACGAGGACGGTGCGCGGCACTCTGCCCACCGGCTCCCCCGACTTCGTCTACCTCCCCGTCGACGTCCCCGAGGGCGTCCGGGAGATCAGGGTCGCCTACACCTACGACAAGCCGTCCGTCCCGGCCGGCACCCCGGGCAACGCCCTCGACATCGGCATCTTCGACGAGCGCGGCACCGAGCTGGGCGGCGAGGGCTTCAGGGGCTGGTCCGGCGGGGCCCGCACGGAGTTCTTCCTCCGCGCGGACGACGCGACTCCGGGCTACCTCCCGGGCCCGGTCGGCCCCGGCACCTGGCACATCGCGCTGGGCCCGTACACGGTGGCGCCGCAGGGTCTGACGTACGAGGTCACGGTCACGCTCACGTACGGCGAACCGGGCCGGACCCCGACGCCCGTGTACCCGCCGTCCCGGGCGAGGGGCCGGGGCCGCGCCTGGTACCGCGGTGACTGCCACCTGCACTCCTGGTACTCGGACGGCCGCCGCACGCCCGCCGAGATCGCGGCGCTGGCGCGGGCCGCCGGCCTCGACTTCATCAACACCTCGGAGCACAACACCCACTCCTCGCACGCCCACTGGGCCGACCTGGCGGGCGACGACCTGCTGATCATGACGGGCGAGGAGGTGACCACGCGCAACGGGCACGTGGTGGCGCTGGGCGTCGACCCGGGCACCTTCATCGACTGGCGCTACCGGGCGCGCGACAACCGCTGGGCACGGTTCGCCCGGGAGATCCGCCGCGCGGGCGGCCTGGTCGTCCCCGCCCATCCGCACGCCACCTGCGTCGGCTGCGGCTGGAAGTTCGGCTTCGCCGAGGCGGACGCGGTCGAGGTGTGGAACGGCCCCTTCACGCCCGACGACGAGGTGACGCTCGCGGAGTGGGACAACACGCTGGTCGCGGCGGTCCGGGAAGGGCACGGGCGGTGGCTCCCGGCGATGGGCAACAGCGACGCGCACCGCGACCCCGACGCGATCGGCAGCCCGCAGACGGTGGTCCTCGCCGACGACCTCACCCGCGAGGCGATCCAGGAGGGCATCCGCGCGGGCCGCTCGTACGTCGCCGAGTCGAAGAACATCTCGCTGGCCTTCACGGCGTCGGGTGGCCGCGGCGAGCACGCCGGGATCGGGGAGCGGTTGGAGGTCTCCCCCGACACCCCGGTGACGATCCGCCTGGAGGTGTCGGGCGCGCCCCGTTGCACGGTTCGGTTCGTGACGGACCAAGGGGTGCTGCTGGCCGGCGATCCGTTGCCGGTGTCCGGTTCGGGTGTGGTCGAGTGGCGTACGACCCCGGCGTACGCGGCGTACGTACGGGCGGAGTTGCGCCACGAGACGGCGGCGGGGCCGTTGCCCGGGGCGCTGGCGGCGTTCACCAATCCGGTCTTTCTGGGACGTCGGTAAGGCCTTCCCGCGAGCGCAACCGCGTCACCTTTTTTCTCATCCTGTTCACCGGCATCACATCGCAACTGACCGCAGAACAGGACGTCTTCGTGATCCTCAAGCCCACCCGCCGCGGTGTCGCCGTGGCCGCCGCGCTCGGGGCGCTCGCCCTGGCCGTGCCCGAGTCCGCGCATGCCGCTCCGCAGGCGGCCTCGGCCCTGAAGTGGGGTGCGTGCCCGGCGAGTTCGGATGCCCCGCACGGCACGTACTGTTCCACCCTCAAGGTGCCGTTGGACTACACGAAGCCGAACGGCCGCAAGATCACGCTGACGCTGTCGATCGCGGGCCTCGCGAACGCCGAGCGCACCCTGGTGGTGAACCCGGGCGGTCCCGGTGAATCAGGCATCGCCCTGGCCAAGATGGTGTGGGGCTCGCTCCCGCAGAACGTCTCCGAGAAGTACAACGTCGTCAGCTTCGATCCGCGAGGGGTCGGCGCGAGCACGCCGGTCTCCTGCGGGGACACCGCGAAACTGATCAAGCATCCCGCCTCGTCGTACGCCCCGGCGAACCCGCTTCAGGAGAAGAAGCGCCGCGTCGTCGCCCGCAGGGTCGCCGAGCGGTGCCAGGTCAAGTCCGGTGCTCTGCTGCCGTACATCACCACCGAGAACGCGGCCCGCGACATGGACCGCATCCGCGCCGCGCTCGGCCGCACCAAGCTGGACTACCTCGGTTATTCGTACGGTTCGAGGCTGGGCGCCACCTACGCGACGCTGTTCCCCCAGCGCACCGGCCGCATGATCCTGGACAGCGTGATGGACCCGACGGCCACCTCGTACGCCGCGCAGTTCCAGCAGAACCCGGCGCTCCAGAAGCGTGCGCAGCAGTTCTTCACCTGGATCGCCAAGTACGACAGCACCTACCACATGGGCACCACCGAGACCGAGGTCTCGGCCGCGTGGCAGGCGACCCGCAAGAAGCTGGCCGCGCACCCCGCCGGGGGCCGGGCCGGCAGCACGGAGCTGGACGACCTGCTCGCTTCCGCCATGTACACCAACATGGAGTGGCCATCGCTCGCCGAGATGGTCGCCGACTACCGGCGCGGCGACGCGAGCGCTCTGCTCAACGCCACGGACCAACTGGCGTTCGGCGGCGTGAACCCGTCCCAGCTCGCGTACAACTGCGTGGACGACGCCTGGCCCCGGGACTGGAACACCTGGCACAAGGACACGGTCGCGTCGGCGGCCGAGGCACCGTTGTTCGCCTGGATGAACACCTGGTACAGCGCTCCGTGCGCCTACTGGAAGACGGCGCCCGTCAAGCCGGTGAAGATCGGCTCGACGAAGGTACCGCCGGTGCTGCTGCTCCAAGCCGCGGACGACCCGGCGACGCCGCTGGCCGGTGCGCGGCGGATGCGCGAGGCCCTGACCGGCTCACGGCTCGTCGTCGCGGACAGCGGCAACCACGGTCAGTACCTGTTCGACACCAACGACTGCATGGACGCCCACGGCAACCGCTACCTGCTCACCGGGAAGCTGCCGGCCGAGGACACGACCTGCAAGGGCGTCGCCGCGCCTACGCCTTGAGATCACAGGCACCCACGTCGTCCGAGGCGGTCGCTCTGGCCGCCTCGGACGCCACCGCCGGTTGCTCCGTCTTCCGCACGCGAGCCCCGGACATCCGACGCCGGTGGAACATAGCGTGGACGCAGCACTTCCAGGTCACGCCTACGCCAAGGGAGCCCGCCGACGATGTCCCGCCCCTCCGACCTCAGATTCCGTGCCACGACCGCCTTCCAGCGCTACCTGGCCAACCCGATCACCCGCCGCCTCCCGCTCCAGACGGTCCTGGAGACCACGGGCCGCGTCTCCGGCCTGCCCCGGCAGACCCCGGTGGGCGGCAGTCGGGTCGGGGACTCCTTCTGGCTGGTGTCGGAGTTCGGGGAGAAGTCCCAGTACGTCCGGAACATCAAGGCGAACCCGGCGGTCCGGGTCCGCATCCGGGGGCGCTGGCACACCGGCACCGCCCATCTGATGCCCGACGACGACCCGGTCGCCCGCCTGCGCCACCTTCCCCGGGGGAACAGCGCGGCGGTACGGGCCCTGGGGACCCGTCTGCTGACCGTGCGGGTGGATCTGGACGCGTAAGGACCACCGACCATGACAGGCGGTATGATGACTGCATGACGGTGAACATGACGATGAGCCTGCCCGATGACGTGGCCTCCTTCGTGAAGGCCAAGGGGAACGCCTCGGCGTACACGGCCCGGATACTGCGCCGCCAGATGCTCGCCGAGGAGCTGGAGAAGTCCGCGAGGGTGCGGGCCGAGGCCGGGATAGTGACCACTACCGCGGAGCCTGCCGAGAGCGAGGAGGCCACCTTGGAGCGGTGGGGGCGGGTGGCAGGCCGGTGAAGCGAGGGCACGTCTACGAACTGTCCTTTGCCGGAGGCCCCGCGCACGTTCTGGTGATCTCGTCCGACGTTCTGAACGCGCAGAACAAATGCGCCACCTGCGTACTGATCTACCCGCAGCAGGTACGCGAGGCCACGCTCGTGGACATCCCGGTCAGCGCACCGTCAGCGGGCACCATCGTGCTCGGTGAGTTCCGCACGCTGTCCGAGCCTCGCCTCACCGAGGATCTCGGGCCGGTGGACGAGCGCGTCATGGAGGCGGTCGAGATCGGGCTCCGTGCCGTCTTCGACCTGTAGCCGAGCAATCGGTCCCCTCACCCCGGCCACACGATCGCCTGCACCTCGCTGTACGCGTGCAGGGCGTACGAGCCCACGTCCCGGCCCACTCCGCTCTTCTTGAAGCCGCCGAACGGGGCCTCCATGTTGCGGCCCACGGTGTTCACCCCGACGCCGCCCGCCCGTAGTCGGCGGGCGACGCGGAAGGCGCGGGCCACGTCCCCGGACCAGACGTAGTCGATCAGGCCGTAGTCGGTGTCGTTGGCGAGCGCGATGCCCTCCTCCTCGTCGTCGAAGGGGACGACCACGACCACCGGGCCGAAGATCTCCTCGCGGACCACCCTCATGTCCGGGGTGCAGTCGGCGAGGAGGGTCGGAGCGACGTAGAAACCGTGGTCGTGCCGAGGGCGTTCGCCACCGGCGACCAGCCGCGCGCCCTCCTTGCGGCCCAGTTCGACGTACGACTCCACGCGGTCCCGGTGCGCTGCCGAGATCACCGGGCCCACCACCGTGCCCGGCTCGCGCGGGTCGCCGATCGGCAGGTGGCGTGCGTACGCGGTCAGTTGGGACACCAGGCGGTCGTACACGCCCCGCTGCGCGATCACCCGCGTCGGTGCCGTGCAGATCTGGCCGCTGTAGAAGGAGAAGGTGGTGCCGATCCCGGCCACCGCCGATCCGATGTCCGCGTCGTCGAAGACCAGCGCCGCGCCCTTCCCGCCCAGCTCCATCAGCTGCCGTTTCATGGAACGGCCGCACACCTCGGCGATGCGCTGCCCCACCGCCGTGGAGCCGGTGAAACTCACCATGTCGACGTCCGGGCAGTCCACGGCCGCCTCCCCGACCTCCGGACGCGCACCGCTGACGACGTTCACGACACCCGGCGGGGCGCCGGCCGCCTCCAGGGCCTCCGCCATGCGGTAGACGGACAGCGGGTCCTGCGGGGCGGGCTTCACCACCACCGTGTTGCCCATGGCCAGCGCGGGGGCGACCTTGCCCGCCGGGTTCGCCCAGGGGTTGTTGTACGAGGTGATGCAGGTGACCACGCCGACCGGCTGGCGCACGGCCAGGGCGCCCATGACGCCCGCCCTGCCCATCGGTCCGGCCTCGTTGATCTGCGGCGGGATCGCCCATTCCGCGGGTTCCACGCGCGCGTACCGCCGGAAACGGGCCGCGGCCACCCCCACCTGCATCCCCCGCGCCGTCCCCGTCGTCGCGCCGGACTCCGCCCGGGCCAGTTCCGCGTACGGCACCAGTCGGTCGCGGATGATGTCCGCCGCCCGCGCGAGGACCGCCGCCCGCTCCTCCGGCGCCGTACGCGACCACGGTTCGAAGGCCTCGCGGGCCGCGGCGGCCGCCGCGTGCACCTGGTCCCGTGAGGCTTCCGGCGCCCGCCCGACGGTCTCCTCGGTCGCCGGGTCCACGACCTCGTAGTGGCCCCCGTCCGGCTCGACCCACGCGCCGCCGATGAACAACCGCTGCTCGTCGGTCACTTGGTGCTCACCGTCCTGGTGTCCCGGCCGGAGCGCAGCACCTTGCCCGGGACGGCCCCGGTCACCACGTCGTCCCGGATCGCCTCGACGCCGTTGACCCAGACCGCCCTCACCCCGATCGCCCTGGAGTCGAGCCGCGGGCTCTCTCCCGGCAGGTCGTGCACCAGCGTGGCCTGGCCGGCGTCGATGCGCTCCGGGTCGAAGAGGACCAGGTCCGCATGGAAGCCCTCCCTGACCCGGCCGCGCTCCCGCAGCCCGAACAGCCGCGCCGGGTCGTCCGTCAGCATCTTCACGGCCTGCTCCAGCGGCACCAGCTTCCGGCCGCGCAGACAGTCCCCGAGGAACCGGGTCGTGTACGGGGCCCCGCACATGCGGTCCAGATGCGCGCCCGCGTCGGAGCCGCCGAGCAGGACGTCCTCGTGCCGCCAGGTCTCCGCCCTGAGGGCCCACGAGTCGGGGTCGTTGTCGGTGGGCATGGGCCACAGGACCGTACGCAGGTCGTCCGCGGCACAGATCTCCACCAGGCAGTGGAAGGGGTCCTGGCCGCGTTCGGCGGCGATGTCCTTCACCACACGCCCGGTCAGGCCCTCGTTCCGCGGGCTGTAGGTGTCCCCGATGACATACCGACCGAAGTTCGCGAGCCGCCGGAAGACGCCCGCCTCCTTGGAGTCGGCGCGGCGCAGCATCTCCGCCCGCACCTCCGCGTCGCGCAGCTTCGCGATCCGGTCGGGCACCGGCAGGCCCAGGATCGGGCCCCAGCCGGGGATGAGATTGAGCGCGCAGAAGGTGCCCAACGACATGTTCATCGGCGTGAGGATCGGCATGGTGAGGGCCACCACCCGGCCGCCCGCCTTCCGGGCGCGCTCGCTCGCGGACAGCTGGCGCGGCACGCGCTCGGGGACGGCCGCGTCGACCGTGAGGACGTTCCAGTTCAGGGGCCGTCCCGCCGCCGCGCTCATCTCCACGAGCAGGTCGATCTCCGCGTCGCTGAACTGGTCCAGGCAGCCCGCGACGATCGCCTCGATCTGCGTGCCCTCGTGCTCGCCGACGGCACGGGCCAGCGCCAGCAGCTCCGCGGGACCGGCGTGCCGGGAGGCGACCGGCTTCCCGTCGCCGTCGGAGTGGGTGGAGGACTGGGTGGTGGACAGGCCCCAGGCGCCCGCGTCCATGGCCTCGTGGAACAGCCGGACCATGGCGGCCAGCTGCTCCCCGGTGGGCTGTCCGCCGATCGCGTCCGGGCCCATCACATACCGGCGCAGCGCACAGTGCCCCACCATGAAGCCCGCGTTGACGGCGATCCGCCCTTCGAGGGCGTCCAGATACTCGCCGAAGGTGTGCCAGTTCCAGGGCGCGCCCTCTTCGAGAGCGACCAGGGACATGCCCTCCACCTTGGACATCATCCGGCGGGTGTAGTCGGCGTCCTCGGGGCGGGCCGGATTCAACGGTGCGAGTGTGAAACCGCAGTTGCCCGCCGCGACCGTCGTCACCCCATGGTTCAGGGACGGGGTCGCGTACGGGTCCCAGAAGAGCTGCGCGTCGTAGTGGGTGTGCGGATCGACGAAGCCGGGGGCGAGGACGAGCCCGGCCGCGTCTTCGCTGCTCCGGGCCGCCTCGGTGATCTTCCCTATGGCGGCGATACGGCCGCCGCGTAGGCCGACGTCGGCGGTGTAGCCAGGCGCTCCCGTGCCGTCCACGACGGTGACGCCCTTGATGACGTGATCGAGCATGGGGCTTGCCTCCTCAATTCCGGTACGACCTACGCCCTGAAGGGGCGCGGGGAACTGCGCGACCAGCCACATCCGGCCCGCAGTCGCCAGCCGGCCCGCAGCCCAACGGCGATCAGGCGCTCTGCCGGAACCGCGTAGTGCGGTGCACCGGATCCGTGTCGATCTTCGGAATCACGTGCTCACCGATCAGCCGGATCGTCTGGAGCGTCTCCTCCTTCGGAATCCCGACCGGCAGCCCGAAGCTGAGCTGGTCGGCGCCCGCCTGCTCCCACCTCTTGCACTGCCGCAGCACCTCGTCCGGGTCGCCGCAGACCAGCAGCTCCTCTTCGATGAGCAGTTCGAGGAATTCCTCGGTGTACTCGGGGAGGGTCTCGGGCCAGACGGGGAAGCCCTCGGGGCGCGGGAAGGTGTCGTGGTAGCGGAAGACGAGGGACGGCAGATAGTGCAGACCGCCGTTCATCGCGATCCGGATGGCCTCCGCGTGGGTGGGCGCGCAGATGGCGGTGGTCGTCACCATCACGTTGTCGTTGACGAAGTCCCCGATGGGCTCCGCGTCGACGACGGCCGTCTTGTACTGCTCGAGCACCCACTCCATGTCGGCGACCTTCTGGACGCTGAAGCCGAGCACCCCGAGGCCCTTCTTCGCCGCCATGGCGTACGAGGGCGGGGAGCCGGCGGCGTACCACATCGCGGGGTGCGACTTCCCGTACGGCTTGGGGAGCACCTTGCGCGGCGGGAGCGACCAGTGCTTGCCCTGGAAGCCGGCGTACTCGTCCTGGAGCCACATCTTGGGGAACTCGGCGATGGTCTCCTCCCAGATCTCCTTCGTGTAGTTCATGTCGGTGATGCCGGGGAGGAAGCCGAGGATCTCGTGGCTGCCCGCTCCGCGTCCGCTGCCGAACTCGAAGCGGTTCTCGCTGAGGTGGTCGAGCATGGCGACCTTCTCGGCGACCTTCACCGGGTGGTTGACCTGGGCGAGCGGGTTGAAGATCCCGGAGCCGAGGTGGATGCGCTCGGTGGCGTGGGCCAGGTAGCCGAGGAAGACGTCGTTGGCGGAGAGGTGCGAGTACTCCTCCAGGAAGTGGTGCTCGGACGCCCAGGCGTACTTGAAGCCGGACTTGTCCGCCTGGATGACGTACTCGGTCTCCTCCATCAGCGCCTTGTGCTCCGCGAGCGGGTCGGTCTCGGCCCGCTTGCCCACGTATCCCTGTACAAAGAGCCCGAATTCCACGGAGGTTCACCGTCCCCACGAGTTTTTATCTGACGCATCGTCAGATTCATCTGCCGCCGACTCTGGCACCGCCCGGGTGGACCGTCAATAGCTGACGGTTGGTCAGATAACGGTGACCCCGGCCAGCCACCCGCCATCGATCACGAACGGCTGCCCGGTGATGTAGGAGGAGTCGTCGCAGGTCAGGAAGAGAGCGAGCCTCGCCACCTCCTCCGGCTTCCCGATCCGGCCGAGCGGCACGAGCTTGCGGTACACGCCGTCGAGCGCCCTGGACATCTCCTCGGCGTCGGCGTCCGGGTCCAGCTGAGCCGGGTTGGACATCGGGGTGTCGATGGCGCCGGGGCACATGGCGTTCACGCGGACCTTCTCGGACGCCAGCTCGATCGCGGCGACCCGGGTCAGGCCGAGGATGGCGTGCTTGGTCGTCGCATACGTGCCCACCGCCGCCATCCCGGTCAGCGCGGTGTACGAGGCGGTGTTGACGATGGTGCCCCCGCCGGCGGCCGCGATCTCGGGCGCGACGGTCTTGATGCCGAGGAAGCAGCCGACCTGGTTGACCTGCACGACGTTCATGAACTCGTCGAGGGGGGTGTCGACCAGCGCGTTGAACCGCAGGATCCCGGCGTTGTTGACCAGCCCGTCGACGCTCCCGTACGCCTGCTTCGCGGCCGCCACGGCGGCGGCCCAGTCGGCCTCGCGGCCCACGTCGAGATGGACGTACGACTGGCCCAGTTCCTTGGCGAGCGCCTCTCCCCGGTCGTCGAGCACGTCCGCGAGGACGACCCGGGCGCCCTCCGCCGTGAACAGCCGCGCTTCCTGCTCGCCCTGCCCGCGCGCCGCACCGGTGACGATGACGACACGCCCGTCCAGCTTGCCCATGGGGTCTCCTCAGTCGAGTCGGTCGAGCCTCAGTCCAGACGGGGCGCGACCTCGGCCCCGAACGCCGCTATCTGGTCGGTGAGTTCGGTGCGGCTCCGGCTGCGGAACCGCACCTGGATCTGGTGCACGCCCATCGCCCGGTACGCGCGCAGGGACTCGGCGATCGCCTCCGGCGCCCCGCTGATCGTGCGGCGCCCGACGTCCCAGCCCGGCTCGCCGACGTACAGGGGCTCTGTGATGGCGCCGATGGTGAGGGGGTCCTCGATGCCCGCCTCCGCGCGAAGCCGCAGCAGCCGGGCGATCTGGGCTGGCAGCCGGTCGCGCGGGTCGCCCTGCGGCAGCCAGCCGTCCCCCTTCAGCGCGGCCCGGCGCACGGCGGCGGGCGAGGAGCCGCCCACCCAGAGGGGGACCTTCTCCTGCACGGGCCGAGGTCGCTGTCCGAGTCCCTCGAAGTCGTACGCCTTCCCGTGGTGGGCGGGGAACTCGTCCGGGCCCAGCGCCACCCTCAGGGCGTCGATCGCCTCGTCCAGCACCGCACCCCGCTGCCCGAAGTCCACCCCGAGCGCCTCGAACTCCTCCCGCACATGCCCGGCCCCCACCCCGAGGACGAGCCGTCCGCCACAGAGGTGGTCGAGGGTGGCGTACTGCTTGGCGGTGACGAGCGGATGCCGCAGCCCGACGATCGCGACATGGCTGAGCAGCCGTACGCGCGTCGTGACGCCCGCGAGGTAGGCGAGGGTGGCGACGGGGTCGTACCAGACCGTGCTCATGGCGGGCGCGAGCCGCCGCGGAATGGCGACGTGGTCGCAGCTCGCGACGTAGTCGAAGCCGGCGCGCTCGGCGGCGCGCGCGATCTCGACGAGGTCGGCCGGTCCGGCGCCCGACTCCCAGGCCTCGGCGTAGATCGTGCTCTGGGACTGGACGGGCAGCTGCATCCCGTACCGCAGGGGCCCGCTCAACGGGCACCGCCCGGCCCGGCCCACAGGCCGTCCTCCGTCAGCCCCAGCAGTTCGATGGCGTTGCGGCGGACGATCCGGTCGACGACGTCGGCGTCCAGATGTCCCATCTGCGCCTCGCCGACCTCCCGCGACTTCGGCCAGGTGGAGTCGGAGTGGGGGTAGTCGGTCTCGTACAGGACATTGCCGACCCCGATGGCGTCCAGGTTCCTCAGACCGAAGGCGTCGTCGAAGAAGCAGCCGTAGACGTGCTCGGCGAAGAGTTCGGACGGCGGGCGGTGGACCTTGTCGGCGACTCCGCCCCAGCCACGGTTCTCCTCCCACACCACATCCGCGCGTTCGAGGATGTAGGGGATCCACCCGATCTGCCCCTCGGCGTACATCACCTTCAGGTTCGGGAAGCGTTCGAACTTGCCGCTCATCAGCCAGTCGACCATCGAGAAGCAGCAGTTGGCGAAGGTGATGGTGGAGCCGACGGCCGGCGGGGCGTCGGCGGACGTCGACGGCATCCTGCTGCTGGAGCCGATGTGCATCGCGATGACGGTGCCCGTCTCGTCGCAGGCGGCGAGGAAGGGGTCCCAGGCGTCGGTGTGGATGGACGGCAGCCCCAGATGGGGCGGGATCTCCGAGAAGGCGACGGCGCGGACCCCGCGCTTCGCGTTGCGGCGCACTTCGGCGGCGGCGAGCTCCGCGTCCCACAGGGGGATGAGGGTGAGGGGTATGAGACGGCCGTGCGCATCGGGCCCGCACCACTCCTCCACCATCCAGTCGTTGTAGGCGCGCACCCCGAGCAGGCCCAGCTCGCGGTCCTTGGCCTCGGTGAAGGTCTGGCCGCAGAAGCGCGGGAAGGTGGGGAAGCAGAGGGCGGACTGGACGTGGTTGACGTCCATGTCGGCGAGGCGCCGGGAGACGTCGTACGAGCCCGGCCGCATCTGCTCGTAGGTGATGACCTCCAGTTTGATCTCGTCCCTGCTGTATCCGACGGCGGTGTCGAGGCGGGTCAGGGGCCGGTGCAGGTCCTCGTACACCCACCAGTCGCCGAGCGGGCCGTCGTCGCCGGGTGCGCCCATGACGGGGGCGAACTTCCCGCCGAGGAAGGTCATTTCCTTCAGCGGCGCGCGGACGATGCGCGGGCCGATGTCCTGGTACTTCTTCGGGAGCCGGTCCTGCCAGACGTTCGGGGGCTCCACGGTGTGATCGTCGACGGAGATGATCTGCGGAAAGGTGCCGTTGGCCGGTGAGGTCTCCATGCGGGTCACGGTAGCGCTGATCTGACGGTCCGTCAGCTAGCGTGCGCGACCTTCGGGCAACGGGCGCGGGTGGACCATGTGTAGGCGTTGTGACGCACCGGGTACGGCCTGTGATCACCGCCCCCCACAGCTGACGCATCCGCCATGAACAAGGCAAACTGGCCTCTTGGTTGTGGACGCTTCGGCAGGGATGCCAGGGGGCAGCGATGGACGGTGTACCGCGAGTGCCTGAGCAGCGGGGTCCCGAGGAATCGGCGACGCTGCGCTTCGGCGTGCTCGGACCGGTGCGCGCCTGGCTCGGAGAGGAGCCGCTGGCCACGGGCTCCCCGCAGCAGCGCGCCCTGCTGGCCGCGTTGCTGCTGCGCGAGGGCCGGACGGCCACGGCGTCCGAGCTGATCGACGCACTGTGGGGCGACGACCCGCCACCACGGGCGCTGGCGGCCGTACGGACGTACGCCTCCCGGCTGCGGAAGATCCTCTCCCCCGGGGTCCTGGTCAGCGAGGCGGGCGGATACGCGCTACGGCTGCGCGACGCCCGCTCCCTGGACCTCGCGGCGGCCCAGGAACTGGCCACGGAGGCGGAGAAGGCGAAGAACGCCGGGGATCTGTGCCATGCCCGGCAGGTGCTGAGCAAGGCACTGGCGCTGTGGGACGGGGAACCGCTCGCCCGCGTACCGGGCCCCTACGCGGACACACAGCGCACGCGCCTTGAGGAGTGGCGCCTCCAGCTCCTGGAATCCCGTCTCGACATGGACCTGGAGCAGGGCTGCCACGCGGAGGCGGTCTCGGAACTCACGGCCCTGACGGCCGCGCACCCCCTGCGCGAACGTCTCCGCGAGCTGCTGATGCTGGCGCTGTACCGCTCGGGCCGCCAGGCGGAGGCGCTGGCGGTGTACGCGGACACGCGGCGCCTGCTGTCCGACGAGCTGGGGGTCGACCCCCGCCCGGGCCTGAAGGAACTCCAGCAGCGCATCCTGCGGGCGGACCCGGGCCTGGCGGAACCGTCGGCACCGGCCCCGGAGCCGTCCGCCGCACCCGTGCGTCCGGCTCAACTTCCCGCGACCGTACCGGACTTCACGGGACGGGCGTCCTTCGTCGCCGAGCTGAGCGAGGTGCTGGCGTCGGCGGAGGGCCGGGTGATGGCGGTGTCGGCGCTGGCGGGCATCGGGGGCGTGGGCAAGACGACCCTCGCCGTACACGTGGCGCACCAGGCCCGCGGAGCCTTCCCGGACGGCCAGCTGTATGTGGACCTGCAGGGCGCCGGCCTGCGGGCGGCCGAACCGGAGACGGTCCTCGGCTCCTTCCTCCGCGCCCTGGGCACGGCCGACTCGGCGATCCCGGACTCACTGGAGGAGCGGGCGGCGCTGTACCGCTCGGTGCTCGACGGCCGACGGGTCCTCGTCCTGCTCGACAACGCGAAGGACGCGGCCCAGGTACGCCCGCTGCTGCCGGGCACGGAGGGCTGCGCGGCGCTGATCACCTCGCGCGTCCGCATGGTGGGCCTGGCGGGCGCGCACCTGGTGGACCTGGACGTGATGTCCCCGGAAGAGGCGCTGTCGCTGTTCACGAAGATCGTGGGCGAGGAGCGGGTCGCCTCGGAGCGCGAGGCCGCGCTGGACGTGGTCGCGGCGTGCGGCTTCCTGCCGCTGGCGATCCGCATCGCGGCGTCGCGTCTGGCGGCGCGCCGCACCTGGACGGTCGCGGTGCTGGCGGCGAAGCTCGCGGACGAGAGGCGCCGCCTGGACGAACTACAGGCCGGGGACCTGGCGGTCAAGGCGACCTTCGAGCTGGGATACGGGCAGCTGGAGCCGGCCCAGGCCCGCGCTTTCCGCCTCCTGGGCCTGGCGGACGGGCCGGACATCTCCCTGGCCGCGGCCGCGGCGGTCCTGGACCTCCCGCAGGAGGACACGGAGGACCTGCTGGAGTCCCTCGTCGACACCTCACTGCTGGAGTCGGCGGCCCCGGGCCGGTACCGCTACCACGACCTGGTGCGGCTCTACGCGCGTGCCTGCGCGGAACGGGACGAACATCCGCCGAGCGAACGGGCCGCGGCGATGTCGCGGTTGCTGGACTTCTATCTGGCCACGGCGGCGGGGGTCTACGCGATCGAGCGGCCGGGCGACCGGCTGGTGGACCACCTGCAGCCGACCGGCACTCCGGGGCTGACGTTCGCGAACCGTCAGGCGGCGTGGGACTGGCTCTACTCCGAAGCCGTGCCGCTCCTCGCCTGCGTACGGCAGTCGGCCGAGGGGAGCACGCTGCGGCGCGCGATCGACCTCCTGTGGGCGTCCGTCGACCTGGCCGAGTCCGGCGCCAACTCGAAGGAGTACGAGGCGGCCGCCACGGTGCTGCGCGACGCCGCGCGCGATGCCGGCGACGTGCGCGCCGAGGGCCGCACCTCCGTCGTACTGAGCAACGCGCGCCTGTTCTCGGGGGTGTTCGACCGGGCGTACAGCGAGGCGCGGGAGGCGTTGCAGCTCGCCGAGGCCGCCGACGATCCACTGCCCTCCTGCTGGGCGGCGAACATCCTGGGGAGCATCGCGTTCTACCAGAACCGCTACGCGGACGCCGAGGGGTACTTCAGCCGGGCCATCGAGAAGTTCCGTGGCTGCGGCGACCTCGCGGGGTCTGCGAGCCCCCTGTGCAACCTGTCGCGCATCCACCTCGCGACGGGACGTGCGGACACCGCCGTCGTCCTCGCCCGCCAGGGCACGGACATCTACCAGACGCTGGGGCACACCCTCCGGGGCGCGAACGGGCGCTACGCCCTCGGCATGGCCCTCGGCAAGACCGGGCAGCACGACGACGCCGCGGCCCAGTTGGAGGAGGCGCTGCGGGTCTTCCGCGACAGCCGTCAGCGGCTGTGGGAGGGGATGACGCTCTGCCGTCTCGCGGAGGTCGACCTGGAGGCGCGCAAGCCCGGCCGGGCCGCGAGCAACGCCGAGATGGCGCTCACGGTGCTGCGGGGCATCGGCGGCGAATGGCGTCGCGGTCACGTCCTCACCGTGCTGGGCAAGGCACTGCACGGCATCGGCCACTTGGGAAGGGCGCAGGTCTGCTGGCGCGACGCCCTGGAGATCTACGAGAAGTTGGACTCGCCGGAGGCCGCCGAGGTGCGCGGGCTCCTCACTCCGGTCGCGGCGGCCTGACGGCCGGTCGGGACGTTCATCGTTCGTTTATCGCGGCACGGCATTCTTTGTGTTGTCGATCCGTCGCGTCGGGGGGCAGACGGACCGCCGGTGAGGGTCGCACGCTCACGGTTTAAGGTGGGCGGCCCGAGTGGCCCACCCGGCCACCCACGGGGGAGTGACCGGGTGGGCCCTCACAATTCCGCACGGATCCACCAAGGGGAGGCAGCACCATGAGCACCACCGAGAACGACCCGATCGTCAAGCCGGACAACACCCACGTCACCGACGCACCGGCGGGCGACGCGATCAAGCCGCTCAACACGCACGTCACCGACGCTCCGGCCGGCGACGAGGTCAAGCCGCTCAACACGCACGTCACCGACGTGGACGAGGGCGGCGAGACCACCCCGGACAACACCCACGTGACGTCCGAGCCCAACTAGACCTTCCTCCCACACGGGGATCGGCCGCGGCGGCGCGGAGGGGGAGCCGTCGCGGCCGAGGTGTGTCCGGCGCGCGGCCCGGACCGATCAGCGGCTTCTGCGCCAACGCGCGCCCCAGACCCCGCGGCCTCCTCCGGTTCACCGCAGCGGACGTCTTCCACCGGCCCGCACGGATCGTCGAGGAGATCCGCGCCGCCCTCGTCCGGCTCCGCCATGCTCGCGTCCGCTGAGGCGGCGTATACGTGCCTGCGCAACCATGTCGGAACGCGCCCTTCCCGGCCATACTGACCGCATGCTGAGGCTGGCGGGGAGCAGGCGGCGCCGAGGGCAGCGGGGCGGCGGGGAGTCGGCGCGGGTCGAGGCGGATGTCACCGCCTTCGGTGAGCGGCTGGGCGCCCATTCCTTCAGCCCGGGGATGCCGGGCACGACCGAGGAGATGGCGGCGGACTACGCGAGCGCCCTCGACGCCTACGAACTGGCGGGGCGCGAGGCGCGCCGGAACCCGGACGCCGCCCTGCGCGCCCTGGACGACGGAACGCACGCCCTCGCACGGCTCGACGCCCGCCTCGCCGGTGAACCCTTGCCGGAATGGCTCGCGCCGTGCTTCTTCGACCCCCGGCACGGGCGGTCGGTCCGTGAGGTGCGCTGGGCGCCGGAGGGCGGCGTGGCGCGCATGATCCCGGTCTGCGCGGCCGACGCCGTGCGGCTCGACGAGGGGCAGCCCCCGATAGCCACCGGCCACTCCCGGCCCGCCCCGAAGGCCCCCGCCGCCCCGCGGCGGTCCGAGCCCGCCGGCTCGCCTCCCACGGCCACGCCGTCCGCCCCGGCGAGCCGGGTGGTCCGCGGCGTGGGGCCGCGCAAGCTGTCGTTGCGCGGACCGCAGCTCCGGTCGCAGGCTCCCGTCGCGCTGGTCGTCCGCATCACCTCGCCGGACCGGGCGGAAGTCTGCGTCAAGGGGCACAAGGAGGTGCTGGGCGAGGGGCCGCTGAGCGTCCGCGTCCCGGTGCCCGCTGCCCGGGGCCGTGCCCGTGAGGTTCCCTTCTCGGTCGTCACCCGGGGCAGTTGGGAGGCGTGGCTGGAGGCGGCTGAGTCCTCCGCCCCGGCCGGTCGCCCCGTCGTCCGCGCGGCCGAGAAGCCCGTACGCGCCCCACGCCCCGCCCCCGTGCTCACCAAACCCCGGCTGCGCGACCGCTACACCCCCCAACAGCTCCTGATCAGGGGGGCCGTCGTCGCCTACGCCGGGTACGGTGCGGCGCTGGCCGCGCTCGGGCATGTCACGCAGGCCTTCGTCGGTGGTCTCGTCCTGGCCTTCGCCGGACTCATGGCAGGGGGCCTCGGCGGGTTCATTCTGCTTTTCGGTCGCGACATCTGGGCAGTCATGCGCCGGGGGCGTCTGGTGCGCACCGAGTACCTGCGGACGCTGAAGCCCCCGAAGTACAGCTCACAGGGCCAGTGGAAGCACGAGTACGGGTACACGGACGGCGCCGACAGGCAGGTGGTCCACCGCCGCGACGCCCCCAACGGCACCGTGCACCCGCTGCCGTACCGGAGGATGTGGTACGTCGAGGGAGCCGAGGAGGAACTCGTCCTCCTCTTGACCCCGTTCGCCCAGACCGTGCTTGTCCTGCTGGTGACCCCGGTCTTCCTCGCCGTCTCCGCCGTATGCCTCGTCGTCTTCCCGGGACTGCTCATCCACGACCTTCTGTGACGCGGCCGGCATGCCCCCGCAACTCCCCCTTCACCACCTTCCCGCTCGCGTTGCGCGGCAGCTCGGCCACGAACTCCACCTCCCGTGGCACCTTGTAGTTCGCCATCTCCCGGCGGGACCAGGCGATCAGGTCGTCGGCGGTCAGGAGCGCGCCCGGGCGGCGGACGACGTACGCCTTGCCGACCTCGCCCAGCCGGGCGTCCGGTACGCCGATCACCGCCACGTCCGCGACGTCCGGGTGCAGGCCCAGCAGTTGCTCGATCTCCGCGGGATAGGCGTTGAAGCCGCCCACGATGAACATGTCCTTGATGCGGTCCGTGATGCGGAGGTTGCCGGACACGTCCAGGACCCCCACGTCGCCCGTGCGCAGCCAGCCGTCGGGGGTCAGGACCTCAGCCGTGGCCCGCTCGTCCTCGAAGTAGCCCTGCATGACGTTGAAGCCCCGGACCAGGACCTCGCCCGGGGCACCAGGCGGCAGGGGGGCACCCTTCGCGTCGGCCACCCGTATCTCCGTTCCGGGGATCGCCCTGCCCGAGGTCGTCGCGATCACCGACGGCTCGTCGCCCCTGCGGCACATCGTCACGAAACCGCTCGCCTCCGACAGGCCGTACGCCGTCAGGACGGTGTCCACGCCGAGTTCGCCCCGCAGGCGTTCCACCAGGCGCAGCGGCACCACCGCCGCTCCCGTCACCACCAGGCGCAGGGCCGAGAGATCGTAGGCGTCCCGGGAGGGGTGGTCGAGCAGGGACTGGTGCAGGGTCGGCGGGCCCGGCAGTACCGAGACGCGCTCCGCCGCTATGTTCGCCAGCGCCGTGTCCACGTTGAACACCGGTTGCGGGATCATCGTCGCGCCCCGCATCAGGCAGGCCAGGACGCCTGCCTTGTAGCCGAACGTGTGGAAGAAGGGGTTCACGATCAGGTAGCGGTCGCCCTGGCTCAGGCCGGCCAGGTCGGTCCAGATCTCGTACGCCCGCAGCGTCTGCGCGTGCGTGATGACCGCGCCCTTCGGGCGGCCCGTCGTGCCCGACGTGAAGATGATGTCCGACGGGTGCGCGCCCGTCAGGGTCGCCGCGCGCTCCCGCACCTCCGGCTCCCCGACACCCTCCCCGCTCGCCAGGAAGTCCTTCCACGTGCGGAAGTCGGCCGGGGCGTCGTCCGCCAGGACCACCACCTGTTCCAGGTGCGGGAGGGCGGGAAGCGGACCCGAACCCGGTCCGTCCTGCGGCGCGCGGCGCAACGGCGCCCGACGCAGTGACGCCCGACGCAATGACGCCACATACGACGTGCCAAGGAACGTGCCCGTCACGAACAGCAGCTTCGCCCGGCTTCGCTCCAGTACGTACGCCGCCTCCGTACCCTTGAAGCGTGTGTTGAGGGGGACCAGGACCGCGCCCGCCGAGACCGCGCCCAGCGCCGAGACGATCCAGTCGAGGGTGTTCGGTGCCCAGATCGCCACGCGGTCGCCGACGCCGACGCCGTTCGCGACGCAGGCCGCCGCCGCGCGTTCCACGCGGGCGCCCAGTTCGGCGTACGTGATCCGGGTACGGCCCTCGACGACCGCCTCGACGTCGGCGTAGCGCCGGGCCGCGCTCCGCACCAGCCCGGGAATGCTGCCCCACTCCACGTCTTCGCGCACAGCGACCTCCCCACGGAACGCATAGCTGACTACCCGTCAGATTAGCTGTAGCCTGACGGACTGTCAGCTATCCGTTCACCTGCGGAGGTGCTCCATGGCCGGACTCAAGGACGCCACCGCCATCGTCGGTATCGGACAGACCGCCTTCGCCCGGCAGCTCCCCGAGTCCGAGAAGGCGTTGGCCTGTCGCGCCGTCCTCGCCGCGCTCGACGACGCCGGGATCGCGCCCGGCGAGGTCGACGCGCTCGCCTCGTACACCATGGAGGAGACCGACGAGGTCGAGGTCGCCAAGGCGGTCGGGCTCGGTGACCTCACCTTCTTCAGCAAGGTCGGGTACGGGGGCGGCGGTTCCTGTGCCACCGTCGCGCACCTCGCGGCCGCCGTCACCACCGGGCAGGCGACCGTCGGCGTCGCCTGGCGGTCACGCAAGCGCGGCAGCGGGCCCCGGCCGTGGAGGAACACGGCCGCCCAACTGCCCACCCCCGCCCAGTGGACCCGGCCCTTCGGGCTCCTCAGGCCGGTCGACGAGATCGGGATGCTCGCCCGCCGCTACATGTACGAGTACGGGGCGACCCGGGACCATCTGTTCAACGTCGCCCTCGCCTGCCGCAACCGGGCCAATCAGAATCCCGCCGCCATGATGTACGAGCGGCCCCTCACCAGGGACATGTATATGACCTCCCGGTGGATCAGTGAGCCGCTGTGCCTCTTCGACAACTGCCTGGAGACGGACGGCGCCCTGGCCTGCGTGATCGTCTCCGCCGAGCGCGCCCGCGACTGCCGGCACCGGCCCGTGTACGTCCACTCCGCCGCGCAGGGCCTGCCCTCCCAGCACCACGGCATGGTCAACTACTGGAACGACGACCCGCTCACCGGCCCCGCCTGGACGGCCGCCCGGCACCTGTGGAAGCACGCCGACCTCACCCCGGACGACGTCGACGTCGCCCAGATCTACGACGCGTTCACGCCGCTGATACCGCTCTCCCTGGAGGGGTACGGCTTCTGCGGCAGGGGCGAGGGCGGGGCGTTCACCGAGGGGGGCGCCCTCGAAATCGGCGGGCGGTTGCCGATCAACACCGGGGGCGGCGGACTGTCCGAGGCGTACGTCCACGGGTTCAACCTCATCAACGAGGGCGTGAAGCAGTTGCGCGGCACCAGTACCGCCCAGGTGCCGGGTGCCGCCACCTGTCTGGTCACCGCCGGTGAGGGGGTCCCGACCTCCGCCCTTCTCCTGAGGAGCTGAGCCATGTCCGCCACCTTTGCCCTGAGGAGCTGAACCGTGACCGACGCCCTCCTCTCCCCCGTCCACGACGAGGACGGGGCGCCCTTCTGGGAGTACGCCGCCCGGGGCGAACTGCGCGTCCAGGCCTGCGCCGAGTGCGGCGAGCCGCGCTTCCCGCCGCGCCCCTGCTGCCCGCACTGCCAGTCGTTCACGAGCGAGTGGCGGCGGGTGAGCGGGAAGGGGCGGATCTGGTCGTACGTCGTCCCGCATCCGCCGTTGCTTCCGGCGTACGCGGCGCAGGTGCCGTACAACGTGATCGTGGTGGAGCTGGCCGAGGCACCGCGCATCCGGCTCGTCGGGAATCTCGTGAGCGGCCCCGAGGCGCCTTTGAACTCATCGCCGCCCGAACGGATCCGCATCGGCGCCAAGGTGCAGGTCGCCTTCGACGGGGACGGGCTGCCCCGGTGGGTTCTGGAGCGGCCGTGAGCGAGGGGCTGCGGATCACCGCCGACAAGGAGACCGGGGTCGCGGTCGTCACCCTAGACCGGCCGGAGAAGCTCAACGCCATCGATCTGGGGACGGCCGACGAACTAGCCAGGATCTGGCGCGAGTTGCGGTTCGAAGACTCCGTACGGGCCGTCGTCCTCACCGGCGCGGGCGAGCGGGCCTTCTGCACGGGCCTCGACCGCGACGCCGAAGTGCCCCAGCCCACCTCGCCGTTCATGGTGGACGATCCGCTGATCAGGATCGGCCCGAAGGCGAACGACCTGTGGAAACCGGTGATCGCCGCCGTGTGCGGCATGACCTGCGGCGGGGCGTTCTATCTGCTCGGCGAGAGCGAGTTCATCGTCGCCGACACGACCGCGACCTTCTTCGACCCCCACACCACCTACGGGATGGTCAGCGCGTACGAGTCCGTCTACCTGGCGCACCGGATGCCGTACGGAGAGGCGGCGCGAATGGCGCTCATGGGGACCGCCGAGCGGATCTCCGCACGGCGGGCCCACGAGATCGGGCTGGTCTCCGAACTCACCGCCCCCGGCGGCGCGTTGGAAGCGGCGGTGAGCTGTGCCGCCGTCATCGCCTCCTACCCCCCGGAGGGTGTGCAGGGCACCGTACGGGCCCTGTGGGCGGCGAAGGAGGCGGCGCGTGCGCAGGCCTTCGCGCAGGCGCCGTCACTCATCAAGCTCGGGAACCTGCCGACGGAGCGGCAGGCGGAGCTGTTCGCCGGGAGGCGGACGAAAGGGTTCCGGGTGCGGTAGCTCCCGACCGGCAGGCGGAGTCGGCAGGAGGAGGCGACAGGACGAGCAGGCACGAGGAATCGGCGGCAGGTGTCGGCACGAGGAGCCGGCACGAGGCGTGAGCCCGCGGATCCGCCTCGCCGTGGCCGTGTTGTCGCGCCCTCACGCGTCGCCCAAGTCGCCACCGTGTGGCACGACTCGCGTACCCGGCGTAGCGTCATGGGGGACGGCCGCCGTCAAGAGCCCCTTCCGTGCGGTCCGGTACGACGGCCGTCCCCCTCGATGCGCGTGCCGGCGTCACGCCGTCCGTGCCGTCCCCGTCCCCTTCTCCGCGTCCAGTGCGTACACGCAGCGGTCCTTGCTGCACGCGTACACCACGCCGTCCTTCACCACCGGCGCGCCGGTGATCTCGCCGCCGGTCGCCAGCTTCCAGCGCAGTCGGCCGTCGTCGGCCTTCAGCGTGTACAGCAGGTGGTCCGTGGAGCCGAAGTGGATACGGCCCTCCGCCACCGCCGGGGAGCCCACGATGTCGCCGCCCGCCTGGAAGCGCCACTTCGGGGTGCCCGTGACCGCGTCCAGGGTGTAGAGGCCCTTGCCGCTGCCGACGTGCACATGGCCCGCGGCCACCAGCACCGGCTCGATCGCGGCCCGCGCCTCCGTCGCGATGCGCCAGCGGTCGCGGCCGTCCGCCGCGTCGAGGGCGTACACCGTGCCCAGATAGTCGGCGAGATAGATGCCACCACCCGTCACCGCCGGACCCGGTACGAAGGTGGGCGGGCACAGGAACACCGCCGGCGCCTCGAAGTGCCAGCGCACCATGCCGGTCGACACCTCGATGGCCAGGACCCGGGTGCCGGCCGAGACGTAGACGTAGCCGTCCGGCGCCTGGGTCAGGCGCACGGGCACGCCGCCGCAGGACGCCGCGTCCCCGATGGGGTACGACCAGCGCTCCTCGCCCGTACGCGCCTCCAGGGCCCGCAGCCGGCCGTCCTTCCACACGTAGGCCGTGCCGTCCTGGACCAGCGGTCCGGCCTCCGGCGCCTCGAAGTCGGTCTGCGCTCCGGTGATCTCCCACAGCTTCTGGCCGGTGGACGCCTCCCAGGCCTGGACGCCGCCGCCACGGGTGCCGGTGACGACCGTGCCGCGGTCGGCCTTGAGGGAGTAGACCCAACCGTCCGTGGACAGCCGCCACAGGTCCGCGCCCTCGCGGGCGTCCAGGGCGAACAGCGTCGGACCGTCGGAGGCGTGGATACGGCCGTCCGCGACCGCCATCGACCAGGCCACATCCCGCGTCTTGAAGCGCCGGCGGCCGGTCGCCACGTCCAGGGCGTGCACCTCGAAGGAGGTGACGTAGACGAGGTCGTCGGCGACCGACGGCGTACCCCAGACGTCGTTCGACATGCGGAAGCGCCACGGACGCCAGCCGGAGGCCGTCTCCGGGGGTGCGGCCGGCGGTGCGACCGTGGGCACGACTCCGGCCGCGCCGTTGACCCCGGGGCTCGGCCGGGACCAGGACGCGGCGAGGCCCGCCTCCGGGGGAGGCGCCTTCACCGCGGCGGCCCGGGCGTCGGCGACACGCGGTCCGGGCCCGATCGGCACGGACGCACCCGCGAGGCGCACCGGCCCGGAGTCCGGCGCGCCGACCGGCACGGGCTCGCGCGACGGCACAGGGGGCGCGGGGTCGTACGACGGCGGAGGGGGCAGCGCGGGCCGTCCGCCACCGCCGCTGCGGTTCCCGGCGGAGGACTGGTTCGTCGGCGGACGCCCGCCGCGCCGCGCCTCGATCAGGCCGACGGCCTTCTCGGGCAGCCACGCCGACGCCGTACCGCTGTCGTCGGAGCCGGAGCCGAAGAGGTGCGGCGCCAGCTGGGCCTGGAGGTCGGCCGGATTGGGCCGGCCCGTCGCCTCCATCTGCATGCAGGACTCGATCAGCGGCCGCAGCTCGTCCGGGAGCCCGGTCAGGTCCGGGCCCTCGCGCAGCAGCATGAAGACGGTCTCGACGGGGTTGGCGCCGTGGAAGGGGGGATGTCCGGTGGCCGCGAAGACGAGCATCGAGCCGAGCGAGAAGACGTCGCTCGCGCCGGTCACGCTGCGCGAGTCCTTCGCCTGCTCGGGGGACATGTAGGCGGGCGTACCGACGGCGACGTTCGTCATCGTCAGGCGCGTGTTCGATACGCCGGAGGCGATACCGAAGTCGATCACCCGCGGGCCGTCCTCGACGACGAGCACGTTCGAGGGCTTCAGGTCCCGGTGGACCAGCCCGGCCCCGTGGATGGACTGGAGCGCCTCGGCCACGCCCGCCGCGAGCCAGCGCACCGCCTGGGCCGGCAGCGGCCCGCACTCGGTCACTATCTCTTCGAGGGAGGGCGCGGGTACGTACGCGGTGGCGAGCCACGGCACGGCCGCCCGCGGATCGGCATCGACCACGGCCGCCGTGTAGAAGCCGGACACCGCCCGCGCGGCCTCGACCTCACGCGTGAAGCGCACCCGGAACAACTGGTCCTCGGCGAGCTCCGTGCGCACCGTCTTGATCGCCACGCGCCGGCCGGACGCCGAGCGCGCGAGATAGACCAGCCCCATGCCGCCGGCACCCAGCCGTCCCAGCACCTCGAACGGCCCGATACGCCGCGGATCGTGCTGCGTCAGCTGATCCACCACTTGCCTGCCACCTCCCCGTACGGGTCACGTCGTACGCCTTGTGTACGCGACCCCGTGCAGCGTCTCACCACCGCACCGCCATGGCGGCACGCACCCTGATTCTTCCTGTCCCGGCCACTGGTTGCGAACCCGGGGGCGGAACGGGGTGTCTCAGGACAAAACCATGCCGGACCGCCCCTCGGGAAGCGGGCGCCCGCATGGTGAAACGCCCGACGCACCCCCGAAGTGCCGCCCTTGCGGCCCCGCAGTGCCGCGTCACCTCTGCCTCAGTGTGCGGGGCACCACCTGATGATCGGTGCCGATCGCCACCCGTCCGTACGAGGTCTCGAACGGCGGTACCTGTACACGCCCCCTCGGCCGGCCGCCCGCGCCGAGCGCCGTCTTCCCGTCCACGAGGGAAAAGGGGGCGGCAGAGCAGGGCCGGGAAGAGGGACAAGAGAGCAGGCGCCGCAAGGCCGGGCAGAAGGCCCGGGAGCGGCGCGACCCCCGGGCCGGGAAGAGGGACGAGGCAGCAGGCCCTCCAGGCCGGGCAGAAGTCCGGGAACCGCGCGGCCTCCGGACCGGGAAGAGCGACGAGGGGCGCGGCCTCCGGGCCGGGCAGAGGTTCGGGGAACGGGGCGGCCCCGAACCGGAGACGGAACCTAAGTCGGCGACGGCGCCGAAGTCGCGGACGGCATCGAAGTCGGCGACCGCACCGAGGCCGAAGAGCGCGTCGCCGAGGCCGGGGGAAGCATCGCGGAGGCGCGTAATGGACGATGGCGCTTTTCGGCCATGCCGCCCAATCTAACGGCCTCTTAGGCCGGGCGCGCGCGGGAATACTCCCTTCTCACAGGCCCCGGAAGCCCCCGAGCACCTCCCCACTCCCCATTTGCAGTCGGCCGAATCGCGCTCCGATCACCCCTCGGTAAGCTGACGGCATGACAGGACAAGTACGTACCGTCGACGGCCGCGTGGCCGGTCGGCGCGGGCAGGCGACCCGGCAGAAGCTGCTCGACTGCCTCAGCGAGATGCTCAGCTCGTCGCCGTATCGGGACGTCAAAGTCATCGACGTCGCCCGCAAGGCAGGGACCTCGCCCGCGACCTTTTACCAGTACTTCCCGGACGTCGAAGGCGCCGTCCTGGAGATCGCCGAGCAAATGGCCGCCGACGGGGCCGGGTTGACCCGGTTGCTGGAGGGGCGCTCATGGGTCGGCAAGGCGGGCTGGCAGACCGCACAGGAACTCGTCGACGGTTTCCTGGAGTTCTGGCGCAAGCACGACGCGATCCTGCGGGTCGTCGACCTGGGCGCGGCCGAGGGCGACAAGCGCTTCTACAAGATCCGCATGAAGATCCTCAACTCGGTGAACAACTCCCTGGTCGACTCGATCACCGAACTCCAGTCCAAGGGCAGGGTGGACAAGGACGTGAACCCGGCGGCCGTGGCCGGTTCGCTCGTGGCGATGCTCGCGTCCGTTGCCTCCCACCAGAAGGGCTTCCAGACCTGGGGCGTCAAACAGGCCGAACTCAAGCCAAATCTTGCGCTGTTGGTGCATTTGGGTGTTACCGGGAAGAAGCCGACGAAGTAGTACGCGAGGTGCGCGCGGACATACCCGCAGCGGTACGCGCGCGGTAACCGTTCAGGCGCGCCCAGTCCTGTCGGCTCGGCTGCTCCGGCCCAAGTCCTGTCATGCGGGCGGTGGTCCACTCCGGTGGACCACCGCCCGCTGCTCATGTCCGCGCACTCGCCGGTGTCACGCCCGGGTGCTGGGCAGCGGCCGGCCCTCCACCACGTGCTTCATCACCAGCGTCGACGTCAGCCGCTGCACGCCCGGCAGGGTGGCCAGGCGCTCGTCGTAGAGCCGCTGGAAGGCGGCGAGGTCGGCGGTGGCGATCCGCAGCAGATAGTCGGGGTCGCCGAAGAGCCGCTGTGCCTCCAGGACGTGCTCCACCTCGCCGAGCGCCCGCTCGAACTCGGCGACGGTGTCCCGGTCCTCCTGACGCATCGAGACGAAGACCAGCGCCTCGAAGTTCAGCCCGACGGCGGCCGGGTCCACGACGGCCCGGTAGCCGCGGATCGCACCGGTCCGCTCCAGCTCGCGCAGCCGCCGGTGGCACGGCGAGACGCTCAGTCGCACCCGTGCGGCCAGTTCGGTCACGGTCAGCCGCCCATCCTGCTGGAGTTCGGCAAGAATCTTGCGGTCCACGGAGTCCATGAGGCAGATCTTCCCTCAGAAGCGGCGATCGAGGGCAAACTTCGGAAACACTTTCGCGTCAATCGCGCCTAATGTCCCCATCGTGGATACGGGAGTGATGACATCTTTCCTCGCGGTGGACCTGCTGCTGGTGTGCGTACCGGGCGCCGACTGGGCGTACGCCATCGCGGCGGGCCTGCGGGGGCGGTCGGTGGTACCGGCGGTGGCGGGCCTGATCGCCGGGTACGCGGTGCATACGGCGGTGGCGGTGACGGGGCTCGCGGTCCTGGTGGCGGGGTCGCCCCGGCTGCTGACGGCTTTGACGGTGGTGGGGGCCGGATATCTGGTGTGGCTGGGGTGGGGGGTGCTGCGCCGCCCCGCCACTCCGGGGGCGGCGGCCGGGGAACCCGCCCATGCGCCCCCAGTCCGTGTCTTCCTGCGCGGCGCCGCCATCAGCGGCCTGAATCCCAAGGGTCTGCTGCTCTACCTTTCCGTGCTGCCGCAGTTCCTGGTCACCAAGGGCACACACCTGCCGGTGGCGGCGCAGACGGCCACGCTCGGCCTGGCACACATGGCGTGCTGCGCGGCCGTCTACCTGACCGTCGGCGTCCTGGCCCGGGCCGTTCTGACCGCGCGCCCGGCCGCGGCCCGCGCGGTCACCCGGACGAGCGGGGCCGCGATGCTCGGAATCGGCGCGTTCCTGCTGGCGGAGCGTCTGGCGACACTCTGAGAGCACGTGGCGACGCTCTCGGCCTCAGGACGGTGCTCAGCGCCATACGCCGCGGGCTCAACGCCGTAGGACGCGGGCTCAGCGCCGTACGACGACCCGCGCTCGGCGCCGTACGGCCCGGGCTCGGCGCCGTACCGCCCGGGCTCAACGGCGCAGACCCACGCCCAGCCCCGCACGGCCCACGCTCAACGCCGCACGACCCACGCCCAGCCCCGCACGCCCCACGCTCAGCGCCGCACGCCCCACGCTCAGCCCCGCACGCCCCACGTCCAGCCCCGCACGCCCCACGCTCAGCGCCGCACGATCCGGAACAGCCGGATCTCCCGCTCCACCCGCGCCTGATACGTCGCGTACGGCGGCCAGAACGCCAGCACCGCCTTCCAGGCCGCCGCCCGCTCCTCCCCCTCCAGCAGATGGGCCGTGACCGGGATGTCCTCGCCCTTCCAGCTGACCTCGGCGTCCGGGTGCACGAGGAGGTTGGCGGTCCAGGCGGGGTGGCCGGTCCGCCCGAAGTTGGACCCGATGAGGATCCAGCTACCGCTCTCCTCCGGCATGCACGCCAGGGGCGTACGCCGTGGCAGTCCGCTCTTCGCGCCGGTGGCCGTGAGGATCACGCCCGGCAGCATCTGTGCGCTGAGCAGGACCTTCCCTCGGGTCAGCCGGTGCACGACCCGGTCCAGCGCGGGCACGACGTGCGGCGCGACCTTCGCGAAGGCCCGCGTGGAGGACACCTTCTGCACGATCCGCACTCCCACGGCCATCAGACCGCCACCTCCCTCTGCTCGAAGAGTCCTGCCATGTCGGCCGCGTGCGCCCGCAGGCGGTGCACCGGCCCGAACAGCGCCTCGTCACCGGCCGCGCGCTTGAAGTACAGATGCGCCTCGTGCTCCCAGGTGAACCCGATGCCGCCGTGCAACTGAATGCCCTCGGCCGCGGCGGTCCGCAGGGCCTCCAATGCCTGGGCGAGGGCGAGCCCACCGGCCTTCTCCTCTCCTTGACCGGTGGCCCAGGCCGCGTAGTACGCCGCCGAACGCGCCGCCTGCACCCGCACGTACACGTCGGCCAGCCGGTGCTTCACGGCCTGGAAGGACCCGATCGCCCGCCCGAACTGCTCCCGCTGCTTGACGTACTCGACGGTCCGCTCCAGCGCCCGGCCGGCGGCCCCCACGGCCTCGCAGGCGAGAACGGCGGCGGCCCGGTCCCCGACGGCGGCGAGCGCTTCGGTCGTCCCGACCCACTCGTCTCCCCCGAGCAACTCCGCGTCCACATCCCGTAGTTGGACACGAGCACAGGACCGCGTCTCGTCGATGGCGGTCTGCCGTGTCCGCACTCCGCCCTCCCGTACGAGGAACAGCAAGGTCCGCGACCGGGCGAACCCCCCGGCGTGCGCGGCCACGATCAGCAGCCCTGCGCTGTGCCCGTCGAGCACCTGCGCCGCCTCCCCGTACAGCCGCCAGGTACCGCCCGCCCGCCGCGCCTGCATACCGCCGGCACGCCCGCCGCCCGCCCAGTCGCCCTGGTTGTCCCCGACGAGCGCGAGGGCGGTGGCGAGGGCCGTGCCCGGCACGGCGAGGGTGGCGGTCAGCTCGCCTGAGGCGATGCGGGGCAGCAGTTCGGCGCGCTGGGCGTCGGTGCCGAGGGTGAGCAACAGGGGCGCGGCGAGGACAGCCGTGGACAGCAAGGGAGAGGGGGCGAGGGAACGCCCCACCTCCTCGCAGGCAAGGGCGAGTTCGGTGATTGTGCAGCCGACGCCGCCGTAGGCCTCGGGGAGGGCGAGCCCGGGCAGACCGAGCTGTTCGGCGAGGGTGGTCCACAGGGCGGGGTCGTGTCCGGCAGCGGTCCGGACGGCGGCCCGGACGTCCTCCGGGCCGCAGCGCTTGGCCAGCGCCTCCCGCACCGTACGGCGGATCTCGTCCTGTTCGGCGGTGAAGCGGGCATCCATGGGCGGGGTCCCTTCTCCATCTGACGGTCCGTCATGTTAGAGCGGGGGCCCGCGCATGCACAGGCCCAACACCCACGAATCTGATGTACCGTCAGATTTATGAGGAGTGCTGTGACCGGTCGGAAGGTCGCTGTCGTCGGCGTATCGCTGTCCGATTGCGGGCGGGTCGACGAGGCGACGCCGTACGCCCTGCACGCCCAGGCCGCCCGCCGCGCCCTGGCCGACTCGGGCCTGGACCGCTCGGTGATCGACGGCTTCGCGTCGGCGGGCCTCGGCACGCTGGCGCCGGTGGAGGTCGCGGAGTACCTCGGGCTGCGGCCCACCTGGGTCGACTCGACCTCCGTCGGCGGCTCCACCTGGGAGGTCATGGCGGCCCACGCGGCCGACGCGATCGCGGCGGGCCACGCGCGGGCGGTGCTCCTGGTCTACGGCTCGACGGCCCGCGCGGACATCAAGGCGGGCCGGCGCACGGGCAACCTGTCCTTCGGGGCGCGGGGCCCGCTCCAGTTCGAGGTCCCGTACGGCCACACACTGATCGCCAAGTACGCGATGGCGGCGCGCCGCCACATGCACGAGTACGGCACGACGATCGAGCAGCTGGCCGAGGTGGCGGTGCAGGCGCGGGCGAACGCGGCGGCGAACCCGGAGGCGATGTTCCGCGACCCGGTCACGGTCGACGACGTCCTGTCCGGCCCGGTGATCGCGGACCCCTTCACCAAACTGCACTGCTGCATAAGGTCCGACGGCGGGGCGGCGGTACTGCTGGCGGCGGAGGATCTGGTGCGGGACTGCCGCACGGCACCGGTGTGGGTCCTCGGCACCGGAGAACACGTCTCGCACACGACGATGTCCGAATGGCCCGACTTCACGGTGTCCCCGGCGGCGGTGAGCGGCCGCCTCGCCTTCGAACGGGCCGGGGTGCGCCCGGAGGAGATCGACTTCGCGGAGATCTACGACGCCTTCACCTACATGACCCTGGTGACGCTGGAGGACCTCGGCTTCTGCGGAAAGGGCGAGGGCGGGGCGTTCGTGGAGAAGGGACGGCTGCTGGTGCGGGGCGGGGAGCTGCCGGTGAACACGGACGGGGGCGGTCTCTCGGCGCAGCATCCGGGGATGCGGGGGCTGTTCCTGCTGGTGGAGGCGGTACGGCAGCTACGGGGCGAGGCCGGTGAACGGCAGGTCCTGAAGACCGGCGGGCGGCTGCCGGAGCTGGCCGTGGCTTCCGGGACGGGGGGCTGGTTCTGCTCGTCGGGGACGGTGGTGCTGGGGCGGGGGTGAGCGCTGCGCCGACTCCTCGTTCGGATGAATCGGGCTTGATCGACGACCCGCAGGTTAACGCTTGCATTAACTTCCGCGGCATGGCCCCGATCGCCGAGAAGCGCTAGCGGGAGCACGTCGCCGAGCTGGACACCAGGGAGTACGAATGAGCACCGTCAGCTGGGACGAAGTCAAGCGGCGAGCCGATGAGCAGCGACGGGCCGCCGGCCTGCCGGTGCGGGCACCGGAGAAGAAGCGGGCCGACATGGACCGCCTTCTCGCCGAGGTGAGGGCCTACAAACTGGCAGAGATCCGACGGGAGCAGGATCTCACCCAGCGTCACATCGCGGATTCGATGGGCGTCTCAGCACCACGGATCTCGGCAATCGAGCACGGCGAGATCGACCGCACGGAGGTCGCCACCTTGCGCGCCTACGTACAGGCTCTGGGGGGAGAACTCAGGGTGGTCGCCGATTTCGGGGATGCCGCGTACACAGTCGCCTGAGGCGGGTGAGACCCGGGGGTGATACTCGGGACATGGCAACGGATCTTCACGAGCTGCTCAGGTCCCTGCGGGTGTGGGACCCCGAGACGACCGAACTACCCGTCTTCGACCCCGCGGCGGCACCCGCGGAGCCGCTCGCGCTGTTCGCGGAGTGGTTCGCGGAGGCGGTGGCGGCCGGGCAGCCTGAGCCCCACACGATGTCGCTGGCGACGGCGGACGCGGACGGCACGCCGGACGTCCGCATCGTGATGCTGCACGGCGCGGACGCGGACGGCTGGTCGTTCGCGACGCACGCGGGCAGCCGCAAGGGCAGACAGCTCGCGGCCCGGCCGTATGCGGCCCTCTGCTTCTACTGGTCCGCCCAGGGCCGCCAGATCCGCGTGCGCGGCCCGGTCACGGCCGCTCCGGCGACGGAGGGGCAGGCGGACCTGCACGCCCGCTCGACCGGCGCGCTGGCGGCGGCGCTCACGGGCCGGCAGAGCGAAGTGCTCAGTTCCACGGAGGAGTTGGCGCGGGCCTCTGACGCGGCCTGGGAGCGGGCGCAGCGCGAGCCGGACGCCCCGGTCCCGTCCTGGACGCTGTACCGCCTCAGCCCGGAGGAAGTGGAGTTCTTCCAGGGAGACGCCAGGCGCCAACACGTACGGCTCACCTACCGCCGCACGGAAGAGGGCTGGACCAGGCACCTGCTGTGGCCCTGATCCCGGGCCCACCCACCTGCGTCCCTACCCGCACCCCTACTCCGATACCGACGGCTCCGGATCGCTCGCGATCCGCGCGTGCAGATGCACGTCCCGGAACGCGTCCTGCCGCCCCGCCTCCCACATCGCCCCGCGCAACGTCCCCTCGTACGGGAATCCGCAGCGCTCCGCAACTTGGCAGGACGCGTCGTGGCCGAGGGCGTGGCCCAGTTCCAGGCGGTGCAGGCCCAGGTCGGTCAGGGCCCAGCGGGCGGCGACGGCGAGGGCGCGGGTGGCGACCCGGTGGCCGCGGGCCTCGGGCAGGACCCAGTAGCCGACGCGTGCGCAACTGAGGGCGTGGTCGATCTCGTTGATGCCTATGTGCCCCAGCGTCGTACCGCTCGCCGCGTCCGTGATCCGGAACGACGCGCCCGTCCCGTCCGCCGCACGCGCCGCCTTCGACCGCAGCGACTCCAGCGCGTCCTCCCGGTCGTGCACGATCTTCAGCGGCGTGTTCCACCGCCGGAAGTCAGGGTCGGTCAGTCCCCGCAGCCACGCTTCGACGTGGCCCTCGGACTCGGCGTCCCAGGAGCACAACCGCAGGCCGTGACCGTGCAGTTCGGGGAAGGGGTTCGGGAGCGCTGTGGAGTTCTTCTTGACGTCGGCCATCAGGCCATTGAAGCCCGTACGCCCGTTCCCCGCCCCTTCATTTCCCGGCCTCGGAGCACAAGGGTCTCCGTCCCCTTCGCCCTCACCGCTGCGGCCGGAACACCGGCACCGTCACACCATCCGCCTCCCGGAACGCCACCTCCAGCCCCATTCCCACCCGCAGATCGGGCTCCGCGCACTCCACCACCTCGGTCATCATCCGCGGCCCCTCCGCCAGATCGACCACGGCGGCGACGTACGGCGCCCGCTCCCCGAAGGGCGGCAGGTCGTTGCGGTGGACGACGGACCAGGTGTAGAGGGTCGCCCGGCCGCTCGCGGGCTCCCAGGTGACGTCCTCGCTCCAGCAGTACGGGCAGAACTCCCGGGGGTAGTGGTGGGCGCGCCCGCACCCCCCGCAGCGGCGCACCAGCAGCCGTCCCTCGGCCGCCGCGTCCCAGTACCTACGGGTGAAGGCGTCCACGTCGGGGACGTCGAAGCGGGGCCGGGATCCCGGTGCCCCGCTCACCGGAACCACCCCAGCGCGCTGTCCAGCGACCACGTCTGCCCCGACATCCCGAACAGCCCCACCACCGAGATCAGCGCCATCATCGAGTTCTGCCCCTGCTCCGCCCAGTCGTGGATCATGAGGGTGAAGTAGAGGACGTTGAGGAGCAGGCCGCCGACCAGCGCGATGGGGGTCAGGAAGCCCGCGACCAGTCCGAGTCCCAGGGCCAGTTCCGCGTAGACGACCACGTACGCCATCGTCTTCGGCCTGGGCGCGACCACGACGTCGAAGCCGGACCGCACCGCCGTCCAGCGGTGCTTGGCCGCCACGTCCGCGGCCCACGCGATCCCGGTCCCCCGCTCGAACCAGCCCTTCTTGTCCTTGTGCCGCCAGCTCTCCAGCCACCACAGCCCGAGCCCGATGCGGAGCACGGCCAGCCATTCGGCACCGCTGAGCCAGATCGTGTCCATGGGCTCTCCTGCCGCAGAAGAAATCTGACGGTACGTCAGTTCAGCGCATCGGTGGCGGCCCCGCAAGACGCACGCGTCGAGGAGTCCCGTCACATGCCTTGTTCTTCGCGGGACGGCACACCGCGTGGAAATGCGTTCGCGCTGGTGACGCACGTCTCCCCGGAGGCCTCCGGCGTCGCACGGCAGGCACGTAGCATCGACCCGTGAATTCCTACTGGCACGTCGTTCTGCCGCCGCTCTGCGCCTGACCGGGCGCACCCTCTGACGGCTTGATCCGCGCCCCCGGCCGGCCCTTCGAGGCTGCCAGGGGTCTGTGTCGTGCGCCCGTTTCGAATCCAGATCGCACATCGCAAGCGGTATTCGACGACGGAAGTTCACGACTGTGCCGAACGACACCTCTTCACCTGCTCTGACCGGCGCGGCCCCGACAAGGCCGGGGCTCCGCCACGCCAGTCCCCTCAGCGGACCGGTTCCCATCCTTGCCGCCGCGGTGCTGTGGGGCACCACCGGGACCGCCGGCTCCCTTGCTCCCGCCGGAGCGCCGGCGGCGGCCATCGGCGCCGCCGGCCTGGCCCTCGGCGGCTTGCTCCTGTTCCTGTCCGCACGAGGCAGCCGCTCGCTGCACCGGAGGTGCACGCGCCGCGAACGGTGGCTGCTCGCCCTGGGCGCACTGGCCGTGGCCGGATATCCGGTCGCTTTCTACCCGGCCGTGGCGCGCACGGGGGTGGCTGTGGCCACCGTGATCGCGCTCGGCAGCGCGCCCGTTTTCACCGGCCTGCCGGCCTGGCTCACCCGGCAGGCCCGGCCGACCGCCCGCCGGCTCTGCGCCACCGTGGCGGCGGTCCTCGGCTGCGCCCTTCTGGTGCTGGGGCCCGGGCTCACCGGCGGCGCCGCACGCAGGGACATCGCCGGCGTGGCGCTGGCCGCCCTCGCCGGCCTGTCCTACGCCGCCTACTCACTCATCGGCGGCAAGCTCATCGAACGAGGGCACCCCTCCGACGCGGTGATGGGCGTGATGTTCGGGGGAGCCTCGCTGCTCGTTCTGCCCGTGCTGCTGTGCGGTGACACGCGTTGGCTCGTCACCTTTCGCGGGGCGGCGGTGGTGGTGCACCTCGCGGTGGTCACGACCTTCCTCGCCTACCGGCTCTTCGGTCACGGCCTGCGGCACACCGCCGCGCAGGTGGCCACGACACTGACCCTGGCCGAGCCCGCGGTCGCGGCGGTACTGGGTGTCGTGGTCCTGAGCGAGCGCCTGCCGTTCGCGTCCTGGTGCGGGCTGGCCGTGCTCGCCGTGGGTCTGGTCTTCCTCACGTTCCCCGCCGGTACTCGCCGTCGACGGCGCTGACCTGGGCCGGGACGCGAAGCCGTCCACGGGGTGGGTGGCCGCTGCCATCCACCCCGCCGGGGCTGGAGCGCTCCGACGGGTGCAGCTCGGGCCGTCCTCGCCCCGCTCCTACGTCTGCCCGTACGCGCGACGAACCCCGTCCACCGAGCCCCCACAACGAGCCCGTCTACGCCGCTGGACCCACCCACTCCTCCTACAGCCGTGATCAATTCGCAACCGATTCCGGTCTTGACCGAGACCCATCAACGAAACGCGTGAATACGCTCGCGCCATGGCCGACTCGACTGCTGCTTCACCGCGTTCCGTGGTGCCGTCCCACGAGAACCGACCGGTGTACGTCGTCGGCGGCGGCCCGGGCGGGCTCGCCGCCGCGTACGCGCTGCGCGCCCAGGGCCTACGTGCCGTCGTGCTGGAGAAGTCCGACCGCGTCGGGGCGTCCTGGCGGCGCCACTACGACCGTCTGCGTCTGCACACCACGCGGCGGCTGTCGGCCCTGCCCGGGCTGCCGATGCCGCGGCGGTTCGGGCGGTGGGTCTCGCGCGACAACGTGGTGCGCTATCTGGAGAAGTACGTCGAGCACCACCAGTTGGAGATCGTCACCGGTGTCGAGGTCTCGCGCATCGATCCCGCCCCGGACGGGAACGGCTGGCTGCTGCACGCCACCGGCGGCCGCGAGCTGACCGGCAGCGCGGTCGTCGTCGCCACCGGCTACAACCACACCCCGCGCGTGCCCGACTGGCCCGGCCGCGACTCCTACGCCGGCGAGTTCCTGCACGCCGGCGAGTACCGCAACGCGAAGCCCTACGCCGGCCGCGACGTCCTCGTCGTCGGCGTCGGCAACACCGGCGCCGAGATCGCCGTCGACCTCGTCGAGGGCGGGGCCTCGCGCGTGCGGCTGTCGGTGCGCACCGCGCCCCATATCGTGCGCCGGTCCACCGCCGGGTGGGCGGCCCAGTCCACCTCGATCCTTGTACGACGGCTGCCGGTGCGGCTCGTCGACCGGCTGGCCCGGCCCATGGCCAAGGTCAGCGTGCCGGACCTGTCCGCGCACGGGCTGCCCCGGCCCGACACCGGGCTCTACTCCCGCGTCAACGAGGGCTCCGTTCCCGTGCTGGACGTCGGGCTGATCGACGCCGTGCGCAAGGGGCGGGTCGAGATCGTGGCGGCCGTCGACGGATTCGAGGGCGGCAAGGTCGCCCTCGCCGACGGCAGCCGGATCGAGCCCGAGGCCGTGATCGCCGCGACCGGGTACGTCCGCGCCCTGGAGGGCCTCGTCGGCCACCTCGGCGTCCTCGACGCCCGCGGCAAGCCGGTCGTCCACGGCGCCCGCTCGCCGCGCACCGCCCCCGGCCTGTACTTCACCGGCTTCACCAACCCGATCAGCGGCATGTTCCGCGAGATGGCTATCGACGCGCAGAAGATCGCGAAGGCGGTGGCGCGCCGCGCGAAAGGCACGCGCGCGGCGCGGATCTAGGTCCTGTCGTCAAACTCCCGTCGTCCGCCCGGAGGGCGGGCCCTGCGGCGTCAGGTGCGTGCTCTCGGCGTGCGGGGATCAGGCCCGCTAGGGCGCCGTCGGTGGCGTCGGGGCGCTGGTGCACGGCTAGGTCAGGACCGCCGTGCGGTTCGTCCCGTCCGGCGATGCGTGAGGTCACGGAGGTCCGGCGGCTCGGCGGGCGCTCGGAACTTGCGCGATCCTCGGCGTGACTCATGGGACGCAAGTCCTCCAAGTGGTACACCTGCGCCGCCACTTGGGCGCAGAATGTGAGCACTGCTCAACTTTTCTCGGCCACCGCCCGGGCCCTTTTCTGCTCCACCGCACCTCTCGTACCGACTTCTCGCCTACGACGGAGGACGAACGTGGCACGTGAAAGACAGACCCTCTCCCGGCGCTCCCTGCTCGGCGGCGCCGCCGGCGCCGTGACCTTGACGGGACTCGCGGCGGGTACGGCATCCGCCGCCACCCGCTCGGCCGACGTCGCGATCGTCGGCGGCGGGCTCGCCGGGCTCACGGCGGCCCGCGATCTCGTGGCGGGCGGCGCGTCCGTGGTCGTCCTGGAGGCCCGCGACCGCGTCGGCGGCCGCGTCGTCAACCTGAAGCTCGCGAACGGCGGCGTCACCGAGGGCGGCGGCGAGTTCATCGGCCCCACCCAGAACCGCATCAAGGCCCTCGCCGACTCCCTGGGCGTCGCGACCTTCACCACCTATAACACCGGCAACAACCTCCTCTACAAGGACGGCAAGAAGACCCCCTACGCCACCGACGGCCTCCTCGGCTCGGTGCCGCCCATCGACGTGGCCGGACTCGCCAACGCCGCCGCCGTCCAGGCGGAACTCGACGGCATGGCCAAGCAGGTGCCGGTCGACGCGCCCTGGACCGCCGCGAAGGCCGAGGAATGGGACCGGCAGACCTTCGAGACCTGGCTGCGCGCCAACGCCGTCATCCCCTCCGCCAAGTTCCTCCTCGACGTGGCCTGCACATCGATCTTCTCGGCCGAGCCCCGCGAACTCTCCCTTCTCTACGTGCTCTTCTACATCGCCGCCGCCGGCGACGAATCCCACCCCGGCACGCTGGAACGGCTGACCGATACCGCCGGCGGCGCCCAGGAGTCCCGCTTCGTCGGCGGCTCCCAGCAGGTGCCGATCAAACTCGCCGCCACCCTCGGCGACCGTGTGGTGCTCAACGCGCCGGTCCGCTCCATCGCCAAGTCCGGCAGCCAGTACGTGGTGACCGCCGACGGACTGACCGTCAACGCCCGGCGCGTGGTCGTCGCCGTGCCGCCGCCGTTGGCCGCGCGCATCACCTACGACCCGCTGCTGCCGGCCGCCCGCGATCAGCTCGGCCAGCGGCTGCCGATGGGGTCGATCGGCAAGGCGATCGCGATCTACGACACGCCCTTCTGGCGGGCCGACGGACTCAACGGGCAGGTCGTGAGCGACTCCGGCACGGTGCGCTCCACCTTCGACAACTCGCCGCCCGACGCCTCCTATGGCGCGCTGATGGGCTTCATCGAGGCCGACCAGATGCGGGCGCTGGACGGGGCGTCCGCCGACCAGGTCAGGGCCGCCGTCCTCAAGGACTACGCCACGTACTTCGGCGACAAGGCGAAGTCACCCACCTCCTTCCTTCTGCAACGCTGGGACAACGAGGGCTTCTCGCGCGGCGGACCGGTCGCGTACGCGCCGCCGGGCGTGCTGACGCAGTACGGAGCGGCGCTGCGGGCGCCTGTGGAGGGGATTCACTGGGCCGGTACGGAGACCTCCACGTACTGGACGGGGTACATGGACGGGGCGGTGCGGTCGGGGGAGCGGGTGGCGAAGGAGGTGCTGCCGACGCTCTGAGCGTGCCCCGGCCGGTGGAGCCTGGGCTTTTTGCGTGCAGACCAGTTCCTGACAGTGCGTCAGTTCAGTAATCTGACACTGCGTCAGTTGTTGAAGTTGTCACACAGGAGCGGGCGGACCGATGCTTGGATCAACCCACGGCACCCTCACCACCGACTCCCGCCGGGCCCGGGTCATCGCCTGCGGCGAGCAACCCTCACCCGTGGTGCACGGCCGGCCCGCCGACGTCGGCGACCTCGACGTCAGCGGGCGGCCGCTGTACGCCGACGTGCCCGACCTGGACCGGTTCTTCCGGCCCGAGTCCGTCGCCGTCGTCGGTGCGTCCGACGCCGAGGGGCGGCCGGGCACCGGCATCACCAGGCAGCTGCTCGCCTGGGCCGAACGGGTCGGCGCCCGGCTGCACCCGGTGCACCCCACCCGTCAGTCCGTCTTCGGCATCCCCTGCTCCCCTTCCCTCGCCGACCTGCCCGAACAGGTCGATCTCGCCGTACTGCTCGTCTCCGATCCTCTTCCCCTCATCGAGGAACTCGGCGCGGCCAAGGTGAAGTTCGCCGTCGTCTTCGCCTCCGGTTTCGCCGAGACCGGTGAGGAGGGCTCCGCCGCCCAGGCCCGGCTGGCCGCCGCCATGGAGCGGGCCGGGACACGGCTGCTCGGGCCCAACACCAACCTCAACGCCTTCGAGCGGTTCCGGGACGACCTGGACGGGCCGGCCATCGCGCTGATCACCCAGTCCGGGCACCAGGGGCGGCCCGTGTTCGCCCTTCAGGAGCTGGGCGTACGGCTCTCCCACTGGGCTCCCACCGGCAACGAGGCCGACCTGGAGACCGCCGACTTCATCTCCTACTTCGCCGAGCAACCCGACATCGGTGCCATCGCCTGCTACATCGAGGGCCTGAAGGACGGCCGCTCCTTCTTGCTCGCCGCCGACCGGGCCGCCCGGAACGGTGTGCCGGTCGTCGCGGTCAAGGTCGGCCGCACCGAGACCGGCGCCCGCACCGCCGCCTCACACACCGGCAAGCTGACCGGCGCGGACGACGTGGTCGACGCCGCGATGCGGCAGTACGGGGTCATTCGCGTCGACGGTCTCGACGAACTCCAGGACACCGCAGCCCTGTTGGCCCGGGCCCGCACCCCGCGCGCCGACGGCGTCGTCGTCTATTCGATCTCGGGCGGCACGGGCGCGCACGTCGCGGATCTGGCGACCGAGGCGGGGCTCCGTCTGCCGGTGCTGTCCGAGGCCAAGCAGGCCGAGCTGCACCAGTGGATACCCGACTACCTGAACGTGGCCAATCCCGTCGACAACGGCGGGCACCCGGTGGGCGACTGGCGCGGGCGGAAGATCATCGACGCGATCCTCGACGACCCGGAGGTGGGCGTGCTCATCTGCCCCATCACCGGGCCCTTCCCGCCACTGAGCGACAAACTCGTCCAGGATCTCGTGGACGCGGCGGAGCACACGGACAAGCTGGTGTGCGTGGTGTGGGGGTCGCCGGTCGGCACCGAGGCCGCCTACCGCGACACGCTGCTCGGGTCCTCGCGCGTGGCCACCTTCCGCACCGTCGCGAACTGTCTCACGGCCGTCCGCGCCCACCTCGACCACCAGCGCTTCGTCCGCGGCTACCGCTCCCCCTTCGACGAGGCGCCCCGCACCCCCTCGCCGTCCTTCCGCAAGGCGCAGGCGCTGATGCGGCGCGGACAGCAGCTGAGCGAGCACGCGGCCAAGCAGCTGCTGCGGGCGTACGGCATCCGTGTGCCGCGCGAGCAGTTGGTGACCAGCGCGGCGGCGGCCGTGCGCGCGGCGGGACTCGTCGGCTACCCGGTGGTGATGAAGGCGTCCGGCGCGCAGATCGCCCACAAGACCGAACTGGGGCTGGTGAAGATCGGGCTGACCTCCGCCAGCCAGGTCAGGGACGCCTACCGGGAGCTGACCGACATCGCGCGCTACGAAGGGATCAAGCTCGACGGAGTCCTCGTGTGCCAGATGGTCGAGCAGGGCGTCGAGATGGTCGTCGGGGTCTCGCACGACCGGCTCTTCGGGCCCACGGTCACGGTCGGGCTCGGCGGTGTGCTCGTCGAGGTGCTGCGGGACACGGCCGTGCGCGTGCCGCCCTTCGGTGAGGAGCAGGCGCGGGCCATGCTCTCCGAACTGCGCGGGCGGGCCCTGCTGGCCGGGGTGCGCGGGCGCCCTCCGGCCGACCTCGACGCGCTCGTCGAGGTCGTGCTCCGCGTCGAGCGCATGGCCCTGGAGCTCGGGGACGAGATCGCGGAGTTGGACATCAACCCGTTGATGGTGCTGCCCAGGGGGCAGGGAGCCGTGGCGCTGGACGCGCTGGTGGTGTGCCGCTGACGTCCGGAACAGGCGAATCACCTGACTCGGCAACCGGATCGGCCCGCTCAGCAACCGGATCAGCCCGCTCAGCAACCGGATCGGCCCGCTCAAGAAACGGAACATCATGACGTCCTCCCCCGAAGACTCCGTAGATCCCGTCCAGTCATTGGTACTTCACGCCACTGACAATCACGTCTCGTGGCTCACCCTCAACCGCCCCGAATCCCTCAACTCCATCACTCCTGACCTGCGCGAACACCTCATCCGGAAATTTCTCGACGCCTCTGCCGACCCGGACGTGCGAGCCGTGGTCCTCACGGGCGCGGGACGCGGTTTCTGCGCGGGCGCGGACCTGCGCGGCGGGGCGGCCGCCGGTGACCGGATCCCCGGCGATGTCGCCCGGACCATCCGCCGGGGCGCCCAGCGCCTGATCGCCGCCGTCCTCGACTGCGAGAAACCGGTGATCGCCGCTGTGAACGGCACCGCCGCCGGCCTCGGCGCGCACCTCGCCCTCGCCTGCGACCTCGTGCTCGCCGCGGAATCCGCCCGGTTCATCGAGGTCTTCGTACGCCGTGGCCTGGTCCCGGACGGCGGCGGAGCGTATCTGCTGCCCCGGCTGATCGGGCCGCAGCGCGCCAAGGAGCTGATGTTCTTCGGCGACGCGCTGACGGCACCGGACGCGGAGCGCCTCGGCCTGGTGAACCGGGTCGTACCGGCGGACGGTCTGGAGAAGGCCGCCCGCGACTGGGCCGAGCGTCTCGCCGCCGGCCCCACCCGCGCTCTCGCGCTGACCAAGCAGCTGGTCAACGCCTCCCTGGACACCGACCGCGCCACCGCCTTCGCCGCCGAGGCCGCCGCCCAGGAGATCAACATGACCACGGCGGACGCCAACGAGGGCGTGGCGAGCTTCGTGGAGCGGCGGGAGCCCCGCTATCGGGGCCGCTGACACCCGTTTCGAGGCTTCGCTTGGGTCCCTTGCGAGCTTCAGGTGGGTTCCCTTGAGAGCTGCACCAGGGCCCCTCGCGGGCTTCACTTGGATTCCTTGCGAGGCTGCGCGGGGCTTCACTTCTGACGATCCGTCAGTTTCAATGGACGATGTGATGGGACACGCGGGGATGGCGGCCACCGCCGTCCGTTATCTCAGGTCGGTCGGGACGCGCACGGTCGCGGGGCCCGTCGAAGCGCTGCCGCGGCCCGAGCTGCGGGCCGTCGGGGCCGACGAGCGGGCGCCGGTCGACTCGGGCGAGTTCCGGCGCGTCCTGGGGAACTTCGCCACCGGCGTCACCGTGATCACAGCGCCCGCCGCGGACGGCGAGGCGGGACCCGCCGGCTTCGCCTGCCAGTCGTTCTCGTCCCTCTCCCTCGACCCTCCGCTGGTCGTCTTCATGGTCGGCCGGACATCGACGACCTGGCCGCGGATCGCCCGCGCGGGCGTGTTCTGCGTGAACGTGCTGGCGGCCGACCAGGGCGGGTTGTGCCGCGGCTTCGCGGTGAGCGGCGGGGACAAGTTCGCCGGCGTCGGCCACGAACCGGCGCCCTTCTCCGGCTCCCCGCGCCTCACCGGCGCCACGGCGTGGATCGACTGCGCGATCCACGCCGTGCACACGGGCGGTGACCATCTGATCGTGGTGGGCCGAGTGCAGGCCCTCGGGACCGGCGACGGCGAGGAGCCTCCGCTGCTGTTCCACAAGGGCCGCTTCCTCTAGCCGCCCAGCCGGCCCCGCCCCTCCGGTCCCGCCCCTCCGGCTCAGGCGAGCCTCGGGACCGGCGCCGGACGCCGCCGGATCACCAGCGCCATCAGCGCCGCCGCCGCGCACAGCGCGCCCGCCGCGTACCAGACCACGTTGTACGAGCCGAACACGTCCCGCGCCACGCCGCCGAGGAAGGCGACCAGCGCCGCGCCGACCTGGTGGGAGGCGAGCACCCAGCCGAAGACGATGGCGCTGTCCTCGCCGTACTGCTCCCGGCACAGCGCGAGGGTGGGCGGGACCGTGGCGACCCAGTCCAGGCCGTAGAAGACGATGAAGAAGATCATCGGCGGGTGGACGGCCGGGGCCAGGAGCATCGGCAGGAAGAGGAGCGAGATGCCGCGCAGGGCGTAGTACACCGCGAGCAGGCGGCGCGGTTCGAAGCGGTCCGTGAACCAGCCCGAGGCGATCGTGCCCAGCACGTCGAAGACGCCGATGACCGCGAGGAGCGAGGCCGCCGCCGTGATCGGCATGCCGTGGTCGTGGGCCGCCGGGACGAAGTGCGTCTGGACCAGGCCGTTCGTGGAGGCGCCGCAGATCGCGAAGGTGCCGGCCAGCAGCCAGAACGGGCCGGTGCGGACGGCCGAGAAGAGCACGGTGACGGCGCGGCGGGCGGCACCGGTGACCGGTTCCGGCTTCGGTACGAACTCCTTCGCGCCGTACGGCTTCAGGCCCACGTCCGCCGGGTGGTCCCGCAGCAGCAGCCAGACGAAGGGGATCACCGCGAGGGCGGCGAGTGCCACCGTCACCGCGGCGGGGCGCCAGCCGTGGTTCTCGACCATCCACGACAGCAGCGGGAGGAATATCAGCTGTCCGGAGGCCGAGGCGGCCGTGAGGATGCCGCTCACCAGGCCCCGCCGCTCGGTGAACCAGCGGTTGGTGACCGTCGCCGCGAACGCCAGGGCCATGGAGCCGCTGCCCAGACCGACCAGCAGGCCCCAGTAGAGCATCAGCTGCCAGGCCGCCGTCATCCACACGGTCGCGCCCGAGCCGAGCGCGATGACCGCGAGCGCCACGGCGACGACCCTGCGGATGCCGAAGCGGTCCATCAGGGCGGCCGCGAAGGGCGCCGTCAGGCCGTACAGGGCGAGGTTGACCGACACCGCCGCGCCGACCGTGCCGCGCGACCAGTGGAACTCCTGGTTCAGCGGGTCGATCAGCAGGCCCGGCAGCGAACGGAAGGCCGCCGCGCCGATGATCGTCACGAAGGTGACGGCGGCGACGAACCAGGCCCGATGCAGGGACGTCATGCGGCTGCGCCGCGGGCGGGTCGTCTTGGTGGGTTGCGGGTCCTCGCCCGTGGCTGCCGTTCCGATTGTCTGGGTCACGCCATAGAGCTTCCGGTCTACGCCGACTCCGATCGAGTGGCCCGAAGGACAGCATTCGCTAGGATCGGGCCATGACCCGTGAAGCCCCCGAGCCGGCGTTCCGGCCGCACCGCGTCGTCGTCCTCGCGCTCGACGGGCTGCTCCCCTTCGAGCTGGGCATCCCGCACCGGATCTTCGGGCGCCCCAAGGACGCCGAGGGCCGACATCTGTACGAGGTCGTCACCTGCTCGATCCGGCCACCGGGACCGGTCGAGACGGACGCCGACTTCTCCATCCACGTCGAGAACGGCCCGGAAGCCCTGGCCACCGCCGACACCGTGATCGTCCCGGCGTCGTACGAACTCGGTCCGGTCTTCAAGGAGGGCGTGCTGACCGACGAACTGGCCGCCGCGCTCGCCCACATCCGGCCCGGCACCCGGCTCGCCTCCATCTGCACCGGCGTGTACGTCCTCGCCGCCGCCGGCCACCTCGACGGCCGCCCCGCCACCACGCACTGGGCCGAAGCCGATCACTTCCAGCGGCTGTTCCCGCAGATCAAGGTCGACGCGGACGTCCTGTTCATCGACGACGGCGACGTCCTGACCTCCGCCGGGGTGGCCGCCGGGATCGACCTGTGCCTGCACATCGTGCGCCGTGACCACGGCACCGCGGTCGCCAACGAGGTGGCCCGCCGCACGGTCGTACCGCCCCACCGCGACGGCGGTCAGGCGCAGTACATCCACCGTCCCGTGCCGGATCCGCAGCTGGCCACCACGACCGCCGCCCGCGCCTGGGCGCTCGGCCGCCTCCACGAGCCCATCCAGCTGCGCGACATGGCGGAGCAGGAGTCGATGTCCGTGCGCACCTTCACGCGCCGCTTCCGTGAGGAGGTCGGCGTCAGCCCCGGCCAGTGGCTGACCCAGCAGCGCGTCGAACGGGCCCGGCATCTGCTGGAGTCCACCGACCTGTCGGTCGACCAAGTGGCGTGGGACGCCGGCTTCGGCACGGCCCAGTCGATGCGGCAGCACCTACAGGCGGCACTCGGGGTCACTCCCACCGCTTACCGACGGACCTTCCGGGCCGGGAGCGCTCCCGACCGCGGCGGCTCCAGGGGGTGCGACGGGTTGGACGCCCTGCGCTGAACGGCCCGCCCGACGGACCTCGCCCCACCAGCCGAGCGCCGCCAGCACCAGGGTGAGAGCCACACCGACCAGGACGGCCGTGGACGGGGCCACCACCCGGAGCAGGACGCCGGCCAGGGAGCCCGTCGCCGCGTATCCCGCGCCCGCGGCCGCGTACATCAGGGAGTAGCCCGCGGCCAGGGCGCTCGGTGGCAGGGCCTCGCGCAGGGACAGGTTGCGGGTGAGCAGCGCGCCCGACTGGAGCATGCCGCTCATGGCCAGCATGACCGCGATGCCGGCCGCGGCCGGTATCAGCGCGACGAGGGCCACACAGACCGATGTCCCGCACAGCAGCACCACACTGTGGGTGCGCAGCCGCCCCGGCCAGGAGCGCAGGCCGTACAGGAAGGCACCCAGCCCCGCGCCCAGGGACAGCCCCACCAGCAGCGGACCGGACCAGCCCACACCGACGCCGCGCTGTTCGAGGAGGGCGGGCAGGACCAGTTCGGCCAAGCCGAGCGTGGTGAGGCCGGCCGCGCCCGTGACGTACGCCGGCCAGGCGGCGAGGAGGGGCCGGAGCAGCGGCCCGCCCGCCCGGTCCCCGTCGCCCGCATCCCAGCCGGCGGGCAGGAGCCACAGGCCCGCGGCCGACGACACCAGGAGGACGGCGGCCAGGAGCAGCGGGACGCGCGGGGCGACGCCGAGGGCGAGGCCGGTCACCGCGGCCGGGGAGACGGCCCATATGCCGGACACCAGCAGTGACTCGAAGGACAGCGCCTGCGCCACGGCACGTTCCGGAACCAGGGTCGTGAGCAGCACGCGCAGAGCGCCGGTGGCCTGGGCCGGGGCGATGCCCGCCAGCACCGCGAACGCCGCGAGGACCATGGGGTGCGCGCCGGGTAACGCGCCGAGACCCGCGAATCCGGCGGCTCCGGTCGCGAGTCCCGCGGCCAGCTGAGGGCGGGCGCGCTCGGGACGCAGGCGCAGTCCCAGCAGCGGAGCGCCGATGATCTCCCCGATCACATAGACCGCGGCGAGGGTCGCGCCCAGGGAGTAGCCACCGGGCCGCTCACGCACCAGGAAGACCAGGGCCAAGGGTGCCATGGCCACCGGCATACGGGCGCCGATGGATACGCAGGCCCAGGTGAAGACCTGCTTGGATGCGACATCGCGGTAGGTCATGGGACGACGCTAGGGGGAGGCGCCGACAACGCCCCACTGGATTTCCGGAGCCTGTGGAAAACCCGCAGAGACCCGGAGGCACTCAGAAGGTCAGCACCCCCCTCGCCACCCTCCCCGCGTGCGCGTCCGCCGCCGCCTTGTCGAAGTCCTCCACCGGGTAGGTCGCCGTCACCAACTCGTCCAGGAGCAGGCGGCCTTCGCGGTACATCCGGGCGTAGAGCGCGATGTCCCGCTGGGGGCGGGAGGCGCCGTAGCGGCAGCCCAGGATGGACTTGTCCAGGAACATCGAGGAGACCAGGAACGTCGCCTCGGCCGTCGCCGGCGGCACGCCCAGGAGGATCGCCTGGCCGTGGCGGTCCAGGGAGTCGATCGCCGCGCGGATCAACTCGACCCGGCCCACGCACTCGAAAGCGTGGTCGGCGCCCGTGGGGAGCAGGTCCTTCACCTCGTCCATCGAGGTCAGGAAGTCGGTCGCGCCGAATTGGCGTGCCACCGCCTCCTTCGCCGGATTGGCGTCCACCGCCACGATCCGCGAGGCGCCCGCGATCCGCGCGCCCTGGAGGACGTTGAGGCCGATGCCGCCCGTGCCGATGACGAGGACGGTGTCGCCCTGGTCCACCCGTGCCCGGTTCAGGACGGCGCCCACCCCGGTCAGGACCCCGCATCCGATCAGCGCCGCCGACTGCAGCGGAATGTCCTTCGGGATGCGGACCGCCTGCACCGCCTTCACCACGGTCCGCTCCGCGAAGGCGGAGTTGGACGCGAACTGGTACACCGGCCTGCCGCCCTGTGTGAACGGCTGTCCCGGCCGTCCGATCGCCTGCCGGCACATCGTCGGCCGGCCACGGTCGCACTCCGCGCACGCCCCGCAGTTCGCGAGGGTCGACAGCGACACGTGGTCGCCGGGCGCGACATGGGTGACGCCCGGGCCCACCGCCTCCACCACACCCGCGCCCTCATGGCCGAGCACCACGGGAACCGGGAAGGGTATGGTCCCGTCCACCACGGACAGATCGCTGTGGCACAGGCCCGCCGCCGAGATCGCGACCTGCACCTCGCCGGGGCCCGGGTCCCGTACCTCCAGGTCGTCCACGACCTGCGTCTGCTTGCCGTCGTAGATCACACCTCGTATCGCGCTTTGTTTCGCGCCTTTGGTCGTGCGTTGTTTCGCGCCTTCGGTCGTACGTTGTGCCGCGCCTTCGGTCGTACGTTGTGCCGCGCCTTTGGTCGCGTCTTGCGTCCCGCCTGGCATCTCAGCTCCTTCAGCCCTTGGGTCCCCTGGGTTCCTTCGGCAGGCCGAGCACGCGCTCGGCGATGATCGTGCGCTGGATCTCGTCCGAGCCGCCGTAGATGGTGTCGGCCCGGCTGAAGAAGAACAGGTGCTGGAACGGGTCCAGTTCGTACGGTGCAGTAGGCGACCAGTCGGCCGGGCCCGCCGCCCCCGCCGCCCCCCGTACCCGCATCGCCAGCTCGCCCAGCCGCTGGTGCCAGCGGCCCCACAGCAGCTTGGCCACACTGGAGGCGCCCGCGTCCGCCGTGTCGCCCAGCGTCCGCAGGGCGTTCCAGCGCATCGCGCGCAGTTCGGCCCACTGTGCGACGAGGCGGTCGCGCACGACGGGGTCGTCCGCCGCGCCCGTCGCCACGGCCGTACGGACGACCTCGCCCAACTCCCTGGCGAAACCGATCTGTTGCGCCAGCGTGGAGACGCCCCGCTCGAAGCCGAGCAGGCTCATCGCGACGCGCCAGCCGCCTCCCTCGCCTCCGACGACGTGCTCGGCCCGGGCCGTCGCGCCGTCGAAGAACACCTCGTTGAACTCGCTGGTTCCGGTGAGCTGACGGATGGGACGGACCTCGATACGACCGGGCTGGTCCATCGGTACGAGGAGGAAGGTGAGGCCGTGGTGGCGGCGGGAGGCCGGGTCGGTGCGGGCGAGGACGAAGCACCAGTCGGCCTCGTGCGCGAGGGAGGTCCAGATCTTCTGGCCGGTGATGCGGTACGTGTGCGGGGTGTCGCGTACGGCGGTGGTACGGACGCCTGCCAGGTCGGATCCTGCGCCGGGTTCGCTGTAGCCCTGGCACCAGAGTTCCTCGCCGCGGGCGACGGGGGGCAGGAAGCGGGACTTCTGGTCGGGGGTGCCGTGGGTGATGAGGGTGGGGGCGAGGAGGTTCTCGCCGATGTGGCCGGAGCGGGGAGGTGCCTTTGAGCGGGCGTACTCCTCCGCCCAGGCGACCTGTTGGGTGAGGGTGGCTCGGCGGTTGCCGTAGCCGTCTTCGGGCCAGCCGAGGCCTATCCAGCCGGCACGGCCGAGTTCACGTTCCCAGTCCCGACGGTTCGGCTCGTCGCCGAGGTGGGTCTGGAGCCAGGCTCGTGCCTCGCGTCGGAACGCGTCGTCCTCCGGACCGAAGCCGAAATCCATGCTTTCCGCCTTGTGGTGGTGGGTCGACGTTGCGTGGTGCGTGCGGGGTTCCGGGCGGGTGGTTTTCGCCCCCGCCGCCCCTACCCGTCCCGTACCTGGGGGCTGCCGCCCCCCAGACCCCCGCTAGTCGGCCTTGACGGCCTCGTTCTCAAACTCCCCCAAGCTCTTCGAGCAGGGGGACCCCCAGACGGGCTGGTAGTGGCTGGTAGTGGCTGGTCGCCTACCTGTTCGGGCGTGCTCCCTCTCGTGCCGCCCTCTCCATCTCCTCCAGTTGCTCCAGCAGTGGCATCGGGTCCGTCCCCACCGTTCCGGGCAGGAAGTCCGCGATCCGCTCCGGGGTCCAGGGGCCCTCCGCGTACCCCGCCCGCAGTTCCCTCGGCTGGGCCCAGACCGCCAGCTTCGGGCCCGCGATCGTGTAGACCTGGCCTGTGATGCGGGCCTCCTTCGCGCGGTCGGACAGGAGGTACACCACCAGTGCGGCGACGTCCTCCGGTTCGCCGATCTCCTTCAGGGTCATGGGGACGTTCGCCGACATCCGCGTCCGCGCCACCGGTGCCACCGCGTTCGCCGTCACCCCGTACTTGTGCAGGCCCAGCGCCGCGCTGCGGACCAGGGAGATGATTCCGCCCTTCGCGGCGCTGTAGTTGGCCTGGGAGACCGAACCCTGGTGGTTGCCGCTGGTGAAACCGATCAGCGTGCCGGAGCGCTGCCCCCGCATCACCGCCGCCGCCGCGCGGAACACCGTGAACGTGCCCTTGAGATGGGTGGCCACGACCGGATCCCACTCGTCCTCGGTCATGTTGAAGAGCATCCGCTCGCGCAGGATGCCCGCCACGCACACCACCCCGTCCAGGCGGCCGTACGACGCGAGCGCCTCGTCCACCACCCGCTGCCCGCCCGCCATCGTCGCGATGTCGTCCCCCACGGCGACGGCCTCTCCGCCCGCCGCCTCGATCTCCTTGACCACGGACTCGGCGACCTCGCTCGTGGGCGAGGCGCCCTCCACCGACACCCCGTAGTCGTTGACGACGACCCGTGCGCCCTCGGCTGCCGCCGCCAGCGCCACCGCCCGTCCGATCCCGCGGCCCGCACCCGTCACGGCGACGACCTTGCCTGCCAAGAAGTTCCCCACGTCCTGCCCCTTCCCGCAGTTTCTGACGGACCGTTAGATTTTATGTCCCGTCAGATACTCGGAGACAAGCCCCGGGGAGGACTCATGTCACTGCCGGCCGAGTTCCACGACATAGCCAAGCGCGTGAACAACTGGGGGCGCTGGGGCGGCGACGACGAGATCGGAACACTCAACCTGATCACCGACGAGGTGGTGAGGCAGGCCGCCGCCTGCGTCCGCAGCGGACGGCGCGTTCCGCTCGCCCTTCCTCTTCAGCAGGACGGAGTGCAGACCGGCGTGATCCCGGGGCGGGTCAATCCGCTGCACGTGATGGTGCAGATCAATCAGGAGATCTTCGGGCCCGGCACCGTCGCGTGCAGCGACGACGCCGTGACCATGGGGCTCCAGGCGGCCACCCACTGGGACGCGCTCACCCATGTCTCGCACTCCGGGAAGCTCTACAACGGACGGCCCGCCGGCACGATCACGCCGCACGGCGGCGCCGAGTTCAGCGGCATCGACAAGCCGCGGCACATCGTCTCCCGCGGGGTGCTCCTCGACATCGCCCGCGCGCTCGGCGTGGAGCGGCTCGACGGCTCGCACGCCGTCACTCCGGAAGACCTGGAGGCGGCCGAGGAACTCGCCGGGACGCGCGTACGGGCCGGCGACATCGTCCTCGTACGGACCGGGCAGATCCAGACGTATCTCGCGGGCGACAAGCACGCGTACGGATATCCGTCGCCCGGGCTGTCGGTGCGCACCCCGGAGTGGTTCCACGCGCGCGATGTGGCCGCCGTCGCGAACGACACGCTCACCTTTGAGATCTTTCCTCCCGAGATCGATGATCTGTGGCTGCCCGTACACGCGCTCGATCTCGTGGAGATGGGGATGCTGCAGGGCCAGAACTGGAATCTGGAGGAGTTGTCCACAGCCTGTGGAGAAGAGGGCCGCTATGCCTTCCTGCTGTCGGCGATGCCCGAGCCCTTCGTCGGCGGCACCGGAACACCCGTGGCGCCGGTCGCCATTCTTTAGACGAAGCTCGGGCTGGCGGCGCGCCATTGCTCGCCCCGAGCACGGCACCGCGCGCCGCCATCCGGCTCGGCGTACCCGCCCTGCCCCCGGGACGGCCTCCACTGGGGGCCGTCCGACCCTGTAAGGAGCCGACGCCGAATCACGACCCGCACTCGTCGAGGGCTTCCGTCACCAAAACCCTCGGCGTCCCCTCGCGGCGGACCGCTGAACACAAGCGTGATCAAACGGACACGTGGCGTCAACACCCGATCGGGGATTCATCACTTACACCCTTTTTGTGACGGCGCATGCGGAAGCACGACCCGGCGCATTCAACGGCGGTCCACCCCGGACAGCCGAAGTCCGTGCGGCCGCACACCCAGACCTACGCCCAGCGAACGCCGCAGCACGCCCCCGCTACACGACGCCGTATGCGAACTCCGGTACCGCCGCCTGCGCCCCGTACGCCGTCGCCCTGCCCGCGACCCCGGCCGCACAGCGGTCCACCTCGCACCAGATGCGCTTGCCGACACCCTCCGCGTCCCAGCCCCAGCGGTCCGCCAGGCCGTCGACGAGTTCCAGGCCGCGGCCGCCCGTCTCGTCGCCCGCCGCGTGACGGGGCGTCGGCGGGCAAGCACTGGTGTCGGCCACTTCAAGGCGGACCGTGCCGGCCGGGGTTCCCGATGCGTCGTCCCGCACGCCGGTCAGCAGCAGTCGCAGCACGGCGGGACAGCCGGTGTGCACCACGGCGTTGGTGACCAGTTCGGAGACGAGCAGGATCAGCGTCTCCGCCAGCGGCTCGTCGGCCCCTATGCCGGACCCCGCGAGCCGTGAACGGGCCCATCTACGGGCCCGCCCCACCTCCGCGGGATCGGGCCGGATCTCCAGCTGCACTTGAAGCACCTGCACCGCTCACACCATCCGAACCGGCGGACACATCGCCTCGCGCCTCGCAAGGGCCACGATCATGGTCATCGTCTGCATGGCGGGAACCAGGGTCACGCACCGTGATTCCCTTGCACGACAGCATGGTTGACGTACAGTCACCCCAACAAGCGCTTCGGGCATATTCCAGCGCGAAGGAGTACGCGTACGGCATACTGTGCGACGCTTGCCATGGTGAGTCGAACAAGCAGGGGCGAGGGTCCGCCCCGCCCTGCGAGAGGCGCGCATCGCCGGATCCGGCGCCGCCACAGGGGCCGCACCGGGGTGGATCGGGCTTGGAACCGCTCGCATCCCACACAAGGTACCGGAGCCCCCCGCCGACTCCAGCCCGTGACAAGTCACGCATAGGACACAACCCGATATCAACGCTCCGTGATTCCGGATTGCCACAATCCGCGACATCCATGGCATCCCGTCCCGAAGAATGCCTGCACAGAGCCCTCTAACCCACCCCTGACAGCAGGTCCGCAGCGAGCAGTTCGTCACTGTACGTGTTCGAACTCATACGCTGGGTCCGTACCCATGCCCGCTTCAGGAACAGGTGCGTCTCGGCCTCCCACGTGAAGCCCATGCCACCGTGCACCTGAAGGCAGTCGCGGGCGCCGCGGAGGGCCGCGTCGTCGGCGAGCAGGCGGGCCGCGGCGATGTCGAGGGGATCGACGGTGACGGCGGCCGCGTACACCGCCGCGCGGGCCGTCTCCACGCGCACCAGGCTCTGCGCACACAGGTGTTTGACCGCCTGGAACGCCCCGATCGGCTGCCCGAACTGCTTCCGGGTCCGCGCGTACTCCACCGCGAGCTCGCAGGTCCGGGCGGCGCCGCCGAGTTGTTCGGCGGCGGTGAGGAGGACGGCGACAGGGTCCGGCTCGTCGTCCGCGGAGGCACCTGGCGATACGCCCGCGGAGCCGCCCGGCAATGCCCCCGCGGAAGTGCTCGGCGATACGCCCGCGGAACCGCCCGGCGATACGCCCGGCAAAACGCCCGCGGAAATGCCCGGCGATACGCCCGCGGAAGCGTCCGGGAAAACGTCCGGCGAGGCCTCCGGGGACCGTGGCAGCCTGTGCAGGGGGGTCAGCGGGTCCACGGATACGAGCGGTACGGCGCCGGTCGCGTCCCCCCGTACGACGTCCGCCTCCGTCAGCCACTCCACCAGGCCGCCGGAGGCGGCCGTGACCACCGTCTCCCCCGTCGCCGCGCCCGCCACCTCCCCCGCCGCGAGGTGCGTGGCCACCAACGGGCCGGGCAGCAGCGCCCGTCCCGCCTCCTCGAAGGCCAGCACCGCCTCGGGCAGGCCGAGTCCGACCCCGCCCTCCGCCTCCGGCAGCCGCAACGCGAAGAACCCGGCCTCGCCCAGCTCCCGCCAGAGCGCGCGGTCGAGCACGCCCGGCCGGTCGGCCGCGGCCCGCAGCGCCTCCCGGCCGAAGCGGCCCGCGAGCAGTGCGCGCACCCCCGCTTTCAGCGCCCGCTGGTCGTCGGTGAGTTGGAAGTGCACGGATCGGTCACCGTCCCTTCGGAAGCCCCAGGATGCGTTCGGCCACGATGTTCTGCTGGATCTGCGAGGTGCCGGCCGCGATCGTGTACGACAGGGACGACAGCCGGTCGAGGACCCACGGACGGTCGAGGTCGAGACAGTCCGCACCCAGCACCTCGGCGGCGGCGTCGTACAGTTCCTGACGCGCGTGCGAATACCTCAGTTTGAAGACCGAACCCCCTGTGCCCGGCACTCCGCCGGTCTGCTCCGCCTCGCTCACGTTCCACTGCGTGAGCCGCCACAGGGCGCGGAACTCCGCGTTGAGCCTGCCCAGCCGGCATCTGAGCGGGGTGTCGTCCCAGCGGCCGTTCCTCCTGGCCTCGCGGGCGAGCTCGCGAAGGACACGGCGGCAGGCCACCACCTCGCCCACGAACGCCGTGCCGCGTTCGAAGGAGAGCGTCACCATGGTCACGCGCCACCCGTCGTTCTCGGCACCGACCCGGCCCGCCACCGGAACCCGCACCTCGTCGAGGAACACCTCCGCGAACTCGTTCGAACCGGCGAGCGTCCGCAGCGGTCGTACGGTGATGCCCGGCGCGTCCATGGGCATCGCCAGCCACGTGATCCCCTTGTGCTTGGGCGCGTCCGGGTCCGTGCGGACCAGTAGTTCGCACCAGTCGGCGACTTCCGCGTGGGAGGTCCAGATCTTGGACCCGCTCACCACGTAGTCGTCGCCGTCCCGCCACGCGCGCGTGCGCAGCGACGCGAGGTCCGAGCCCGCGTCCGGTTCGCTGAACCCCTGGCACCAGACCTCCTCGCCGCGCAGCACCGGCGGCAGCCAGCGCGCCCGCTGCTCGGGCGTGCCCTCGGCGGCGATCGTGGGTCCCGCGTGCAGCAGCCCCACGAAATTGGCTCCCACGTAGGGTGCGCCCGCGTTTTCGGTCTCCTCCAGGAAGATGAGGTGCTGGGTGGGGGTGGCTCCCCGGCCGCCCGCGTCCACGGGCCAGTGCAGACCCGCGTACCCGGCGTCGTACAGCATCCGCTGCCAGCCCAGGTCGTACGCGCGCCTGGCGGGCCAGTCGGCGGGGGACGGCTTCGGGGGCAGCGTCGGCAGCACCTTGTCCAGCCACTCGCGCAGCCGGGCCCGGAACTCCTCCTCCTCGGGCGTGTACGAGAGGTCCATTACCTGTCGAGGTCCAGGTCCAGCATGCGGATCGCGTTGCCGCGCATCAGCTTGTGGACCGTCTCGTCGTCGAGGCCCTTCACATGGTCGAGGGCGACCTCCTTGGTGTGCGGGAAGGTCGAGTCGACGTGCGGGTAGTCGGTTTCGAAGGTGGCGTTGTCGCGGCCGACCACGTCGAGGGACGCGACGCCGTGCTTGTCGCGGAAGAAGCAGCAGAAGATCTGCCGGTAGTAGTACGTCGACGGCGGCTCGGGGATCAGGTCGCGCACGCCGCCCCAGGCGCGGTGCTCCTCCCAGACGTCGTCGGCGCGCTCCAGGGCGTAGGGGATCCAGCCCATCTGCCCTTCGGAGTAGGCGAGCTTGAGCCGCGGGAACTTCACCAGCACCCCGCTGAACAGGAAGTCCATCATCGAGGCCATCGCGTTGTTGAAGGAGAGCGAGGCCTGCACGGCGGGCGGGGCGTCCGGGGAGGCGGCCGGCATCTGCGACGACGACCCGATGTGCATGTTCACCACCGTGCCGGTCTCCTCGCAGACCGCGAAGAACGGGTCCCAGTGACCGGAGTGGATGGAGGGCAGTCCGAGGTGGGTGGGGATCTCGGAGAAGGTCACCGCCTTCACGCCACGGGCGGCGTTGCGCCTGATCTCGGCGACCGCGAGGTCGATGTCCCACAGGGGGATCAGGCACAGCGGGATCAGCCGGCCGCCGCTGTCGCCGCACCACTCCTCGACCATCCAGTCGTTGTAGGCGCGCACGCAGGCCAGGGCGACCTCCTTGTCGTGCGCCTCGGCGAAGGTCTGTCCGCAAAAGCGCGGGAAGGTCGGGAAGCAGAGGCTGGCCTCGACGTGGTTGAGGTCCATGTCCTTGAGCCGTTCGACCGGGTCCCAGCAGCCGCGCCGCATCTCCGCGCGCGTGATGCCCTCCAGGGTCATCTCGTCGCGGTCGAAGCCGACGGCGGCGATGTTGCGTTTGTACGGGAACTTCAGGTCCTCGTAGATCCACCAGTCCGTCGGCGGGCCGTCCGGGTCCATCGTGATCTGGTACTTGCCGCCGATGTACGCCAGCTCGCCGATTCCGGCGGTGAGCGGCTTGGGCCCGCGGTCCTGGTACTTCTTCGGCAGCCAGGTCTCGAAGAGGTGCGCGGGCTCGATCACGTGGTCGTCGACGCTGATGATGCGGGGCAGTTCCGTCATGGTTCCCCTCCGACCCCAATTACCTGACGGTTCGTCAGATTAACTCTAGGGGAAGGTTCACACATTTCCTCTGGGATCGGTAGTGATGCGTCATCCGTCGGTGTCATGACGCGCGTCAGACACCCGCCACGGCGTCGTACATGTCTGCACAGATCGAATGCGTGACCTTTCCATGAGGGTGCCGTTGATCGGACGACAGCATCGTGGGCGGGAAAGGGGTGCCGGTGAGCCAGAGGCTGCCGCTGGGCGAGGGTGAGACGGCCCGCACCGCCTGTGCCCGTGGTGTGCTGCGCGGGGGCGTGGTGGAGCAGACGAGCGAGGTGCTGTCGGCTGCTGTGCACACGGGCCGGAACCGGCTGCCTCGCGCAGCCCACCGGCACCAGGGCGTGACGACGATCAGCACACCCACCACGGGCCGACACCGGCCACGAGGAGCAGCACTGGGCGCGGGCTTCCACCTGCACGCCCACGCCACCCCTCCACGGTGGGCAGAGCCCGTGCTGGACACCAATCCTGCACAGATCGCTCAGCTGATCAGAGACGCTAGTCCCGCACCTCTGGACCGACAAGGCGGCGAGGCCTACGCTCCCCCCACTATCTGACTGGTCGTCAGCTAAAGGGGGTCGTTGTGAACGAGACCGCGCACGCGCTGGGCACGTCCCGGACGCTGTGGGAGCTGGTCGCCCGCCGCGCCGCCCTCACCCCCGACCGGCCCGTCCTGCTCCAGGACGACCGTGCCCTGAGCTTCGGTGAGCTGCGTGAGCGGGCCGAGCGGGTGGCCGCGGGGCTGTACGGCATGGGCGTGCGCCCCGGCACGGTGGTCGCCTGGCAGCTGCCCACGCGTATCGAGACGGCCCTGCTGTCCTTCGCGCTGGCCCGCCTCGGCGCCGTGCAGACGCCGGTCATCCCCTTCTACCGCGATCGCGAGGTCGGCTTCGCGCTGCGGGAGTCGAGGGCGGAGTTCTTCGCGGTGCCGGGCACCTGGCGGGGCTTCGACCACATGGCGATGGCGCGGCGGCTCGGCGCGAAGGGCGTCTTCGAGGCGTACGAAGGCGACGACCTGCCCGGCGGGGACCCGTCCGTCCTGCCTCCCCCGCCCGCCGACGGCACCTCGGTCCGCTGGATCTACTGGACCTCCGGGACGACCTCCGACCCCAAGGGCGTCCTGCACACGGACCGTTCGCTGATCGCGGGCGGGTCCTGCCTCGCGCACGCGCTGCGTCTGTCGGAGCACGACGTCGGCTCGATGGCCTTCCCCTACGCGCACATCGCAGGGCCCGACTACACGGTGATGCTGCTGTTGTACGGATTCCCGGCGGTGATGTTCGAGCAGTTCGCACTGCCGGAGGCGCTGGAGGGCTATCGCAAGCACGGGGTGACGGTGGCCGGCGGGTCGACGGCCTTCTACTCGATGTTCCTGGCGGAGCAGCGCAAGCAGCCGGGGACCCCCGTCATCCCGACCCTGCGGCTGCTCGCGGGCGGTGGGGCGCCCAAGCCGCCCGAGGTGTATCACTCCGTCGTCCGGGAGATGGGCGTGCAGCTCACCCACGGGTACGGCATGACCGAGGTGCCGATGATCACCATGGGGGCGCCGGACGACTCGGCCGAGAACCTGGCGACGACGGAGGGGCGGCCGCCGGAGGGGATGGAGATACGGATCGTCGACGGGGAGGTACGCCTACGGGGAGAGGCCGTCTGCCAGGGGTATCTGGACCCGGCTCAGACGACGGAGGCGTTCGACGAGGACGGCTTCTTCATCACGGGCGACCTCGGCCTGCTGACCGACAGCGGTCATCTGGTGCTGACGGGGCGCCTCAAGGACATCATCATCCGCAAGGGCGAGAACGTCTCCGCGAAGGAGATTGAGGACCTGCTGCACCAGCACCCCGCCGTCCAGGACGCGGCGGTGATCGGACTTCCCGACGAGCAGCGCGGCGAAAGGGTCTGCGCGGTCATCGAACAACCGCCCGGGGCGGAGGCACTGACCTTGTCCGCTGTCACCTCGTATCTGCGGGCGGAAGGGCTGTCCGTGCACAAGCTGCCGGAGCAACTGGAGGTGGTGGACGCCCTTCCGCGCAACGAGACCCTGCGGAAAGTGCTCAAGTACAAGCTGCGGGAGCGCTACTCGGGGACGGTGTAGTAGCGGGCGAACGCGGCCACGATCTCCGCCTCGCCGACCTTGCCGTCACCGTCCGCGTCGAGCGCCGCCGCGACCGCCCTGGCGATGTCCTCGCTCACGCCGAGGGCCCTCAGGACACGGACGGTCTCCTCGACCGTGGCGGCGCCGTCGCCGTCGCCGTCCGCCACGGCGAGCGCCGCGTGCAGGAAGGGGCGGGCGATCTCCGCGAACCGCTCGGGGTTGTCCCGCAGCCGCTTGACCGCGCCTCCCACGAACTCCTCGCGGGTGATGCGCTGGTCGCCGTCCCGGTCCGCTATCCCGGCCATGCCCTGCCAGAACGCCTCAGCCCCGGCGTACAGGGCCTGCCCCTGCTCGGAGCGGGCCGCGGTGCCGAACTCGGCGAGGACGGCCTTGGCCGCCCCGCTGAAGTCCTCGCGGTCGATGGAGCCGTTGCCGTCCTGGTCGAAGGTGGCGAACCGCGCGGCGATCCTGCGCTCGTAATCGGTGCTGACCATGTGTTCTCAGGCCGCCTTACATGCTGTCGGGTACATCTCGCTCGGAGCGTACGACGCCTCGGGCCTCCGGTGAGACGGAAAACGGCGCTTGTACCAAGACCGCAGGAATTCTGGGACAACAGTGTGGCTGTCCTGCGACTTTCCACGGACCTCGCTGTGCCCGCGCGGTTACGCCGACAGGGGGCGCGCCTCCTCGTCGGTGGCCGAGGTGACGTCCGGGTAGACGTCGAAGAGGCGGCGCACGCCGAGGGCGGCGAGGACCCGGTTGACGTGCGAACCGCCGCCGCCCTCGGCCCCGTTCGCGCGGGAGGTGCCCCCCTCGGCGCCGTGGCCGGGCAGGATCAGCCTGAGCCGGCCACGGCAGGAGCGGATCAGACGGCGGGTGGCGATCAGCACGCCGACGCCGCTGGAGTCGCAGAAGACGACCTCGGAGAGGTCGAGGACCAGACGGTGGCGGCCGTCCGCCACCGCGTCGTGCACCCGCTGGCGCAGTACCGGTGACGTCACCAGGTCCAGTTCGCCGGCCACTTTGAGCACGGCCCACTCGCCGCGCTCCCCGAAGGTCACTTTGAGCGTCACCGCCACGCCTCCCGTTCGCCCGCACCCCGACCAAAAACGGAAGCTGTCCCTACGCTTCCTTCAGCGCGGCTGCCCCGACGTTCCTCTATGAAACACCGAACTCGCGATCGAAAGCGGGTAGCAGATGAGCCATTTCAATCGGCAACGGTCTCGTTCGCTCAGGTCCGCTCTGGGGCCGTGGGGGTGGGCGCCCGCCCGAAGCGCCGGTCCTGCCGTGGCCCGCTCCTACCACTTACGGCTCGTCAAGGGGCGCACATTGCCGCAAAGGGGCGTGCGTTGTCCGACGTGCCGACTACATTCGAGGAGGCAGGGGACGCAGGCTGGACCGGAACAGGGCACCGGGCACGACCAGGGGTGAGGGGGCAGCATGGCGAAGAAGGACGCACCGCCCCGGTGGGACCGCAAGATGCAGCAGCGACTCGCACGCGGCGAGGCGGCTGCGCTGGGTGAGTTCTACGACCGGTTCGCCTCGCTCGTGCACGGCCTGGCCCATCGCGTACTCGAGGACGAGGAGGCGGCCGACGGCATCACGCGCGAGGTGTTCGCCCACGTCTGGGAGAACCCCGAGTCGTACGACCCGAAACAGGGCCCCCTGCGGACCTGGGTCGCCACGCTGACCCACCGGCTCGCCGTGCAGCGGCTGCGCGCTACCGAGACCGCGGCACTCGCCCGGGGCGGCGGCCGGGGCACGCCGGAGGAGCTGGAGCGCAAGGTGCGCCGCGCCTCGGTCGCGGCCCGCGCGGACTACATCGTGACATCGATGCCGGTTCCGCTGCGCGCGGCGCTGGAGCGGGCGTACTTCCAGCGCCGGGACTACCGCCAGACCGCGGCCGACCTCGGCATCACGGAGGACGAGGCCCGCCGCCGCCTCCGCCTGGGCCTGCAACTCCTGGCCACGGCCCACGACACGGGCCCCTCGCCCGAACCGGGGGCCGCGTGGTGACCGGGGCGGAGCACTTCGAGGGCTACGGGGACCACGACGCGCATGGCAAGGGCCTGGGCGCGCGGGGCCCTGCCGGGGCTGACGCACCCCGAACGAGCGGTGCCGGGGTGCCGCTGCCCGATCCGGCGTCCTCCCCCCGGGAAAACGGACCCGTGCTCGAACACCGGGTGCTGAAGTCGCTGCTCGGAGCATGGGCGCTCGCCGCCTGTTCGCCGGAGGAGACGACGGCCGTCGAGGAGCACCTCGGCGGCTGCGGCCCCTGCGCGGACGAGGCGCGGCGGCTGCGCGAGGCCGTGAGGCTGCTGCAGCGCCCCGACACCCTCGACCTCGACCCGACCCTGCGCACCCGCGTCCTGGACAGCTGCCTCGACCGGCGCCCACCGCGCATCCCGGTGCCTGAGTGGGCGGCTCCGTACGACGCGGAGACCGCCCGCCTGGACGCCCTGCTGCAGGACATAGGCGACGCCGAGTGGCACGCGCCGGTGCGGCTGAGATGGTTCGACGGGACGGGACCGGCGAGTCGCCGTACGACCGTCGCCGGGGTCATCGCCCATCTGCTCTCCGTCGACGCGCTGGTGGCGATGGCGCTGGGGCTCGACGACCCGCTCGCGGACGTGGCCGGCACCGACGGCACCCCGGAGGGGCGTACGGAGGCCTACTGGCGCACCTCGCACTTCCCGCCGACCCGTTCCATCCGCCCTCCGTGGCGGGAGCAGAGCCACCTTCTCGTGCGCACGGTGTCCTTCGCCGGCGGGAGCTCCGGGAAGCTCGCGGTGTCCTACGGCGGGTTCGAACTGCCTCTGCACGACGCGATGCTGGACCGGGCCTTCGAGTGCTGGGTGCACGCGGAGGACATCGCGGACGCCGTCGACTATCCGTACGAGCCGCCCGCGCCGCGTCATCTGAACAAGATGATCGACCTGGCCGCGCGGATGCTCCCCGTCGTCCTGGCGGCGCGACGACGGGCCGGGCTGGCCTCACCCGGCCGCACCCGGCACCTCGTCCCGGCGGGCGAGCCCGGGCGCAGCCTGCGGCTGGAGATCGAGGGCCTGGGCGGCGGCGAGTGGCTGATCCCGTTGGACTCGCCCGGCGCGGTGGGCTCCGCCGAGCACGAGGTGGCGCACGTAGCGCTCGACGGGGCGGAGTTCTGCCGCCTGGCCGCGGGCCATGTGCCACCGGAGGAGGCCGCCGCGGGTCAGGTCGGGGACCGGGACGCGATCAGGGACGTCCTGTTCGCGGCCGCGTCGCTGAGCCGCATGTAGACCGGAGCAGGTGGACCGGGAAGGCGGATCGGGCAGGTGGACGGGGGCGGTAGACCGGGACTGCGCGAGGCCAGGGCCCCGCGGCGCCGGGACCCCGCTGGGCCGGCCCTACGCGAAGACCACCGTCCGGCGTCCGTTCAGCAGGATCCGGCGCTCGGCGTGCCACTTGACCGCCCGCGCCAGTGCCTGGCACTCCACGTCGCGGCCGATCGCCACCAGCTGGTCCGGGGTCACGTCGTGACCGACGCGCTCGACCTCCTGCTCGATGATCGGGCCCTCGTCGAGGTCGGCGGTGACGTAGTGCGCGGTGGCGCCGATCAGCTTCACACCGCGCGCGTGCGCCTGGTGGTACGGCTTCGCACCCTTGAAGCTCGGCAGGAACGAGTGGTGGATGTTGATGATCCGGCCGCTGAGCTGCTTGCACAGATCGTCCGAGAGCACCTGCATATAGCGGGCCAGGACCACCAGCTCGACGTCCAGCTCGCGGACCAGGTCGAGCAGCCGCGCCTCGGCCTCCGACTTGGTGTCCTTCGTCACCGGGATGTGGTGGAAGGGAATGTTGTACGAGCCGACCAGCTCGGCGAACTCGGTGTGGTTGGACACCACGGCCGCGATCTCGACGGGCAGCGCGCCGATCCGGGCGCGGAAGAGCAGGTCGTTCAGGCAGTGGCCGAACTTGCTGACCATCAGGACGACGCGCATCTTCTCGTCGGCCCGGTGGATCTGCCACTCCATGTGGAAGGAGTCACCGATCGCCGCGAAGCTCGCGCGCAGCTTGTCCACGGTCACCGGCGACTCCGCCGAGAAGTGGACCCGCATGAAGAACAGTCCCGTGTCGTGGTCCCCGAACTGCTGACTGTCCTCGATGTTGCAGCCGGTCATGAACAGATAGCTCGACACGGCGTGCACGATGCCCTGCTTGTCCGGGCAGGAAAGGGTGAGGACGTACTGCTCGGCGGGGGCCGCGGCTCGCGTGGACTGCTCACTCATGCACGCCAGGGTCTCACGTCCACGGGCCCGCGCGGACCGGCGTCCCGCCACCCGGACGGCACGGTGGCCGTACGGCCTACGCGGTCCGCGTGAGGATCCGCAGCACCTCGAGCGTCCGCGGCGGCGTGTCCGGCTCCTCGCCGTCGCTCACCGAGAGCCGCACATGCGCGTCGCGTGCCGCCCGCACCGCCTCCGGCCACCCCTGGTGGTTGAGGTACGCCTCCACCGGCGCGTCCGGCCCGACCTGGTGCATGATCCGCAGCACGCGCAGCACCGCGGTGTCGACGAGCGCCGCCTCCTGCGAGTCCCGGAAGATGGTGCCGACGTACTTCTCGGCCGACCAGTTGTCCAGCCAGGTGTCCTCGACCAGGCGGTACACGGCGTCCGTGACGTCGCCGTACCCGTCGACACCGGCCAGCCAGACGTCCCGCTGGAACACCGGATCGGAGAGCATGTGCAGCGCGGAGCGCACATTGCTGCGCCAGCGCCACCACGGCATGTCGTTGAGTGGCATGCCGCCCATGGTGGATGAGCGACGCCCGCGACGGGAAGAGTTCTCCGAACCTTGCACGGTCATCGATCGTACGTTCCCCGCGACGGCCGGATCACCGACCCCCGCAATTCACCTCTGCGTCACCCGCCATTGACCGTCGGTCACACCAGTGTTGGCTGTGTGACGGAATCGTGCGTGTCCATGACCGGCAGGCGACGCACCAGCTCACCCACCGACCGCACCCGCGTTCCGGGCTCTGTCCGCAGAGCGACTCCCCGCGTGAGGACCGTCCTGCTGTCCGCGGGCGCGGTGGCGGCGTGTGCGTCGATCGCCGTCGCGTGCGGTGTCGTCCCCGGTACCACGGGGGGTTCCGGGGACGACACCGTGACCGTCATGACCTGGGCGCCCGAGAACGCCCCGGCGAACAACAAGCCGGGAATGCCGGCGATGGCGCGGGCGTACGCACGCTGGGTCAACGCGAACGGCGGCCTGGGCGGCCGCAAGCTCACCGTCCTGACCTGCAACGAGCACAACGACTACGTGGGTGCCGCGAAATGCGCCCGACTCGCCGCCAAGGAGGACGTCGACGCCGTCGTCGGCTCCTACAGCCAGTACGCGAGTTCCTTCCTCTCCCCGCTGGAGTCGGCGGGCATCCCCTACATCGGCGGCTACGGGCTCACCGACGACGAGTTCAAGAGCGTGCTCTCCTATCCGGTCAACGGCGGTCAGCCCGCGCTGCTGGCCGGCCTCGGCGAGGAGCTGGGCCGCAAGTGCGGCCCCCTCGCGCTGGTGCGCCCCGACACGGTCGCCGGCGACCAGCTTCCGATACTGCTCGACTCCGGGCTCAAGGCGGGCGGCCACGCGTCGGCCGCCGATGTGCGCGCGGCCGAGGACGCCACCGCGTTCGACCCGCAGGCGCAGCAGGCGCTGGAGAAGGCGACCACGGACCCGCAGCGGAAGGGGTGCGTGGTGGCCGCTCTGGACGAGCGCACCGGAACCTTCATGGACTCCTTCCGCCGTCTGCGCAACGACTACGCGGCGGTGGGCACCGCCTCCGTGCTCGGCAGCGTCGACCAGACGGTCATCAACGCGTCGGGCGGCGCCTCGGGCCCGTACGAAGGGGCGTACGTCACCGGCTGGTACCCGGAGGCGAGCGACGCGCGCTGGGAACCGATGAAGAAGGTGATCCGCGAGGAGGCCTTCGGCGACAACCGGATCGACCCGGCGGACACGGGTGTGCAGACCACGTGGATCGCGTACACGGTCCTGAAGAAGGTCGTCGAATCGCTCGGCGGCGGCGAGGTGTCCGCGGGCACGATCCGCTCGGCCCTCGACAACGGCGTCAAGGTCGACACGGGCGGCCTCACCCCGACCCTGCGCTGGCGCTTCCAGGACCTGACAGCCGTCGTCGACTTCCCCCGCCTGATCAACTCGGACGTGACCTTGCAGGTCGTCCGCGACGGGCAGCTGGTGGCGGCGCGCAAGGGCTTCGTGAACGTGTCGAAGACGCTGGAGAGCACGACGACCCGGTGAGGCGGTCACGGGGTGTGCGCCGCTCCACCCGCGAGCGGGTTCCCGGCGGCGCACACCGCTGAGCTCACAGCTGGATGGACTGGCGCTGGGTCAGGCCGTACTTCCGCGCGATGGCGTTCCACAGCCGCGCGGCCTTGCCCTTCTGGGCGCTCGCCGTACCGCTGTCCCGGGTGGCCGCCGCGGTCTGGCCGGTGGCACGTGCCTGGCCCTTCTTGCACCCCTTCTTGTTGCCCGCGACCTGGTCGGCCCAGGCGGCGTAATGGGTGTCGGCGGAGGCGGACGCCCGCCACGCGCTGGTGAGCGCGGCGGTCAGCTCGCCGTGGTTCGGGAGCTTGTCGACGGCCAGCCCGGACAGCCGGGTGACCAGCTCGTTGCGCTGCTTGGCCGCGTCCCGCAGGTCGGTGGCCGCCTGGTCGAGGTTCTGGCATGCCTTGACGTTGGCGACCGCCTTGATCACCGAGTCGCGGCTGTTGCCGCTGTCGGCCAGGAGCTTGTCGAGCGCGACGGCCTGCTCCTTGGCCGGGTCGGTGGACGTCGAGGCCGAGGTCTCCGCGGCCGGGCCGGTCGCCGAGACGTTCTTGCTGTTGCTGTCGTCGGTGCCGCTGCCGCCGCTGAGCAGGGCGCCGGCACCGATGCCGAGAACGGCTATGCCCACGCCGATGGCCGCGATGAGCGGCACACGCGAACGGGTACGGCCGCCGCGGCCGCGGCCGCCGTCGTCGTCGTCGTAGCCGGCCACGTGGCCCATGGGGGCGCCCGGGGCACCCGGGGCACCGGGGGCACCCGCCGCGCCGAACGGCGGCAGATACTGGGTGGACTCGGCGCCGCCGCCCGCGTCGTTACGGAAGAGGTTGTCGAACTCGGCCGGCGTGTACCGGTCACCGCCGGGCGCGCCCGGCATCCCGTACGGGGCCGGGCCCGGCTGCCCGGGCACCGGCGGCAGGTACTGCGTGGCCTGCGCGTCGGGGCCCGCCACGGCCCCGGCCTGCCCGAGGAACCGCGTCGGGTCGTCCCCGGACATCTGCGGCGGCAGCGCCCCCGCGCCCACCGGCGGGATGTACTGGGTCGCGCCCTCGTCGGCGGGAACGGGCGGGATGTACTGCGTCGCGCCCTCGTCGGGCGCGGTGGTCACCGGCGGGAGGTACTGCGTGGCGCCCTCGTCGACGGCGGGCGGCAGGGGCGCCGCTCCCGGCGCCGTGGGCGCGGAGTACGCGCCGTACGACGACGTCTGCGCACCCTCGGGCGGCAACGGCCCGGCGCCGGCGCCCTGCTGCGCGTGCGGGCCGGAGCCCGCGGGCGCCTGCGGCGGCAACGGCTGTCCCGGCGCGGCCTGCTGGTGCGGAGCCCCGCCCCACGTCGCACGCGGGTCCGAAGGCGCCCAGGACTGCTGCGCTCCCGGAGTGCCCCAGTCCGCTGCCGCCGTCGGCCCGGGCTGCTCGGGCGCGCCCCAGGTCTGTCCCGCGTCGGCACCCCAGTGCTGAGCGGGCGGCGGTGCCTGGGCCGGCTGCTCGGGACCCCACGGCTGGCCCCAGGCCTGGCCGCCCGCCGGGGCGGCGTGACCGCCGGGTGCGCCCGCCGGGGCCGCACCGTGGCCGCCGGCCGGAACCGTGGAACCGCTCGCTGCGCCCGTCATGCCCGGCAGCAGGGGTTCACCACCGTCGGAGGGCAGCACGATGCCTTCGCGCGCGGGTCGCGCCGAGGGCTCCTCGCCCTGTCCACTCTGCGTCACCGGGACTCCTACGAATGGGGGACCTTCGGAATCATCGGTTTACGCTACCGGGTCTCCACAACCCGGTGCCACGCAGCACAGGGCGTGAATTTCTACCCAGCGACAGCAGTAACAAAAGTGCCGCACAGGGCGCTGTTTATCCCCTCGCCACACCTCCACCGACCGCTCACCGCCCGTTTTCCGCACATTCACAAAGGCGCAGGCACCCCGTAAGGGGCGCGGGGAACTGCGCGACCAGCCACATACGGCCGACAGCGATCCGACCAGCCGTCTGTTCTACGGCTCTATCCCCCGGGGCCCGGGGGATAGAGCCGCGCGACGGTGCCCTGGACCCCGGGTCGAGATCTACGCGGCCGCCGCCAACTCCACCCGCGCCCCGAACTCCCGCACCACCGCCTCGTCCCGATACGGCTCCAACCGCTGCTGGAAGTCCTCCAGATACTCCGCACCCCGATTGGACCGCAGCGTGCCGAGCAGTTCCACGGCCTTCAGGCCCGTGTGGCAGGCCTGTTCCACCTCGCGCTGCTGCACCTGCGCGGTGGCGAGCAGCACATAGCCGATCGCCCGGCGCCGGGCCCGGGACTCGGGGTGTCCGGCGAGGGACTCCTCCGCTCGCCGCGCCGCCGCGTCGGCCTGCCCCAGGTCCCGGTGGCAGTGGGCCAGTTCGTCCGCCAGGTACGCCTGGTCGAAGTGGGCGATCCACGCGGGGTCGTCCCCGGACACCGTGTCGGCCGCCTCCAGCGCCGTGACCGCACGCCCCGCCGCGATCTGCGCGGCATGGGCGTCGCCCATCAGCGCGTGCCCGCGTGCCTCGGCGGCGTAGAACATCGACTCCGCGCGTGGTGTCACCCGCCCGCGCGCCCCCTCCTGCGCGGCGCGCGCCAACTGCGCGATCTCACGCGGGTTTCCGAGCTGAGCCGCGAGGTGGCTCATGGAGGCGGCGAGGATGTAACCGCCGTACCCCCTGTCCCCCGCCGCCTGGGCGAGCCGCAGTGCCTGGATGTAGTACCGCTGGGCGAGCCCCGGTTGCCCGGTGTCGATGGCCATGTACCCGGCGAGTTCGGTCAGTCGCGCGACGGCGGCGAAGAGTTCGCGCCCCACGGCCTCCCGGTACGAGCCCGCCAGCAGCCCCGAGACGACGCTGTTGAGGTAGTGCACGACGACCGGGCGCACATGCCCGCTGCCGAACTGGTGGTCCAGTTCGACCAGAGCCTGCGTCATCGCGCGCACCGCCGCCACGTCCGACGTCCCCACCCGTGGTCCGGCCGCTCGCGCGACCTGCGAATCCGGCGTGGAGATCAGCCAGTCGCGGCTCGGCTCGACGAGCGCGGAGGCGGCGACCGAGGAGCCGGACAGGAAGTCCCGGCGGCCGACGTCGCTGCGCCACAGCTCGCAGACCTGCTCGATGGCGCCGAGCACCGTCGGGGAGAACTGCAGGCCGACGCCGGACGCGAGGTTCTTGCCGTTGGCCATGCCGATCTCGTCGATCGTGACCGTACGCCCCAGCTTGCGGCCCAGCGCCTCGGCGATGATCGCCGGGGCGCGGCCCCGCGGCTGCTGTCCGCGCAGCCAGCGGGCCACCGACGTCTTGTCGTAGCGCAGATCGAGGCCGTGCTCCGCGCCGCACATGTTGACCCGGCGGGCGAGCCCCGCGTTGGAGCAGCCCGCTTCCTGAATGAGCGCCTGCAGCCGTTCGTTCGGCTGCCGCGCGACGAGAGGCCTTGCGGCCATGGCGTCGTACCCCCTGTGGCTGCGGTGCCTGCCCACGCACCGAGTTGACGTGTCTTCAGCGGCCGGACGACGGAACACCCTTTCCGTGCGCCGAAAAGATCCGGCCTTGAAGATCGATGCCCCGCGGACATGCCTCTGATGCGAGACATGTGAGGATTGCCGGGGTAAAGGCTGATGCCGTACCTCCCACGTGGTTACCCAGCCCCCGCTGTCGATCCTCTTACGCGCCCCCATCCGTGCATCCATGCGCCCCACCCACGGAGACAGTGCTCCTCCCCCGCGCATGTAGGGCAAAAAGGGCGTGCCCAAAAACCGTTCCCGGCGCGGGCCATGACCGTCGGGAGGGGAGGCGTAACCCGCGGTGACGACTAGAGTTGAGTTCATCGTGGAAAAGACCATCGCGGGCCCTGAAGCTGCCCACATCCCGAAGCAGCGCGGCGATTCGCTCCCGGAAGCCGCCGTGCGTTACGCCGAAGAACGTCACTGGGACGTGTTCCCCGGGACCTGGCTGGAGGCCGTCGACGGGGTGCACCGCTGCTCCTGCGGTCAGGCCGATTGTCCCGCGCCCGGCGCGCATCCGGCGCAGGACGACTGGGCGACGCAGGCGACCGGCAGCGCGACCGTCGCGCGCCGGATGTGGTCCACGCAGCCGACCGCGTCGATCCTGCTGCCCACCGGGCGCACGTTCGACGCGATCGACGTCCCGGAGACCGCCGGCTTCCTCGCGCTCGCACGCATGGAGCGCATGGAGCTGACCCTCGGGCCCGTGACCCTGACGCCGGACCGGCGTATGCAGTTCTTCGTCCTCCCCGGGGCCTCGGCGAAGGTCCCCGACCTGGTGCGCAACCTGGGCTGGTCGCTGTCCTCCCTCGACCTGGTCACCCTGGGCGAGGGGGCGTACGTGGCCGCGCCGCCCACGCGGTACGGGTCCCGGGGGGCCGTGCAGTGGGCCTGCCGGCCGACGCCGGCGAATCGGTGGTTGCCGGATGCGGAGGAGTTGATCTCGCCGTTGGCGTATGCGTGCGGTAGGGATCGATAGCCGTTCGCGGATGCGTCTGCCTGGTTCCTGTCCATTGGCGGCTGCCGGTTGTTCGTGGTTGCTCGCGCCCGCGCGGCGGAGCCGCATGATGTCAGCGCCCCGCGCCCCTTTCGGGGCGCTCCCCGCGCCGTAGGGTTCTCACATGACCGAAGGTGCAGGGGCCGGTCTGCCGGCCGTGCGGGTGCAGGGGCTCTGGAAGCGGTTCGGGGAGCAGGTCGCCGTCGGTGGGATCGATCTGGAGTTGCCCGCCGGACGGTTCATCGGGCTCGTCGGGCCGAACGGGGCCGGGAAGACCACCACCCTGTCCATGGTCACCGGGCTGCTGAGGCCCGACCAGGGCACCGTCGAGGTCGTCGGTCATGACGTGTGGCGTGACCCAGTGCAGGTGAAGGCGCGGATCGGCGTCCTCCCGGAGGGGCTCCGGCTCTTCGAGCGGCTCTCCGGGCGCGAACTCCTCGCGTACACGGGCCGGCTGCGCGGACTGCCCGGAGCCGAGGTCGACAAGCGGGCCACCCAGCTCCTCGACGTCCTCGATCTGGCCGGGGCCCAGCACAAGCTCGTCGTCGACTACTCGACCGGCATGCGCAAGAAGATCGGGCTCGCCGCCGCCCTCCTCCACAACCCCGAAGTCCTCTTCCTCGACGAGCCGTTCGAGGGGGTCGACCCGGTCTCCGCGCAGACCATCCGCGGCGTCCTGGAGCGGTACACCGCCTCCGGCGCCACCGTCGTCTTCTCGTCCCACGTCATGGAACTGGTCGAGTCCCTGTGCGACTGGGTGGCGGTCATGGCCGCGGGGCGCATCCGCGCACACGGTCCGCTCGCCGACGTACGCGGCAGCGCGCCCACCCTCCAGCAGGCTTTCCTGGAACTGGTCGGCGCGCACGGCCGCACCTCCGGCACCGACCTCGACTGGCTCGGCGGCGGTTCCCGATGAAGGAAACCGCCGACACCACCGGCATCACCGGCATCACCGGGGTCGTCGTACGGCTGAAGCTGTCCCTGCTACGCAACGGGCTGCGGCAGTCCGCCGGGCGGCGGGCCGCGTACCTCGCGTCCTGCGTCGTCGTGCTCCTGTTCGCCGCCCTTCAGCTGATCGGCCTGATCGTGCTGCGCGGCAACGCGCACGCCGCCGGCGTCGCGGTGCTGCTGGTAGCGGTCCTGACGCTCGGCTGGGCGGTGATGCCGCTGTTCTTCCCCAGCGGCGACGAGACGCTCGACCCGACCCGCCTGGTGATGCTGCCGCTGCGCCCGGGTCCCCTCGTACGGGCCCTGCTGACGGCGTCCCTGGTCGGCATCGGCCCGCTGTTCACCCTCTGCCTGGTCACCGGTTCGGCGATCTCCGTGGCGCACGGGGCGGCGGCGTACGGCACCGCCGTCGTCGCCGTCGTGCTCGCGCTGCTGGTCTGTGTGGCGTTCGCACGGGCCGTCGCCGCCGCCAACATCCGGCTCCTGACCAGCCGCAAGGGCCGCGACCTCGCCCTCCTGAGCGGACTCGTCGTCGCGATCGGCGCGCAACTCGTCAACTTCGGCGTGCAGCGGCTTGGTTCGGCCGGGCTGGACCGGCTGGACCCGGTGGAGGCCGTCCTGCGCTGGGTGCCACCCGCCTCCGCGATCGGCGCGGTCGACTCCGTGAGCAAGGGGTCCTATGGCATCGCAGCCGCCCAACTGGCACTGAGCGCGGGAGCGTTGGCGGCCCTGCTGACCCTGTGGTCGCGCAGCCTGACCAAGCTGATGACCGCGCCGGACGCGTCCACCCTCCAGACCGCCGAACCCGGCCCCCCGGAGCGCACCTCGACGGGCCTGTCCCGGCTGCTGCCCGCCGGCCGCACCGGCACGGTCATGGAACGCAGCCTGCGCTATGTGTGGCGCGACCCCAAGACCAAGGCGGCGTGGGTGACCTCGCTCGCCATCGGGCTGATCGTGCCGGTCTTCAACGCCCTCCAGGGCACCGGCTCGGTCTACTTCGCCTGCTTCGCGGCCGGCATGCTCGGCATCCAGATGTACAACCAGTTCGGGCAGGACACGTCCGCGTTCTGGCTGGTCGCGCTGACCATCTCGTCCACCCGGGACGCATACGCCGAACTGCGCGGTCGAGCGCTGGCCCTCCTGCTGATCACACTGCCCTACGCCACCCTCGTCACCGTCGTGACGACCGCGCTGCTCGGCGCCTGGCCGAAGCTGCCCGAGGTGCTCGGACTCTCCTTCGCCCTGCTCGGCGCGATGCTGGCCACCGGTGCCTGGTCCTCGGCCCGCTTCCCGTACTCGATCCCGCAGGAGGGCTACAAGAACGTCGCCCCCGGGCAGGCCGGGCTCGCCTGGATCTCCATCCTCGGCGGCATGGTCGCCGCGGCCCTGCTGGCCGCGCCCGTGATCGCGGCGACTATCTGGCTGAACGTCGCCGCGGACGGGGACGAGTGGACCTGGCTGCTGCTGCCCGCGGGCGCCGCGTACGGGGCGCTGATCACCTTCCTCGGCCTCCGCCTGGCGGCACCGCGCACGGCTCAGCGACTGCCGGAGATCCTGGCGGCGGTCAGCAAGGGCTAGGTGTACCGCCCAGGCAGCCAGGTCGGCGAAGGCTGAGTGGGCCAGGAGGGACGGAAATCCCGGGTACAACGATTTCGCCCAATCTTTTGGGAAGCAGATGTGGGCTGCGTCACGTTCGAGTTGAATGATGGCGAGTGAGCGAACGAACGCGCCGTACGTGCGGACGCAGCAGCCTGCAGGGGGTCCAGGTGAGTGCTTCCCGGCGTAGTGGGACCACGGACGAGCTGGGCCCGGGCGAGCCGGAGCGGGACGGTTCGGACCTTCTTGCCGCGCTCCTCGACGGGATGGACGCGGCCCTGTGCGCCTTCGACGCCGATGGGGTCGTGACCCATTGGAACCGGGAGGCCGAGCGGATTCTCGGGTGGTCCGCCGCCGAGGCCGTGGGACGGCGCGGATTCGCCGGCTGGGCCGTGCGGACCGCCGACGCGTCGGAGGTCGAGGCGCGGCTCATGTCCGCGATGGCGGCCCCCGGACGGCAGGTGCACGAGTTCGCGCTGCTCACCAAAGAGGGCGGACGGGTACTCGTACGGACCCAGTCCGCGGCGGTGCGGGGGCCCGACGGCAAGCCGGCCGGGGTCTACTGCGCCTTCAGCGAGGTCCACGCACAGATCGATCTGGAGCGGTCCATCGCGCTGAGCGAGGCGCTGTTCGAGGACGCCAGCTGGGGTGTCGTGCTCGTGGACGCCGATCTGCGGCCGGCCGTCGTCAACGCCCACGCGGCACGGGCGCTCGGCATCGGACGCACGGCCGTGCTCGGGCGGCCCCTCGGGGACCTGCTCTCCCAGGGCGTCGAGGAACTGGAGAGCGCGCTGACCCATGTGCTCGCCGAAGGCGCCCCACCCGCTCCGGCCGAGATGTGGGTGAGCGTACGGACCGCGGAGGGCGAGAAGCGGCGGTGCTGGCGCAGCGGCTTCCTGCGGCTGTCCTCACCGCTCGCGGAAGAACCGGTTCCACTGGGCGTGGGCTGGCTGTTCCAGGACGTCACCGAGGCCAAGCAGGGGGAACAGGAGGCGGCGCTGCTGCGCTTCCGCTCCCACCAGTTGCACCGCGCCGCGCGGGCCGCCGCCGAGTGCGAGGACCCGGGGGAGGCGGCCACCGTCCATCTGGACTTCGCGCTCGCCGGGTTCGCCGACCACGCGCTGATCGACCGGGTGGCGGGCGGTTCGGTGGCGGACGGGGAGGGTCCGGTACGGCTGGTACGGGCCGCCGAGACACCGTCCGGTGCGCCCGGGCCGAGCGTGCTCGCCGGGAAGGCGGGGCTGCCCGTGCGGTACGGCGAAGGGCATCCGGCCCTCCAGTGCGTGGAGCGCGCCGGATCCGTACGCGCCGGCGCGGGCGATGTCGCCCCGGAGCGGGCACGGGAGTGGGCGCTCGCCCGGCAGTGGCCCGCGGACGCGGTGTACGCGCTGTGCACCGTGCTGCGCAGCCGTGGGCGGACGCTGGGGGTGGTGACGTTCCTGCGGGCGGCCGGGCGCAGCCAGTTCGAGCGGGCGGATGCGGTGTACGGGGAGGATGTGGCGGTACGGATCGCTGCCGCGTTGGACTTGGGCGATCAGGTGAAGCCCATGCCGGAGGTGTAGGCACCCAAGGTGGTGTCACCCTCGGTGCGGAGGCGCCCGGCGTCGGGGCGGGCCGGGGTGGGTTTCGCTTACCGGCGCTGGCAGGTTGCCTCCCCCAAGCTCTTCGAGCAGGGGGTACCCCCAGCGCCCACCCGTGCCGCCCTGGGGGTCCCCCCAGGCCCTTAAGGCACTGGGGGAGGCACGACTGCCCGCAGCCAGACGGCTACGACGGCTAGGGCTGCTACGACGGCTAGGGCTGCTACGACCTACTACGCCTGGTGGTAGAAGATCCGGTCCCCGTACTCCCGGAAAACCCGGGCGTTCCACTCGTGGCCGCCGTCCACGTTGCCCGACCTCAGGAGGGGCGGTTCGATGCCTCGGTCCGCGAGGGTCGTCGCGGCCGTGGCCATGACCGCCTGGAGCAGGGCCGTGGTGACGACCGTGGAGGCGGGCGCGAAGGGGGCGGGGATGGCGTCCAGACGGAGTTCCGCGTCACCCACCGCGATCTTCGAGTCGAGGACGATGTCGCAGTGGTCCTTGAGGTACGTACCGGACGCGTGCCGCGATTTCGTCTCCGCCGCGTACGCCACCGACGTCACGCCGATGACCTTGATGCCGAGGGCGCGGGCGTGCACCGCCATCTCCACGGGCAGCGCGTTGCGGCCGGACAGAGAGATGATCACCAGCAGATCACCGGATCGGAGCGGGCTGGTGTCGAGGACCGCGCTCGCCAAGCCGTCGACCCGCTCCAGGGCGGACCCCAGCGTCGCCGGCATGACATCCACGCCGACGGCCCCGGGCACCGCGAGCAGGTTCATCAGGGCGAGGCCGCCCGCGCGGTAGACCAGGTCCTGTGCGGCCAGCGAGGAGTGTCCGGCGCCGAAGGCGAACAGCCGGCCGCCGGAGGCGACGGTGTCCGCGATCAGGGTGCCGGCCGCCGCGATCGTCTCCGCGTCCTCGTCCCGCGCCCGCTGCAGCAGCCCGATCGCCGCGTCGAAGAACCGCCGGGCCGGCTCGCTCCCGCCGTGCGGCTCCCCGTCCTTCGGCTCCTCGCTCATCGGCTACGCCCCTTCGAAGTGTCGGCGCCGACGCCCCATGACGGCCCGTGTCGCGGATCACGTTGCGGTCTGGACCAGTGGGATGTCAATACGGCCTCGCCGAAGTCCGGGGCGTTGATCCACGGGCTGCGCCCGGCGCCGCCCAGTACCCCGTCGCACCGTCTCGTAATCCCTGGTTTCATCGCCGCGCCCCGGTTGTCAGTGGGATGCGTCAGAATTGGTGCAGGGCCAGCGCACAAGCCGGTGAGCCGTGGAGCCTCCGGCAGATCTCTTATCGAGGGGCACGTATGTCCGGACTGATCGACACCACGGAGATGTATCTCCGCACCATCCTCGAGCTGGAAGAGGAAGGCGTGGTCCCGATGCGCGCCCGCATCGCCGAGCGGCTCGACCAGAGCGGTCCGACGGTCAGCCAGACGGTGGCGCGAATGGAGCGCGACGGCCTGGTGTCGGTCGCCGCGGACCGTCATCTGGAGCTGACGGACGAGGGCCGCCGCCTGGCGACCCGCGTGATGCGCAAGCACCGCCTCGCCGAATGCCTGCTGGTCGACGTGATCGGGCTGGAGTGGGAGCAGGTGCACGCCGAGGCGTGTCGCTGGGAACACGTGATGAGCGAGGCGGTCGAGCGCCGCGTCCTGGAGCTGCTGCGCCACCCCACCGAGTCGCCGTACGGGAACCCGATCCCGGGCCTGGAGGAGCTGGGCGAGAAGGACGGCGCGGACCCGTTCCTGGACGAGAGCATGGTGTCGCTGGCCGAGCTGGACCCGGGCGCCGACGGCAAGACGGTCGTCGTACGGCGCATCGGCGAGCCCATCCAGACGGACGCGCAGCTGATGTACACGCTGCGGCGGGCGGGCGTGCAGCCCGGCTCGGTGGTCAGCGTGACGGAGTCCGCGGGCGGCGTCCTGGTCGGCAGCGGCGGCGAGGCGGCCGAGCTGGAGGCGGACATCGCGTCCCACGTCTTCGTGGCCAAGCGCTGAAGCGCGGCGCCGCCACTTCGTGGCCGCGTCGACCCCGGTGACTCAGGGGGCAGTTGTGATGGTTCCGCGGTCCTACTGAAACCAAGATTCAGTGGGCGGAATCGCAGCGCCCGGGCCGTTCGCATGCGAGGCTGTCGCATGAGGCATATGACCTGAGGGCTCTTGGCCGGAATGTGACAGCGATGTCACCTGGCCGGGAAGGGGGCGGGGAGGATGTGCCGTAGAGACGTGGAGAGCCCCGGCGCCCAAGGGCGCCGGGGCCTGTCCTCCCCTGTTCTGACCCGGAGCCCCGAGCTCTCAGGGTCATCCCCCTCGGACCGTTTTTCCCCGAGCGGTCCGCCTCCCGCAGAAGATCTCCCCCCGGAGGCGACGGCCAATCCTCGGGGGAGGTCACTCGAAGGAGGGGTGTTGCCGCCAGAAACAGCGTTTTCGAATAGCCATTCGATAGCGTGGGGATGAAGCAACACTCCGGGCCGGCGGTGACCGGCAACATCCGGCAGGAGCAGCAGGAGCAGCAGCACGACAGCGGCAGTACGACGAGCGCGTGGACCGGCCTACTCGAATGGGAGCGAGCGGTCCGAACGAAGCCAGGGGGGTGCCAGGACGATGGTGCGGCGCATCGACGTGACCGGAGCGGGCGGCTTACGCCTCGCTGCGTGGGAGTTCGCGGATCCCCTCAAGACCGGAGAGGGCGAAGGGGCGGCGAGCGTGCTGTTATTGCACGGACTCATGGGCCGCGCCTCGCACTGGGCGTCCACCGCCCGCTGGCTCTCCGAGCGGCACCGCGCCGTCGCGCTCGACCAGCGCGGCCACGGCCAGAGCGACAAGCCCCCCAAGGGTGAGTACACCCGTGAGGCCTACGTCGACGACGCCGAGGCCGCTCTCGAACAGCTCGGCCTCGCCCCCGCCGTCCTCATCGGCCACGCCATGGGCGCCCTCACCGCCTGGCAGCTCGCCGCCAAGCGCCCCGACCTGGTGCGCGGCCTGATCATCTGCGATATGCGCGCCTCCGCGCTCGGCGCCGCCTCGCAGCGCGAGTGGGAGGACTGGTTCAAGTCCTGGCCCCTCCCCTTCGCCACCCTCGCCGACGTACGGAAGTGGTTCGGCGAGGACGACCCCTGGGTGGAACGCCCCAACCCGGCCCGCGGCGAGTTCTACGCCGAGGTGATGGCCGAGTCCGAGGACGGCTGGCGCCCCGTCTTCGAACCGGAGCAGATGCTGAAATCCCGCCAGACCTGGGTCTACGACGCCCACTGGGAGGAACTGACCCAGGTCCGGTGCCCGGCCCTGGTCGTACGCGGCCTGGACGGCGAACTGGGCCGCGCGGAGGCCCAGGAAATGGTCCGCGTCCTCCCCCACGGCCAGTACGCGGAGGTCGCCGACGCCGGCCACCTCGTCCACTACGACCAGCCGGAGGCGTGGCGCGCGGCGGTCGAACCGTTTCTGGATGGGGTGCTCACGCCATGAAAGCCCTGGTGGGGGCGATTGTGACGGCCCACTGCGATCCGCTGCGACCGCGCTCTCGAAAAACCCGCGAAAAAACTGGTTGATTCGCTTCCGACCGCTTCTTAAGGTGTGGGCTACACGAGAAGGGAGGTGGTTCGGCAGATGTATGAGAACCGGACGCGTGAGGTGACTGCGGGCTAGCGGCTCGCCACCACACCATGTGCGGTGCCGGACCAGCGCTTGACAGAAGCGCGCAGCCGGCCCAATCCCAAGCAGTCACCCGACCCGCGAGCTCGCCGGTACGTCCGGCCGGCTCCCCGCCGTCAGGCGGGGAACCCGAGCTCGCGGGTCGTCTGCGTTTTCGGGTCGATCACGGCCCGACCGCTCAGGGGCTGAGCCGCTCCACCCGCCACGTCCCGTCCGGCTCCGCGACGTAGCGGAGGCGGTCGTGGAGGCGGTTGGTGCGGCCCTGCCAGAATTCGACCGTCCGGGGGGCGATCCGGAAGCCGCCCCAGTTCGGGGGTACCGGGACCTGGCTGCCCTCGGGGTAGCGGGCGCTCAGCTCCTCGTAGGACGCGTCCAGCTCGGCGCGGGAGAGGATGACCGAGGACTGGGCGCTGGCCCAGGCGCCGAGCTGGGAGCCGTGCGGCCGGGTGCGGAAGTAGGCGGCGGTCTCGTCGCGGCCGGTGCGGCGGGCGGTGCCGGTGACGATCACCTGGCGGGCCATGGGGTGCCAGGGGAAGAGCAGGGAGACATGGGGGTTGGCCGCCAGCTCCCGGGCCTTGCGGGAGTCGTAGTTGGTGTAGAAGACGAAGCCCTGTTCGTCGTACTGCTTCATGAGGACCGTGCGTGAGCTGGGGCGTCCCTCGGTGTCCGCCGTGGAGACGATCATGGCGTTCGGCTCGTAGATCATTCCCGCCAGCGAGGCCTGTGCGGCCTGTTTGAACCAGCGGGCGAACTGGTCCATGGGGTGGGGGGCGAGCGACGGCTCGTCGAGTCCCTCGGCGCGGTAGTGCGCGCGCATCGCGGCGGGGTCGGGAGCCAGGTCCTGGACGGGACCTTCGGCCGCGCGTTCGACGATGGGTTCGAGGACGGGCTCCTCGGTGGACTTCGCCGAGGGGTGGGCGGTGGGTTCGGGTGCGGGGTCGTCCTGGTGGCGGTCGGTCACGCCGTCATCTTGCCGTACGCACCTGGGGTGCGGTTCATCACTGCGTGGCACTGAGTGCCGCTTCCTCTCCCCAAAGGTGGCACTCAGAGATATCGTGCTGATGCCGGTCGGGTTGGGTGACCGCCGACCGATCGGGGCATCACCGGAGTGACCGTTTCGGACCGCGAGTTTTCGAGAATCGACCGATTGACGACCGTGGAGCCGGGCGGCAGACCTTCCCGCAGCTGACGTCCGCCACCCCATCCGTCCCACTGGGCCCGTGGACGCGGGCCGACAGGATCCCCACAGACCCCATCCGCCGCACACATCACGAGGAGCCGCCTGATGTCCGACTTCGTACCCGGACTCGAAGGAGTCATCGCGTTCGAGACGGAGATCGCCGAACCGGACAAGGAGGGCGGCGCCCTGAGGTACCGGGGCGTCGACATCGAGGATCTGGTCGGCCATGTCTCGTTCGGCAATGTGTGGGGGCTGCTCGTCGACGGCGCCTTCAATCCCGGTCTGCCGCCCGCCGAGCCGTTCCCCATCCCGGTCCACTCCGGCGACATCCGCGTGGACGTGCAGTCGGCGCTCGCCATGCTCGCGCCGGTGTGGGGCCTGAAACCGCTCCTCGACATCGACGCCGAGCAGGCCCGCGAGGACCTGGCCCGCGCGGCCGTCATGGCACTGTCGTACGTCGCCCAGTCGGCGCGCGGCCAGGGCCTGCCGATGGTGCCGCAGCGCGAGATCGACAAGGCGCACTCCGTGGTGGAGCGGTTCATGATCCGCTGGCGGGGCGAGCCGGACCCGAAGCACGTCGCGGCCGTCGACGCCTACTGGACGTCGGCCGCCGAGCACGGCATGAACGCCTCCACCTTCACGGCCCGGGTCATCGCGTCCACCGGCGCGGACGTGGCGGCCGCGCTGTCCGGTGCCGTGGGTGCGATGTCCGGGCCGCTGCACGGCGGGGCGCCCTCCCGCGTCCTCGGCATGATCGAGGAGATCGAGCGCACCGGTGACGCGGAGGCCTATGTGAAGCGGGCCCTGGACAAGGGTGAGCGGCTGATGGGCTTCGGTCACCGGGTGTACCGGGCGGAGGATCCGCGGGCGCGCGTGCTGCGCCGGACGGCCCGGGAGCTGGGCGCGCCGCGTTTCGAGATCGCGGAGGCGCTGGAGAAGGCGGCTCTGGAGGAGCTGCACAACCGCCGTCCCGACCGCGTCCTGGCGACGAATGTCGAGTTCTGGGCCGCGATCATGCTGGACTTCGCCGAGGTCCCGGCGCACATGTTCACGTCGATGTTCACGTGTGCCCGTACGGCGGGCTGGTCGGCGCACATCCTGGAGCAGAAGCGGACGGGACGGCTCGTGCGGCCGTCTGCGCGTTATATCGGCCCGGGTCCGCGCAGCCCCCAGGAGATCGAGGGGTACGCGGACATCGCCCACTGAAGGGGTGCCTGAGGGGCGCGGGCGGCTGCGGGTCCGTTGCGGCTGGTCGCGCCCCCAAGTTCTCGGCTTCGCTCGAACAGGTGCCCCCATCGCGGCGGAGCCGCATGTCGACAGGGCCCCGCGTCCCTGACGGGCGCTGTCCTTACGCCGGAGTCAGCAAGTTCCCGTGGTGCCGCTCCGCCACCAGCGGGTGCGCCCGCAGCTTGCCCTTCAGTTCGTTGTAGCCGTACTCGGCGAACAAGGGATTCGTCGGGTCGTCGGTGATGCCCGGTGCCGTCGACGCGTGCGGGAACGGCAAGGGCTCCACCCGGGCGTCCAGGCGCGGGTTGTAGAAGAACGGCACGGAGAAGCGCTCGGTGGCGCCGGGCGGGCTGACGACGCGGTGGTTGGTGGCCAGCAGGTAGCCGTTGGTCGCCACCTCCAGCAGCTCGCCCAGGTTGACCACGAACGCTCCCTCCAGTGGCGGCACGTCGTGGAAGAGTCCGTCCTCGCGCTGCACCTGGAGCCCGCCGACCTGGTCCTGGAGCAGCAGGGTCAGGAAGCCGTAGTCCTTGTGCGCGCCGACGCCCTGGTCCGCGCCGTCGTCGGCGCTGCCCGGGTAGCGCACGAGCTTGAGGTGCGGGTGGGCATGGTCGCCGAAGATCGGGTCGTAGAAGTCGGCGGGGGCGCCGATGGCGGTGAGCAGCTCGTGCAGCAGCCGCTGGGCGACGCCGCCGAGCCGGTCGATCCAGGCCAGTGCGGCGGTGCGCAGCTCGGGAAGGGCGGCGGGCCACTGGTTGGGGCCCTCCAGCCACCAGTAGGCGGGCTCGCCCGGGCCCGGGGTGCGGGCCGGTCTCTCGGCGCCTATGTCGAGCTGGTCGCGCCAGTCGCGGGCGCCGCCGGTGCGTTCGTCGCCGGTGCGGGTGTAGCCGCGGAAGTGGGGCGAGTTCACGTTGTCGAGGGCGAGCCGGTCGGCTTCGGGGAGCGCGAAGAACGCGTGCATGGCGCCGAGCAGCGCGTCGGTCTCGGCTCGGGTGATGCCGTGCCCGATGAGCTGGAAGAAGCCCACGTCGTGGGCGGCGCTGTGGAGCTGGGCGTGCAGCAGTGCCCGCGCCTGGGGGCCGCGGTCGGCCGCGGAGAGGTCGATGATCGGGAGCTGTTCGTACGACAGGTGCGTCATGGGATGCGTCCGCAGGGGTGTACGGGGCACGGGCGCACCGCCGAGGGTGGGGCGGAGCCCTGGTGCCGCGGGGAAGGAAAAGAAGGAAGAAGAGGGGGCTGGGTCAGGCAGAACGCCGACAGCCCATGCTCGTGACGCGCACGTAGTCCACGTGTCGGCGTCGAACGAGCATCGGAAGCATGCGCCAAGGATACTGCGGGGCGGGGGCGCCCGATGCGCGTGTGGGCGGGTTCACAGCCGGGCGGGGCTCAGCCCAGCGCGTCCTCCAGCAGCGCCGCCCACTGTGTCACGACCCGCTCGCGGCGGCCCGCGTCGTCGGTGAGCAGGTTGGCGAGGCCGAGGCCGCGGGCCATGTCGAGCAGGCCCTGGACGGTTTCGCGGACGCCCGGGCGGGATTCGTCGGCGCCGAGCAGGTCGACGGCGATGCGGTGGGTCTCGCGGCCGACGCGGGCCTCCAGTTCGGTGACGCGCGGGCGCAGTTGGTCCTCGTTGGAGGCGGCGACCCACAGGTGCAGGGCCGCGCGGAACAGCGGCCCGGTGTACAGGTCGACGAGGGCGGCGACGACGGCGCGGCGATCGGCGGCGCCCTGCGGGAACAGGGCCCGTATCGCGGTGGAGCGCTCTTCGGCGACGTATTCGACGGCCGCCGTGAACAGGTCCTCGCGGGTCGGGAAGTGGTGCTGGGCGGCGCCCCGGGAGACGCCGGCGCGTTCGGCGACGACCAGGACCGTGGAGCCCGCCCAGCCGTGTTCGGCGAGGCAGGCCACGGCGGCTTCCAGGAGCCGCTGCCGGGTGGCCCGGCTGCGGTCCTGCTTGGGGACACGTTCGGCAGTGCTCACACCCATACCGCGCTCACCACACCCATGCGGGATCCCGTCGTTCGAGGAAGGCCGTCATCCCCTCGCGGGCCTGCGGGGAGGAGAACAGCCGGGCCGAGAGCGCGGTCAGGTCGGCCGCGTCCCGGTCGAAGATCTCCAGCACATTAGCCGTGAGCAGTTGTTTGGTCTCGGCCAGGCCCTGGGGTGAGGCCCGGCGCAGTCCGTCGAGGACGGGTGCGAGCACCTCGTCGACGTCGTCGCCGGCCGTCGTGAGCAGCCCGGTGCGTACGGCCTCGGTGGCGTCGAAGCGTTCGCCGGTGAGGTAGTAGCGGGCGAGGACGCGGGGATCCGTGCGTGGCAGCAGGGTCAGCGAGATGACGGCGGGTGCGACACCGATGCGTACTTCTGTGAAGGCGAAGGTGGCGTCGGTGGAGGCGGCCGCGATGTCGCAGGCGCCCAGCAGGCCGAGGCCGCCCGCCCGTACGTGCCCGGTGACCCGGGCGACGACCGGTTTGCGCAGCTCGACGATCTGCCGCAGCAGCCCGACCAGTGCCGCGGGGTCCGGAGGGTCGCGCAGGTCGGCGCCCGCGCAGAAGGTGTTCCCGGTGTGGGTGAGGACGACGGCGCGTGTGCCGGGGTCCTTGCCGCAGCGGGTCAGCGCCTCGGCCAGGGCGTCGGCGAGTGCGGCCGACAGGGCGTTGCGGTTGCCGGGCGAGTCGAGGGTGAGGGTGGTGATGCCGCGGTCGCCCGCGGTGCGTACGAGTTCGGTCACGTGCGCTCCCTGAGCTGCCGGCGGAGGATCTTCCCGGAGACGGCCCGTGGCACCCTGTCGATGAAGGTGACGTTCCGGACGCGTTTGTAGGGGGCGACACGTTCGGCGACGTACATCATGACCTCTCCTTCGGAGAGGTCGTCCGCGTCCGGCTGGCGTACTACAAAGGCGTGCGGGATCTCGTTGTTGTCGTCGTTGTAGACGCCGATGACGGCGGCGTCCGCGATCTTCGGGTGGGTGAGCAGGAGGGCCTCCAGTTCGGCGGGGGCCACCTGGAAGCCCTTGTACTTGATGAGTTCCTTGACGCGGTCGACGACGAACAGCCAGCCGTCGGCGTCGACGTGGCCGATGTCCCCGGTGTGCAGCCAGCCGTCGCTGTCGATCATCGCGTCGGTCGCCTCGGGGCGCCCCAGGTAGCCCTTCATCACCTGGGGGCCGCGGATGGCGATCTCGCCGGTCTCGCCGACGCCGAGGTCCATGTCGGGGTCGTCGAGGGAGAGGATCCGCATCTCGGTTCCGGGGACGAGCTTGCCGACGGTGCCGGGGGGCGCGTCGAGGGCGTCCAGGGGCACGACGTGTGTGCACGGGGACAGTTCCGTCATGCCGTATCCCTGGCCGATGGGCGGCAGGCCGAGGCGCTCGGCGCAGGCCACCGCCAGCCTGGCGTCCAGGGGTGCCGCGGCGCTGATGATGTACTTCAGGGAGGACAGGTCGTACTGCGCGACGGCCGGGTGCTTGGCGAGGGCCAGCACGAGCGGCGGGGCCACGTACAGGCCGGTGATGCGGTGGGTCTGGATGGCCTCCAGGAAGGTGTCCAGATCGAAACGCGGCAGCACCACGACGGTGGCCCCCTGCCTCAGGGGTGCGTTCATGAGAGCCGTCATGCCGTAGATGTGGAAGAAGGGCAGCACCGCGAGGATGCGCTCGCCCGGGCCCGTTCCCATGAGCGGCCGGATCTGTGCGAGGTTGGTGGCGATCTGCCGGTGGGTGAGCATCACACCCTTGGGGATGCCCGTGGTCCCCGACGAGTACGGGAGGGCCGCTATGTCCTCCGCCGGGTCGATGTCGACCTGGGGTTCGGGCGCGCCGGTGGCCAGCATGTCGACGAGGGACCGGTGGCCGGACGCGGTGTCGCAGACGAAGATCTCCCGTACGCCGCCCGCCTTTTCGGCGGCGGTGCGGGCCGTCTCCAACAGCGGTGACACGGTGACGATCCAGCGGGCGGCCGAGTCGCGCAGCTGCTTGGCGAACTCCTCCGCCGTGGCGAGCGGGTGCACGGTCGTGACCGACGCCCCCGCGCGCGTGGCGGCGTAGAAGGCGGTCGGGAAGGCGATGGTGTTGGGGCTGTGCAGGGCGAGGACGTCGCCCTTGCGTACACCCGCGTCGGCGAAGGCGGCGGCCAGTCGCCGGTGGAACCGGTCGAGCTGCTCGTACGTGAGGGTGGTGCCGTCCACGCCGTCGATCAGGGCGGGCAGCTCACCGAACTCGGCGGCCCGGCCCAGGACCGCGTCGTGGATGGGGAGTTCGATGGCCGGGACGTCTGCGTACTGGCTTCGGAACACGGTTCCTCCTCGTACGACTCTGTACGGCTGCGGGGCGGCTGCCGGGGCTAGTACGACTTCGGCAGGCCCAGGGTCTGGTGCGAGACGTAGTTGAGAATCATCTCCCGACTCACCGGTGCGATACGAGACACGCGCGCGGCCGTGATGAGTGAGGCGAGCCCGAACTCGCGCGTGAGTCCGTTGCCGCCGAGGGTGTGCACGGCTTGGTCGACGGCCTTCACGCAGGCTTCCCCGGCCGCGTACTTGGCCATGTTGGCGGCCTCCCCGGCGGCGACGTCGTCTCCGGAGTCGTACAGGAACGCGGCCTTCTGCATCATCAGGCGGGCCAGTTCGAGGTCGATGTGCGCCTGCGCGAGGGGGTGGGCGATCGCCTGGTGGGCGCCGATGGGCTGCTTCCAGACGGCGCGGTCGCGCGCGTACTCGACGGCGCGGGAGAGCGCGTAGCGGCCCATGCCGATCGCGAAGGCGGCGGTCATGACGCGCTCGGGGTTGAGGCCGGCGAACAGTTGGAGCAGTCCCGCGTCCTCGTCGCCGACGAGCGCGTCGGCGGGCAGCCGCACGTCGTCGAGCGTCAGCTCGAACTGCTTCTCCGCGGCGGACAGTTCCATGTCGATCTGCCGCCGCCCGAAGCCGGGCGCGTCCCGGGGGACGATGAACAGGCAGGGCTTGAGCCTTCCGGTACGTGCGTCTTCGGTGCGTCCGACGATCAGGGTCGCGTCGGCGATGTCGACGCCGGAGATGAACACCTTGCGGCCGGTGAGGATCCAGTCGTCGCCGTCGCGGCGGGCGGTGGTGGTGATGCGGTGGGAGTTGGAGCCGGCGTCGGGTTCGGTGATGCCGAAGGCCATGATCCGGGTGCCGTCGGCCAGGCCTGGCAGCCATTGTTCCTTTTGGGCGATGGTGCCGAAGCGGGCTATGACCGTGCCGCAGATCGCCGGGGAGACGACCAGCATGAGGAGGGGGCAACCGGCTGCACCCAGCTCTTCGAGGACGAGGGAGAGCTCCGCTATGCCGCCGCCTCCGCCACCGTATGCCTCCGGCAGGTTGACGCCGAGGTAGCCGAGCTTGGCTGCCTCGGACCAGAGTGCGGCGGGGTCGTGGTCGCGGCCGTGGCGGGTGCCGAGGGCGGCTACGGCCGAGCGGAGGGCTTTTTGTTCGTCGGATTCGATGACGGGGCTCATTGTCGTCTCCCGGGTGCGGGTCCGTCGTGGTTGATCGCGCTCACGCGGCAGAGCCGCATATCGATACAGTCCCGCGCCCCTTAAGGGGCGCGTCACTACTCGGGGCTTTGAACCACTGCCAAGAGGGCCCCGACCTCGACCTGCCGGCCAGGGGCGACGTGGAGGGCCGTCAGCGTCCCTGCGGCGGGCGCGGTGATCTTGTGCTCCATCTTCATCGCCTCCAGCCAGAGCAACGGCTGGCCGGCCTGTACGGCGGCTCCGGCGGTCAAGCCGTCGGCGATCCGTACGACCGTTCCCGGCATCGGCGCCAGCAGTGAGCCAGGGGCGTGGTCGGCGGTCGGCTCGTGGAAGCGGGGCAGGGCTGTCAGCGCCGTCGCACCGACGTACACCCTGTCGCCATACCTGCTGACCTCGAACTTCTGTCGCACGCCGTCCACTTCGAGGACCACGAGACGCGCGTCCGCGTGCACCACCCGCACCCCGTCCGCAGCGAGGCCCCCACGCGTGTGCCGGTAGACGACCTCATGCTCCTCGCCCGCCACGAGATACCGCTTGACCTGCGGCTGTGACGGCAGGTTGCGCCAGCCACCCCCGAACCGCGAACGGCCATGCGCGTCCGCCAGCGCCGCGGCCAAGGGAGCGTACGGGTCGGCGGCGGGCTCGGTCAGGTCGGGCAGGTGGCGGTCGTAGAAGCCCGTGTCCATGCGGGCGGTCGTGAACTCCTCGTGGCGCAGGGAGCGGACGAGCAGGTCTCTGTTCGTCACCGGGCCGTGGATCTCGGACCTCTCCAGGGCGCCCGCCAGTTTGCGAATCGCCTCCGCGCGCGTGGGGGCGTGGGCGACGGCCTTGGCGAGCATGGGGTCGTAGTGGACGCCGATCGCGTCGCCGTCCGTGTATCCCGTGTCCAGGCGCACGTCCGGTATGGCGAGGCGGTGCAGTGTGCCGGTCTGCGGGGCCCAGTCCCGCGCCGGGTCCTCGGCGTAGAGGCGGGCCTCGATCGCGTGGCCACGCGCGTGTGGAGGGTCGTTCTCGAGGGCCGCGCCCTCCGCGACCCGGATCTGGAGCGCCACCAGGTCGATCCCGAACACCGCCTCCGTGACCGGATGCTCCACCTGGAGCCGCGTGTTCATCTCCAGGAAGTGCGCCCGCCCGTCCGCGACCAGGAACTCCACCGTGCCCGCGCCGACGTAGTCGACGGCGCGGGCGGCCCGTAGGGCCGTCGCGCACAAGGATTCGGTGAGTTCGGACGTCAGACCGGGTGCCGGGGCCTCCTCGATCACCTTTTGGTGCCGGCGCTGGAGGGAGCAGTCCCGGGTGCCCAGCGCCCACACCGTGCCGTGTGTGTCGGCGAGGACCTGCACCTCGACGTGGCGTCCGCCCTCCACGTAGGGCTCGACGAAGACCTCGTCGTCGCCGAAGGCGCTCAGCGCCTCCGCGCGCGCGGCCGTCAGTTCGGCGTCCAGGGCGTCCAGGGACCGTACGATCCGCATGCCGCGTCCGCCGCCTCCCGCCGCCGCCTTGACCAGCACCGGCAGGTCGTCGGCGGTGACCGTGGCCGGCGACTCCAGGCCCATCAGCTTCTTGGCTCGGGTCTTGGAGGCCATCGCCTCGATCGCCTCCGGCGGCGGGCCGATCCACACCAGGCCCGCGTCCTGCACCGCGCGCGCGAAGTCGGCGTTCTCGGACAGGAAGCCGTAGCCGGGGTGCACGGCGTCGGCGTCGGCCGCGAGGGCCGCCTTCACGATCAGGTCGCCACGCAGATACGTGTCGGCGGGCGCCGCTCCCGGCAGTCGTACCGTCGCGTCGGCCACGCGCGCGTGGAGCGCGTTCTCGTCGGGGTCCGAGTGCACGGCCACGGTCCGGATGCCCAGCTCACGGCAGGTACGGAAGATGCGGCAGGCGATCTCGCCGCGGTTCGCCACCAGAACGGAAGTAATCACGGGGCCTCACATCCGGAAGACGAAGACACGGAAGTAGTCACAGGGCCTCACATCCGGAAGACGCCGAACCCGCCACGCGCGCCCTCGTAGGGCGCGGTGTGGATCGCGGACAGGCACAGGCCGAGGACGGTGCGGGTGTCGCGCGGGTCGATGACCCCGTCGTCGTACAGCCGCCCGGACAGGAACATCGGCAGGGACTCGGACTCGATCTGCTGCTCCACCATGGCGCGCAGCGCGGCGTCCGCGTCCTCGTCGTAGGGCTGTCCCTTCGCGGCCGCCGACTGCCGGGCGACGATCGAGAGGACGCCGGCGAGCTGCTGCGGGCCCATGACGGCCGACTTGGCGCTGGGCCAGGCGAACAGGAAGCGCGGGTCGTACGCCCGCCCGCACATGCCGTAGTGACCGGCCCCGTAGGAGGCGCCCATGAGCACGGACAGGTGCGGGACACGGCTGTTGGACACCGCGTTGATCATCATCGCGCCGTGCTTGATGATGCCGCCCTGCTCGTACTCCCTGCCGACCATGTAGCCGGTGGTGTTGTGCAGGAAGAGCAGCGGGATGTCGCGCTGGTTGGCGAGCTGGATGAACTGGGCCGCCTTCTGGGACTCCTCGCTGAACAGCACGCCCTGGGCGTTGGCCAGGATCCCGACCGGGTAGCCGTGCAGGGTGGCCCACCCGGTGCACAGGCTCGTCCCGTACAGCGGCTTGAACTCGTCGAAGTCGGAGGCGTCGACGATGCGGGCGATGACCTCGCGCGGGTCGAAGGGCACCTTCAGGTCGCCGGGCACGACTCCCAGGAGTTCTTCCTCGTCGTACTTGGGAGGGGCTGCCGGGCCCGGGTCGGCGTACGCCTTGCGGTGGTTGAGGCGGGCGACCACGCGTCGCGCCTGACGCAGGGCGTCCTGCTCGTCGACGGCGAAGTGGTCGGCGAGGCCCGACACGCGCGCGTGCATCTCGGCGCCGCCCAGGGACTCGTCGTCGCTCTCCTCGCCGGTGGCCATCTTCACCAGCGGCGGCCCGCCGAGGAAGACCTTGGCGCGCTCCTTGACCATGATCACGTGGTCGGACATGCCGGGGATGTACGCGCCGCCGGCCGTCGAGTTCCCGAAGACGACCGCAACGGTGGGGATTCCGGCGGCGGACAGGCGGGTCAGATCACGGAAGATGGCGCCGCCGGGGATGAAGATCTCCTTCTGGGAGGGCAGATCGGCGCCCCCGGACTCCACCAGGCTGATGCACGGCAGCCGGTTGGCGAGCGCGATGTCGTTGGCGCGCAGGGCCTTCTTCAGGCTCCACGGGTTACTGGCGCCGCCCCGCACGGTCGGGTCGTTCGCGGTGATCAGACACTCGACGCCCTCGACGACGCCGATGCCGGTGACGAGGGAGGCGCCCACCGCGTAGTCGCTGCCCCAGGCGGCGAGCGGGGACAGTTCCAGGAAGGGCGTGTCCGGGTCGAGGAGCAGCTCGATGCGCTCGCGGGCGAGGAGCTTCCCGCGCGCTCGGTGCCGTTCGACGTACTTCGGGCCGCCGCCCGCGAGGGCCTTCGCGTGCTCGGCGTCGAGGTCGGCGAGCTTGGCGAGCATGGCGTCGCGGTGGGCGAGGTAGTCGGGGCCGCGGGTGTCCAGGGCCGAGGACAGGACGGTCAAAGGAGGGCCTCCGGTATCTCCAGGTGGCGGGCGCGCAGCCATTCGCCGAGGCCCTTGGCCTGCGGGTCGAAGCGGTGCTGGGCGGCAACGCCCTCGCCCAGCAGCCCCTCGACGACGAAGTTCAGGGCGCGCAGGTTCGGCAGGACGTGGCGTACGACGGGCAGGGCGGCCGTCTCCGGGAGGAGTTCGCGGAAGCGGTCGACGGTGAGGGTGTGGGCGAGCCAGCGCCAGGCCTCGTCCGTGCGGACCCACAGTCCGACGTTGGCGTTCCCGCCCTTGTCGCCGCTGCGGGCCCCGGCGACCCGGCCGAGGGGGGCGCGTCGGGTGGGGCCCCCGGGCAGCGGTTCGGGCAGGGGCGGCTCCGGTACGTCGTCGAGTACGAGCGTGTCGTGGGCCGGGGCTATAGGGATCCGGTGTCCGTCGTGGAGGACCGCCACATGGTCGACGGCGCCATGGGGGACGTGGACATCTTCGAAGACTCCATACGGTGAGCCCTTCCCCGGTGGCGCGACCATATGGAATCCGGGGTAACTCGCGAGCGCCAGTTCGACCGCGGCCCCGCTCAGCGCCCGCCCCACCACCTCCGGGTCCCGGTCCCGGACGACGAGCCGCAGCAGCGCGCTCGCCGTCTCCTCGGTCGGGGCGTCGGGGTGCTCGGTGCGGGCGAGATCCCAGCGCACTTCCGCCGGGAGGGACTTGGCCGCGTCCAGTGCCGCCTCCATCTGGGCCCGGACCAGCGCCGCCTTGGCCTCGATGTCGAGCCCGGTCAGCACGAAGGCGACCTCGTTGCGGAAGCCGCCGAGGCGGTTGAGGCCGACCTTGAGGGTCGGGGGCGGCGCCTCCCCGCGTACGCCCTCGATCCGCACCCGGTCGGGCGCCTCCCGCGTGAGCCGGACCGTGTCGAGGCGCGCGGTGACGTCCGGGCCGGCGTACCGGGCCCCGGCCGTCTCGTACAGGAGTTGCGCGGTGACCGTGCCGATGTCCACGACACCGCCGGTGCCGTCGTGCTTGGTGATGACGCTGCTGCCGTCCTCGTGGAGTTCGGCGAGCGGGAAGCCCGGGTGCCGCAGCAGCTCGGGCGGGTGTTCGGCGAAGAAGGCGTAGTTGCCGCCGGTGGCCTGCGCCCCGCACTCCAGGAGGTGCCCGGCGACCACCGCGCCCGCCAGCCGGTCGTACTCCTCGGGCCCCCAGCCGAAGTGGGCGACGGCGGGTCCGGTGACGAGCGCGGCGTCCGTCACGCGCCCGGTGACCACGACGTCGGCCCCCTCGCGCAGGCACGTGGCGATGCCCTGGCCGCCGAGGTAGGCGTGGGCGGCGAGGGCGGCCATGGGGGTCCCCCCTGGTCGAGCGCGATCGAGACCTGGGGGGAGGGAGGCGGTGAGGTCGTCGCCCTCGACATGGGCCACGCGTACGGGGATTCCCAGGCGGTCGGCCAACTCGCGTACGGCGTCGGCGAGTCCGGCCGGGTTGAGACCGCCGGCGTTGGCCACGACCCGTACGCCCCGCTCGTGCGCGAGCCCCAGGCACTCCTCCAACTGCCCCAGGAACGTGCGCGCATAGCCTCCGGCCGGGTTCTTGAGGCGGTCGCGGCCGAGGATCAGCATCGTCAGCTCGGCGAGGTAGTCGCCGGTGACGACGTCGAGGGGGCCGCCGGTGAGCATCTCGCGCAGGGCGTCGAAGCGGTCGCCGTAGAAGCCGGAGGCGTTGCCGATGCGGAGGATCGTCACCGCGCGGCCCCCTTCGGCGCCCGTCCGGCGCCGGGCGGACCGGCGAAGGCCTGGGCGATGTCGAGCCAGCGGTCGGCGTCGGGGCCGGTCGCCCGTACGGCGAGGTCGGCGCGGTGGGCGCGCTGTGTGACCAGGAGGCAGAAGTCGAGGGCGGGGCCGGTGACGCGCTGGGGGGCGTCTTCGGGGCCGTAGGTCCACAGGTCGCCGGACGGAGTGGTGAGTTCGACGCGGAACTCACCGGCGGGGGCCGGCAGACCGTGCACACCGAAGGCGAAGTCACGCGCCCGCACCCCGATGCGGGCCACATGCCGCAGCCGGCCGGTAGGTGCGCGCACCACACCGAGCGCGTCCGCGACGTCCTGGCCGTGGGCCCAGGTCTCCATCAGTCGGCCGGTGGCCATGGAGGCGGCCGACATGGGCGGGCCGTACCAGGGGAAGCGGACGCCGGGCGGAGCCGCACGCAGGGCCGTGGCGAGCGCGGCACGTCCGTCCCGCCATCGCGCCAGCAGTTCGTCGGGCGGGAGTCGGGCACCTTCCTCCGCCCCTTCGTCCACGAAGGACGCGGGAGCGGCCAACGCCTTCTCGACGAGCCCGCGGAACGCGTCCGCATCGGTCACCGCCAGCAGGGCCGAGCGGTCGGTCCAGGCGAGGTGCGCGATCTGGTGCGCGATGCTCCAAGCGGGGGCGGGGGTGGCGAGGGACCACTCCTCCGGGCTCAACTCGGCGACGAGCCGGTCGAGTTCTTCGCTTTCCTCACGCAGGTCTTCGAACACGGGCGTCGGGTCGGCCATGGGGCGAGGATGTCAGCGGGGGCAGAAACAAGCAAGCGTGCTTGCATGGAAATTTCGGTATGGCCACGTGCCCGCGCGCACCACCCTGCGGGTCGATACGCCCGGGCCCCCAGACCGTCATGTCCGCCCGGCCCGTTCGTGGGAGATCTCCACCGGCCGCATGACCCTCGGTCAGCTCCTCGCCTTCGCCGCCTTCCTCGGCTATCTGTACCCGCCCGTACGCGGCCTCGCCCAGCTCGGGCTCACGGTCACGGCGGCGACGGCGGGCGCCGAGCGGCTGATCGAGATTCTGGACGTGAAGCCCTCGGTGAGCGACCCGGGTCGCTCCTCCCAGGCTCCGGCCGGCCGGCCCGGCGGTGCCGTGGAGGTGCGGGATGTCTCCTTCCGCTACCCGGGCGCGGACAAGGCGGCGCTGGAGGGCCTGTCCTTCGCCGTCAGCCCCGGCGAGTTGGTGATCATCACCGGGCCGAGCGGCGCGGGCAAGTCCACGGTCTCCAAGATGCTGCTGCGCTTCTACGACCCCGACTCCGGCTCGGTCCATCTCGACGGCACCCCGATCGGCGACTTCCCGCTGGCCCGGCTGCGCGAGTGGCGAGCGACCAGGCGATCGTCGAGGCGGCGCAGGCGGCCGACGCGCACGACTTCATCATGAAGCTGCCCGACGGCTACCGGGATTCATTCGCAGTGCACCGGCGTTCACGCCGGTGGTGAAGCGAATCTGGACGCGGCGACGCGGAGCGTCGCCGAATCGTTCCAGCGGAGCTGGATTCGGCTGATCCGTCCCGGGCTGTCGGTGACTGGTGTTAGCGTCCGGTTCATGCAGCTTCGGTATGCCTTCCGTCTCGACCCGACGCCGGGTCAGCGCAGCGCGCTGGCGAGGGCGTTCGGGTGCGCGCGGGTGGTGTACAACGACGCGATCGCGGCGCGGGAGCGGGCGCGGGCGGCGGGGGAGGCGTTCCCCACGGCGGCGGTGCTGTCGAGGACGCTGGTCACCGAGGCGAAGAGGACCCGTGAGCGGCACTGGCTGGGCGAGGTGTCGGCGGTGGTGCTGCAGCAGTCGCTGCGGGATGCGGAGAGCGCCTACCGGCACTTCTTCGCCTCCCTGAAGGGAGCCCGGAAAGGAGCGCGGGTAGGGGTGCCCCGCTTCAAGTCCCGCAAGGACGAAAGGCAGGCGGTCCGGTTCACCGCGAACGCGCGCTGGAAGATCACCGAGGCCGGGAGGCTGTTGCTGCCGAAGATCGGCGAGGTGAAAGTGCGCTGGTCGCGCACGCTGCCCGCCATCCCCTCCAGCGTCACGGTGATCAAGGACGCGGCCGGGCGATACTTCGCCTCCTTCGTCATCGACACCGACCCGGAGCAGGACCGGACCCGCTTCAGCGAGCCGGACCCCGGCAGTGCCCTCGGTATCGACCTGGGCCTGACCCTCCCCCAGACTCCGTCCGGGGGGACCCCCATCGCCGTCCTGTCCGACGGCACGAAGATCGACTCCCCGCGGTTTTTGCGCCGCGCCGAGAAGAAACTGAAGAAGGCCCAGCGGGAGCTGTCCCGCAAGCAGAAGGGATCCAGGAACCGGGAAAAGGCCCGGCTGAAAGTCGCCCGCGCCCACGCGCAGGTAGCTGACGCGCGCCGCGAGTTCCACCACCAGCTCTCCACCAGGCTGATCCGCGAGAGCCAAGCGGTCGCGGTGGAGGATCTGGCGGTCCAGGGATTGGCGCGCACCCGGTTGGCCAAGAGTGTGCATGATGCGGGCTGGTCCCGGTTCGTGGGCATGCTGGAGTACAAGGCGAAGCGGTACGGCCGGACCTTCGTGAAGGTCGGCCGGTTCGAGCCCACCAGCCAGGTGTGCTCCACCTGCGGCCACCGCGATGGTCCCAAACACCTCGACGTGCGGGAATGGACCTGCACGGCCTGCGGCACCCTCCACGACCGGGACCACAACGCCGCGAAGAACATCAAGGCCGCCGGACTGGCGGTGACAGCCTGCGGAGCGCCGGTAAGACCAGAACCCGTTCTGGCACAGCGCGAAGAAACAGGAAGCCACGGAAGCCCGCCCGATGCCCGTGCCGCGTAGCGGCACAGCACCGAGCGAGCAGGCCAGAGTCTCCCTCCTTCAGGAGGGAGAGCAAGTCAAGACACCCGGATCGACCCCAACTCGGCCCGGCTGTCCGGTGGCCAGATGCAGCGGCTGGCGATCGCCCGCGCCATCCTGCGCGACGCGCCGGTCCTCGTCCTGGACGAGCCGACGACCGGCCTGGACGCGATGGCCGCGCGCCGGGTCGTCAGACCGCTGCGGCGCCTGACGACCGGCCGTACCACGATCATGATCACGCACGATCTGAACCTGGCGCCCGACGCCGACCGCATCCTCGTCGTGGACCAGGGCCACATCGTGGAGACGGGCCGCCACGACGAACTGCTGGCCAGGGGCGGGGCGTACTCCCGACTGCACCGGTCACAGAACAACGCGATCATGGACACGGGAGAGCTGCGGCTGCCGCTGTTCGTCCAGACGGGCGCGGCGTCGGCGGGGGCCGTGGGTGCGGCACCCGTGGCGGTCCCGATGGAGTACGCGGGCGGGGTTCCGGCGGGACAGCAGCCCGTCGGCGGCGACCCCACGGGGTACGCGGCCGCCGCCCCCGGCGGTGTTCCCTCGGGCCACCAGGGCGGCTGGTTCCCCGACCCGTACGCGTCCTCGCATCCCCAGGACTTCCCGTTCGCGCACACGGCCGACGCATACACCGACGTCGAGTACACGACCGACGGATACGCCGACGTCGAGTACACGACCGCCCCATATACCGACGCGTACAACGCCGTCCCCGACCACCTCCCCGACGGCCGCCCGCTCTTCCGCGACGAGAGTCCCTGGCACGGCGGCTGATCACACCCCGTCATCACCAGTACAGGCGCATCAAGGGTTCACACACCTGACTGAGTCCATTACCCTGGACTGTCAGGTACACCATGCTGAACAAACGTTGAGTTGAGCCCCCTGGACGGCCCCGTGAACACCCCGAGCACCACCCCCTCCACCCCGGCCCCGGTCGCGTCCGCGCCGGACCCCGCGACCGCAGCGCCCGGCGGGGAGCGCCGCGGGGGTTCTCTCGGTCCCGTGGGACTGGTGCTCGCGGGAGGTGTCTCCGTGCAGTTCGGCGGGGCCCTCGCGGTGAGCCTGATGCCTCGGGCCGGCGCGCTCGGCGTGGTGACGCTGCGGCTCGTCGCGGCGGCCGTCGTCCTGCTCCTGGTCTGCCGTCCCCGGCTGCGCGGGCACTCGCGCGCCGACTGGGGCACGGTCGTCGCCTTCGGCATCACCATGGGCGCGATGAACGGCCTCTTCTACCAGGCCGTGGCCCGCATTCCGCTGGGCCCCGCGGTCACCCTGGAGGTCCTCGGCCCGCTGACCCTCTCCGTCCTCGCCTCCCGCCGCGCGGTGAACCTGATCTGGGCGGGCCTCGCCCTGGCCGGCGTCTTCCTGCTGGGCGGCGGAGGCTTCGGCGACCTGGACCCGGCGGGCGTCGCCTTCGCGCTGGGCGCGGGCGCGATGTGGGCGGCGTACATCGTCTTCAGCGCCCGTACGGGACGGCGCTTCCCGCAGGCCGACGGGCTCGCGCTGGCGATGGCGGTCGCGGCGGTGCTGTTCGTGCCGCTGGGGATCGCCGAGTCGGGCACGAAGCTGCTCGTACCCACGACGGTCGGGCTGGGCGCGGCCGTGGCGATGCTCTCCTCGGTACTCCCCTACACCCTGGAACTCCTCGCCCTGCGCCGCCTGCCCGCCTCCACCTTCGCGATCCTGATGAGCCTGGAGCCGGCGATCGCCGGGACCGCGGGCTTCCTAATCCTCGGTCAGTCCCTGACTCCGCTCCAGGCGCTCGCGATCGCCCTGGTCATCGCCGCGAGCATGGGAGCGGTACGGACCCAGGTGGGGCAGGGCCGGGCGAGGGTGGCGGAGCCGGAGGGCTAGCTGGGGTCACTGAAAATCTCGGTGCAGGGCGTCTGGCTGTCGGCCGGGCGCCCTTCCTTGCTCTGCGGCCGCCGTGGGCGACGAGCAAGGCGATGACCCGTTCGGCCCGGGGTGCCGGCGGCGGTACTCGCCTTGCCGGCGGCAAGGCAGCCACCGGTCGCTGTTCTCCATCTCGGGGCTTGTGGTTTACCGTTCAACCAAATAGTTTATCGATCGATCCAGATCTGCCCCCTCGGAATGGACATCCCATGACACACCCCACAGAACCGGCCGCTTCGAAACGTCGCACCTTCCTCAAGCGCGCCGCGGTCGCCGCTGCGGTGCCTGCCACCGCCACGCTGCTGGGCAGCGGCCTCCCCGGCACCGCCTTCGCTGACGGGTCCCCAGTGCTCCCCGATTACGCGCCCATCCCCTCGGCATCGGTCGGGCCCGGGCTCAACGAGGACGGCTATTTCGTCGGCCAGATCAAGGGCAACCTCTACTGGGTCACCGATTCCTACTACCAGGCCATGTTCCTGACCACGCAGGACGGCGTCGTGCTCGTCGACGCGCCGCCCACCATCGGGCACAACCTGCTGCGCGCCATCGACAAGGTGACCCAAGCCAATGGCATGCCCGGGAAGGTGACCCATCTGGTCTACTCCCACTCGCACGCCGACCACATCGGCGCCGCGTCCCTCTTCGGCAAGGACGTGGTACGCATCGGCCACAGCGAGACCCGTCGGCTGCTGCGCATCGACGCCGACCCCAACCGTCCGGCGCCCACCGAGACCTTCGACAACCGCTATGTGCTGAAGGTGGGCGGTGAGCGTCTCGAGCTCGCCTACCACGGCCCGAACCACTCGCCGGACAACATCTTCATCTACGCCCCGGACTACGCGACGCTGATGGTCGTGGACGTGCTCTACCCCGGCTGGGTGCCGTTCAAGAGCCTCGCGGTGTCGCAGGACATCCCGGCCTGGATCAAGGCCCATGACGTGGCCATGGACTACCCGTGGACCACCCTCGTCGGCGGTCACCTCGGGCGCCTGGGCGTCCGCGCCGACGGCCAAATCCAGAAGGAGTACATCGCAGACCTGGAGACCAGCACCCGCAAGGCCATGACATCGCTGGACCCCACGCCGTACTTCCAGAAGTACGGGCCTTCCGGAAACTCCTGGGCCATCTTCAAGACCTACCTCGACGCGGTTGCCGAAGAGGCGGCGCGCCCGGTCGTCGCCAAGTACACCGGCACCCTGGCCGCCGCTGATGTCTACACCGTGGACAACGCCTTCACCATGCTGGAGTCGCTGCGCATCGACGCCGGGATCCTTGGACCCTTCAGCATCCGTCCGTAACCACCACGACCCGGTGGGCCGGTCCGTCGCGAGGACGGACCGGCCCACCGGCGCGCGGGCGGGGCCTCGAACCCGTCAAACGATGCGAGACGAGCCACTGGCTGGGCGACCCTCACCGGCGCGACATGTACAGCTCCAGTGCCTTGTGCAGCAGGCGGTTGAGCGGGAAGTCCCACTCTCCCAGGTACTCCACCGCGTGTCCGCCCGTGCCGACCTTGAAGCGGAGCAGGCCGAGGAGGTGATTGGTGTCCTCCAGGGTGTCGGTGATGCCGCGCAGGTCGTAGACGGCGGCGCCCATGGCGTGGGCGTCGGTCAGCATGCGCCACTGGATCGCGTTGTTCGGCTGGACCTCGCGTCTGCGGCCGGTGGAGGCGCCGTACGAGTACCAGACGTGCGTACCGACCGTCAGCATCGTCGCGGCGGCCAGGACCTCGCCGTCGTGGTGGGCGAGGTAGAGCCGCATGCGGTCCGGGTCCTCCGCCGTCAGCGCGGTCCACATCCGCTGGAAGTACGGCAGGGGGCGCGGGATGAAGCGGTCGCGTGCGGCGGTCTCCGTGTAAAGGGTGTAGAAGGCCGGGAGGTCGTCGTAGCCGCCCTGGACCACCTTCACGCCCGCCTTCTCGGCCTTCTTCACGTTGCGGCGCCACTGCTGGTTGAGACCGCGCTGGATGTCGTCCAGTGTCCGTCCCGCGAGCGGCACCTGGAAGACGTACCGGGGCTGACCGGCGGCGAAGCCGTCCTCGCCGCCCGGTTCGCTCTGCTGCCAGCCCATGCGGCGCAGCCGGTCCGCGATCCCGTCCGCGCCCGGCTCGTGCTCGGTCGCCGGGACGTCCCCCAGCCGCCGGGCTCCCGGGTCCGCGATCGCCGCCTTGACGGCGTCCGCGCTCCAGCGGCGTACGACCACGGGCGGGCCCATCTTCACCGAGAACGCGCCGCGGCTCTTGAGGTACGCGAGCAGCGGCGCCAGCCACCGGTCGAGGTCCGGCGCGTGCCAGTCGATCACCGGGCCCTCGGGCAGATACGCCAGATACCGCTTGAGCTTCGGCAGCGGACGGAACAGGACCAGTCCCACCCCGGCCGGCCGGTCTCCGCCCTCCTCGAACCAGCCCAGGCTCTCCGCCCGCCAGTCCGGCTTCACCTCGCCCCACGAGGGCACCTGCATATGGCTGGCCGACGGGCGCGACGCGATGAACGCCAGGTGTTCTTCCCGGGAGACCGGGCGGAGGCGGAGGGTCATGCGTGGGGCTCCCGGGGGTGTGGGTGGCACGTGGACGCTGGTACGGACGCCGGCCGGACCGGGATCGGCTCCCGGCGCCGGGATGTCGCGGTCACCGCCCAGGGCGAGGGCCCGATGGGCCCCGCCCCTTCATCCTTCCGAGGAGCTCCGGTGCCTCCACGTCGCCCGCGCGGAGTTCACCGCGTTGGTCGTCACTCCTTGGCCCTTTCCAGCCCTTCCGCCAGTACCTCCGCGAGGTGCCGCGCTCCGACGCCCGCCAGCTGCTCCAGCTGGGTGCGGCAGGAGAAGCCGTCCGCCAGGACGACCGCGTCCTCCGGCGCCGAACGCACCGCCGGGAGCAGCTGGTCCTCCGCGCATGCCCTCGACACCTCGTAGTGGCCCCTCTCGAAGCCGAAGTCGCCCGCGAGACCGCAGCAGCCGCCGGTCAGTTCCCCGGTCAGGCCCGCCGCCGCGCGCAGCCGGCGGTCGGCCGCCTCACCCAGGACCGCGTGCTGGTGGCAGTGGGTCTGGCCGACCGCCGGGCGGTCCACCCGCGGCGGCGTCCAGTCCGGGGCGTGCCGCTCCAGGGCCTCCGCGAACGTCACCACCGCCGCCGCCAGGCGCCCGGCGCGCGGGTCGTCGTGCAGCAGCTCCGGCAGGTCCGTGCGGAGCGCGGCGGCGCAGCTCGGTTCCAGGACGACCACCGGGGCGCCTGCTTCCAGTACCGGTTCCATCAGGTCGAGCGTGCGGCGCATGACGGTGCGGGCGCGGTCCAGCTGGCCCGTGGAGACGTAGGTCAGGCCGCAGCAGACCCGGCCGCGAAGGGGTGCCTTCGGCCGTGCCGTCGGCGGCAGCACCACCGTCAGCCCCGCCGCCTCCAGCACCCTTACGGCAGCCTTTCCCACGGACGGCGACAGGTGCTCCGTGAAGGTGTCCGGCCAGAGGACGACCCGGGGGCCGCCACGGAGCCGCCGACCGGATTCCCTTCTCCACCACCTGCTGAACGTCTCCCCCGCCAGGCTCGGGATCTCCCGCTCGGGCGCGATGCCGCCCAGCCGCTTGCCGAGCGCCGCCAGCGGCCCCACGGCGGCGAGCGCGTTGACCACCGGAGCCGTGCGGGTGCGTGCGACAGCCCGCAGCCACACGGGCAGCCACCCCATCGTGTAGTGCGCGGCCGGTCTGCGCCGCCCCGCGTAGTGGTGGTGCAGGAACTCCGCCTTGTACGTGGCCATGTCGACGCCCACCGGGCAGTCCGTGCGGCAGCCCTTGCAGGACAGGCACAAATCCAGCGCGTCCCGTACCTCCGTCGAGCGCCAGCCGTCGGTGACCACCTCGCCCGCCAGCATCTCGTGCAACAGCCGGGCCCGCCCGCGCGTGGAGTGCTCCTCCTCGCCGGTCGCCCGGAACGAGGGGCACATCACCGAGGAGCCGGACACCGTCGTCGTACGGCACTTGGCGACGCCCACGCACCGCCGCACCGCCGCCGAGAAGTCGCCGCCGTCCGCCGGGTAGCCGAAGGCGACGTCCACCGGCTTGCGGGGCAGCACCGCGAACCGCAGGTTCTCGTCCAGCCGCGCCGGTCGTACCAGCATGCCGGGGTTGAGCAGGTCGTCCGGGTCCCAGACGTCCTTGACGCGCTCGAAGAGGGCGACCAGCTCCGGCCCGTACATCTTCGGCAGCAGTTCCGCCCGTGCCTGGCCGTCGCCGTGCTCCCCGGAGAGCGAGCCGCCGTGGGAGACGACCAGTTCCGCGAGCTCCCCGGAGAAGCGGCGGAAGCGGGCGATGCCCGCCTCGGTCAGCAGGTCGAAGTCGATGCGGACGTGGATGCAGCCGTCCCCGAAGTGGCCGTAGGGCGCACCCCGCAGGCCGTGGTCGGCCAGCAGGCGCCTGAAGTCCCGGAGGTAGTCGCCGAGTCGGGCGGGTGGCACCGCGCAGTCCTCCCAGCCCGGCCAGGCCTCGGTCCCGTCCGGCATCCGGGTCGCCGTGCCGCTCGCGTCCTCACGCAGCCGCCACAGGGCCCGCTGTCCGGCCGGGTCGGTGACCACCGCGGCGTCCGTGACGTCCGCCGCCCGGACGATCGCCTCCGCACGCGCGCGTGCCTCCGCCTCGCTCGCGCCGCCCGCCTCCACGAACAGCCAGGCGCCGCCGCGCGGCAGCCCCGCCGACGGCGGTACGAGGTCGGCGGCCATGCCCTCGACGGTCAGCGGCCCGTGCCGCAGCAGTCCGGCCGCCGCCTGGGCCGCCGCGGTCTCGTCCGCGTACGCCAGCACGGCGAGCGCACGCGCGCGGGGTGCCTCCACCAGGCGTACGACCGCCTCCGTCAGGACGCCCAGCGTGCCCTCGGAGCCGCAGAAGGAGCGGGCCACGTCGGCGCCCTTCTCCGGGAGCAGCGCGTCCAGCGCGTACCCGGAGATGCGGCGCGGCAGGAAGGGGAAGCCGGTGCGCAGGAGCGCCAACTCGCTCTCCACCAGGGCGTCCAGGCCCTCGGGAGCGCCCCGCCGGCCCCGGCCCAGGGTCAGCGCCTCGCCCCGCGCGGTGAGCACCGACAGCTCGCGCACGCTGTCCGCCGTCGTGCCCCAGGCCACCGAGTGGGAGCCGCACGCGTTGTTGCCGATCATGCCGCCCAGGGTGCAGCGGGCGTGCGTGGAGGGGTCCGGGCCGAAGCGCAGGCCGTGCGGGGCGGCGGCCTCCTGGAGGCGGTCCAGGACCAGACCCGGCTGGACCACGGCCGTGCGGGCCTCGGGGTCCAGGGACAGGATCCGGTTCATGTACCGGGTGAAGTCGAGCACCACGCCCGTGCCCGTCGCCTGCCCGGCAATTGACGTCCCGCCACCGCGGGCGACGACCGGCACCCCGTGCGCACGGCACACGCTCAACGCCGCCGCCACGTCGTCCGCGTCCCGCGGCGCCACCACGCCGAGCGGCACCCGCCGGTAGTTGGAGGCGTCCATGGTGTGCAGTGCCCGCGCCGTCGTACCGAAGTCGACCGTGCCGCGCACCGCCGCGCGCAGCCCCTCACGCAGGGCGCCGACGTCCGCGTCGGGCGCCCGCTGCCGCCGTTCCCCAAGGTCCGTCATGTGTCCCAGGATGCATCCGGCCACTGAAGGTGACCGTCCCCGGGCACACCGGATCTTTCTCGTAGATCCTTTTCTTATGAGGGTGGGATGGTGAAGCGGAACCGGAACCTGTCTATTCCGATCACAGACTCTCCTATAGTTAGCCGCAATTGAACATCAAGGGGTCGCTGCTCGCCTTCCGGCCCTGCGCGCCGTACACGCACCTGGACATGACCAAGGCCGACCGAGGACACCACCCATGACCGCCCCCATACCGTCAGGCGAACGCCCGGCCCTTCGCGCCGTCGCACCCGTCACACTGGCCACCGCCGTGGTGGCGGGCCTCGCCGTCGCCGCCGCGGTCATGGCGGCACCGGAGGGGATCCGCGTCCCCCTCGCCTGGGAGGGCGCCGCCGCGGCCCTGCTGCTGTGCGGGGCGGTCGCCCTCGCCGCCCACGGCATCCGGTCGGCGTCCCTGGCCCGCCGCCGCCTGGACGCCATGACGCAGGACGCGGGCCGGCTGGTCCAGGAACGCGCCCGGCTCGCCGAGGAGTTCAGCCAGGAGCGGGCACGGCTGACGGACGGCTTCATCGAGGAACGCGTACGGCTGACCGAGGAGTTCGAGCGGGAGCGGGCCCGGCTCGCCAAGGAGTTCGCGCAGGAGCGCGTGCGCCTCTCGGACGAGTTCGACCAGGAACGGATCGCGCTCATCGAGGGGTTCGCCGGCGAACGCGACGTGCTCACCGGAGAACTCACCCGGCTCGCCGAGGAGACGACCAGCCTCGCCCGGCGTCTGCGCCAGGCCTCGAACGCGCGGGACGCGGCCGTCTCCGTCACCGCCAACGTCGCCGGGCGCATGCAGGCCCTGGCCACCGGCATGCTCGCCGACCTGCGCGCGATGGAGGACAAGCACGCGGACGAGGACGTCCTCGCCGACCTCCTCCACCTCGACCACCGCACCGCGCAGGCGGGCCGCCTCGCCGACTCCGTCGCCGTCCTCGCGGGCGCCCGCTCCGGCCGTCGCTGGGCGCGCCCCATCGTCATGGAGTCGATCCTGCGCGGCGCGATGGGCCGCGTCAGCGGCTACCAGCGCGTCCGCGTCCACTCCTCCAGCGAGGCCGCGGTCGCCGGGCACGCCGCCGAAGGCGTGATGCACGCGCTTGCCGAACTCCTCGACAACGCTGCCAACTTCTCCCCGCCCACCGCCGAGGTCCATGTCTACGTGGAGGAGGTGCCCTCCGGGGTCATCGTCTCCGTCGAGGACGCGGGTCTGGTCATGGGCGATGTGCAGCTGCGCCGCGCCGAGCGCGCGGTCTCCGGCGAGGTTGCCGAGATGGGCGGGCTCACCGGCACCCGGCTCGGCCTCGCGGTCGTCGGCCGGCTCGCCCGCAAGTACGGCCTGAAGGTGTCCTTCCGGCCGTCCGCGCGCGGCGGCACGGGCGTCCTGATGCTGATCCCGCAGGACATCCTGTCCCAGCCGACGCTGCCGCCGTCCGCCGAGCCCGTGACCCCGGACTCCGAGCCCACCCTGACCCTGACCGCCGTTGCGGCCCTGATCCCGTCCACCGAGACCGCCCCGGCCCCGTCCACCGAGACCGCCCCGGCCCCGGCCCCGGCCGACGAGACCGCGTCGGCCGCCCCCGAGCACCGGCCCTCGTACGCCGCCGCCCGCGCCGCCGAGGACCTCGACCCCGATCCGGTCCCCACGCACGAGTTCCCGGTGTCCGGCACCCCCGGCACCGGCGGACTCCCCCGGCGCCGTCGCGGTCACGCACTGGAGGCCGCCGAGCGCAGCCGCGCCCGGGCGGCCGCCCGCGCCGAGCGCGAGCCGGACACCCCGGACGACACCAAGGCCCGGGCCGCCCGCTTCAGCAGCTTCCGCCAGGCGGTCCGCGGCACGGTGCCGGACCAGGCCACGGTCCAGGGCACGACGGCCGAACCCGAAGCCGTACGGGAGGACGCGGCGCGGACGGCGCCCGACAGCCCCGTACGGGACACCCCGGCCCGCGACACCGCGCACGAGCCCCTCGTACGACACGAGTCGCCCGTACGACAGGCGGCGGACGAGCCCGTCGTACGAGAAACACCCGCACCCCGGCCCGTACCGGACGACCCCACCGCACCCGAACCGGCCGTCACCCCCTCGCACCCGGAAGGCAACACCACTTCATGACCGGCATCACGACCGCCGACGAGAAGCTCACCTGGCTCATCGAGGGACTGCTGGAGCGCACCCCGGGTGCCCGGCACGCGCTCGTGCTGTCCCGGGACGGGCTGAAGCTGTGCCGTACTCCGGAGCTCTCCGTCGACCAGGCCGACCAGCTCGCCGCGATCGCCGCCGGCATCCAGTCGCTGTCCCACGGCGCCTCCGTGGAGTTCGGCGACGGCAGCGGGGGCGTGCGCTCGGCGATGGCCGAGTTCTACGGCGGGGTCCTGTTCATCGTGGAGGCCGGCGAGGGCGCGCACCTCGCCCTGGTCACCACCGAGGACGCAGACGCGGGGCTCGTCGGGCACAACATGAGCGAACTCGTCGAGCAGCTCGGCGAATACCTGACCGCGCAGCCGCGTACCTCATGAGCCGCCCCGGCAGGGACGACGCGCCGGACCGGCTGTACACCCTCACCGGAGGGCGCAGCCGGTCCGACTCGGCTGCCCGCTTCGACCTGGTGACGCTCGTGGTCGCCGAGTGCGACCCGGTGCCGGGAATGCAGTCGGAGCACGCCGCGATCCTGCGGATGTGCGACCACCCGACCGCGGTCGTGGAGATCGCCGCCGAGCTGCGGCTGCCGGTGAGCATCACACGCATCCTGCTCTCCGACCTCCTCGCGGCCGGCCGCGTCAGCGCCCGACACCCCCGCACCGCCGCACTTCCCGATCCCGACGTCCTGGAACAGGTGCTCGTTGGACTCCGCAACCTCTGACACCCGCACACCGCTGGGTGACCAGGCCGACAACGGCCTGAAGATCGTGGTCGTCGGCGGCTTCGGCGTCGGCAAGACGACCCTTGTCCGCTCGGTGAGCGAGATCCGCCCGCTCAACACCGAGGAGACCATGACCCAGGCCGGCGAGACGGTCGACGATGTGAGCGGGGTACGGGAGAAGTCCGCGACGACCGTCGCCTTCGACTTCGGCCGCATCACGCTGGACGCCCACAACGTGCTGTACCTGTTCGGCGCGCCGGGCCAGGAGCGGTTCTGGTTCCTGTGGGACCGGCTGTTCTCCGGCACGCTCGGCGCGGTCGTCCTCGTCGACACCCGGCGCATCGACGACTCCTGGTACGCCATCGACCGCCTGGAGCGCCACGGCACGCCGTTCATCGTCGCCTGCAACGACTTCGGCGGATCCCGGCACACCCCCGCCGAGGTCCGCGCCGCCCTCGACCTCGACCCGCACGTCCCGTTGATCGACTGCGACGCGCGCTCACGCGCATCCGGCAAGCAGGTCCTGATCACCCTGGTCGAACACATTCGGCACCACTACGCCGCCCAGGCCCCCATATCCGAACAGGAGCTGGTGTGACCACCGCCCCCGTGCCCCTGAGCGGGCCCCGGTTCCAGACCGAACCCGCCGCGCTGTACCGGGAGATGCGGCGTGAGCACGGCGCCGTGGCCCCGGTCGTGCTCGACGGCGACGTACCGGCCTGGCTCGTGCTCGGCTACCGCGAGCTGCACCAGGTGACCGCCGATCCGGTGCTCTTCAGCCGCGACTCCGACCTGTGGAACCAGTGGGACAACATCCCCGACGACTGGCCGATGCTGCCGATGATCGGCCGCAAGCAGCCGTCGATCCTCTACACCGTCGGCGAGCGCCACCGCGAGCGCGCCGGGATGATCAGCGACGCGCTGGAAGCCGTCGACCCGTTCGAACTGCGCGGCCATGTCGAGCGGTTCGCGGACGAGCTGATCGACGCCGTGTGCACGAAGGGCGAGGCGGACCTCGTCGCGGACTACGCGATGCTGCTGCCCGTCCGCGTGCTGGCGATCCTCTACGGCTTCGCCGAGGAGCAGGGCCCCGGCCTGGTCACCGCCCTCAACGACATGATCGACGGGCGGGAGCGGGCGATCGCGGGCCAGACGCACCTGGCCACCTCCATGATCGAACTGTTGGCGAGCCGCAAGGCGCACCCGGCGGACGACGTCGTCTCGCGGATGCTCGCGAACAAGAGCGGCTTCACCGACGAGGAGATCACCCAGGACCTCATGGTGATGATGGCCGCGGGCCACCAGCCGACCGCGGACTGGATCGGCAACTCGCTGCGGCTGATGCTGACCGACCACCGCTTCGCGGCCTCCCTCTTCGGCGGACGCCACAGCGTCGCCGAGGCCATGAACGAGGTCCTGTGGGAGGACACCCCCACACAGAACGTGGCAGGCCGCTGGGCCTCCCGCGACACCCGCCTGGGCGGCCGCCACATCCGCGCCGGTGACCTGCTGCTGCTCGGCCTCCAGGGCGCCAACAGCGACCCGCAGGTACGCACCGACGCCTGCGCGCACACCGGCGGCAACAACGCGCACTTCTCCTTCGGGCACGGCGAGCACCGCTGTCCGTTCCCGGCGCAGGAAGTGGCGGAGGTCGTCGCGCGGACGGCCATCGAGGTGGTCCTGGACCGGCTGCCGGACATCGACCTGTCCGTGCCCGCCGAGGAGTTGACGCGTCGTCCGTCCCCGTGGCTGCGGGGTCTGACGGCGCTGCCCGTGAGGTTCACCCCCACTCCGTCGATTGGAAGCGCACCCGCATGACCTCGACCGACGCATCTCCCGTCTCTCCCCTCTCTCCGCTCTCTCCCATCGAGCTGGACCCCTTCGTCACCGATCTCGACGCCGAAAGCGCGCGGCTGAGGGAGGCGGGACCGCTCGCCCCCGTGGTACTGCCCGGCGGCGTACCCGTGTGGGCGGTCACGCACCACGCCGAGGCCAGGCAGCTGTTGACGGACCCCCGGCTGGTCAAGGACATCAACGTCTGGGGCGCCTGGCAGCGCGGCGAGATCGCGCCCGACTGGCCGCTGATCGGCCTCGCCAACCCCGGCCGCTCCATGCTCACCGTGGACGGGGCCGACCACCGGCGGATGCGCACGCTCGTCGCCCAGGCGCTGACGCCGCGTCGGGTGGAGGAGATGCGGGACCGGATCACGAAGCTGACGGAGGGGCTGCTGGACCGGCTTCCGGCGGACGGCGGCGTGGTGGACCTCAAGGCGGAGTTCGCGTACCCGCTGCCGATGTACGTCATCGCGGACCTGATGGGCATCGAGGAGTCCCGTCTGCCGCGCCTGAAGGAACTGTTCGAGAAGTTCTTCTCGACGCAGACCCCGCCGGAGGAGGTCATCGCGACGCTCACCGAGCTCGCGGGGATCATGGCGGAGACGGTGGCGGCGAAGCGCGCCACCCCGGGCGACGACCTCACCTCCGCCCTGATCCAGGCCTCCGAGAACGGCGACCACCTCACCGACGAGGAGATCGTCTCCACGCTCCAGCTGATGGTGGCGGCGGGCCACGAGACGACGATCTCGCTCATCGTCAACGCGGTGGTCAACCTGTCGACGCACCCGGAGCAGCGGGAACTGGTGCTGAGTGGTGGGGCGGACTGGTCGGCGGTGGTCGAGGAGACCCTGCGCTACTCCACCCCCACCTCCCACGTCCTGATCCGCTTCGCGACGGAGGACGTGCCGGTGGGCGACAAGGTGCTGCCGGCGGGGGACGCGCTGATCGTCTCGTACGGGGCGATAGGGCGTGACGAGAAGGCGCACGGCCCGACGGCGGGTGACTTCGACATCACCCGGGAGACAAAGAACCGGCACATCTCCTTCGGGCACGGCCCGCACGTCTGCCCGGGCGCGGCGCTGTCCCGCCTGGAGGCCGGGGTCGCGCTTCCGGCCCTGTACGCGCGCTTCCCGGGCCTGGACCTGGCGGTGCCGGCGGGCGAGCTGCGCAACAAGCCGGTGGTGACGCAGAACGACCTGTTCGAGCTGCCGGTGCGGCTGGGCGACTGAGGCAAGGGTTTCTCGCCCCCGCCGCCCCACCCGTCCCACCTCCAGGGGCTCCGCCCCTTCAACCCCGCCGGGGGCTACGCCCCCTGAACCCCCGGCGGGGACTGCGTCCCCTGCACCCCTCCCGGGGCTCCGCCCCTGGACCCCGCTGGCGCTCCGCCCGGACCCGGCAGGGCTCCGCCCGGACCCGGCAGGGCTCCGCCCCTTTTCGGGGGCCAGCCCCCGGACCCCCGCTCCTCAAACGCCGGAGGGGCTGAATGTGCCGGACGGCAGGGGTCTGGGGGCGGCAGCCCCCAGGGACGGGAAGGCTAGGGGCGGCGGGGGCGAAACCCACCAGGACGACACCCCCGTCTCACCCGACGGAACACGCTTCGCCCCGGTTTCCCGAACCACTAGGCTCCCTCCCGTGGCTGAGATCCAGATTCCCGCTGACATCAAGCCCGCCGACGGACGCTTCGGCGCGGGCCCCTCCAAGGTGCGGACGGAGGCGCTGGACGCCCTGGCCGCCACCGGCAGTTCCCTTCTCGGCACCTCCCACCGCCAGGCCCCCGTCAAGAACCTGGTCGGCAAGGTGCGCGAGGGGATCCGCGAGCTCTTCCAACTCCCCGACGGCTACGAGGTCGTCCTCGGTAACGGCGGCTCCACCGCGTTCTGGGACATCGCGACCCACGGCCTGATCGAGAACAAGTCGCAGCACCTCAACTTCGGCGAGTTCTCCTCCAAGTTCGCGAAGGCCGCGAAGCTCGCCCCGTGGCTCGCCGAGCCCACCGTCATCTCCTCCGACCCCGGCACGCACCCCGAGCCGGCGGCCGAGGCGGGCGTCGACGTCTACGCCTTCACGCACAACGAGACCTCGACGGGTGTCGCGATGCCGATCCAGCGCGTCGCGGGCGCCGACGAGGGCGCCCTGGTCCTCGTCGACGCGACGAGCGGCGCCGGCGGCCTCCCGGTCGACATCGCCGAGACGGACGTCTACTACTTCGCCCCGCAGAAGTCCTTCGCCTCCGAGGGCGGCCTGTGGATCGGCGTCTTCTCCCCGGCCGCGGTCGAGCGCGCCGAGCGTATCCACGCCTCCGGCCGCCACATCCCGGAGTTCTTCAGCCTCCCCACGGCGATCGACAACTCCCGCAAGAACCAGACGTACAACACCCCGGCCCTCTCCACCCTCTTCCTCCTCAACGAGCAGCTGGAGTGGATCAACGGCCAGGGCGGCCTGGACTGGTCGGTGCGCCGCACGGCCACCTCCGCCCGCACGCTGTACGGCTGGGCCGAGGACGTCAAGTTCGCGACCCCGTTCGTCACCGACCCGGCCAAGCGCTCCCAGGTCATCGGCACGATCGACTTCTCGGACGAGGTAGACGCCGCCGCCGTCGCCAAGGTCCTGCGCGCCAACGGCATCGTCGACACCGAGCCCTACCGCAAGCTCGGCCGCAACCAGCTCCGTATCGCGATGTTCCCGGCGATCGACCCGGCGGACATCGACGCGCTGACGAAGTGCATCGACTACGTGATCGAGAAGCTGTAGTCGTCGAAGCTGTGGTCGTGAAGCTGTAGTCGTTCTCGTACGGCGGGGGCGCCCGGTGAGCACCGGACGCCCCCTTCGCACGTACCGGCACAGGTACCAGCACACATACCGGCAACGGCTACCGCGGACCCCGACGCACCAGCCGTTTGATGCCGAGGACAAGGGCCAGGCCGACCGCCAGAACCAGCGCGCCGACCTTGTAGTCGGCGTTCAGGGGCGAGCCGCCGCCGGTCCCGGCCTCCGCGCTCCCCTTCTCGGAAGGCGACTTGGAGTCGCCACCCCCCTTGTATCCGGGCACGCTTTCGGCCCGCACCGTGCTGTCGGTGCCCTCGCTCCCGTACAGGAGCTTCGACCCGTCGGCGGTGTAGGTGACCGACTCGCCCTGCCGCTGAAGGGGCACGTCCAGCCGGCCCTGCCGCTTGATCTTCCCGCCGTTCCAGTCGTACGCGATGCCGCCGAAGTAGCCACGCACGGCGAGTTGCTTGCCGTCGGGTGAGAAGGCTGCGTCGGTGGCCCACAGGTCGACGGCGGCGACGGGCTTGAAGACGTTCGTGCCGGAGGAGGACAGCTCGGCCGGGCCCTCGTAGAGGTGTCCGCCGTCCTCCTTCTTGTCGATGATGTAGACACGCCCGGTCCTGGGGTGGACGACGAGGGACTCGGCGTCGCGGGGGCCGTCCGAGTACTTCACGACGTACTGGGTGGCGCGGATCGTCCGGTCCTTGAGCACCTTGGGCTCGGGCAGCTTGTAGATCCACACGTACGGCCACTTGCCGCCGAAGTTGTCGCCGATGTCCCCGACGTAGATCTCGTTCCCCGGGCCGATGGAGATGGCCTCCACGTCACGGGGCGAGCCGATGCCACGGAGGGTGACCGTGGCGACGGTCTTCCCGGTGCGGCTGTCCACGGCGTAGAGGTACGGGCCGTCGTCGCTGTCGTTGTGGGTCCAGTAGATCCCCGGGTGGAGATGCGAGGCGGCGAGCCCGCTGGACTCGGTGATCCGTGGATCCTTGATGGTGAAGCCGCCATCGCCGTCGGCGGCGGACGCTGACACGGGCGCTGACGCTGACGCGGGCGCGGCGAGCACACCGATGAGAAGGGCCCCGGAAAGAAACGCGAGCGATCGACGCATGGTCCCAAGACTGCCATCCGCGGCCGTGATTCACGGTCCGGGTGATCCACAAGCGCGGCGCGGTGCGGGCGTGTCGATCCTCACACCGCCCCGCCCCATACGTCCCACGGTGATCGTCCATCATGAGCGGATGCTCAGGTTCATGCCCGTAGGCGACTCCATGACGATCGGCAGCGCGGGCGAACACACGTGGCGCTACCGGCTGTGGCAGCACCTGTGCGCGACGCACGGCGGCCCGTTCGCGCTCGTCGGCCCGCGCGAGACGCTGTACGACAAGGCGACGGACGCGCCGACGTCGTACGCGTACGCCGACCCGGACTTCCCGCGCGCCCACCTGGCGGGCTGGGGCGAGGGCTGGCTGCACATGGCGCCGCTGATCGCCGGGGCCGTGCGGGAGACGCGCGCGGACGTACTGCTGGTCTCCTTGGGCCTGATCGACCTGGGCTTCTACACGAACGCGGAGCAGACGGCGGAGAACGTACGGAAGTTCGTGACTGAGGCGCGGTCCGCGAACCCGCGCATCCGGATGGTCGTGCTCCCGGTGATCCCGAACATCCGTGCGGAGACGGAAGACTTGTTCGCGGCCGAGGTCACCCTCTTCAACGAACTCCTGGCGAAGGCGGTGGCGGACCTGGACGAGCCCCGCTCCCCCCTCCTGCTGACGTCACCCCCGCCGTCGTACGACATCCACACGGACACGTACGACGGCACGCACCCGAACACGTGCGGTGAGCACAAGATCGCGGAGGCGTTCGCGGGGGCGATGCATCAGGCGTGGGGATGGGGACAAACGTACGTGGCTGGAACAAGCTGACCGAATACCGGCGTGCCTCGGTCACGGTGCGTATCGTTGTACCGCGCGGCTGCACCTGTCCGTGGGGCAGCCGGGGAGGAGCGCCACGATGACCGTCCTTGAAGACAGGATCGAGATGGCCGACGCCGACGCCAACACCAAGCGTTTGGACGAGTGGTTCGAGCGCCTTGAGCGGATGCCCGTCCCCGAAGGATTCAGGGTCGAGATCGTCGGGGGCAACGTCCACATGACGCCGCAACGGGACACACACTGGGGAATCATCCGCCGCATCGCGCGGGCCTTGGAGGACAGGTTCGGGATGGACGTCAAGGTGTTCTCGGACGTCCGCATCGACTTCCCCGGCCACGAGAACGGCTTCTGTCCGGACATCGCCCTGCTCAAGGACTCGGCGAAGAAGGACGACACGGGCCACTGGCGTTACCAGGACATCGAGTTCGTCGCCGAGGTCATCTCCGAGGGCACGGCCCACAACGACTACGGCCCGAAGAAACTCGCGTACGCGGAAGCCGAGGTCCCCCTCTATGTCATCGCCGATCCCTACCAGGGCCGGTGCTACGTCTACACCGACCCCAAGGACGGCGACTACGAGAACAGGACGCCGGTGGACTTCGGCACCGACATCGACCTGACCGGCACGGTGGTCGACCTCGTCCTCAAGACCGACGGCTTCCCCCGCGACTGATCCGGCCACCCGACCACTCGGCCAACTGCCCTTGCCTAGAGCGCACTCCACGCCGTTGGCTAGGCAGTCATGAAGTACACGCAGCTCGGACGCACAGGACTCAAGGTCAGCCGGCTCGTTCTCGGGACCATGAACTTCGGCCCCCAGACGGAAGAGGCCGACAGCCACGCGATCATGGACGCGGCCCTGGACTCGGGAATCAACTTCTTCGACACCGCCAACGTGTACGGCTGGGGCGAGAACAAGGGCCGTACCGAGAGGATCATCGGCGACTGGTTCGCCAAGGGCGGCGAGCGGCGCGACAAGGTCGTGCTCGCCACCAAGGTCTACGGCAACATGGGCGCGGACGGCGAGGCCTGGCCCAACCACGACAAGCTCTCCGCCCTCAACATCCGGCGGGCGGTCGACGCCAGCCTCAAGCGGCTGCAGACCGACTACATCGACCTGTACCAGTTCCACCACATCGACCGCAGCACTCCTTTCGAGGAGATCTGGCAGGCCATGGACGTGCTGGTGCAGCAGGGGAAGATCCTGTACGTGGGGTCCAGCAACTTCCCCGGGTACAAGATCGCCCAGGCCAACGAGACCGCGGCCCGGCACGGCTCCTACGGGCTCGTCAGCGAGCAGTGCCTCTACAACCTCTTCGAGCGGCGCGCCGAGATGGAGGTCATCCCGGCGGCGCAGGAGTACGGGCTCGGCGTCATCCCGTGGTCGCCGCTGCACGGCGGACTGCTGGGCGGTGTCATCAAGAAGGAGATCGAGGGCGGGCGCCGGGCGAGCGGCCGGACCGCCGACTCGCTCACCGACCCGGCCGTCCGCGCGCAGATCCAGTCCTACGAGGACCTGCTCGACAAGCACGGCCTCGAACCCGGCGAGGCCGCCCTCGCCTGGCTGCTGACCCGGCCCGGCGTCACCGGCCCCATCGTCGGCCCGCGCACCGCAGAACAGCTGGAATCGGCGCTCCGGGCCGCCGAACTGGAACTCCCGGAGGAGGTCCTGACCGGCCTGGAGGAGATCTTCCCTGGTCCGGGGCCGTCTCCGGAGGCCTTCGCCTGGTGATCGACCGGGGGCCGAGGGACACCCCCCGGGACAGCACAGCCCGGGGCCGGGGCCGGGGCCCTCTCCGGAGACCTTCGCCCGCTGATCAGCCAGGAGGCGTCCGGGGGGCGGTCCACGGGACAGCACAGCCCTGGCCGAGGTCCCGTCCGGAGGCCTTCGCCCGGTAGGGCGCTCACGTGTGGCGGTGGTCGGTCTACTTTCCGACCGCCGCCGCCAGCACCACCACCGCCAACATCAGCACAAGCACACCGGCCATGATCCGGTTACGGGTCTTCGGGTCCACGTATCGAGACTAACCGGCCCGCCTCACCCGCCCGCGCCGAGCCCCCACCGCTCCACCGTCTCGTACCGCGGCTGCTCCCCCGGCACCCCCGACCTGGGCAGGTTGCTGCGGACGAGGTGCAGCTCGCCGACCGTCCACCGGCGCCCCGCGAACGCCTCCAGCGCCGCGACATACGGCCGGAAGTCCGCCGGCCCCCGGCCGCTGCGGGCCAGCGTCAGATGGGCGCGGTAGTGGCGGTGCTCCCCCATCTCCACGCCCGCCTTCCGCCCCGCGGCCTCCGTCCGGTCCGCGAGCAGCCGCAGCTCCCCCACGTCCCCGGATGCGCCCACCCACAGCGTCCGGCCCCCGAAGCGCCCGCCCCCGTCCAAGGACAGGGAGAACGGCTCGGTGTGCCGGGCCGCCCGCGCCAGCCGCTCCGACAGGTCGGGGACGACGTCCTCGGCCACCTCGCCGTAGAACGCGAGCGTGTAGTGCCAGCCCGGCCGCCCGGTCCAGCGCAGCCCCTGCGCCCCGGGCAGCCCCTCCAACCCGCGCACCACCGAGGCGAGCTCGTGGAGCGCGTCCTCGGGCGGCACCACCGCGGCGAAGAGTCTCATGTCCTTCAGCCTTCCAGGGAACGGATCGCCCAGCCACCGGCCATTTCGCCTACTACGAGTCGAACGGCTTCGCCCGGGCGCAGGCCCTCACGGTCGGGGACGACCGGTGGCCCGGGCAGGTACTGGCGCGGCGCGTGTGACACGGATGCGTCGAGGGGGCGCCCCCTCGACCGGTCACGCCGACGCCGTCGCCGGCTGCTCGCGCGGGACGAACCGCACCCGCGGATGCCCCTGGTGCCAGCCCATGGAGAGGCGCAGGCCGCCGGACTTCGCCAGGACCAGGCCGATGGTCACGGCCGCCGCGGCCGAGACCAGACCGCCCGCGGCGAAGCCCGCCCGGGCGCCGTACGCGTCCGTGAGCCAGCCGACCACGGGCGCCCCCACGGGCGTACCGCCCATGAAGACCATCATGAACAGGGCCATGACGCGGCCGCGCATCGCCGGGTCCGTCCCCATCTGGACGGCCGTGTTCGCGGTGACGTTCACCGTCAGGCCGAAGATCCCTATCGGGATCATGAGGAGGGAGAACAGCCACAGGGACGGAACTCCGGCCGCCAAGATCTCCAGCGCGCCGAAGACGGCCGCCGCCGCGATCAGCACGCGCAGGCGGGCCGTGCCGCGGCGGGCTGCGAGCAGCGCGCCGGTCAGCGAGCCGAGCGCCATCAGCGTGTTGAAGAGGCTGTAGGCTCCGGCGCCCGCGTGGAAGACGTCGTCCGCGTACGCCGACAGCCAGACCGGGAAGTTGAAGCCGAAGGTGCCGATGAAACCGACCAGGACGATCGGCCAGATCAGTTCCGGGTGCCCGGCGACATAGCGCAGGCCCTCGCGGAGCTGGCCCTTGCCGCGCGGGGCGCGCTCGACGACGTGCAGCTCGCGGGCGCGCATCAGCAGCAGCGCTGCGATGGGGGCGACGAAGGACACGCCGTTGAGCAGGAAGGCCCAGCCCGTCCCGACGCCGGTGATCAGGACGCCCGCCACCGCGGGGCCGACCAGACGCGCGGACTGGAAGTTCGCCGAGTTCAGGCTGACCGCGTTCTGCAGCTGCCGGGAGCCGACCATCTCGGAGACGAACGACTGCCGGGCCGGGTTGTCCACGACCGTGGCGAGGCCGACCGCGAAGGCGGCGAGATAGACGTGCCAGACCTGGACGTGCCCGGAGAGGGTCAGGAAGGCGAGGACGAGGCCCGTGGCCCCCATCGCCGACTGCGTGACCAGCAGCGTCGGGCGCTTGGGGAGGCGGTCGACGAGAACGCCGCCGTACAGCCCGAAGAGCAGCATCGGCAGGAACTGAAGCGCCGTGGTCACACCGACGGCGGTGGACGAGCCGGTCAGGCTCAGCACCAGCCAGTCCTGGGCGATGCGCTGCATCCAGGTGCCGGTGTTGGAGACGACCTGACCGAGGAAGAAGAGCCGGTAGTTCCGGACGCGCAGCGAGCTGAACATCGAGGACTTGCGGGGCTCCGAGGACCTGGTCGGTCTGAAGGGTTCGGAGGGTTTGACGGGTTCGGAGGGTTCGGGGGTGTGGGGAGCCCCGTAGGTCTCGTGGGCGGACGAGGAGTCGTGGGTGGCTGGGGAGTCGTGGGTGGCTGGGACGGGGGCGGAAGCTGCTCCGGTTCCCGTACTCAAAGGGGGTCGCCTCCTTGCGATGACGGTTTACAGATGCGCGAGCTTCTCCAGGACGGGGGCGGCGGCGCGGAGTTTCGCCCACTCGTCCTCGTCCAGGCCCTCGACCAGTCCGGCCAGCCATGCGTTCCGCTTGCGACGGCTCTCGTCGAGCATCGCCTCGGCCCGCTCGGTCTTGGTGACCACCTTCTGGCGCCGGTCCTCGGGGTGCGGCTCCAGGCTCACCAGGCCCTTGCTCTCCAGCAGCGCCACGATGCGGGTCATCGAGGGCGGCTGGACATGTTCCTTGCGGGCGAGCTCGCCCGGTGTGGCGGAACCGCACAGGGACAGGGTGCCGAGCACCGACATCTCGGTCGGGCTCAGCGACTCGTCGACCCGCTGGTGCTTGAGTCGGCGCGACAGGCGCATCACTGCGGAGCGGAGGGCGTTCACGGCGGCAGCGTCGTCGCCATGGGTCAGGTCAGCCATGCTCTTTAGCATAACTCATTACTTTCGCTAAAGAACCGCGAGCGCGTCACCTCGTGGGTGACTCTGACCACTACAGGCCTGCGTCCACCGGCCCCGTCGCGAAACTCCCGAGCTGCACGTATCACCCATATGAGTGATACGGCGGCGGAACGTGACACGCCACTCGCCTTCGTCCGGCAACCCTCGTACGCATGGGGACCAGTGTGCTCAGCCTGCGGATAGACGGGGAGCTGCTCGACCGGCTCCGGCTTCATGCCGCCAAAAGAGGAATGAGCGTCCAGGACTATGTCGTCCGGACGCTCATCAGGGATGACTTCGACGAGCGGTTCCAGGCCGCCGTCGAGGAGACGGAGAGGTTCTACGGGTCACCCGACCCGGCCGGGACGCTCTACGGGACCGACGGGGCCCCGGCGGAAACGCTCTACGGGACCGACCGAGCCCCGGCGGAGACGCCCTACGGGACCGACCGGGCCCCGACGGAGAAGTCCCGCGAGGCCGGCCGGGCCCCGGCGGATCAGGTCAGACCCAGCGCGGGCATCAGGTAGTAGAAACCGAAGACCGCCGCGACCACGTACATCGCGACCGGAACCTCACGGCCGCGCCCCGCGGCCAGACGCAGCACCACGAAGGTGATGAAGCCCATGCCGATGCCGTTCGTGATCGAGTAGGTGAACGGCATGATCAGCATCGTCACGAAGGCCGGGATCGCGATCGTGTAGTCCGCCCAGTCGATCTCCTTGATGGAGTGGGACAGGATCAGGAAGCCGACCACGACCAGGGCGGGGGTGGCCGCCTGGGCCGGGACCATCGTGGCGACCGGGGTGAGGAACAGGGCCACCGCGAAGAGGGCGCCCGTGACGACGTTCGCGAAGCCCGTGCGCGCCCCCTCGCCGACACCCGCCGTGGACTCCACGAAGCAGGTGGTGGCCGAGGAGGAGCTGGCGCCGCCCGCCGCGACGGCGATGCCGTCCACGAAGAGGACCTTGTTGATGCCGGGCATGTTGCCCTCGGCGTCGGTCAGCTTGGCCTCGTCGCTGATGCCCATGATCGTGCCCATCGCGTCGAAGAAGCACGACAGCAGGACCGTGAAGACGAAGAGGATGCCGGTCAGCATGCCGACCTTGCCGAAGCCGCCGAACAGGCTGACCTTGCCGATCAGGCCGAAGTCGGGGCTGCCGACCGGGTTGCCGGGCCACTTCGGGACGGTCAGGCCCCAGGACGGGATCTTGGCGACCGAGTTGACGACCAGCGCGAGGACAGTCATGCCGACGATCGAGATCAGGATCGCGCCCGGCACCTTGCGGACGATCAGCGCGAAGGTGAGCAGCGTGCCCAGGACGAAGACCAGGACCGGCCAGCCGTTGAGGTGACCGTCGGCGCCGAGCTGGACCGGGACCGTGGTCTGGGCGACGTCCGGGATGCGGGTGACGAAGCCGGAGTCGACGAGACCGATCAGCATGATGAACAGGCCGATACCGATCGCGATGCCCTTGCGCAGACCGAGCGGCACGGCGTTCATCACGCGCTCGCGCAGACCGGTGGCGACCAGCAGCATCACGACGAAGCCCGCGAGGACGACCATGCCCATCGCGTCCGGCCAGGACATGCGCGGGGCGAGCTGGAGGGCGACGACCGTGTTCACGCCGAGGCCGGCCGCGAGGGCGATCGGCACGTTGCCGATGACGCCCATGAGCAGCGTGGTGAAGGCGGCGGTCACGGCGGTCGCGGTGACCAGCTGGCCGTGGTCGAGCTGGTGCCCGTACATGTCCTTCGCGCTGCCGAGGATGATCGGGTTCAGCACGATGATGTAGGCCATCGCGAAGAAGGTCGCGAAACCGCCGCGGATCTCGCGGGACAGCGTGCTGCCCCGCTCGGAGATCTTGAAGTAGCGGTCGAGGGCGCCGGACGGGGGTCGGGTGCCCAGCTGCTGGGCGGTGGCCTTGGCGGGGGCCGAGGTGGGCATGCGGGACCTCAAGGATGCGGGGATGCTGGAACAAACGTGATCGAGTCTCGCCATCGCTTGATCACCAAACGGTTTCCCCCAAGTTCCCGTTGGTGTTTCATACGAACAGAAGCGGCCAGACTCGAACTGTTTCAGTATGAACATATAAGGCGTAGATCGCTATCTCCGCGCGTAGACCGTTGGTATACAAGGGCCGGCAGGATCGCCTCCAGGGTCGCCCCCGCATACGGATGGCGCCCTCGTAAGCTGTGCGCATGGCGAAGTGGACCCCCAAGCACGAGGCGCCGGAGCCCCTTGAGGGCCCCGTGGTCGCCACCATCACCGGCGGCACGATCCTCTGGTTCGTCCTCTTCCTGGTCCAGCTCCCGTTCTACGGCTGGTTCGCCGACCACGGGCACACCTGGTGGCTGTGGACATGCCTGGCGGGCGGGGGGCTCGGCTGCATCGGCGTCTGGTTCGTACGGAGGCGGGACGCGGCAATCAAGCGGGCTGCTGCCGCGAAGGTTGCGGGGGTGGAATAGGGCGCCCGGTGGCGGAGTAGGCACCCGGTGGCTTGCGTGGACCCCCTGGGGGCTGCGCCCCCAGACCCCCGCTGTCGGCCTTGACGGCCTCGTCCTCAAACGCCGGACGGGCTGGTTTTCCCTGGCCTCCGCTGTGAAGTGCGGGACAGCCTCGTCCTCGGACGCCGTACGGGCTGATAGTGCCCAGCCTGAGCTGCGGCGCGCGGCGGCTCCCCGTACTACCACCGCACGAGACCCGTCCTCCCCTGGTCGGAGATTTGGGACGCTCGGCAGGTGAACCCGCATATCCGCACGTACCGTCGAATGCATGACGCACATCGACGCGGGCGCCGGACTGGATCCCGTGCACCCCGCGCCCATACCCGGGCGGACGCAAGGACTGTCCGCCGCCGAGGTGGCCGAGCGGGTCGCCCGTGGTGACGTCAACGACGTTCCCGTCCGCAGCAGCCGCTCATTGGGCGAGATCGTCCGCGCGAACGTCTTCACCCGCTTCAACGCGATCATCGGCGTGCTCTGGCTGATCATGCTGTTCGTGGCGCCCTTCCAGGACAGCCTCTTCGGATACGTGATCATCGCCAACACGGGCATCGGCATCATCCAGGAGTGGCGCGCCAAGAAGACCCTGGACTCCCTCGCGGTGATCGGCAAGGCACGGCCGACGGTGCGCCGGGACGGGGTCGCCGCCGAGATCGGCACGTCCGAGATCGTGCTGGACGACATCATCGAGATCGGGCCCGGCGACAAGATCGTGGTCGACGGCGCCTGCGTGGAGGCCGACGGGCTGGAGATCGACGAGTCACTGCTGACCGGTGAGGCCGACGCCGTCGTCAAACGCCCCGGGGACAAGGTCATGTCAGGCAGCTTCGTCGTCGCGGGCGGCGGCGCCTTCAAGGCGACCAAGGTGGGGCGCGAGGCCTACGCCGTCCAGCTCGCCGAGGAGGCGAGCCGTTTCACGCTCGTCCACTCCGAGCTGCGCAGCGGTATCTCCACGATCCTCAAGTACGTGACGTGGATGATGGTCCCGACCGCGATCGGCCTGGTCATCAGCCAGCTCGTGGTCAAGCAGCACGGGTTCAAGGACTCCGTGGCCCGGACGGTCGGCGGCATCGTGCCGATGGTTCCGGAGGGACTCGTCCTGCTGACCTCCGTGGCCTTCGCCATCGGCGTCATACGGCTGGGCCGCAAACAGGTCCTCGTCCAGGAGCTGCCCGCCATCGAGGGGCTCGCCCGCGTCGACACCGTCTGCCTGGACAAGACGGGCACGCTCACCGAGGGCGGCATGGACGTCACCGAGCTGCGGCCGCTCCAGGGCGCCGACGAGACGTACGTACGGAAGGTCCTCGGCGCCCTCGGCGAATCGGACCCACGCCCGAACGCCTCCCTCCAAGCGATCATCGACGCCTACCCGGACAGCGAGGACTGGCGCTGCACCGAGGCCCTGCCTTTTTCCTCGGCCCGGAAGTACAGCGGCGCGTCCTTCAGCGAGGGCAACGGCGAGTCCAGTTCGTGGCTCCTCGGCGCCCCGGACGTCCTGCTGGACCCCGACGACCCGGCTCTGGCCGAAACCGAACGGCTCAACGAGCAGGGGCTGCGCGTGCTGCTGCTGGCCCGCGTCTCCCGGGACCTGGACGACCCCAAGGTCGGTGAGGGCGCCCGGCCCACCGCCCTCGTCGTCCTGGAGCAGCGGCTGCGCCCGGACGCCGCCGACACCCTGCGTTACTTCGCCGAGCAGAACGTCCACGCCAAGGTGATCTCCGGGGACAACGCCGTGTCCGTGGGCGCGGTGGCCGGAAAGCTGGGTATCGCGGGTGAGGTCCTGGACGCCCGGCGCCTTCCCGTCAATGCGGCGGAGATGGCGAAGTCGCTGGACAAGGGCACGGTGTTCGGGCGGGTCACGCCGCAGCAGAAGCGGGACATGGTGGGCGCCCTGCAGTCGCGGGGGCACACGGTCGCGATGACGGGCGACGGGGTGAACGACGTGCTCGCGCTCAAGGACGCGGACATCGGCGTCTCGATGGGCTCGGGGTCCGAGGCGACCCGGGCCGTGGCCCAGATCGTGCTGCTGAACAACAGCTTCGCGACGCTGCCGTCGGTGGTCGGCGAAGGCCGGCGGGTAATCGGGAACATCACGCGGGTCGCCACGCTGTTCCTGGTGAAGACCGTGTACTCGGTGCTGCTGGCGGTGCTGGTGGTGTGCTGGCAGGTGGAGTACCCGTTCCTGCCCCGGCATCTGACGCTGCTGTCGACCCTGACGATCGGCGTCCCGGCCTTCTTCCTGGCGTTGGCCCCCAACAGCGAGCGGGCCCGGCCCCACTTCGTACGGCGGGTGATGCGCTACTCGATCCCGGGCGGGGTCGTGGCGGCGGTCGCCACCTTCGTGACGTATCTGATCGCCCGGCACTACTACACCGGCCCGGGCTCGCTGGACGCGGAGACCAGCGCGGCGACCCTCACGCTCTTCCTGATCTCCATGTGGGTGCTGGCGATCATCGCGCGCCCCTACACCTGGTGGCGGATCGCCCTGGTGGCCGCGATGGGCGTGGCGTTCCTGGCCGTACTGATCGTTCCCTCGTTGCAGCACTTCTTCGCGCTGAAACTGGTCGGGGTGACGATCCCGTGGGTCGCGGTGGCCTCGGCGGTGGTGGCGGCGGCCGTCCTGGAGTTCCTGTGGAAGTGGGTCGACCGCCGTTTCCCGGCGTGACGCGGTACCTGGCGGGTACCGCGTCACCTGCTGCCGCGAGGGTGCTGCCGCGAGGGCTTACTTCACGTCGACGTAGTCCGACGCGGCGTTCGCCGCCGGGGTCGTCGAGGTGCCCGCGAAGCTGAAGCGCCAGTAACCGTCGTAGTTCGCGATGGTGGTGGTCTTCAGGTTGCCGTACACGTCACCGGTGATCGTCTTGATCGTGGTCCAGGTGGTCGTGCCTGCCTTCATGAACTGCAGCTTGACCGCCTGCGAGCCGTAACCGGCGTACGCGTTGGTCTCCCAGTTGGCGCGGGTGAGCTTGCCGGTGGCGGTCAGGGTCTTGCCCTTGTAGACCGGCTCGGGGGAGGCGTTGACCGTCAGCTTGGAGTAGCGCTTGACCGAGGTGGTGGCGAGACCGCCCTGGTCGGCGTACCCGACCTTGCTCTCGTCGTACGTGGCGCTGTCCGGGTCCTGGCCGTTCCAGTCGATGGCCTCGGCGCCGGCGCTCCAGGAGCCCGCGTCGGCGTTCATGAGGTCGCCGTACGCCGGGTAGACGTCGATGTTGCCCTTGCAGGTGGCGGTGGTCGACGTGCTCGGGGTGCAGGTGGCCGCGAGGTCGCCGAAGAGGATGTTGGTCGGGTCGTCGTAGGAGCCCTTGTAGATGTACGGGTCCGTCTCGAAGTCGGACGCGGTGATGTCGACGTCCGCGCCGTGCGTCAGCGTGTACGAGACCGGGATCGCGACGTGGTTGCTGATGCCAACCGAGTACGACGAGCCGATCTTGAAGTTGGAGAAGGTGACGTCGATGGCGTAAGGGGTGCCCGCGGTCTCGGTGGCGGCGGTGAACGCGGCCTTGCCGGACGAGGAAGAAGTGGTGTGGGCAGCCTGCCAAACCTTCTCGGCTCCGTCACGGTGGGACGTGGCGGAGTCGGTGGCCTGCGCGGCCGGCACCGCGAAGGCGGAGAGAGCCAGGGCGCCGGAGACGGCGGCCACAGTGGCACGTATGCGCATGCGTTCCCCAAGTGGAGAAAGGGGCCCACGGGTTGGCTTCACGTGGGGCCCGAGTTTCTGGCGAGTCTCTTGACTCGCGTGATCAGATCCACAAGGGAAGCGGATGGTTGTACGGACCCCGAATTTTTTTGCCACCGCAATCCGGCCACCGGCCTCCAAGGTTCGGTGCCCGTGCCCCGGGCGGCGCGCGGGGCACGGGGCACGGGCACCGAACGCTTACGTCATGTCACCGCACGTCGACGTAGTCGGCCGTCGCGGTTGCCGCCGAAGTGGCCGAGGTGCCCGCGAAGCTGTAGCGGAAGGAGCCGTCCGTGGACGCCTTGACCGTGGTGCTCAGGTTGCCGGTCGAGTTCGTCTTGATGGTCTTGACGGTGGTCCAGGTGCTCGTGCCCGCCTTCTTGAACTGCAGCTTGACGGGCTGGCTGCCGTAGCCCGCGTACTTGCCGCTCTCCCAGTTGGCGCGGGTCAGCTTGCCGGTGACGGTGATGGTGTTGCCCTTCTTCACCGGCTCGGGCGAGGCGTTGACGGTCAGCTTGGAGTAGCGCTGCACCGAGAAGCTCTTGGCGTTGTCCTTCTGGATGTAGTCGGCGTCCTTGGCCTGCGCGATCGCCCAGACCTTCCAGGTGCCAGCGTGCGCGTTGAGCAGGCGGCCGTCCACGCTCGCGTCGATCGTGAAGGTCCCCTTGCAGTTCGCGGCCGTGCTGCCGGCCGCGGTGCACTTGATCCGGTTCCCCTCGTTCGGCACGGCGCCGTTGTCGGAGTGGTCGATGTCGGTGCCGTGGTACAGCACCGCCGTCGCCCAGTCGATGCCGGAGTTGTCGGTGGCCGTGAAGGTGACCGCGAAGGTCCTCTTGGTGGTCGTGCCGAAGACGACCGCCTTGCCACCGTTGACGACAACGTTGGAGATCTTGGTGTCGCCGCTCGAGTCGTCGGCGGGCGACTTCCCCGCGATCTGCTGGACGCTCTGGGCGAGCGCGCCGACACCCGGGGCGTCGGCGGCCTGCGCGGCCGGGACGGCGAAGGCGGTCAAAGCCAGCGCGCCGGTCACGACGGCGACAGAGGCACGAATGCGCATGTGTGTTCCCCACGTACAAGGGGCACGCGGAGCGACTCTACGGCTTCCGCGATGCCCGGTCTGGTCGGTGGAGTCCGGGGACTCCACAAACCAGACCTGTGACGGAAGTGAAGGGTTGTGCGAATCGGTGAAGTTTTTTCGAATAAGCCTTTAGGGGGCGGCAGTTACCCTGTGCCGGTTCGATCGCGCACGGTCCGGTACGCGGGACACCCGCCTCACACGACAACGTCGGCCTTCAGGACCACAATGCGGGTCTTGAAGGCCGACGTCGGTCGCGGGTCCTACTGGACGTCGACGAAGTCGGCCGTCGCGTTCACCGCGGGGGTGGTCGAGGTGCCCGCGAAGCTGTAGCGGAAGTAGCCGTCGGCGGACGCCTTGACGGTCGTCTTCAGGTTGCCGGTGGCGTCTGTCTGGATGGTCTTGAGGGTGGCCCAGGTGCTGGTGCCCTTCTTGCGGAACTGCAGCTTGACCGGCTGGTTGCCGTAGCCCGCGTACTTGTTGGTCTCCCAGTTGGCCCGGGTCAGCTTGCCGGTGACCGTGATGGTCCTGCCCTTCTTCACCGGCTCCGGGGAGGCGTTGACGGTCAGCTTGGAGTAGCGCTGGATCAGCGTCTTGCCGAGACCGCCCTGCTCGGCGTAGCCGATCTTGGTGATGTCGGGGTTGGTCGCGTTCAGCTGGCCGTTCCACGCGATGGCCACGGCGCCCGCGTTCCACGAGCCCGCGTCCGAGTTGAGCAGCTCACCATCGGCCGGGTAGATGTCGACGTTGCCCTTGCAGGTGGCGGTGGTCGACGAGGTGACGGTGCAGGAGGCAGGCTCCTCGCCCCCCAGGAAGTTGGCCGGGTCGCTGAGCGAACCCTTGTAGAGGATCGGGCCGGTCATGAAGTCGGCCGCGGCGATGTCCACGTCCGCGCCGTGCGTCAGCGTGTACGACACCGAGAAGGCGACGTGGTTGGTGGTGCCGACCTTGTACGCCTTGCCGATCTTGAGACCGGAGAAGGTGACGTTCAGGGGGTACGGCTTGGGATCGGCCGCAGTGGCGGCGCTGAACGCGGCCTTGCCCGACGTCGTGTGTGCGGCCTTGACGAACTTCGCGGCGGCGTCGCGGAAGGACGGGGCGGAGTCGGCGGCCTGTGCGGCCGGCACGACGAGAGCGGTCAGGGCCAGGGCGCCCGTCACGACGGCGACGGAGGCACGAATGCGCATGTGATTCCCCACGTTCACAAGGGGCACACGGGGCGGCTCGACGGCTTCCGCGGTGCCCGTTCTGCGGAGTCCAGCTGACTCCAGCAGAACAGACCCGAGGTGGAAGTGAAGGGTTGTGCGAGTGTGCGAAATTTATTCGAAAAATGGTTCGGTGAAGGGGACTTGAGGCAAGCCCGCCGCCACGCCCTCCAGAGGGACTGACCGGACTCTCCCCCGAACACGGCCGCCCCACCGGTCTCTCTCCGGTGGGGCGGTCGTTCGGGCTCAGTCGAACCAGCGGTCCCGCGCCAGTTCCTCCGTGCGGGACGGGTCCTCCAGCAGGGCCGCGACCTCGAAGCGGCGTGGCCACTGGCCCGCCGCCCAGGCGAGGCCCGCCGCCACGCCCTCCAGGGTCGCCGCGTGCAGCACGCCGTCCGTCGTGAGGCGCCAGTCGATCTCCACGTCGTCGACCACGAGTTCCTCGTGTTCGACGTACGACGCCGGGGTCGCCGGGCCGAGCAGGATCCGGACCGACTCCGGTACGTCGTGCTCGGCGCCCTCCGACGTCACCTCGCCCGTCACCGACTCGCTCAGCCTCCGCACCTGGAACAGCTCGGCGAGGTCCGCGGCCCGCGTCGGACGGACCGGCAGCAGCGGGACGCTCTCGGTGAAGGGCAGCAGGTCCGGCGAGTCGACGACCACGGCGTCGGACGCGTCCACGACGGCCACCCGGCCGTCGACGACCGCGCGCAGCTCGTCCGGCAGGGTCACCTGTTCCGGGTCGAGGTCGGCCAAGGCGGTGTAGAGGGCGTGGAGTTGGGCGGCGGAGACGGGGCGGTCCGGGTCGGCGAGGCGGTCCAGCAGCTCGGCGGCACCGCCGGGCTCTTCGAGGAGCGCGGCCACGGACGTCCGCACGCCGAGGGCCCGCAGCACCTGCTCGTCGTCGAAGCCGGTCGCGTCCGCCTCGTCGTACAGGCCGTACAGGAGCGGGTCGCCGCCGGCGGCGCGCAGGCCGGCGGGGCGGCGGCCGTCGAGCACCGGGTGGCCGCGCAGCCACCAGGCCGTGTACGGCCGTACGACCTCATGGGTGCCGTCCGGCAGCAGGATCCGCACGGGCTGGGTGAGCGCGTCCCGCAGCGGGGGCTGCGAGAGCAGGGCGAGGGCCTGCGGCCATTGGTCGTCGTCGACGAGGTCCAGGTCGCGCACGGCGACGATCTCGGTCGCCACCGGCGGTACGGGCGTGTCGGGCAGCCGGTCCAGGACGTCCTCGCACCACACGTCGACGGCGTCGAGGAGTCCGACGTCGTCGGGTTCGGCGAAGTCCGAATCGCGCGGCTCCAGTTCGTCCGGGTCGAGGACGACGTCGGTGGCGCGGACGAGGGCGAAGTTCGCGAGCACGCCGCAGGCGGCCAGCGGCTGTTCGCCCCAGCGCTCGGCCAGCTCGGCGTCCACGAAGGCGAGTTCGCCCTCGCGCATGACGCGCGCGAAGTAGCTGCCGGGGAGGACGAGTTCACCGGCGGGCGCCAGTTCGCCGTCCTCGTCGGGCAGTGCGAGCGCGCCGAGCCAGGGCTCGTCACCGGGTTCGAGCCCGGCCTCGCGGACCAGGGCGAGCACGCTGTCGGCCAGCTCCTCCGCGTCCAGGCCCTCCTGGTCCCAGCCCGGACCCTCGTCGTCGAGGGAGGCGGCGACGGCGGCCCGCACCTGCGGGGTGGTCAGGACGGCACGCGGAGTGGCCGGCAGCGCGCCGAGCTTCTCCAGGAGGGAGTGGGCGGCGTCCGGGTGGGCGACCTTCAGGCCCAGCCGGGCCAGGACGTCGGGGGCCACCGGCGGCCCGTCGACGGTCGGCAGCAGGACCTGCCGGGGCCCGATGGTCGTCCGTGCTCCCCCGGTGCCGAACGCCTGGGAGGTGGCCCCGGCCAGCGGCACCGGCAGACCGGACAGCCGGTCCGGGTCGACCCCGGCCAGGCTGTCGTACAGCCGCCACCACCACTCGGGTTCCTTCTCCAGACCCGCGAGCCGGTCGACCGCCTCGGTCAGCGGCACCCGGGCGACGCCCAAAGTCCGTAGCTCCACGCGGCGTTCGAGGCCGGCCGGCAGCAGGCTGGGCAGCACCTCGGCGAGGACCCGTACGGTCTCGGCGCCGGCGCCCTCGACGATCTCGGCGTCACGGGGGCGCAGCGCCTCCGGCAGCTCGGAGTCGTCACCGGGGTCGTTCGCGGGCGGCAGGAACGCGGTGCGCGGCAGCCGGTCGAGGACGGCCCGGCGCAGGGCGCCGTCCAGCTCGCCCTTGCCGAGCGCGCCCGGGACCAGGTCGATGACGCCGGCCGTCACCGGGCGCCAGGCGGCGAGGAGCTCGGCGTACGCGTCGGCCGCGCGTTCCACCAGGAAGTCGGTGAGCGGACCGGGGGCGGCGTGCCGGCGGCTGGTGTCCAGCGGGAGAGAGGCGATCAGCAGGGCGGGCACGCCGAGCGCCTCGTCGCTGGGGGTGGGCGCGTGCACGACCGGCGCGGTGCGCGGCCGGGCCGGGGTGCCGTCGGCGTCCACGGGAACGGCCCAGGTGACGGACCAGTGGGCCCGCAGCCGCTCCTCGACCGGGCGGTCGGCGAGGAGGTCGGGGGTGAGGGGGCCGTGGTGGGAGACCGTACGCCAGCGGGTGGTGCCCTCGCGGGAATCCTCGACGACGGTGTCGGTGAGGACGGTGTCGGTGCCTTCGGTGCGGCGGCGCAGGGTGCGCGGCTCCTGTCCGCCAATCTCCACGACGACTTCCTGGAGACCGGGGAGGGCGAGCAGGAGGGCGTCGTCGACCGCGCCGAGCAGCCGCTCGGCGAGATCCTCGGCGGCGGTGTCGCGCAGCGGGAGGATGACGACGGTGTCGTACGGGTCGGGGGCGGTGCCCTCGGCCGCGAACGGCAGCCGCAGCAGCGGTACGTGCCCGTCGCGGCGGCGGATCTCGTCGCCGAGGCCGGGGCTGTGCCGGGCGGTCTCGGTGGCCAGTTCGCGGGCCTCGGCCAGCGACCAGCGGACGCCGCCGTGCCGGCCGACGACGGCGGGTTCGTCGCTGACGGCGAGAACGGCCGCGAAGCCGACGCCGAAGCGGCCGACGGCGCCTTCGGGGACCTCGCGCTTGGCGGAGGCGCGCAGGGTCGACAGCGACTCGACGCCGGTCGCGTCGAGGGGGGCGCCGGTGTTGGCGGCGACGAGGACACCGTCGCGGAGGGTGAGCCGGAGCCGGCCGGGGACCTTCGCCCGGGCCGCCGCGTCGGCGGCGTTCTGCGCGAGCTCCACGACCAGCCGGTCGCGGTACCCGCCGAGGACGAGGTCCTCCTCGGCGTTGGCGTCCTCGCGGAACCGGGCAGGACTGGTGGCCCAGGCGTCCAGCACCCCGCGCCGCAGCCGGGCGGTGCCGAACGGGTCCGCACCCTCGGCTGCCGGCGTCACGAACTTGCTCACGCTTCATCCTCCACGATTCCGCTTCGCTGGATGAAGGTACCGTGCGCGCGGGTGGGCTATTTCGCGGAAGGCACCGTTCGCCGGGGTGGCCGCCCATGGGGCTGCCGCCCGAGGCCTGACGACGCAACCGTGCGCTCGGGTGCCCCCATACCGCGCAAGGCACCACTTGCCGGGTAGCCGCCAAGGGGCTGCCGCCCGAGGCTTGACGACGCAACCGTGCGCTCGGGTGCCCCCATACCGCCCAAGGCACCACTTGCCGGGTAGCCGCCAAGGGGCTGCCGCCCCCAGACCCCCGCCTCGGCCTGAACGGCCTCGTCCTCGATCTCCCCCAAGCTCTTCGAGCAGGGGGCCCCAGACGGGCTGGTTGTGCCTGGACCGGGCTGAGAAGTGCCGGCTTCCCGGGGAGCGCGGCCGGCCTCCTGGTTACGAGTGCCCCAGCTCCGCCGACGACTCGTCCGCCATCGGCGGCACCGAACCCGAGTCCGGGGACGGCCGCAGCGGGAACGGTTCCACCTTCGTCTCGTCGACCACCGGCGGGGCCGGCCGCGGCGGCTTCGGCATGACCGCCGCCTCCGAGTGGGCCCCGCAGCCGTACGCCAGGGAGACCACGCGGCCGTCCGCCGGGGAGAACTCGTTGGCGCACACACCGAAGGCCTGCCCGAGCGAGCCCCCGATTGGTGCCAGGAATCCGCAGCTGACGCAGGAGGCCGGTGCCGCCTGTGCCATCGGCGTCTTGGGCCCGAACCCCTCCTCCCAGCGGTCGGCGGCGACATGCAGCCCGTAGCGGGACAGGACCCGGGCGCGGCGCATGCCCAGTTCCTCCGCCACCGCCGCGATCGAGCCCCGCGACGGCGCGAGCGGCAGGTTCGCCGGAGCCCCGGCGGTCACCTCCGCGTCCTCCGCCTCGACCAGCTCCGCCATCTCCCCGGAGACCGCGGCGTTCGGCACCGGCTCGTCCCCGCCCGAGAAACCGGGCTCCAGGCGCAGGTCCTCGGCGTCCGTCGGCAGCAGGTCGCCGGGACCCAGGTCACCGGGGCGCAGCCGCTCGCTCCACGGCACCCACTCCGGGGCGAGCAGCGCGTCGGAACCCGGCAGCAGCACCGTCTCGTCGAGCGTGACCACCTTGGCGCGGGACGCCCGCGCGACGGTCACGGCCCAGCGCCAGCCCCGGTACCCCAGTTCCTTGCACTCGAAGAAGTGCGTGACAACGCGGTCACCCTCGGACACCATGCCGACGTGCTCGCCGACGACGCCGGGCGCGGCGACCTCCTCGGCGGCGGCGCGGGCGAGGTCGACGGCCTCGGCGCACAGGCGGTCGGGGGTGCGGCTTCGCGTTGTCGCTGCGCTCACAGGTATCGCTTCTCTCCTACGCCGTCTCACGGGTGCGCCCTTTCTCGGCTGGGGGTGCGGACGGAGCGGACCGGAGGGCCGCGTCGACGTCCGCGCCCGATCGCGCTCGGGCACACCTACACCATCCATTCTGCGGGATGGATGAGAGGCGCGCGGCCGAGAACAATCGCCAGGCGCGCTAGGCACGCTACCTTCTCCGAGCGCCTGGGCCCACACCGAGTCGCTGCACTGTCCCGGAGCGGGGTCCCGCAGCCACCCGCCGAATGCGGCGCCACGGCGGTTTCCGGGCCTCCTGGCGCGATTGGCCGGATCCGCACTTCCCCCCGGACTTCCCTCCGGACTCCCCTCCGAGGGCTCCGCCCGTACCCGTCCGCACCCGTCCGTACCCGTCGTACGGGGCGACGCGCCCGGGCCGCTGGCGCCGCCCGCCTCCCTCATCGGCGACATCAGTCGACCCGATACGCGCGGCAACCGCACTACGTCCGCCCTTCTCGGGGCACTATGACGGGGTGGCAGCCGCAAGGTCGTCCCATGGAGCCGCCGGGGTCGGTGGGGTCAAGGGGAACAACCGGGGTGGCGGATCGGGCCGGTTCGGAGGGTCCGTCCGCGCGGTCGGCCGTGCCCTGCACTTCCCCGTCACCGGTGCCGCCCGCGGTATCCGCAAGGCCACCCACGCGCACGGAGCCGGGGAGTCCGGCCTCGGCAAACTGATCGAACTCCACGCCGTCAACGGTGCCGGTGACGTCATGATCACCGTCGCCCTCGCCTCCACCGTCTTCTTCTCCGTGCCGACCGACGAGGCCCGCGGTCGTGTCGCCCTCTACCTCGCCATCACCATGGCGCCGTTCACGCTCCTCGCGCCCGTGATCGGCCCGCTCCTCGACCACCTTCCGCACGGCCGCCGCGCCGCGATGGCGGGCGCGATGTTCGCCCGTGCGCTGCTCGCGCTGATCATCTCGAGTGCGGTCGCCAGTGGGAGCCTGCAGCTGTATCCGGCCGCGCTCGGCGTCCTCGTCGCCTCCAAGGCGTACGGCGTCGTCCGCAGCGCCGTGGTGCCACGGCTCCTGCCGCCGCGCTTCTCCCTGGTGAAGGCCAACTCCCGGGTCACCCTCGGCGGACTGCTCGCCACCGGCGTGGCCGCCCCCATCGGCGCCGGGCTTCAGGCCGTCGGCCCGAGCTGGCCGCTGTACGGCGCCTTCGTGATCTTCGTCGCGGGTACGTTCCTGTCGTTCTCGCTGCCGCCGAAGGTCGACTCCGCCAAGGGCGAGGGCACCGCGCTGCTCGCCGCGGACGCGCAGCATCTGCACGGGCCGCACCGCAGGACGGCCCTGCGCCGCCCCGGGCTGCGCACGGTCGGCCCGGCCGTCACCCACGCCCTGGCGGCCAACGCCTCCCTGCGCTGTCTGTCCGGTTTCCTGATCTTCTTCCTCGCGTTCCTGCTGCGTGAGCACCCGCTGACCGGCGAGAGCGCGGCGGTGTCGCTGGGCATCGTGGGCGTCTCGGCGGGCGCGGGCAACGCGCTGGGCACGGCCGTCGGCGCCTGGCTGAAATCCCGCGCTCCGGAAGTGATCATCGTGACGGTGGTGGCGATCGTGCTGGGTGCGGCGATCACCGCGGCAATCTTCTTCGGCGCGTTCCTGGTGGCATGCCTGGCGGCGATCGCCGGGTTCGCGCAGGCGCTGGCCAAGCTGTCGCTGGACGCGCTGATCCAGCGGGACGTGCCGGAGCTGGTCCGCACATCGGCGTTCGCCCGCTCCGAGACGCTGTTGCAGATGGCGTGGGTGCTGGGCGGCGCGATCGGGATCGTGCTGCCGCTCAACGGAGTGCTGGGGCTCGCGGTGGGCGCCGCGATCGTCGCGACGGGCTGGCTGACGACGGTACGGGGGCTGCTCACCTCGGCCCGCCGCGGGAGCACGACCCGGTCGCGGGTGGCCTGACCGGCCGAGCGCTCCCCCGGGGAGGTCTCGCCCCCGCCGCCCCTACCCTTCCCGTCCCTGAGGGCTGCCGCCCCCAGACCCCCGCTGTCGGCCTTGCGGCCTCGTCCTCAAACTCCCCCAAGATCTTCGAGCAGGGGGGACCCCCAGACGGGCTGCCAAATCAGCCCGTCCGGCAAAAATCAGCCCCTCCGGCGTTTGAGGAGCGGAGTCCGGGGCGGAGCCCCGACGGGGTCCGGGGAGCGGAGCCCTGCAGGGGGTCCGGGGAGCGGAGCCCCGCAGAGGGTCCGGGGGGCGGAGCCCCGCAGAGGGTCCGGGGGCGGAGCCCCGACGGGGTGCAGGGGCGGAGCCCCGCAGAGGGTCCGGGGGCGGAGCCCCTGGCGGGGTCCGGGGGCGGAGCCCCGGCGGGGTCGAAGGGGCGGAGCCCCTGGGGAAGGGACGGGTAGGGGCGGCGGGGGCGAAGAACCCTCGCGGGGGCTCCACGCGGCGGCGCGGCGGCGCATGGCCGAGAAGCCCACGGCAAGTGATCGGCACCTGATCGCACGAGTGCGCGGCACGTCGCGCACCCCACGTGGGGAGTGCGCTGGACGTGCCCGATAGCCTTCGGCCATGACCGCACTGCGTTCCCGACGCGCCGTAGCCGCCTTCGGCGCCGTTTCCGCCGGACTTCTCCTGTTGTCCGCCTGTAACAAGCCGACGCCGCTGGCGACCATCACGGTCGGCACGAACACGGTGAGCTCCCAGACCGACTGCTACAACGACGGCAATGCGGTGGCGACCGCGGAGCTGGCGAAGTGCCTCAAGTCGAAGGACATCAAGTCGATCAAGGTCGACCCCGATGAGACGGTCCGCTTCGGCGTCGACCCGAGCATCGCGGACAAGGGCTGGACGATCCTGATGAACGGCCAGCCGCTGACCGACGCCAGCAACAAGACGTACCGCACCATCCCGGGCAGCGTGTTCTTCAACTCCCAGTACGGGGCCAGCGGCAACTCCACGCTCGTCTCCATCAAGGAGGGCGAGAAGACGGTGACGGGCCTGTGGTCCTTCAAGCTCAAGAAGGACTCCTGACCACGTCGCCGGTACGTGTCCTGGTGGCCACCGCGGTTCCCGTGGAACGGGATGCGGTGGCCCAGGCCTTCACATCCGCGGCCGTCGAGATGCCGCTCCCGGGGGCGACCCTGCACCGGACCGCCTCCCTCGACCTCCTCACCGCCGGCGTGGGTCCCGCCCGCGCCGCCTCCTCCACCGCCTCCGCGCTCACCGCCGCGGCGCTCCGAGGCGCCCCTTACGACCTCGTCGTCTCCACCGGTATCGCGGGCGGCTTCGCCCCCGACGCGCCCGTCGGCTCGCTCGTCGTCGCCGAGGACATCGTCGCCGCCGACCTCGGTGCCGAGACCCCGGACGGCTTCCTGCCCGTCACCGAACTCGGCTTCGGGACCGTCAACCACCGGCCACCGCAGCCACTCGTACGAGACCTCGCCGCCGCAACCGGCGCGCTCGCGGGGACCGTACTCACCGTCTCGACCGTGACCGGAAGCGCCACTCGCGCCGCCGAGCTGCGCGCCCGGCACCCCCGCGCCCTCGCCGAGGCGATGGAAGGGTTCGGCGTCGCCGAGGCGGCCGCCGCGCACGGCACGCCCGTAGTGGAGATCCGCGCCGTCTCCAACCCCGTCGGCCCGCGCGACCGCGCCACCTGGCGTATCGGCGACGCCCTCGCGGCCCTCACCGAGGCCTTCGGGAAGCTCGCGCCCGTATGGAAGAGTTGGACATCAGCATGACCACCGCACCCAGTGAGCAGCCCCGGCAGCCCTTGCAGATCGCCTACTCCCCCTGCCCGAACGACACCTTCGTCTTCGAGGCCTGGGCCCATGGCCGCGTCCCAGGCGCACCCGCGCTCGACGTCACCTTCGCCGACATCGACATCACCAACGGAATGGCCGAGCGCGGCGAGTTCGACGTGCTGAAGGTGTCGTACGCCGTCCTGCCGTACGTCCTCGACGAGTACGCCCTGCTGCCGTGCGGCGGCGCGCTGGGCCGGGGCTGCGGTCCGCTGGTGCTCACCCGGGAGCCGGGCACCGACCTCACCGGCCGCACGGTCGCCGTGCCGAGCGAGCGGTCGACGGCCTATCTGCTCTTCCGCCTCTGGGCCGCCGACACCGTGCCCGGCGGGGTGGGCGAGATCGTCGTCATGCCGTTCCACGAGATCATGCCGGCCGTGCGGGACGGGAAGGTCGACGCGGGGCTCGTCATCCACGAGGCACGCTTCACGTATCAGAACTACGGCCTGCACAAGCTCGCCGACATGGGCGAGCACTGGGAGCACACCACCGGCCTGCCGATTCCGCTGGGCGCGATCATCGCCAAGCGGTCGCTGGGCGCGGACACGCTGAACCTGCTCGCCGAGTCCGCCCGTACGTCCGTACGCGCGGCCTGGGAGGACCCCGAGGCGTCGCGCCCGTACGTCATGGAGCACGCGCAGGAGATGGACCCGGTGGTGGCGGACCAGCACATCGGGCTGTACGTCAACGAGTTCACGGCCGACCTGGGCGAGGACGGCTACGCCGCGGTTCGGGGACTGCTCACACGCGCAGCGGCCGAGGGGCTCGTACCGCCCCTCGGCCCGAACGCGCTCGACTTCCCCTGACCGGGATCGACCCGGATCAGACGTCCAACTGGTCGGCGACCGCGCGCAGCAGGCCCGCGATCTTCTTGCCGGATGCCTTGTCGGGGTAGCGGCCCTTCTCCAGCATCGGGGTGATGTTCTCCAGGAGGGTCGTCAGATCCTGGACGATGGACGCCAGTTCGTCCGGCTTCTTGCGCTGTGCGGCCGCCACCGAAGGGGTCGGGTCCAGAAGGATGACGGACAGCGCCTGGTCGCCGCGCTGGCCGGCGACGACTCCGAACTCCACCCGTTGTCCCGGCTTGAGGGAATCGACTCCGGCGGGGAGAACCGAGGAGTGGACGAAGACGTCGCCGCCGTCGTCGCGGGAGAGAAAGCCGAAGCCCTTCTCGCTGTTGAACCACTTGACCTTGCCGGTAGGCACGTCTGTCCTCGTCCTCGTACTCGTCGGAAACTGCGTCTGCAAAGTGTGTTACGGGAAAACTGCTCCGGAGAGCACTACAGCGGGCCGCGTGGACCCGCCGGTACCAAGGCTAATGGTCCGGGGGCCGGTGACAAGACGTCGCCGAGTTGTTCCTCGCGGTGGGAACTACCCTGGTCCGGTGCGTGACAAAACCCAAGCGAATTCCGCCGCGGCCGGCGATCGGCTGATCCGTGCCGGTGCCATCGTGTTCTTCGTCGGAGCGGTGGCCACTTTGGTCACGGTGGCCCCGCTGCTGCTCGACACGAAGCCTTTCCCGACGTACATGTTCGGTCTGAGCATGCTCATGGGCGTGGGCTTCCTGATCGCCGGGGCGGGTGTGCTCCAGTCGATCGCCGAGGGCCGCAGGCGGGCACGCGAGGCCCGTTCTTGACTTGCTCCTCGGGCTGAAGCCCGAGGATTCTGGCCTTCCGGTCCGGTGCTGTGCCGCTACGCGGCACGGGCTCCGGACCGGATTCCATGGCTTCCTGCTTCACCGCGCGGTGCCGGAACATGTCCCGGTCTTACCCGCGCTCCACAGGCTGTCACCGCCAGTCCGGCAGCCTTGATGTTCTTCGCAGCGTTGTGGTCCCGGTCGTGGACCGTGCCACACGCAGGGCAGGTCCACTCCCGCACGTGCAGGGGCTTGGACCCGTCCTTGATCCCGCAGGCGGAGCACACCTGGCTGGTGGGCTCGAACCGGCCGACCTTCACGAAGGTCCGGCCGTACCGCTTCGCCTTGTACTCCAGCATGCCCACGAACCGGGACCAGCCCGCATCGTGCACGCTCTTGGCCAACCGGGTGCGCGCGAGTCCGTTCACTGCCAGGTCCTCCACGGCGACCGCTTGGTTCTCGCAGATCAGCCGGGTGGAGAGCTGGTGGTGGAACTCGCGGCGCGCGTCAGCTACCTGCGCGTGGGCGCGGGCGACCTTCAGCCGGGCCTTCTCACGGTTCTTCGATCCCTTCTGCTTGCGGGACAGCTCCCGCTGGGCCTTCTTCAGTTTCTTCTCGGCCCGGCGCAGGAACCGCGGGGAGTCGATCTTCGTGCCGTCGGACAGGACCGCGAAGTGGGTCAGGCCCAGGTCGATGCCGAGGGTGCTGTCGGGGTCCGGCTCGCTGAAGCGGGTCCGGTCCTGCTCCGGGTCGGTGTCGATGACGAAGGAGGCGAAGTATCGCCCGGCCGCGTCCTTGATCACCGTGACGCTGGAGGGGATCGAGGGAAGAGCCCGCGACCAGCGCACCCGCACCTCGCCGATCTTCGGCAGCAACAGCCTCCCGGGCTCGTTGATCTTCCAGCGCGCGTTCGCGGTGAACCGGACCGCCTGCCGTTCGTCCTTGCGGGACTTGAAGCGGGGTGCCCCTACCCGCGCCCCATTGCGGGCTCCCTTCAGGGAGGCGAAGAAGTGCCGGTAGGCGCTCTCCGCATCCCGCAGCGACTGCTGCAGCACCACCGCCGACACCTCGCCCAGCCAGTGCCGCTCACGGGTCCTCTTCGCCTCGGTGACCAGCGTCCTCGACAGCACCGCCGCCGTGGGGAACGCCTCCCCCGCCGCCCGCGCCCGCTCCCGCGCCGCGATCGCGTCGTTGTACACCACCCGCGCGCACCCGAACGCCCTCGCCAGCGCGCTGCGCTGACCCGGTGTCGGGTCGAGACGGAAGGCATACCGAAGCTGCACGATCCGGACGCTAACACCCGTCACTGACAGCCCGGGACGGATCAGCCGAATCCAGCTCCGCTGGAACGATTCGGCGACGCTCCGCGTCGCCGCGTCCAGATTCGCTTCACCACCGGCGTGAACGCCGGTGCACTGCGAATGAATCCCGGTAGCGGGTAGCGGGTAGCGGGTGGCTGGCTCGGGGCCGGCCGGACGACCGCCGGCGCCTTAGCTGGGTTCGTACGCCGTCAGCCAGGCGGGGAACTCGGTGAGGTCGGCGAGGACGACGTCCGCGCCCGCGGCCCGCAGCGTGTCGGCGTCGCAGGGGCCGGTGGCGACGGCGACGGAGTACGCGGCGGCGGTACGGGCGCCACGGACGTCACCGGTGTGGTCGCCGACGTAGACGGCCGCGCCGTGCTCGATCAGGGCCTCCGCCTTGCGCTCGGCCCACAGGTCGCCGATGACCGCGTCGGGCTCGATGCCGAGGTACTCCAGGTGCAGCTTGGCGTTGGGCTCGTACTTGGCGGTGACGACGATCGCCCGCCCGCCGGCCGCCCGCACGGCCTGGATCGCCTCGCGGGCGCCGAGCATCGCGAGCGTCGGGGCGATCGCGATGGTGGGGTACATCTCACGGTAGAGAACGGCCACCGCCTCGATCTGCTCCGCCGGGAACCAGTTGGCCAGCTCCTCCTCCAGCGGCGGCCCGAGTCGCGTGACGGCCAGATCGGCGTCTATGTAGGTTCCCGTACGCGCGGAAAGCTCCAGGTAGCAGGCGTGAATACCGGGGCGGGAGTCGATCAGCGTCATGTCGAGGTCAAAGCCGACGGTGAGGGCGCGAGACGTCATATCGGCCATTGTCCCAGTGGGCCATGGCGCCGGTGGGCCATGGCCCCGGTGGGCCCCGGTGGCCCCGGTGGGCCCGGTGGCCCCGATGAGTCATGACCCCGGTGAGCCACAGCCGTGAGCCATAGCCCGGTGGCCCGAGTGAGCCACAGCCGTGAGCCGGTCGCCTCACTTGGCTCGCTGTGAGCGCCACACCAGGTACAGGGCCGAGGCCAGGGCCGCTCCCCGTACGACCCACGGCCAGGTCTGGGCGACCGCGTCGTTCATATGGCCCTGGGCGATCGGGTCGCCCCAGCGGCCGTCGGTACGGCCCCAGAGCCAGACGACGCCGGCGGCCGCGGCCACGCCGGGCATGCCCATGACCGCCCACTTGGACTCGACGGGGCTCAGCCGGCGGGACGCCCAGGCGATGAGCCAGCCGAGACCGAGGGCGGGCCAGCTGCCGAGGACGGCGCCGACGACGAGCAGCAGGGCCGCGACGAGCAGCAGGGGGTTGCGGCGGCCGGTGAGGCGGGGCAGGCGGCGGCGCGGGGCGGCGGTCTCCTCGGCGGCCGGGGCGGCTTCCACGGCGGCGGCCGGTTCCGGGGCCGGATTGTCGCGGCCGGCCTCCGGCTTCGGAGTGTCGCCCGGCGGCGGTTTCAGCAGCTCGGGGATCTCCACACCGCCGACGAACCCCGGGACGGCGTCACCGAGCCCGAACCCGCCGCCGGAGCCGCCCTCGACGCGCCACCAGTCGGGCCGGGTGGCGCTGTCGCCGAGTTCGTGCGCACCGGCCAGGTGGGGCGGGGAGGGTGCGTTCCGGGAGGTGTCGGCGGGGCCGGGCTCGGCGGAGCGGGGGCGGGGCACGACGCGGCGCAGACCTTTGGGCCGGGGCTCCGCGTCGTCCGCGCGCTGGACGGGAACAGCGGCGGGACGGCTCTCGGCGGTGCCGCCGGGGGCGTCGGCGGACGCGGCGGCGACGACCTCGTCGGGGGTGCCCAGGCGGGCCAGGATGCGGCGGACGGCGGCCGGGCTGTCGACCGGGGACTTCGCCCGGCTCCGGTCGATCTCACCCCGCAGCTCGGACACGAGCCGCATGCGCGTGGCCGACGGCAGCTGGTGTCGCTGGGCCAGGTCTCCGACCCGGCTCAGGTAGTCGAAGACCAGCTGATCACTTTCGATCCCCACGAAGCCCCTCCGGGGTGGGCCGCTTTGACACGTACCGTATCCCGGGCGTGCCGTTCCTGAGGGCTTCGCCCCCAGACCCCCGTATCGGCCTTGACGGCCTCGCCCTCAAACGCCGGACGGGCCAATGACTCCTGGACCAGGCCGAAAAGCACTGCCCCCGAATCCCGGGCGTGCCGTCCCTGGAGGCTTCGCCCCCAGACCCCCGTATCGGCCTTGACGGCCTCGCCCTCAAACGCCGGACGGGCCAATGACTCCTGGACCAGGCCGAAAAGCACTGCACCCACATCCCGGGCACGCCGTCCCTGGATACTTCGCCCCCAAACCCCCGTACCGGCCTTGACGGCCTCGCCCCTCAAACTCCCCCAAGCTCTCCGAGCAGGGGACCCCCGGACAGGCTCGTTGTGCGGAACCAGGCCGAAAAGCACTGCCCCCACGCGCAAGGACACCACCCTGCCCGACCCCGACATCACCCGCGTCCCACCCGCTACCGTTGGCCGGATGACCCCCGAGGAGCGCTCACGCAAGGAATCCCCGGCCGTCGGCTCCGCTACGACCGCCCCCCGCTCGCTGGCCGAGTCCCTGCGTGCGCGGGACGACGCCTCCCTGTCCGCCCTCCTTCGTGCCCGCCCGGACCTCATCACCCCCGTCCCCACCGACCTCACCCAGCTCGCCACCCGGGCCGGCACCCGCGCGAGCGTGGTCCGTGCGCTGGAGCGTCTCGACCGGTTCGCCCTGCAGACCGCGGAGGCCCTGGCCGTGGCTCCGGACCCGGCGTCGTACGAGGAACTCCTCGGTCTGATGGCCGGCGACGGCGGTGCGGAGGCCGACCCCGTGGTCGCCGACGTCCTCCCCCATGCCCTCGCCACCCTGCGCGAGCAGGCCCTCGTCTGGGGCACCGACGACCGGCTCCATCTCGTCCGCACCGCCCGGGAGCTGCTCGCCCCGTCCCCGCAGCACCCCTCCCCCACCGGCCTGGGCCCCACCGTCGCCGAGGCCACCGCCGGCATGTCCCCCGGCCGGATCCAGGAGATCCTGACCACCGCGGGGCTGCCGACCACCCACGACGCCGTGTCCGCCGTGGCCTCCCTCACCGCCCTCTTCACCGACCGCGCCCGCATGGCCGTGCTGCTCGACGCGGCCCCGGCCGACTCGCTGGAGGTGCTGTCCCGCCTCGTGTGGGGCCCGCCCTACGGCCAGGTCACCCCGGATCCCGCCGCGCACCTGCGCTGGCTCCTGGACCGGGGCCTGCTGCTCCCCACCGCACCCGGCACGGTCGTCCTCCCCCGCGAAGTGGCCCTGCATCTGCGCTCCGGCCGTGCCCACCGCCACACCGAGCCGCTCCCGCCCCCCGTCGAGGCCGCCGCGACATACCGTCCACAGGTTGTGGACGCGACGGCGGCCGGTCAGGCGTACACCGCGCTCGCGACCGTCGAGGAACTGCTCAAGGACTGGGACGAGGGCGGGCCGTCGGTGCTGCGGGCGGGCGGGCTCAGCGTGCGCGACCTCAAACGGACGGCCGTGGCGCTGGACGTTCCCGAGCCCGTGGCCGCCTTCTGGGTCGAGCTCGCCTACGCCGCGGGCCTGCTGGCCTCGGACGGCGAGGCCGACGAGCGGTACGCGGCGACCCCGGCGTACGACGAGTGGCTGGAGCTGCCCGCCTCCGAGCGGTGGAGCCGGCTGGCCGCGGCCTGGCTCACGGCGACCCGCACGCCGGGCCTGGTCGGCGGACGGGACACGAAGGACCGTACGCTCTCCGCCCTCGGCCCCGGCCTGGACCGCTCGGCCGCGCCGGAGGTCCGCCACCGCGTCCTGGCCCTGCTCGCCGGTCTGCCCCGGGGCACCTCCGCCGCCCCCGACGCGATCCTGTCCCGCCTGCGCTGGGAACGCGCCCTGCGCGGCGCCCAGCCGGCCGCCGACGACCTGCGCACCCGACTGGCCCGCTGGACGCTGTCCGAGGCGGAGCTGCTGGGCGTCACGGGCCGCGGTGCCCTGTCCGCGCACGGCCGCGCCCTGCTCGGCGAAGGCGAACACCCCGAGCAACTCGACCACCCCGAGCGCCCGGACCGCGCACCCGCCGCCGAACCGGCCGGCCCCGGCGACAAGCTCCCCGTCCACCATCAGCACCACCGGCCCGCGCCCCGTGAACCCCTCACCGCCGCCGAGCGGGCCACGGCCGCCGCCCACGCCGCGCGCCTGCTCGCCCCGCTGCTCCCCGAGCCCCTGGACCACGTCCTGCTCCAGGCTGACCTGACGGCGGTGGCCCCCGGCCCGCTGGAGCGCCCGCTGGCCGACATGCTCGACGTGCTCGCGGACGTCGAGTCCAAGGGCGGCGCGACCGTCTACCGCTTCACGCCCGCCTCCGTACGCCGTGCCCTGGACGCGGGCCGTGCGGCATCCGACCTGCACGCGTTCCTCGCCGCGCACTCCCGCACCCCGGTTCCGCAGCCGCTGGCGTACCTGATCGACGACGTGGCCCGCAAGCACGGCCATCTGCGCGTCGGGGTGGCCTCGGCGTACGTGCGCTGCGACGACGACGCCCTGCTGAACGAGATCCTGGCGGACAAGCGCTCGGCCTCCCTCCGCCTGCGCCGCCTGGCCCCGACGGTCCTGGCCGCCCAGACCGACCCGGCGACCCTCCTCGACGGCCTGCGGGCCATGGGCCTCGCCCCGGCCGCCGAGTCGGCGGAGGGCGACGTCCTGATCACCCGCGCCCACGCCCACCGCACCCCGCCGCGCACCGCGCCGGAGCCGGTCCCGGAAGGCCCCCCGACCCCCGACGCCACACTCCTGACCGCGGCCCTGCGCGCCATCCGCGCGGGCGACCTGGCCTCCACGACACCCCGCAAGCCCACCGGGAACCCCACCGCCGACGGCGACCTCCCCCGCACCAGCTCCGCCGAGACCCTCGCCACCATGCAGGCCGCCGTCCTCACCGGCGGCTCCCTGTGGATCGGCTACGTCAACGCCGAGGGCACCGCCTCCCAGCGCGTCATCGCCCCGGTACGGGTGGAGGGCGGCTTCGTGACGGCGTACGACCACACGGCGGACGAGGTCCGGACGTATCCGCTGCACCGGATCACGGGGGTGGCGGAGCTGGCGGACGACCAGCCGTAGCCGGATAGCCGGATAGCCGGACAGCTGGACAGCTGGACAGCTGGACAGCTGGACAGCTGGACAGCTGGACAGCTGGACAGCTGGACAGCTGGACAGCTGGACAGCTGGACAGCTGGACAGCTGGACATCACCGCGAGCTCCTCCCCCCGCCCGTGCGCGCCCTGCGCCGCTCCCGCCGGACGAGCAAGACACACGAGAGGGACAGCGGGCTGCTCCTGAGGTCTGCCCGGCGTCTCCGCGTCTCCCCCGTCCCAGAAGGTGTCCGGCGTCCCGTTCCGGACGCCGAATGCAGCCCGGACAAGCCGCTGACCAGGCCGGACAGTGGAGCCATGTCCCGGACATGTCCTGGACACCTCAACCTCTTGAGCACCCCGAACACCCCCGGCCAGCCTTTCGGTCTGTCAGCCGGACCCGCCCTCGGGTCCGGTACGGATCAGACGGAAGGAAGCACGCAATGTTCGCGAAGAACACGGCGAAGACCACGGCCGTCGCGGGGACGGCCCTGGCCATGTCACTGGGGAGCCTCGTCATGGCCGCCCCCGCCCAGGCGGCGACCTCGCCGGGGCCGGCGATCGCCAAGCAGGCTCTGGGCCAGTACACGAGCACCAACGCGGAGGTGCAGAAGCGGAAGTTCGAGGGCGACGCCAAGGACGGCGACACCGAGAAGAACAACTGCAACTTCTACACCGGCTTCTGGACGGCGAAGGCCAACCTCCGCTGGGACCGCACCAGTGCCCCCCGCACCGGCACGATCACCAACCACCAGGCGTGCGGAACGAGCAAGGGCTACATGTACATCAAGGTCAACGGCGTCTGGAAGAAGACCTGGACCAGCGTCAAGTGGACCTCGCGCGCCTGGTGCGCGGACTTCGCCAAGTACACCTGGTACTGGGGCGAGGCGAAGATCACCGACCTGAACGCGTCGGCCGACTCCTTCCGCCTGTACGGCAAGAAGAACCACACCTGGCACACCAAGGCCGAGGTGAAGAGGCCGACGAACCCGTACAAGCCGAAGCCCGGTGACGTCGTGAGCTACGACAACAACGGTGACGGCAAGGCCGACCACGTGGGCGTGGTGACCTCGTACAACTCCGCCAGGAAGATGTACCACTCGGTGGAGGGCAACACCTCTCTCGAGCAGCTCACCTACAAGAAGGATCAGCGCGCCACTGCGGGCAGGGTCATCGGCTTCACCTCGCCGGTGGCGCGGTAGCCGTCCGGTGATGTTGTCCTGAAAGCACTTTGTCCCATGGCAGGCCCACGACAAGTATGGGCCCCATGGGACAAAGGTCGCTCGCGTTGCAGGAGTTACGGACCGCGGCTGAGCTGAACGCGGAGCTGCGCGAGCTGAAGGCGCGCTCCCGGCTGACGTACCGACAGCTGGAGGAGCACGCCGCCCGGCAGGGTGAGCTGTTGCCGCGCAGCACGTTGGCCGACGTGCTGCGCAACGGCTCGCTGCCGCGGCCGGAGCTGCTGGCCGCGTTCGTCCGCGCGTGCGGGGAGGGCGAGGACGTGGATGAATGGCTGGCCGCCCGGCAGCGGGCCGCCGAGGCTCAGGAGCCGCCCCCGGACGGCGACCCCGCGCCGGAGAAGGCCCCGGGTCCGGTCCGCTGGCTCATGGGCGCCCGGCGTACGCGCGTCGTGGCCGTGTCCGTCACCGCCGCCGTCGCGCTGATCACGACCGCGTCCTGGGCCCTGCGTGACTCCGGCGACTCGGGGACGCCCGACGACCGGACCTCGGCCGAGCCGACGGCCGAGGCCGCGCAGCTGCCGCACGATCCGGTCCTCATCCGGCCGCTCGGTTCCCCCGGCCTGTGTGTGACGGACGGAAAGGTTGCGGACGGGCGGTACGACTCCCTCGTCGCCGTGCAGCGCCCCTGCGACGAGACGGCGCCGCAGACCACGACCCTGGATCCGCTGGGCCAGGGCGCCCACCACATCTCCTGGTACCGCCCCGGCCAAGGGAAGGGCTGCCTGAAGGAGCTCACCTCCGGGCCCGGCAAGGGGCTGCTCGAACCGTGGGACAACTGCGACCCGACGACCGCCTTCCGCTTCGTGCCCACGAAGCCCGAGAAACCGAAGAAAACCGGGAAGGCCGCTGTCCGGACCTATCTGATCCATGTGACCGACGAGAGGTGCGTAGGCATCAAGGACGCGAGCAGCGCCGCAGGCGCTGAGGCCGTCGTCGAACCCTGCACGGGCACGGACGCCCAGCTCTTCGTCGTCGAAGCCGCGCTTTGATCGCCGGGGCGGATGCCGTGACCGGGCCGGGTCATCGGGTCGGATCGGCCAGGTAACGCTCCAGAGCCTCGACACCATCGGGTACGAACGGCCACCGCCGAAGCGCGTCCCGCATCTCGCGTTCAGCGACCCACCCGTGCCAGGCGATCTCCGACGGATCAGGGGCGATGTCCTCGGTGATGACGGCTTCGTGGACGCCGAGCCAGTATGGGCTGATCACCCCGTGGCAGAGGAACTTGAAGAGGAACCGAACCGGCGCCCGCACGCCCAGTTCCTCGGCGAGTTCGCGGGCCGCCGCCTGCTCGTACGACTCCCCGACGTCCGCGGCTCCGCCGATCAACCAGTTGTACTGCCCCGGGAACCGGGACAGGTGCCGCTGTCTGCGATGCACCAGGATGCGGCCCTCCGGGTCCCGGCAGACGGTCGTCGCGACGCGGTGCAGCAGGCGGTTCGCGATGGCCTCGTCCCGGTCCACCACCCCGAGCACCCGGTCATGCTCGTCGACCCGTTCCACCAGTTCACCCATGGCACTCACGATCGCAGAAGCGCATACCGGTGGCCGAGCTCACGAACGACCAGCGGTGGGGATCGGTGATCACTGACCAAGCCATCACCACGCTGTGCGGCCTGCCTGAGAGCCGGGAATCCGGCCATCGATCCAAGGCGACGGACAGCAGCGACCCCCGGCACGCCTTCCAGGGGGCGCCGCCAGTCTCAGAATCACCGCGCGGTTGGCAGCGTTCGAGCCTTCAACCTTCTGATCCGTAGGATCGGGCAGCCTCTTCTTCCGGGGCTTCGCCTTCCTTCTTCTGATCCGTAGGATCGGGCAGCCTCTTCTTCCGGGGCTTCGCCTTCCTTCGAGCTGATCGCCGACGGCTGTGCTCCTTGGCCTCTGTGTGCCGACGTTGCCGTCAGGGCTGCCGTTAGCTCCGAACAGATGACACCGCTGCAGCGACGCTTTGGAGAGGGTTAGGACGCAGCGTGTGACGGCTCACGAGAGGACCCGCGTGAGCGCGCCCGTCGGAGCGGCGGCGAGAGTGAGAACTGCCGCGAAGGTGGCAGCGGCCCTCAACAACGCGGTCGGATAGGTGGCACCGTCGAGACGGGCGAGCTTCCCCGCGCCGGCGGCGGCCAGCAGCGCGACGAGGACCACCAGCGAGATGGCGAACAGAACGACGGTGAGGTGGGACACGGCTGACTCCAAGTATCCGATGGGCGTTGACAATCCCGAAGTTCTCGGAAGGCGTGTCCGCTGTGGTACGACCGGACGAAGATGAACACCGGTGAACACTCAACCAGTCGGAAGACTCGGGCGGAGTCCCGTACCCGACACGCGTCGATCATCTCGGGCTCGGTGAGCAGCCTGGCAGGCAGTTCCTGCGGCCCGTCGGCGTCGGGCATTGAGTGGCTCCCCACTGCGAGGGCTACGCAACGTCGCTAGGTCTCTACTTGCCGCGATGTTACCCAAGTTGGGTAATCAGTCTGACCTTTTGACGGCGGTCCCTGGATCGCGATGCTCCTGTGCATGGCGAGCAACCAGCAGACCAGACCAGGCATCGGTGAACTGGCGAAGGACAGTGCCAGTGGACGTATCGGCGTCGTCATGGGTGAGGTCGGCGGCCGTGTGCAGATAAGGCCGATCGGCGGCGGCACTGAGTGGGATGCCCTGCCGGACAGCGTGGTGGCGCGGAGTGCGCGGGAGGAACTGAGCGCACGCCTGGCCATCAGGAACGGCAACAGTCGGGACGGGCTGTGATGCGCGCCATCGGTCGGTACGCAGGAGTCCTGTTCATCATCATGATCAGCGGGTCGTGCGGCCTGGTGATCGGCATGGCTCTCGCCACCGGCCAGTAGACCGGCTGCCCCGGACGGGTGCCAGTTCCCCGGCTCCCCCTTTCCCCGTCCGGGGGGCCCTCCAAGCCCGCCTCTTGGTCGTTCTCAGGCCAAGGCTCGGCGACCGATGCGGGCGGTAAGTGCCATGCACCGCCACACACAAGGAGTAGTCGCATGACGGCAACGGCGAACGATCAGAGGACCGGTCGCGCGCGTACGGCGAGTGGGAATGCGGGACGTGGAACTTCCAGCCGTGGCACGAAGGGCCGGACCTGTACCGACTGTGGGAGCCCTACCGTAGCCAAGCCTCGTCCATCGAACCGCACGCCAAGGTGGCGCTGGGTTGCGTGGAGGCGCTGGCTCAACTTCACGCCAAGGGTTGGGCCCACGGTGACGTACAGCCCGCCCACTTCATCATCGGGTCAGAGCGGACCCACCTCATCGACCTGGCCCTTGCTCGGGGCGGACACGTGCCCGAGGGGTACGACTTCCCGTTCCGTGGCTGCCTGGTCCACTACGAGGCACCGGAGATCGCGCGCAGCGTGCTCGCCACGGGGGAAGCCGAGCCGACGCAGGAAGCGGACATCTACGCCCTCGGTGCCTCCCTGCTCATCTGTGCCACAGGCTGGCGGGCGGTCGAGTACCCGGACGACGCTCCGCGCCCTGTCCAGAGAGAGGCCGTGGCGAACGGCAAGCGTCGCCCCGTGAAGGCGGCCGGTGAGCTGGGAGAACTGATCGACGCCATGCTCAGCCACGCTCCCGAGGACAGGCCCACCATCTACGAGGTGGGCAAGGCCCTGAGCTGATCCCGAAGCGCCGATTCCTCCGGCGTCAATCGCACGGCCAAGACCGACAACGCAAAGACCGGACCACCCCTCAGCCTGGACAGCATTCCGGGTGGTTCGGTCACGGAATCCCTGATCAGGACCCCGGTGCCGATGGCACCGGGGCAGTTGGCGTGCTCGGATGCGGCTGCTGCTGCAACCCCGGTTTCATGTTGTCGAGTTGGAGAGGGTTTTGACCTGAGCCACCGAAAGTCAGCCACGACGATGGGTGCGCCGGCTGAGCGTCCGTCACGTGTGCTTCCAGCAACTCCGTACCGGCCTCAGCCACGCTTCTTCCATACATCACGGGCCGCACCTCGATCCGGCCTGGGCGTTGCCGCCGTGGCCCGGCAACTGGGCTCGGACTGCGGCTCTGCGGGCCATGCGGCTTTGAACGGTGGGCGGTTGGGTGGCGCGGTCGTGCTTGGCGGGGTCGCCGCGGCCATTCGGCGGCTTTTCGGTGAGCGGTCACCGATCCAATCCGGCGGCGCCTCCGACCACCTTGAAGCGCTGCCCCGGTCGAGCAGCCTGCCGGTCGTGATCTCCGGTCCTGAATCCGTCCGAGCGGGGTTGCTGACGGCCGCGCCTCGCTATGACCCCAAGCCCATCGTTCGCGTCGCGTTCCGTCTCGCGGACGCTTACGACCTCGGCGGCTTCCGCCTCAGCTCCGCCTCGTGGGACCTCGCGGAATCCGTCCCGGCGCTGAGGTCCGCACTCGCGCACCCTCCCGGTGATGCTCTCTGCGAGCTCGCAGCAGGGACAGTTGAGTTCACCACCCGCGACGGTGCCACGCTGTCCTACTGCCGCCCCTCGATCAAGGTCGTCGGCCCCTGGCGCAAGAGTGACCAACACGCAGCCTGACCCCGGCCGCATACAAGGGCGCCCCCACCTCGCCCGGTGGGGGCGCCCTCTCCTGTGTCCGGCGGCGTCAGCCTTCGTCTTCCTCGGCCGTCTCGACCTGCCCGACCTTCTTCTCCGCTGCCGTCCGCCGCATGTGCCCTTCCTCACCGAAGTGCACTGACAACCGCGATGTGTCCAGCTTCTTCCCGCCGCGCCGCGCGGGTGCCACCTCCACGTAGCCGCCCGCGTTCAACAACAGGTCTCGCTTACCGGTCACGTCCGAGCGCTTCCACTGCTCGGCGTGCGTCTCGCCGGTCGGCTCCGCCTTCACGCCGCCTGGCTTCGCCGTTCGCTGCTTATCTTTCAGGGACGCCAGGCGGTCCTCCAGCTTGGCGTACTGCTCCACGTACCGGATCGCACCGTCATCTCCCTTGAACAGACCTCGGTCGTACCGGTCTTTCTGCAGGTCGGCCAACGCTTCCTCGGCCTGCCGGATCTGGGGACGGAAGTCCTCGCCCACCTCCTGGACCATCCGCATCACGGGGAGGTGCCCGTACTTCGCAAGAAACTGCTCAGTGACGTGCTCCTCAGTGGTCACCCCTGCCACGGTCGGCCCGTAGCACTTCTCGCCCGGCTTCTCCTCCCCCTTGGCCGCCCGCTGGCGGTACTTCAGCGGACCGATGCACCGGTACCGCAGCTGACCGTTGCGCCCGCTGAAGGTGTACATGCGCTCACCGCAGACTCCGCAGTGCATGATGCCGCGCAGTAGCGACGTCCCCTCCCGGCGCTTCTCACCGGGATTGGCCCGGCGCTTCAGCTCGTCCTGGAGTGCCTGCCAAGTGTCCGTGTCGAGAATCGGTGGACGGTTGACCAGGGGCAGCCCGTCCGTTCGCAGGATCGGCTTTCCGTCCTCGATGACCTGGCCGAGCAACTGCGGATTGCTCAGCAGGCTGCGCAGAGTCGTCGTGTACCACTGCTTGGAGTCGCTGCGCTTGCCCGTGGTCTGGCGTGAGGTGTGGCCGGGCGACGGGACGCCCTCCTTGTTGAGGTCGTTGATGATCTGCATGAGCGAGTCCTTGGCAAGGACTTGCTCCACGATCCTCCTGATCGTCTTGGCCTCGTCCTCGTTGACCGCGAGAACCTTGCCCGCCCCGTTCGGGTTGGGAACAACCATGTACCCGTACGGGACCCGGCCCCCGGTGTAGCGGCCCTCGCGGCGCAGGTGCTCGTGCGCGCTGGACACCCGCATGCCGATGGTGTCGGACTCCAGCTCCGCGAAGACGGCGATCACCTTCGCCATGGCCCGGCCCATGGACGACGTGAGGTCGAGGGGCTCCGTCGCTGACGCGAGCGCGACGCTCTGATGCTCGGCAAGCCGCATGATCTCCGCGAAGTCGACCGTCGAGCGTGCGAGCCGGTCGATCTTGAAGAACACGATCACGTCCAGCTCGGCGAGCCTGGTCAGGATGCGTTGCAGACCCGGCCGGTCGAGGCCCCGCGAGAAACCGGAGACATCGATGTCCTCCTCGACGAATATGACGTCCCAGCCACGCGCCTCACACAGTGCCTCGCACGCCGCTCTCTGGCGCTCGGGAGAAGTCGTCTCGTCCGTTTCACGCGATAGGCGAACATAGATAGCGGCGCGCATCCCCGGCGCGTCGGCCGGTACGCCCTTCCGGCGCCGGGCACGGGGCATAGCCCGCGCCGCTGGCAGGTGTGGTGTCCGTCACGGTGACAATCCTATCCGCGGAGGTATGCGTGTCCTGCCTAATCGTCCAGTCCGACAAGACGCTGCTCCTCGAAGTCGATCACGAGCAGGCCGACGCATGCCGTCGGGCCATCGCGCCGTTCGCCGAGCTGGAGCGGGCGCCCGAGCACATCCACACCTATCGGGTGACCCCGCTCGGACTCTGGAACGCGCGGGCCGCCGGTCACGACGCCGAGCAGGTCGTGGACGCGCTCGTGCAGTACAGCCGGTATCCGGTGCCGCACGCGCTGCTCGTCGACATCGCCGAGACCATGGACCGGTACGGGCGGCTGACCCTCACCAAGCACCCGGCCCACGGACTGGTCCTGACGACCACCGACCGGCCCGTCCTCGAAGAGGTGCTGCGGTCGAAGCGGATCGCTCCGCTGGTCGGGGCCCGGATCGAGCCGGACATCGTCGCCGTCCATCCCTCCGAGCGCGGGCAGATCAAGCAGGTGCTGCTGAAGCTGGGCTGGCCCGCCGAGGATCTCGCGGGGTACGTGGACGGCGAGGCGCATCCGATCGAGCTGCACGAAGACGGGTGGACGCTGCGGCCCTACCAGAAGCAGGCCGTCGAGAACTTCTGGCACGGCGGCAGCGGAGTCGTCGTGCTGCCCTGCGGCGCCGGCAAGACCCTCGTCGGCGCCGGGTCCATGGCCCAGGCCAAGGCCACCACCCTCATCCTGGTCACCAACACCGTCTCCGCCCGGCAGTGGAAGCACGAGCTGGTGAAGCGGACCTCGCTCACCGAGGACGAGATCGGGGAGTACTCCGGTACGCGCAAGGAGATCCGGCCCGTCACCATCGCGACGTACCAGGTGCTGACGACCAAGCGGAAGGGCGTCTATCCGCACCTGGAGCTGTTCGACTCCCGCGACTGGGGGCTCATCGTCTACGACGAGGTGCACCTGCTGCCCGCGCCCGTCTTCAAGTTCACGGCCGACCTCCAGGCGCGCCGGCGGCTCGGGCTGACGGCGACGCTGGTGCGGGAGGACGGCCGTGAGTCGGATGTCTTCTCCCTCATCGGGCCCAAGCGCTTCGACGCTCCCTGGAAGGAGATCGAGGCCCAGGGGTACATCGCGCCCGCCGACTGTGTGGAGGTGCGGGTCAACCTCACCGAATCCGAGCGGCTCGCGTACGCCACCGCCGAGACCGAGGAGAAGTACCGCTTCTGTGCGACCACCGACACCAAGCGGAAGGTGACCGAGGCGCTGGTGCGGCGCTTCGCCGGGCAGCAGATCCTCGTCATCGGGCAGTACATCGACCAGCTGGACGAGCTGGGTGAGCATCTGGGCGCGCCCGTCATCAAGGGCGAGACCTCCAACGCCCAGCGCGAGAAGCTCTTCGACGCCTTCCGCGAGGGTGAGATCAGCGTGCTCGTCGTCTCCAAGGTCGCGAACTTCTCCATCGACCTGCCGGAGGCGACCGTCGCCATCCAGGTGTCGGGAACGTTCGGGTCGCGGCAGGAGGAGGCGCAGCGGCTGGGCCGGGTGCTGCGGCCGAAGGCCGACGGGCATCAGGCGCACTTCTACTCGGTCGTCGCCCGGGACACCATCGACCAGGACTTCGCCGCCCACCGCCAGCGCTTCCTGGCGGAACAGGGGTACGCCTACCGGATCATGGACGCGGACGAGCTGCTGGCCGAGGAGAGCTGAACGACGACGTCCGCAGTCGCCGCTACCGGCGGCTGCGGACGCCCGCCTCTTCGCCGTACTCGCCGAGGAGGATCACGTCTATCGCGGCGCCCACGAACACCCTGAGGGCACGCAGGGCGTCGCCGAGGCGATGGTGATGGTGGTCACCGTCGAGAGCCGTCGCACCGGACGGCGGGCCGTGCCCGGCTGGTGTGAAGGTTGCTGCACTCATGTCTCCATGGTGGAACCCCGTGCCCCGAATGGCGTCGGACCAGGGACGTAACCTGCGCGGCTCTCGTGTCCCCCTGGAGTCCCGCTCCCGTAGTACTCCGGAGGGACGCCGTCCCCTAGGGAACCCGGGGTGGCGACCCCGAGATGCCCGGCCGTCCGGTGGGCCCCGCGTCCGTGGATGCCGGGACGAGGGCGTGGGCTACCGCATCCGTGGATGGCGGGACGAGGGCGTGGGCTACCGCATCCGTGGATGGCGGGACGACCGATCGCCCCGCGTCCACAGCTGCCCGGAAATCCATTGGCCCCGTATCCGCCCGTCACCTAGAATCCCCTCTCTTGCCCGCCTCCCTTCACGGAGAGCCACCGTCCGGACGGAAACCGGACGGCAGTACCGCCACCAGTCACCGCGACAGCGGCCGGTGTCCGCACCCCCGACCGGCCCCCGCCACGCCCCGGAGGCACCTTTCCGTGTCCACGCCGTCCACGCCGTCCACCCCCTCCACCCCGTCCGCGCCCGCCCCCGGCCCCGACCCGTCCGGCCCCGGCCCTCTCGCCCGCGAGCGCTCCCACCTCACCGCCTCCCGGGCGGCGCTGCGCGCGATGCGCGAGGACGTGGAGAACCTCGACATCAGCGATGTCACCGCGAACTGGGTCAACGCCGAGGTGCTGGCCCGCCAGATCGACGAGCGCATCAAGGCCCTCGCCGACCTCAGCCACACCCCGCTCTTCTTCGGCCGGCTCGACTACCTTCACGCGCCCGGCGCCGACCAGGCCGAGGGCGCCGAGGGCGAGAGGTTCTACATCGGGCGCCGGCATGTGCACGACGCCGACGGCGACCCGATGGTGATCGACTGGCGCGCGCCCGTCTCGCAGCCGTTCTACCGGGCCTCGAAGAAGGACCCGATGGACGTCGGGCTGCGCCGCCGCTTCGGCTACACCGGCGGCGACCTCACCGCCTATGAGGACGAGCACCTCTCCGACCCCGCCGAGGCGGCCACCACCAGCAAACTGCTCCAGCAGGAGATCGAGCGCCCGCGCGTGGGCCCGATGCGCGACATCGTGGCCACCATCCAGCCCGAGCAGGACGAGATCGTGCGGTCCGGGCTGTCGGGGACCGTGTGCGTGCAGGGAGGCCCGGGGACGGGCAAGACCGCCGTCGGCCTCCACCGCGTCGCCTACCTCCTGTACGCGCACCGCGAGCGGCTGGCCCGCACCGGCACCCTCGTCATCGGGCCGAACAAGTCCTTCCTGCACTACATCGAGCAGGTGCTGCCCGCCCTCGGCGAGTTGGAGGTCAGGCAGGCGACGGTGGACGACCTCGTCGCGCATGTCGAGGTGCGCGGGACGGACACCGCGGCCGCCGCCGTCATCAAGGGCGACGCACGCATGGCGGAGGTCCTGCGCCGGGCCGTGCGCTCGCACGTGACGATGCCGACCGAGCCGGTCGTGGTGGTGCGCGGCTCACGGCGCTGGCGCGTGCCCGCGTACGAACTGGAGGAGATCGTGCGGGAGTTGCTGGACCGGGACATCCGGTACGGCGCCGCCCGCGAGGCCCTGCCGCAGCGGATCGCGCACGCCGTGCTGGTCCAGATGGAGCGGTCGGGGGAGGCACCGGACGACCGCGTACAGGACGCCGTCGCCCGTAACGCCGCGGTGAAGGCGGCGGTCAAGGCGATCTGGCCGCCGGTCGATCCCGCCAAGCTGGTGCTGCGGCTGCTCACCGACGCCGACTTCCTCGCCGCGCACGCGGACGGGCTCCTCGACGAGGACGAGCGCAAGGAGATCCTCTGGGCGAAGCCGGTCCGGTCCGTGAAGTCCGCCAAGTGGTCCCCCGCGGACGCCGTGCTGATCGACGAGGCCACCGATCTGGTCCAGCGCACGCACTCGCTCGGGCACGTCGTGCTGGACGAGGCGCAGGACCTCTCGCCGATGCAGTACCGGGCGGTCGGGCGGCGCTGCACGACCGGTTCGGCGACCGTGCTCGGCGACCTCGCCCAGGGCACCACCCCCTGGGCGACGCGGAGCTGGCAGGAGGCGCTCGCCCACCTCGGGAAGTCCGAGGCGGTGGTCGAGGAGCTGACGGCCGGCTTCCGTGTGCCGACGGACGTGATCACGTACGCCTCCCGGCTGCTGCCGCACATCGCGCCGGGCCTCACGCCGGTCGCGTCGGTGCGTGAGAACCCCGGCTTCTTCGAGGTCCGCACGATCACGGACATCCGCGAAGTGGTGGCCGCCTGCGAGCAGTCGCTGCGCAACGAGGGCTCCACCGGTCTGATCGCCGCCGACGCCCGCGTCCCGGCGCTGGAGGAGGCGCTCACGGCGGCGGGGATCGCGTGTCTGTCCCCCGGTGCGGAGACGACGCAGGAGACCCGGCTGACCCTGGTCCCGGCCTCGCTCGCCAAGGGTCTGGAGTACGACTACGTGGTCCTCGACGAGCCCCGGGCCGTCGTGGACGGCGAACCGGACGAGCGCACGGGCCTGCGCCGCCTGTACGTGGCCCTGACCCGAGCGGTGTCGGGCCTGATCGTGACCCATGCGGCGCCACTGCCGACCCAACTGACCGAGGCTCCGCCGCTCCGGTAGGGGGGTCTTGGTGGCTGTCCGCAGCCTCGGCGGCTACCTGTCGACGGCCGTACGCCACTCCCGTACCGCCTCCGCCGAGACCGGCGCGGTCCAGCCGTGCGGGCGGGCCGCGCCGCCGATGTGGAACGCGCCGACGCCGGCCGCGCGCAGCCGCGGGACGTGGTCGAGGCGGAGGCCGCCGCCGACGAGGAGCCGCTGGGTGTAGCCGGGCTCTCCGCGCCGGGTGGCCTCGGCGAGCAGGGTGGGCAGGCCGTCGTCCACGCCGTCCGGCGAGCCCGCCGTGAGATAGGCGTCCAGGCCCGGCAGATCGGCGAGCTGCTTGCGCAGGGCGTCGCGGTCGGCGCAGTGGTCGATGGCGCGGTGGAAAGTCCAGCGGCAGCCGTCCAGCTCCGCGAGCAGCCGCTCCACGACGGCGAGATCGGGGCCGCCGGCCTCGTCGAGGAACCCGAGCACGAACTCGTCGGCGCCGGCCGCGCGCAGCTCGCGCGCGGCGCGTACGAGCGCCTCGACGTCACCGGCCGCGAACCCGTCCCGCAGCCGGAGCATCACGCGCAGCGAGATGCCGACGGCGGCGCGGATCGCGGCGAAGGTCTCCGCCGGCGGGGTGAGCCCGTCGGCGGCGATGTCGGTGACCAGTTCGAGGCGGTCCGCGCCTCCGGCCTGGGCGGCGACCGCGTCCTCGACGTCGAGGGCGATCACCTCCAGGACTGCACGCGTGCTCATAGGACCCCTTCCGTCGGTGCTCCCCAGGAGCGGCTACAGGTCTAGTCCAATCCAAGGGTACGACGGCGGGGTGCCGGGGGCGAGAAGATCGCCCGGGGGTGGATCAGCCGAAGATGTTCAGGTCCGCCTCCTCCACCCCCGCCAGCTCGTACCCCGCCCCGCGCACCGGGCGTCCCGCGTACAGCCGCACGAGGGTGGCGGCGTCACCGATGTACCGCGCGGGCGTCCGCTGCGCGGACATGTCTCCGAGCCGCAGCGGCTCGTCCACGTCGTCGAGGTCCGCGTGCAGCGGCAGGTGGCCCTTCTCCCGCGTCACCCGGACCAGCAGGGTCAGTGCGTCCGGCAGCCCCTCCCCGCGTACGCCCCCGGCTCGCCGAAGGTCTCCCGTACGTCACCGAGCACGTCCCGCACCGTCCACCAGGGACACGCGGCGGTCGGCAGCGAGAAGTCCGCGTCGGGCCGGGCCCGCAGCAGCGGTATCAGGGCGTCACGCTCGACGGCCGGCAGCCGCCCGGGCAGCTCGGGGTCCCGCTCCTCGTGTACGTCAGTCATGGGCTCCAAGGCAGGGGCCCCGGGTGCGGCGCGGGAGAATGACGCCATGGCCGATCTCGACGCGCTGCGCACCCGCTGGACCCGTGCCCTGGAAGGAGTCCGGGGACCGGCCGGCGGCCCCGACCCGGCCCCGTACGCCGACAACCTGCTCGCCCGCTGGCAGGAGCCGCAACGCCGGTACCACACGCTCGCGCACCTCACCGCGGTCCTCGACCACGTCGACGTACTGGAGACGTACGCGGACGACCCCGACGTCGTCCGTCTGGCCGCCTGGTTCCATGACGCGGTCTACCTGCCCGACCGCTCGGAGAACGAGGAGCGCTCGGCCCGCCTCGCCGAACGCGCGCTCCCGGAGGCCGGGGTCCCGCCGCGGAAGACGGCCGAGGTCGCCCGCCTGGTCCGCCTCACCGTCACCCACGACCCGGCCGAGGGCGACCGCGACGGCCAGGTGCTGTGCGACGCCGACCTGGCGATCCTGGCGGCACCCCCGTCCGCGTACGCGGCCTACACCGCCGCCGTGCGCGAGGAGTACCACTTCGTCCCGAACGACGCCTTCCGCACGGGCCGCGCCGCGATCCTGGGCCAACTCCTGGACCTGCCCCGGCTGTTCCGCACGCCGTACGGGGCGGCGGAGTGGGAGGCGACGGCGCGGTACAACCTGCGGTCGGAGCTGGATCTGCTGACGTCACAGGCCCGGCCGGAGTAGCGTGCATGGACGGGCGCTCCGGCGGTATGTCCCCAGAAGCCGGCCCCACCGCCGCACGAACAGTGTTGCCGGGCTAACAACGGGCCGGCGGGAGTGTTTCGTCGTCGCCCTTGATGATCACCGGCGCGCCTCCGTCGCCGCCCTCCACGTACGCGGCCGTGCACACCACCTGACGCACCGCCATCTTCCCGAGCCGCCGCACCGCGAGCGGGAGATCGATCGTCACCGTGCCGGAGTTCGTCTCCACCTCCACGCGGCCCTTCAGCTCCGGCAGCTCCGTGCGGAGCCCGGCCGCTCGCTCGTCCGCCTGCGGGCCGGCGAACAGCGCGGAGATGCGCTTCGGGCCGGCCACCGGCTCGGCATCGTCAGGAGGAACCCCGTCCGCTGCGACCTGCCGGACCACCGTCGTCAGGTGCTCCTCTTCGCCCTCTCCGACGACGAAGAAGAGGAGCACCTGCCCCTTGTAGTCGGGGGCCAAGAGGGTGGCCGGCCCGCCGACCTCGATGACGTCGGTCTCCTGCACTCCGCAGCCGGCGAGCAGGGCGGCCACCGTGGCACAGGCCGCGACGGCGCGGCCCACGGCGGGGCGCGGACGCTTCACGTCGTCTCCTCCTCGCCCCTCAGAGGTATCTCCACGGTGAACACGGCGCCGCCCGCCGGGCTGTTCGCGGCCCGGACCGTGCCTCCGTGCAGCCGTACGTTCTCCAGAGTGATGGCGAGGCCGAGACCGCTGCCCGCCGAGCGGGTGCGGGCCGCGTCCGCCTTGTAGAAGCGCTCGAAGATATGCGGCAGCACGTCCGCGGGGATGCCGGGGCCGCTGTCCGCGACCTCGGTGACGAGCCACCCGGCGTCCTTCGCCCCGCCCCCGTCACCGTGTGGCTCGGTGCGCAGCCGCACCACGACGGGCGCGCTTCCGTGCCGCAGTGCGTTGCCGACCAGGTTGGCGATGACGACGTCGAAGCGCCGGGGATCGAGCCGGGCCCGGATGCCGTCGGGCAGGTCGGTGACGACCTGTGCGGGATCGGTCCAGTGACGGCTCGCCAGGGTCTTGCGGATGGTCTGCGTGACGTCGACCTCGTCGGTGTTCAGCTCGGCGGCCCGGGCGTCGAAGCGGGAGATCTCCATCAGGTCCTCGACGAGGACGGCCAGTTTGCCCGTTTCCGCACTGATCAGCCGGACGGCCGCAGCGGTGTCCGGGGCGAGGTGGGCCGCATCCTCGTCCAGCACCTCGGTGACGGCGAGCATCCCGGCGAGGGGGGTGCGCAGTTCATGGGAGACGTCGGAGGCGAAGCGACGCGCGCGCGCCTCGGCCGCCCGCAGCTCGCCGACGGTCCGCTCCAGTTCGACGGCGGACTCGTTGAAGGTGCGGGCCAGGTCGGCGAGTTCGTCGCTGCCCTTGACCTGGATGCGGGTGTCGAGGCGACCGCTGCCCATGTTCCGCGCCGCCTTCCGCAGGTCGCGGACCGGACGCAGCACGCTGCGCGCGGCCAGCAACGCGGGGACGAGCGCCACCGCGAGCCCCGGGACGGCCCCGTCGCGGGCCGCGATGACCATGGCCCGGACGTTGGCGTCCTCCTCGTCCAGCCGCATCACGGCGTACACCACGAGCCCGGTGGGGCGCACGGTCTTCCCGGTCTGGAACACGGCCGGCATGGCGATGGTCAGCCATGGGACGCCGTTCTTGTCGACCCGCTGGAAGCCACCGCGGGGGTGGGCGAACGCGGCGTGGCGCAGCTCGGGGGTGATCACAGTGGAGACGGGGCTGTCACCGGAGGAGACCCGGACCGACCCGTACTCGGCGAACACCACCCATGTCCGGGGTTTGCCCTGCCGCGCCATCCCCTGCAACTGGGGGCGGAGGTACCGGGGTTCGACGGGAAACGATGTGCCCAGCTTCTGGACCCGCTCGCGGAAGGAGGAGACGGCCGTGTCCTGGGCCTGTTCGAGGATCGCCGTGCGCGCCGCGCGATAGGTCAGGGCCGCGGTGGTCACGGCACTGACGGCGGCGACCAGCAAAAACGCGAGCACCAGTCGGGCACGCAGCCCGATGCGGGCCTTCCGGCGGCTCACCACGACCTCACAGCGGTCCGAAGCGGTAGCCGAAGCCCCGCAGGGTCTGGATGTAGCGGGGGGTGCCGGGCATGTCCTCGATCTTGTTGCGCAGCCGGCGTACGCAGGCGTCGACCAGGCGGGCGTCGCCGTGGTAGCTGTGTTCCCAGACCTGCTCCAGCAGTTGCTGCCGGCTGAAGACCTGCTCCGGCGCGGCGGTCAGATACAGCAGGAGCTTGAGCTCGGAGGGGGCGAGCGCCACGCGTTCCCCGGACTTGGCGACGTTCAGCCCGGCACGGTCGATGGCGAGGTCGCCGTGGAACTCCACGGCGGGGCGTCCGCCCGGCTCGTCGATGCGGCGCAGTACGGCTCGGATGCGGGCCTCGATCACCTCGGTGCGGGCGGGTTTGACTATGTAGTCGTCGGCTCCTGCCTCAAGACCGACCACGACGTCGAAGTCGTCGCCGCGGGCGGTGAGCATGATGATCGGCAGTTGCCCCGCCTCGCGTACCTGACGGCAGACCTGGACCCCGTTCATGCCCGGCAGCATGAGGTCCAGGAGCAGCAGATCGGGCCGGAACTCACCGATGGCCGCGAGCCCGGCCTCCCCGGTGGGGGCGGTGCGCACCTCGTGCCCGCGGCGGCGCAGGCCGAGCTCGATCCCTTCGCGGACGGAGGCATCGTCTTCGATGAGGAGGACGCGTGGCATGTGTGGAGTATTCCATCCCGTCAAATGAAGTCAGCAACTGGTCAGTTGGCGTACAAAAGAGGTTTGCCGGGCGTGATCGTCAGGCCCGGCGGCGGAGTCTGCGGAGCACCGCCCCGAGGGCGGCCTCCAGTTCGGTCAGACGCAGGGGACGGGCCAGCAGCGCGAAAGTCACGAGGATGGCCGCCGCGCCCGCCGTCGCCGCCGCGAGCGGGCCGAGCGGGGCCGCGCGCCCGGCCGCGAGGTGGCCGAGCGCGGCGGCCGGGACCCCGGCGAGCAGCAGCCGGGCCAGGGCGGCCACGGACGCGGAACGCCACAGCCCGCCGCGCCCGGAGCCCGCCGTCACCGCGAGCCTGCGGTCCAGCACGTACGCGGTGACCGCCCAGCCCGCGAAGAGCGCCACCGAGTACGCCCCGGCCATGCCGGTGACCGCCCAGCGCGCGGGCAGCAGCAGACAAGCGGCCGCGGACAGACCCGCGTTGAGTGAGGCGATCACCAGGTTCAGCAGGAAGGGCGTGCGGGTGTCGGAGAGCGCGTAGAAGGCGCGGGAGAGGACGTACTGACCGGAGAAGGCGATCAGCCCCGGCGCGAAGGCCGCGAGCGCCCCCGCCATCACCGCGATGTCGTCCGCGCCGGTCCTGCCGTACTGGAAGACGAGCGCCATGACCGGCTCGGCGAGCGCGAGGAGCACGCACGCGGCGGGCACCACGGCGGCGGTGCTGGTGCGCAGCGCGTACGAGACGTCCCGGCGCACGCCCGCCGTGTCACCGTCGGCCGCCGCCCCGCTCATCCGCGGCATCAGCGCGGTGACCAGCGAGACGGTCACGATCCCGTGCGGCACGGCCCACAGCAGATACGCGTTGCCGTAAGCGCTGAACCCGGCCCCGCCATCGATCCCCTCGGCGGCCGCGCGCTGCCCCGCCACCGTGGCGAGCCAGGTCACCGCCCAGTACGCGAGCTGGTTGGTGAACACGAGCAGCACCAGCCAGCCCGCCGAGCGCAGCGGCCGGGACAGCCCGCTGCCCCGCCAGTCGAACCGGGGCCGCCAGCGGAAGCGCGCCGCGCGCAGGGACGGCAGCAGCGCCAGCGCCTGGACGGCGATCCCGGCCGTGGTGCCCCAGCCGAGCAGCGCGGTCTCGCCGGGCGTGAGCGTGCCCCCGGTACCGGCCGTCACCAGATACAGGCCGAACACGGCGATGACGACCACGTTGTTGAGGACCGGGGTCCACATCATGGCGCCGAACCGGCCCCGGGCGTTCAGCACCTGCCCGAGCAGGGTGAACAGACCGAGGAAGAAGATCTGCGGCAGGCAGTAGCGCGCGAAGGCGACCGTCGTCGTCGCCTGGGCCCCGGTGTAGTCGGTGTAGGCCGCGACGATCGCGGGCGCGGCCAACACCGCCCCGGCCGTGATCAGCAGCAGGGCCGCCGTGCAGACGGTGAGCAGCCGGTCGGTGTACGCGGCCCCGCCGTCCTCGTGCTCCTTGGCCGCCTTGACCAGCTCGGGGACGAAGACGGCGTTGAGCGCGCCGCCCATCAGCAGCGTGTAGACGATGTTGGGGACGGTGTTGCCGACCGCGTAGCCGTCGGCGGCAAGACCCATGCCGAGCGCGGCGGCGATCACGGCGGAGCGTACGAATCCGGTGGCGCGGGAGACGAGGGACCCGGCGGCCATGACCGCGCCGCTGCGCAGCACCGAGCCGGACCGCCGGCCCCTCGACTTCTCTGTCGTGGCGGTGGCGGCACTCGTGGGGGTCGCGGAGGCGCTCATCGGCGGGCCAGATACATCTGGAAGGCGCGGTACAGCGTGTGGTTGGCGGTGCCGTCCAAGGGTGTCTCCCATTCCCCCAGCGTCTCGACGACCTGGCCTCCGGTGCCGAGCTTCCAGCGCAGCAGCCCGAACGAGCGGTCGTCGGGGTCGAGGATGGAGGGTACGCCACGCATGTCGTAGACCTCCGCCCCCCGGGCGTGGGCGTCGAGCATCATCTGCCACTGGAGGGCGTTGGAGGGGCGGACCTCGCGGCGGTGGTCGGCGGAGGCCCCGGTCTGGTACCAGACCCGCCGACCCACGGTGATCATGGTGTGGGCGGCCAGTATCTCGCCCTGGTGGCGGGCGAGGTAGAGCTTCATCCGGCCCGGCTCCTCCGCGTTGAGGGCCGCGTACTGGCGCTCGTAGTACGCGAGCGAGCGGCCGAGGCGGAAGCCGTCGCGCTCCTCGGTGATCCGCAGCAGCCGGTAGAACGCGGCGAGTTCGGCCGGCCCACCCACCGTCACCTCGACGCCCGACTTGGCCGCCCGGCGGATGTTGCGCCGCCACTCCTGGTTGAGCCCGGACCACAGGTCGTCGCGGGTACGCCCGGCCAGCGGCACCCGGAAGACGTGGCGGGGCTGGGCGTCCCCGTCGTCGGTGTCCTCGCCGCAGCGCCGCCAGCCATGGGCCCGCAGCCGCTCGGCCACGACGGCGCCCAGGGGATCGACCTCGCAGGCGAGCACGTCGGCGAGGCGCCGCCCGGGGCCGGTTGCCGCCTTGAGTGCGGCGGCGTCCCACCGGCGGTAGTCGGGCGCGGGCCCGATGCGTACGGCGAAGGCTCCCGCGGCTCGCAGATGGCGCAGCAGCGGGGTGAGCCAGCCGTCGAGGTCCGGGTCGGCCCAGTCGGCGACCGGCCCCTCGGGCAGGTAGGCGAAGTACTTCCGGGTGCCGGGGAACTGACGCAGCAGCACCAACGCCACCCCGCTCAGCTCACCCGCCCGGGAGCCGGTCCCCGGCCCCCAACCGAGCAGCTGGGCCTGCCAGCCGTTCTTCACCGCGCCCCAGGAGGGGCACTGGAGAAAGCCCGGGGCCAGGGCGGAGCCGGTGCGGGATGCCAGGAAGGCGCGGTACGCCTCGGCGGAGACGGGCCCCAGCCGCGCTTCCTGCCGACCGCGGCTTGCCGTCACGAGCAGTGCTGACACTGCGCCTCCTCGGGTGCCGTTGGTGTCGAGTGGGAACCGAGCCGTGCAGCACGGAACACGAGAAAAATTCGCAGGCGCCCGTGACCGTGCCGCGCGGCGAATGTGACCGGACGATGACCGTTCCCCAGCAGTCGCTGTCACACGGCCGATATGCCGATGTCCTGCGCTTTTCGCGGCCTAGAGTCCCCTCGCGTCCTGCCGTCTTCCCGGCTTTCGACTTTCGCCTTTCGACCTTCCCGGAGGTTTCCGTTGCGCCAGACACGTGTCGGACCGATACGCGTGGGCCCGGTGCGGGTTCGCGCCGCCGCCACCGCCGCGGCAGCCGCCGTCCTGCTCACCGCCGCACTCTCCGCCTGCTCCGCCGACGGCGCGCCCGCGGCGAAGGCCGATTCGAAAGCCGGCGGGCACACGAGCGGCCGGCCCGCGACAGTCACCGTGACACCCCACGGCACGCGAGCGAAGGCCGGCGAGCCGGTCAAGGTGGCCGCGAGCGGCGGCACTCTCACCTCGGTCACCGTCACCGACGCCCGGGGCGGCAGGCTCACCGGCACGCTGTCGCACGACGGCCGGACCTGGACCTCGAACCGCAACGCCGTGCCCGGCACCACCTACACGGTCAAGGCGGCGACCCGCACGAAAGACGGCACGACGGGCGACGCCGACGCGTCGTTCACCACCGCGGCCGCCGACAAGGTCAACAAGGTGGACTGGCGGCCGGGCAGCAGCACCACGGTCGGCGTGGCCCAGCCGATCTCCCTGGTCTTCGACAACCCGGTGCGGAACAAGGCCGCGGTGGAGAAGCAGCTCAAGGTCACCACCTCGAACAACACCGAGGGCTCGTGGGGCTGGATGAAGGACTGGTCCGGCAAGGACCGGGTGGACTGGCGGCCCAAGGAGTACTGGCGGTCCGGCACCAGGGTGACCCTGGACGCGCGGCTGAACGGCACCGACTCGGGCACGGGCGGCGGCTGGTTCGTACGCGACTACAAGCTCGGTTTCACCGTCGGCGCTCGGCAGGTCGTCAAGGTCGACCTCGACAGCAAGCGGCTCACCATGGAACGCGACGGCAAAACGGTCCGGAGCTTCCCGGTCTCCGGCGGCACCCCCGGCCCCGACACGGGCTCCTGGCGCGGCACCGAGGTGGTGATGGCGAAGGAGGGCACGATCCGGATGAACTCCGAGACCGTGGGCCTCGGCAACGCCTACGACCAGAAGGTCGACTACTCGATGCGGCTGACCTGGTCGGGCACGTACGCCCACGCCGCGCCCTGGAACGCCGCCTACTTCGGCAGGGCCAACAGGAGCCACGGCTGCATCGGCATGAGCGACGCCAACGCCGCCTGGCTCTACGGGCATGCGCAGCTCGGCGATCCGTTCGAGGTCAAGGGCGCGGAGACCAAGGGCGAGGTGGCCCTGAACAACGGCTTCGGCGACTGGAACGTCGACTGGGACCAGTGGCGCGCCAAGAGCGCCCTGCGGTGACCGCCCTGCGGTGACCGGGACAGCCGGCCGGGAGCGGTGCGGGAGCGGTGCGGGAATGTGCCGGACAGGACCGAGGCCCCGGGGCACAGGACCGAGGCCCCGGGGCACAGGACCGAGGCCTCGTGGCCACGCGACCGAGGCCCTGTCATCGGACGACAGGGCCTACGCCTGAACGCCCCCGCGCCGCTTCGGTCTGCGCAACCCCGAGTCGTGCAGCAGCCGCACCACCTCGCGGCTGCTGACCTCCACCGCGCCCGCCCGCACCGCGTCCGCGTACCGGTGCGACGGGAGGTCGTAGTGGTCGCGTTCGAAGGCCCGGCGCGGCACGTCCAACCGCTCGGCGAACGTGTGCAGTTCGTCGTACGAGACGTCGCTGATCAGGTGCGACCACATACGGCCGTGTCCCGGCCAGGCGGGTGGATCGACATAGACCGTCACGAGGACGACATCCCGCCCGTCGCCGCGCCCAGCGAGCCCACCGCCGCGACCTTCACGCCCGCCTGGACGCACACCCAGTGCGGGTCGGGTCCGAGTTCCGGCTCGACATCGAGGGCGTGCGGATCGCCGGAGCCGCAGACGGGGCACAGCGGCCAGCGTCCGTACCGCTCCAGCAGCGCGTCCTGGACGTCCTGGGCGACCAGTCCCGCCACGTAGTCCACGCCGTCCGGCCATTGCTCGACCCACCAGCGCCGCTGTACGACGGAGTCCTCGACGAGCGAGACGACGTCCGCCTCGGCGACCTCTCCCGCGACCAGATCGGCGAGCACCAGGGCACGAGCCGCATGCAGGGCCTGCTCCAGGGGGCTGATGGGGTCCATGCACCTATTGTGCGCACTCTTGACCGTAGCTCCGAATGGAAAATACCTTTCATTAGGTGACACAGGATGTGAAGGAAACTTTCGCCGGTCAGGTGGGCCGCCCGGACGTGCCGCCCGCCCCGGCCGCACTCGCCGCCAAGGTGCGGACCCTCGCGCCCTCCATGACCCGGTCCATGCAGCGCGTCGCCGAGGCCGTCGCCGGTGACCCGGCCGGATGCGCGGCACTCACCGTCACCGGGCTGGCCGAGCTGACCGGAACCAGCGAGGCCACCGTCGTCCGCACGGCCCGCCTGCTCGGCTATCCGGGCTACCGGGACCTGCGGCTCGCCCTCGCGGGCCTGGCCGCCCACCAGCAGTCGGGCCGCGCGCCGTCCGTCACCGCGGACATCGCGGTCGACGACCCCATCGCGGACGTCGTCGCGAAACTCGCGTACGACGAGCAGCAGACCCTCGCCGACACGGCGGCCGGGCTCGACACCGTGCAACTCGGCGCCGCCGTCACCGCGCTCGCCGCCGCCCGCCGCATCGACGTGTACGGCATCGGGGCGTCCGGGCTCGTCGCCCAGGACCTCGTCCAGAAACTGCTGCGCATAGGGCTCATAGCCCACGCGCACAGCGATCCGCATCTCGCCGTCACCAACGCCGTGCAACTGCGCGCCAAGGACGTGGCGATCGCGATCACACACTCCGGTTCGACCGGTGACGTCATCGAACCGCTGCGCGTCGCCTTCGAGCACGGGGCGACCACCGTCGCGATCACCGGCCGCCCGGACGGGCCCGTGACGCAGTACGCCGACCACATCCTCACCACGTCCACGGCGCGCGAGAGCGAGCTGCGGCCGGCCGCGATGTCGTCCCGCACGAGCCAACTCCTCGTCGTGGACTGCCTGTTCGTCGGCGTGGCACAGCGGACGTACGAAACTGCCGCGCCGGCGCTGGCCGCCTCGTACGAGGCGCTGGCGCACCGCCACCGCCCGCGCGGCGGAACAAAGCGCTAGCCCTTCCCGTCCTCCTCCGTGAGCAGCGCCGCACCGAAAGAGCCGCCCGATGACCTCCACGTCCAACCACCGTGATCTCCGCGCAGAGTTGGAGACGCTGACCACCGAGGCGTTCCGTCCCGAGCTGGCCGGGATCGACCGGCTGTCGACGCTGGAGATCGCCAAGATCATGAACGGCGAGGACGCGACCGTGCCGGCGGCGGTCGCCGCCCAGCTCCCGAGGATCGCCGCCGCGATCGACGACATCGCGGAGCGCATGGCCCGCGGCGGCCGGCTCCTCTACGCGGGCGCGGGCACCGCCGGGCGGCTCGGCATCCTCGACGCGTCCGAGTGCCCGCCGACCTTCAACACGGACCCCTCCCAGGTCGTGGGCCTGATCGCGGGCGGCCCGGACGCGATGGTGACCTCCGTCGAGGGCGCGGAGGACTCCAGGGACCTGGCGGCGAGGGACCTCGACGCGCTGGCGCTGACGGTCCATGACACGGTGGTCGGCGTCTCGGCCTCGGGCCGCACACCGTACGCGGTCGGCGCGGTGGAACACGCCAGGGCGCGCGGCGCGCTCACCGTCGGTCTGTCCTGCAACGCGGACAGCGCCCTCGCGGCGGCCGCCGACCACGGCATCGAGATCGTGGTCGGCCCGGAGTTGCTGACGGGCTCGACACGGCTGAAGGCGGGCACCGCGCAGAAGCTGGTCCTCAACATGCTCTCGACGATCACGATGATCCGCCTGGGCAAGACGTACGGGAACCTGATGGTCGACGTCCGCGCCTCCAACGACAAGCTGCGCGCCCGCTCCCGCCGGATCGTGGCGCTGGCGACGGGAGCGAGCGACGAGGAGATCGAACGCGCGCTCGCGGCCACGGGCGGCGAGGTCAAGAACGCGATCCTGACGATCCTGGGCGGCGTGGACGGGCCGTCGGCGGCGCGGCTCCTGGCGGAGAGCGAGGGGCATCTGCGCGCGGCGTTGAAAAAGGCGGACGGCTGACAGCGGCGTCCGGCCGCCACGGCCTCCTTCCGGAGGAGAGCAAGGACCGCCCGCGACCGACCCCGGCAAAAGCAGTGGCCCCACCCCGGCGGGCCGCCACCACCCGCCGCCCTCCGCAGGAGACCCACCGCCTTACGGAGGAGAGCGGGAGCGTCCCCCGCGCGGCGCGCGCGGCGGCGGATCGTCGGGCAGCACGCTCGACGGGTGCCCAGTACCTCACACGCCGCCACGGCCACCGCGCTCCTCCCCCTGGTCGGCGGCCCCGCGAACGTCACCTCCGTCGCCCACTGCATGACCCGCCTCCGGCTGGGCCTGGCCGACCGCTCCCTCGTGGACGAGAACGCTCTGCGGGCGCTGCCCGAGGTGCTCGGGGTCGTGGACGACGACACGTACCAGATCGTGCTCGGGCCGGGAACGGCCGCGAAGGTCGCCTCCGAGTTCGAGACGCTCGTCCATACGAAAGCCACGGAACTGGCCGCCCGCGGCGCCGAGTTGAAGGAAGCGCGGCGGCGGCGCAACGCCACGCCCGGCAAGATGCTCCTGCGCCGCGTGGCGAACGTCTTCGTCCCGCTGATCCCGGCCCTGATCGGCTGCGGCTTCCTCGCGGGCGCGAACGGCCTGCTCCTGAACCTGCGCCTACTGCCGTCCCTCACCCCCGCCCTCGCCGCCCTCTCCTCCGCTTTCATGGCCCTGATCGCGGTCTTCGTGGGCCACAACACGGCGAAGGAGTTCGGCGGCACCCCGGTGCTGGGCGGCGCGGTGGCGGCGGTCGTGGTGTACCCGGGGGTCGCGAAGGTCACGGTGTTCGGCACCGCGCTCGCTCCCGGCCAGGGCGGAGTGCTGGGCGCCCTGGCGGCGGCGCTGCTGGCGACGTGCGTGGAGAAGTGGTGCCGCACGTGGGTCCCGGAGACGCTGGACGTGCTGGTGACCCCGGCGCTCACGGTCCTCGTCCCGGGCCTGGTGACGCTCTACGGCCTGATGTACGCGGCCGGGGAGATCTCCTCGGCCATCGGCACGGCGGCGAACTGGCTCCTCACGACGACGGGCGCGGCGGCGGGTCTGGTCCTCGGCGGCCTCTTCCTCCCCCTCGTCATGCTGGGCCTGCACCAGGCCCTGATCCCGATCCACACCACCCTCATCGAGCAGCAGGGCTCCACGGTCCTGCTGCCCCTGTTGGCGATGGCGGGCGCGGGCCAGGTGGGCGCGGCGATCGCGGTGTACGTCCGGCTGCGCCACGACGCCTCCATCCGTACGACGATCAAGTCGGCGCTGCCGGCCGGTCTGTTGGGCGTGGGCGAGCCCTTGATCTACGGGGTGTCGCTGCCTCTGGGGCGCCCGTTCCTCACGGCCTGCGCGGGCGGCGCGGCGGGCGGCGCCTTCATCGGCTGCTTCGCGATGCTCGGCGACAAGGTGGGGGCGACGGCGATCGGCCCGTCGGGCTGGGCCCTGTTCCCGCTGCTGGCGGGCAACCGGGGGCTGGGGACGACGGCGGCGATCTATGCGGGCGGGCTGCTGACGGGCTACGGGGTCGGCTTCCTGGCGACCTACGCCTTCGGCCTCCCCCGCTCCGGGCCCCTCCCCCGGTGAACCGGGGGCGCGGTTCGGTTCAGGTGCCGGGGCACCCGGCGGCCGTCCAGGCGGCGTATTCCTGGCGGACGTAGGGGCGGCGGCCGGGGCCGGACTCGATCGAGTCGGGGCGGCGGGGGCCGGCCACCAGCTCGGGGTGGCGACGGTCGTACAGCACGAGCTGTTCGGCGGCGCGGCGGGCGGCGCCGACCGCGCCGGAGCCTGGGGCCTCCAGCGCCATCCGGTCCATGAGGGCGGCCCGGCGGAGCAGGTGGACACGTTCGGCGGCCACCGTGTCGACCCGTGGCGGGCCGGTGTCCATCCCGGCTCGGCGGCCGTCGCGTTCGGCCCCGAGCGCGTGCACCCGGCGAATCTCGCGGCGCAGGTCCGGGGCGTTCGCATACGCCTCACAGGGGAGCGGGGTGTCGAATCCCCCGCCGGTGTCCGGGTCGACGTCCGCGGTCATACCGAGCACCGGAGGCAGGCGCGGACCTCACGGCCGCCGCGCGTCTGGTGGACCTCGGTCGACTGTGCGAGGTACTCGACGATGCCGGTGCCGCGACCGTGTTCGTCCGGGGCGACATCGTGGTGACGACGCTCCACGGCGGTTCCGGAGTCGCTGACCACGATGTGCAGAGTGCCGTGGTCGAGGACGAGCAGCAGCGTCATGCACGCGCGGCCGTACTGGGCGGCGTTGGCGGCGAGTTCATCGACGATGAGAACGGCGGAGTCCCGCTCGCTCTCGGGAACGCTCCAGCACTCCAGCAGTTCTGCCACGAAGTGACGAGCGGCGGAGACATGCGCCTCCTGCGCGGGCAGGGCGAGAAGCGCCTGGTGGTGGCGGGGCGGTGAGAGCAGTGAGCTCGTGGGGGCGAAATCTGTCACAGACATGGTCTTCTGGCTTTTCTGGCTCTTCTGTGGCTGCGGGTGGTCGAGGTGCCGGAACCTGCGTGTGAGCGCTCATACAGTTCCACGCACGGCGCACACCTGACGGTTCGAGCCATTCGCGCCTTTTAGTCGATTTCGCCCGGACTCTGATTTCGCCCGGACTCTGATTTCGCCCGGACTCCGTTTCGCCCGGACTCCCTCGCCTCACGCCCGGATCGTGACCAGCTTCTGCCCGTTGCCCGCGATGATCTCGAAGTGGTCGATGACGCCCGGGGACATGGGGACCGCCCCGGGGATCGTGGTGCCGGTGGGATACTCGCCCGCCCGCCAGGTGGCACCATCCGCCCTGGCCCCGGCGGGCCCGACCGCCTGCAAGCGGCAGATGATTCCGGCGGGCGCCCCCTTGGCGGAAACCCGCAGGACACTGCCCCAGGCGGAGGGCGAGACCTGCACGGAGGCGGAGACACCGGTGGCGGGATCGTTTCCGGAGAAGGTGCGCGAAGGAGCCGGCGCGGTCGGTCCGGGCGGGCTCGCCTCGCCGCCCACGGACCCGACGGTCGCCAGCCAGGTGCCGCCGGCCGCCGCCCCGATGAGCACCAGGGAGGCGGCGGCGCCGGCCAGTTGCAGCCGCAGGCTCCTGCGGCGCCGGGCCGCGGCCTGCTGGAGCAGCCGGTCGAGCAGACCCCCCTCGGACGCCTGCGGCACCGCGGGCCCCTCGGACCGTGCGGGCGGCGAACCCTGCCCGCTCTCGGCCGCCCGCCGCACCAGCCGATCGGCCAGGTCCCCGCCGACCGCGGACACCGTCCGGCCCGCGGCTTCGGCCGCGGTGACCATCGAGAGCAGCGCGGGCAGTCCCGCCAGTTCGGCGTGCTCCGCCCGGCACTCGGCGCATACCTCCAGGTGGGCGCGTACCTGTTCCGTTTCCGCCGGGGACAGCGCACCCAGGACGTATCCCCCCAGCGCCAGCCGGAGGGCGTCATGGTCGGCACTCATGGTCGGCACCTCCTCCATGCCGCGGTCATGGCTCGATGCCCCGTTCCTGCAGCGCCAGCCGGAGGGCGCGCAGGGCGTAGTACGTCCGCGACTTGACGGTGCCCAGCGGGATGCTCAGCACATCCGCGGCCTCCGCCATGGTCCGGCCCCGGTAGTACGTCTCCAGCAGTACGGCACGGTGGTCCGGGGACAGCGTCCGGATGGCGTCGGCCACCGCCCAGCTCTGCAGGGCCTGCTCGATCTGGTCCTCGCCCAGGGTCTGCTCGGCAGCCCGCTCCAGGGCCTCGCCGTCGACCTCGGCCGGCCTGGCCCGCCGGGCCCGGTGGGCGTCGATGACCACATGCCGGGCGACCGTACACAGCCATGCCCGCGCCGGACCGCGCGCGGGGTCGAACGCGGCGGGGTGCTGCCACGCCCGCAGCAACGTCTCCTGCACGACATCCTCGGCCCATTGCCGGTCTCCTGAGGTCAGCCGCAGCACGTAGTGGAACAGGGGTCCCGCGTGCTCGGCATACAGAGTGCGGAGCAGTTCCTCGTCCGTGGTCGAAACGGTCCCTTTACCGGAGACACGGCGCGTGGAGCGATCCGGATCGGCCATTGGACCACGTTTTCGGGAACTCCATGGCATAAGCCGATCATCACGCATATGTGATGTTTTGTCGCGTTACGCACAGTACAGGCCGGTGACGCACAGAGAAACCCAACAAAAGGTGCGTTTCGACCGAACCGCCAACACCTGTCACCCGTGAAGTCGGACAAGAGCCTCACACCCGCGACATCAGAGGAACGAACGCCATGTACCTGGACTTTCGTCGACCGCGTCGGCGATCACGCGTGGCGGCCGGACTGGCCGTCGCCACCGTCACCACCGTCGGCGCGCTGGGGCTGCTCAGTGCGTGCGGCCAGTCGTCGCATTCCCCGTCCGCCGCAGCCGGCGCCATCACACCCGGCCCGGGGCAGAGCCGGACGGCCGGGACGCCCGGTACCGCCGGGCCGGGGGACACGGCGGGCTCCACTCCCGGCGCCTCGGGGATGCCCCACATGAGCATGCCCAAGAGCTCCCCGAGCACGGGCGCGCCCGCCGCGCCGGTGGCCGGGGACGCCGTGGCGATCAAGAACTTCGCCTTCTCCCCGGCCACGCTGAAGGTCAAGGCGGGCACGACGGTGACCTGGACCAACCAGGACACCGACGCCCACACCGTCACCAGCGCCGGATCAGGCGGCCCGTTGCACTCGGCCGCCCTGGCCACCCACGCCGCCTACAGCTACACGTTCACCAAGCCCGGCACGTACGCCTACCTCTGCACCATCCATCCGTTCATGACCGCCACCGTGGAGGTGACCCGATGAGCGAGTACCACGACAGTCACGACGGAGCGCCGGTCGGCGAACCCGGGCGGCCCGCCGGGGAACACGGTATGACCCGGCGCCAACTCCTGCGACACGCCGGGTGGTTCGGCGGGGCCGTGGTGCTGACCGTGGCCAGTGGGGAGGTGATCAGCCACATCGCCGACTCCCGGGACGCCGCCGGGGCCGCCGCGCCCGCCGGGGCCACGGCAGCGGGAAGCGACGCGCTGCGGTTCGTGCAGGTCTCCGACAGCCATATCGGCTTCCAGGGCCCGGCGAACACGGACGTGGCCGGTTCCTTCACCGAAGCGATCAACCAGGTCAACTCGCTCGGCTTCAGGCCCGACTTCGTCATGCACAGCGGCGACCTGACGCACCTCTCCACGGCCGCGCAGTTCGACCAGGTCAGGCAGATGATGACCGGTCTGCAGACGGACCGCGTCTTCACCGTGCCGGGCGAGCACGACTCCATCGGCGATGCGGGCCGCGCCTACCGGCAGATCTTCGGCAAGGGCACGCTCGGCGACGGCTGGTACAGCTTCGACACCCACGGCGTGCACTTCATCGCCTTGGTCAACACCCTGAGCCTGGAAAAGCTCGGTCACCTCGGCAACGCCCAGATCGATTTCGTCCGCAAGGACCTCGCAGGACTGTCGCCAGACACCCCCATAGTGGTCTTCAGCCACATCCCGCTGTTCGCCATGTACCCGCGGTGGGGCTGGAGTACGGACGATGCACTGAAGGTCATCGCGCTCCTGCGCCGGTTCTCCTCGGTCACCTGTCTCAACGGGCACGTTCACCAGCTGTTCACCAAGACAGAGGGCAACATCACCTTCCACTCCGCCACCACCACCGCCTACCCGCTGCCGAAGCCGGGGCGGGCCCCCGCCCCGACTCCGCAGGTGGTGCCCGCCCGACAGCTCAAGGACGCGCTGGGCATTCGTACCGTGGGCTACCGGCAGGGCGACCGGGAGCTGGCGATCAAGGACGAGAGGCTGGCATGAGCACCGGTCGACTCCTCGCTCCGGCCATGCGTGCGGCGATCGCCGCCACCCTCGCCGCAAGCGGATCCATCCACGCCCAGCTCTACCTCGACGAATACCGCTTCCTCCGCATCGTCGGCCCCCTGTTCCTGCTCCAGGCGAGCGTCTCCTTCGCGGTCGCCGCGCTGCTGCTGATCGGGATGCCGCCGCTGCTGAAGGTCGCCGCGGCCGGTGTGGCGCTCGGCGCCCTCGGCGGCTTCACCGCCTCACGCACCGTGGGAGTGTTCGGGTTCACGGAAAAGGGTCTGCTTCCCGCCCCGCAAGCCCTGCTCAGTCTCCTGGCCGAAACCGGCACACTGCTGCTCCTCGCGCTCTGGCAGGCGATCCTGATCGGACAACGCCGGCCTCCCGCTCCTCGGTGAACCCGGCGGGTGGGGGCGCTGACTTCTTCCCGGCCCGTAGCCCGTCACCTCGGCGATCCACTTGATGAAGTCACCCGGGTCGTTGTCGGCGCCGTGCCCCGCGTCCCAGTGGTACGAGATGTTGACGTCGTCCCCCAGCTCCGATTCTCAGCCGCTTCTCAGCACGGCTCAGGGCAGTCGCCGCTCCCGGTTGAGCTGCCGCACCCGCGCCCGCAGCTCCTCCCCCACCGGCATCGAGCACAGGACGTCCGCCAGCCGCTGGGCCGTCTGTACATTGCAGCGCCCCAGCTCCACCAGGGCGAACGGCTCCTGGCTCGCGCCGGTGACCGGATCGACGCACAACGACGGCAGGACGACGCCGACCCTCTCCAGGGCGACCCTCAACGACTCGACGACCTCTTCGGTTGACCGCACCTCTGCTACCTCCACGCTGAGTTTCCGATACGCCACACAGCGTGTATTCCCCGCGTCTAACCTGGCCAGATACGGCGCCCCAACAAGCCCATGCAGCGGGTCAGGAGCAGGCAGAGGGGAGGCGGTAGCAGGTCAGGAACAGGCAGAAGTGGGCCGGAAGCAGATCAGAAGCATGCAGAAGCACACCCAACGGCCGCAGAACCGCAGCACAAGCACACCAGAAACCAGAAACGCCGCCTCAGCTGCGAGGCCTACGCCGTTCGAGAAAGCTCCGCGTCTGGTCCTCGTCCAGCTCGTACACCGTCTCGTGGGCGCGCGGGTCGCGGGCATGGAAGGTGTGGAACAGCGGACTCGACGGGCCGCCCAGCTCCACCAGTGAGGCCGACGCACCGCGTACGGCGCGTTCCGTGCCGGGCGCGGTGGTGAGGTCGATGCGGTTGACCACACCCGGCGTGACCCAGACCGGCGTCGACTCCAGGAAACCGAACATCTGGAGGTGGAAGTGGCCGGTGAGGACGACCCGGACGTCGGTGCCGCGGATCGCGTCCGCCAGGTCCGCCGGGTTCCGCAGGCCGAAGGCCCGCTGCATCTCGATGTCCAGGGTGATCGGCGGGTGGTGGAACACCAGCACCGTTCCCCGCGGCGCCGGTGTGCGCAACACCTCCCGCAGCCAGTCCAGCTGGGCCTCGCCGAGGTGCCCGTACACCTCGCCCGGCACCAGCGAGTCCAGCGTGACGAAGCGGTAGCCGCCGATCGCGCTCACCGCCGCCCGCTCCAAGTCCCCCGAGGCCAGGACCTTCTCGGCGCGGTCGGTGCCGTCCGCCTCCAGGTGCCCGCTCCCGAGCACCTTGGCGAAGGCCTGGCGCTCGTCGTGGTTGCCCGTGCTGTAGACGACCGGGGCGTTCTTGGTCAGCGCGAAGTCGCGCAGCAGCTCGCGTACGGCCGTGTACGCGTCCACCGCCCCGTCGTTGGCGAGGTCACCGCTCACCACGATCGCGTCCACGTCCCGCTGGTGGCGGAGTTCCGTGAGCATCAGGCGCAGGGACTCGGTCGCGTTGACGCCGTACTTGTTCGGCGCGTCGGTGCGCTCCAGGTGCGTGTCCGACAGATGCAGGATCCGCATGTCCCCATACGCTAGCGGGAGTTGAACCCGGCGACCAGGGCGCCGCCCCGTACGGCGAAGGCGCCGCCCCGGCCGGGCCGAGGCTCAGCTCAGCGTCTTCAGCGCCGCCGCGTCGTACGGCTTCACGTCGTCGAAGCGGCCGGCGAGGACCTTCGCCGCCCACTCGGGGTCCTGGAGCAGGGCGCGGCCGACCGCGACCAGGTCGAACTCCTCCGACTCCAGCCGGTCCAGGAGGTTGTCGATGCCCTTGACCGGAGCGCCCTCCCCCATGAAGCCGCGGAGGAAGTCGCCGTCCAGGCCCACCGAACCGACCGTGATGGCCGGCTTGCCCGTGAGCTTCTTCGTCCAGCCCGCGAGGTTGAGGTCCGAGCCGTCGAACTCCGGCAGCCAGTAGCGGCGCGTGGAGGCGTGGAAGGCGTCGACGCCGGCCGCGGCGAGCGGGGTGAGGATCGACTCCAGCTCCTCGGGCGTCTCGGCGAGCCGCGCGTCGTACGCGTCCTGCTTCCACTGCGAGTACCGGAAGATGACGGGGAACTCCGGCGAGACCGCCTCCCGTACCGCTGCCACGATCTCCGCCGCGAACTTTGTACGGGCCACGGGGTCGCCGCCGTACGCGTCCGTGCGGCGGTTGGTGCCCGCCCACAGGAACTGGTCGATCAGATAGCCGTGCGCGCCGTGCAGTTCCACGCCGTCGAAGCCGATCCGCTCCGCCGCGGCGGCCGCCTCGGCGAAGGCCGCGATCACGTCGTCCAGGTCCTGCTGGGTCATGGCCTTGCCCGTGCCCTCGGTGCCGTCGGGACGGATGCCGGACGGGCCGACCGCCGGGGCGTCCGCGTACGGCGGTTCGCCGGCCTTGCGCACCATGCCGATGTGCCACAGCTGCGGCACGATCGTGCCGCCCGCCGCGTGCACCGCCTCGGCCACCTTCGCCCAGCCCGCCAGCTGCTCCTCGCCGTGGAACCGCGGGACGCGGTCACTCTGCCCGGCCGAGTCGTGGCCGACGTAGGTGCCCTCGGTGACGATCAGGCCGACGCCGGCGGCGGCACGGCGGGAGTAGTACGACACCACGTCGTCACCGGGGACGCCGCCCGGGGAGAACATGCGCGTCATGGGCGCCATCACGATGCGGTTCGGGACGGTGAGGCCGTTGATCGAGACCGGGCGGGACAGGATCCCGGCGGCGCGGGACGACTCGGCAGGGGTGACGGTCACTGGGGGGGAACTCCTCATAGGGATACCAGATGGTATGTGCATGCGCATGCGTATGGATGCTACGTCCGCGTCAACCGACCCGCCCACCCCCGGCATCCCGCCCGCCTTGTGATCCCGGACACGCGCTCTCGTCCCGAGAATCTCGGCTCGTCCCGAGAATGTCGGCCTGCCCGCCGACGCGGTGCTCACCGGCGTCGACCTGGTGGGCCCGCTCGTCCCCGTCCCGACTCCGCCCGCCCTGGAGGAGGTCGTCGGCTCCGTCTCGTCCTGGGCCCCGGTGCGGACGTATGACCTGATCACCTGCGTGCACGGACTGCACTACGTCGGCGACCAGCTGGGTGGCTCGCCCCCGCCGGGCTGCTGGCCGCGCACTTCGATCCGGGGTCGGTGCGCCGGGCGGACGGCTCGGCGGCGGGACGGGCGGCCGTGTCGGCTCTGCGGGCGGCCGGGTTCCGCTACAGCGCCCGACACCACCGGCTCACCCTCGAAGGCGGGCGGGCCGTGACACTCCCGTTCCGCTATGTCGGCGCCGACCCCGACGCCGGCCCCAACTACACGGGCCGGCCCGCGGTCGGCTCCTACTACACCGCCTGCTGACCGAGAACGCCGAGGGCGGCACTCCCTGTCGAACTGTCGAACAGGGAGTGCCGCCCTCGGTACTACGGACGGAACCGATCCTCGAAAGGATCAGAAGTCCATGTCACCGCCCGGCATGCCGCCACCGGCGGGCGCGGCGGCCTTCTCCGGCTTGTCGGCGATGACGGCCTCGGTGGTGAGGAACAGCGCGGCGATGGAGGCGGCGTTCTGCAGGGCAGAGCGGGTCACCTTCGCCGGGTCGATGATGCCTTCCTTGACCAGGTCGACGTACTCACCGGTCGCGGCGTTCAGGCCGTGGCCCGGGGTCAGGTTGCGCACCTTCTCCACCACGACACCGCCCTCGAGGCCGGCGTTGACGGCGATCTGCTTCAGCGGGGCCTCGAGCGCCAGCTTGACGGCGGCGGCACCGGTGGCCTCGTCGCCCGTCAGCTCCAGCTTCTCGAAGACCGAGGAGGCCTGGATCAGGGCCACGCCACCGCCGGCGACGATGCCCTCCTCGACGGCCGCCTTCGCGTTGCGGACGGCGTCCTCGATGCGGTGCTTGCGCTCCTTGAGCTCCACCTCGGTGGCGGCACCGGCCTTGATGACCGCGACACCGCCGGCGAGCTTCGCCAGGCGCTCCTGCAGCTTCTCGCGGTCGTAGTCCGAGTCGCTGTTCTCGATCTCGGCGCGGATCTGGTTCACACGGCCCGCGACCTGGTCGGCGGAGCCGGCGCCGTCGACGATGGTGGTCTCGTCCTTGGTGATGACGACCTTGCGGGCGCGGCCCAGGAGGTCCAGGGTCGCGTTCTCCAGCTTGAGGCCGACCTCCTCGGAGATGACCTCGCCGCCCGTGAGGATGGCGATGTCGCCGAGCATGGCCTTGCGGCGGTCACCGAAGCCCGGGGCCTTGACGGCGACGGACTTGAAGGTGCCGCGGATCTTGTTGACGACCAGGGTCGACAGGGCCTCGCCCTCGACGTCCTCGGCGATGATCAGCAGCGGCTTGCCCGACTGCATGACCTTCTCCAGGAGCGGGAGCAGGTCCTTGACGGAGCCGATCTTGGAGTTGGCGATCAGGATGTACGGGTCGTCGAGCGACGCCTCCATACGCTCCATGTCGGTGGCGAAGTACGCCGAGATGTAGCCCTTGTCGAAGCGCATACCCTCGGTGAGCTCCAGCTCCAGACCGAAGGTCTGGGACTCCTCGACGGTGATGACGCCTTCCTTGCCGACCTTGTCCATGGCCTCGGCGATCAGCTCGCCGATCTGGGTGTCGGCGGCGGAGATGGAGGCCGTGGAGGCGATCTGCTCCTTGGTCTCGACGTCCTTCGCCTGCTCCAGCAGGGCACCGGAGACGGCCTCGACGGCCTTCTCGATACCGCGCTTCAGGGCCATCGGGTTGGCACCGGCGGCGACGTTGCGCAGACCCTCGCGGACGAGCGCCTGAGCGAGGACGGTCGCGGTGGTCGTACCGTCACCGGCGACGTCGTCCGTCTTCTTGGCGACTTCCTTGACCAGCTCGGCGCCGATCTTCTCGTACGGGTCCTCGAGCTCGATCTCCTTGGCGATGGAGACACCGTCGTTGGTGATCGTGGGGGCGCCCCACTTCTTCTCGAGGACGACGTTCCGGCCCTTGGGGCCGAGGGTCACCTTGACGGCGTCCGCGAGCTGGTTCATGCCGCGCTCGAGGCCGCGCCGCGCCTCCTCGTCGAACGCGATGATCTTGGCCATGTGAAGTGGTCCCTCCAGGACTGGGGGTGATTCCTTCGGACCGCGCCCGCGCCCGCGACGGACGGCTCGCCGACCTCGTGGTTCCTTGCCCCACCCGGTCCGCGGGCCTCACCGACCCGGTCCTTCTTTGTCACTCTCACCTTCAGAGTGCTAACGCCAATGATTAGCACTCGCCCCTGTCGAGTGCAAGCGGCTCTCGGGGATCGGGAGGTGAACAGGGGTGCATGATCCGCAGGTGGGCGCGCACGGTGCGCGCCCCCGGCGCCGGGCGGTTCGGGCCGGCCGTGGGTTCACACCCGGACCGCCGGGGAGTCCGCACCCGAACAACCGGGGTACCCGTACCCGAACAGACCGAGGCGCCTGTACCCGAACGGACAGGGGCCGGTAGCCGAACAGACCGAGGGGCCCGTACCCCAACGGGATACGAGCCCCTCGACACGTCGAAACAGTTCAGTCGTCGGCGCGCACTTCAGCCGGCCAGTCGGACCATGTCCGCCTGCGGCCCCTTCTGACCCTGCGAGATCTCGAACTCGACCCGCTGACCCTCTTCCAGGGTGCGGTAGCCGTCCATCTGGATCGCGCTGTAGTGGACGAAAACATCCGCACCACCGTCGACCGCGATGAAGCCGTACCCCTTCTCCGCGTTGAACCACTTGACGGTGCCCTGAGCCATGCCTAACTCCCCTATTACTGGCCCTTGCACAGATCCACACTTCGCGGATCCGGGTCAGACCTCACCCCCCAACGGTTGGGGGCGTGCGCCGGAACGCGTCGACCGCGGCTGAATGTATCTGTCCAACTGCCGTCTGCAACAGGTCAATCGGACGAGAATTCCGGGCACGACCGGTCGGGAATGTACGAAGAATTCGCCCGAATTCAGGGCAAGTCGGGCCCCACAAAAGGGAGGATTGGCGCAAAAGCCCTGCACACTTTGGCTACTTCTTGTCGGGCGTACGGCAGGAACCCGGGGTGCCCGGCGGGGAAACCGGGAGCGTGTTCCCCAACTGTACCGCGCTCAACCATACAGAATTGCCCCCTCCGCTTTCTCGCGGAGAGGGCAATTCGATGAACTCTCGGTGTTCGGCATTACCGAGGGTAACGATCAGGCGGGTGACCGATCGTCAGCCACCGGCGACCGCGGGGATGATGGAGACGCCCGCGCCGTCCGGCGTCGCCGTCTCAAGGCCCTGCTCGAAGCGGACGTCGTCGTCGTTCACGTACACGTTGACGAAGCGGCGCAGATTGCCCTGGTCGTCCAGGACCCGGGCGCCGATGCCGGCGTGGTTCTTGTCCAGGTCGGCGATGACCTGCGCGAGGGTCGCGCCCTCGGCGCTCACTTCGGCCTGGCCGCCGGTGTAGGTGCGCAGGATGGTGGGGATGCGGACGGTGACGCTCATACGGTGTGACCTCCGGTCGGGGTACGGCTGGCGGGGCGGGGCTGGCAGGAGGTCAGACGAGGCCGGCCTCTTTGAAGGAGTCGAGGTTCGGACGGATCGTCGCGGTCAGTCCGGTGCCGGCCACAGCGTCCAACGTCTTCAGACCGTCCCCGGTGTTCAACACGACGGTCGTCTTCGTCGGGTCGAGCACGCCGCTCTCGATGAGTTTGCGCGTCACGCCCACCGTGACGCCACCCGCCGTCTCCGCGAAGATCCCCTCGGTACGGGCGAGCAGCTTGATCGCGTCGACGATCTGCTCGTCCGTGACGTCCTCCACCGCACCGGCCGTGCGGCGCGCGATGTCGAGGACGTAAGGGCCGTCTGCCGGGTTGCCGATCGCCAGCGACTTGGCGATCGTGTTCGGCTTCTGCGGCCGTACGACGTCGTGGCCGGCCTTGAAGGCGACCGACACCGGCGAGCAGCCCTCGGCCTGCGCGCCGAAGATCTTGTACGGCTTGTCCTCGACGAGCCCGAGCTTGATCAGCTCCTGGAGACCCTTGTCGATCTTCGTGAGCTGCGAGCCGGAGGCGATCGGCACCACGAGCTGGTCGGGCAGTCGCCAGCCAAGCTGCTCGGCGATCTCGTACGCCAGGGTCTTGGACCCCTCCGCGTAGTACGGACGGAGGTTGACGTTGACGAAGCCCCAGCCCTCGCCGGCCGGGTCGCCGATCAGCTCGGAGCAGAAGCGGTTCACGTCGTCGTAGTTGCCCTCGATGCCGACGAGGTCGCCGCCGTAGATCGCGGCCATGACGATCTTGCCCTGCTCCAGGTCGTGCGGGATGAAGACGCAGGAGCGGAAGCCGGCGCGGGCGGCCGCGGCGCCCACCGCACCGGCGAGGTTGCCGGTGGAGGAGCAGGAGAGGGTGGTGAAGCCGAAGGCGCGGGCGGCCTCCAGGGCCTGGGCGACGACCCGGTCCTTGAAGGAGTGCGTCGGGTTACCGGAGTCGTCCTTCACATACAACCCGCCGGTCACACCCAGCTCGCGCGCCAGGTTGTCGGCCTTGACCAGCGGGGTCCAGCCCGGGTTGAGGTTCGGCTTGCCGGCGACGTCGGCCGGGACCGGCAGCAGCGGCGCATAGCGCCAGATGTTCGCGGGGCCCGCCTCGATCCGCTTCCGCAGTTCCTCGGTGTCGTAGCCCGAGAAGTCGTACGCGATCTCCAGCGGGCCGAAACACTCCTCGCAGGCGAAGACCGGGCCGAGCGGCACGCGGTGGCCGCACTCGCGACAGGAGAGGGCCGCGGCGGGACCCAGGTCGACGGACTCCGTGGTGCTTGCAACTGTCTGCACAGCCATGTCAGGCGAGGCCCTTTCTCCTCATCTTCCTCACGACGCACCTCGCCGTGAGACGGATTTGGCACCTTCCCTAGCCGGGAGCCTCGCGAAAACGATCAAGACTGATCTACGAGAACCGACTGGAGGGTTGCCGGGGCTTCATCGGGCCGTGTCCCTCTGCCCCTCTGGATGAGCTGTATGCGGTTGTTTCACCGGTGTGCTGCGCGGCGACCCCCGACATGCGATGGTCACCGGCGTTGTTCAAGACTGTAACCGAAGGCCAGGACAGTTGAGATAGTCGTCCGAACCGCGAGATGGATCACACAGATACCCGTTTGACCACCCCTTTCGACCATCGTCGTCATACGAACGTGAGGAGCCGCAGACTGTGCTGGAAGAAGTCGAGCGCTGGCTGAGCACCCGCTCCTGGTCCGTGACCGATCGCCCGCTCCACAAGATCCTGGCCGCCAAACGCAGCACGGGCCAGTCGGTCTCCGTCGTGCTGCCCGCGCTCAACGAGGAGGAGACGGTCGGCGAGATCGTCGCCGTCATCCGACACGACCTCATGCAGCAGGTTCCGCTCGTCGACGAGATCGTCGTCGTCGACTCCGGCTCCACGGACCGCACCTCCGAGGTCGCGGCGGCGGCGGGCGCGAGGGTGGTGCACCGCGACGCGATCCTGCCGCACATCCCGGCCGTGCCCGGCAAGGGCGAGGTGCTGTGGCGGTCCCTCCTGGTCACCAGCGGTGACATCGTCTGCTTCATCGACGCCGACCTCAAGGAGTTCTCGTCCGACTTCGTCTCCGGGATCGTGGGCCCACTGCTCACCGACCCGGGCGTGGACCTCGTGAAGGCGATGTACGACCGGCCGCTGGGCGCTGCCGCGGGCCAGGGCGGCCGGGTCACCGAACTGATGGCGCGCCCGCTGCTCAACATGCACTGGCCGCAGCTGGCCGGCTTCGTCCAGCCGCTCGGCGGCGAGTACGCGGCCCGCCGCTCCCTGCTGGAACAGCTCCCGTTCCCGGTCGGGTACGGCGTCGAGCTGGGCATGCTGGTCGACGCCCTGCACCTGGTGGGCCTGGACGCCCTCGCCCAGGTCGACGTCGGCGTGCGCAAGCACCGCCACCAGGACGGGCAGGCGCTGGGCCGTATGGCCGCCGCGATCTACCGCACGGCACAGCTCCGCCTGGCCCGCGGCCATTTGATCCGCCCCTCCCTCATCCAGTTCGAACGGGGCAGGGACGGCTTCGAGCCGCGCACGTACTCGGTGGACACGGAGGAGAGGCCGCCGATGGTTCAGATCGAGGAGTACGTGCGACGGAAGGCGGCCTGAGTTGACCGGCGGCTTCCGCGCCGAACGCGTTGTATACGGTTCCGCATACGGCCGAACCGCACGTTTGAGCGTTTCGAGACGGGGCTAAGTTTCGAGGCATGGCTGTCACGCATGCGGCTCGGATCCTCGTCGCCTCCAACCGCGGCCCGGTCTCGTACGCCCTGGACGAGACCGGGACGCTCACGGCCCGGCGCGGCGGGGGCGGGCTGGTGTCCGGCCTGTCGGCGATCGGCCCGGACGCGGACGCGGTATGGGTCTGCGCGGCCCTGAACGACGGTGACCGCGAGGCGGTACGCCGGACGGGTGGTGCGCTGGATCCGGCCGACACGGGCGGGCAGCGCGTACGGATGCTCGACATCGACGCGCAGGTGCACACGGACGCGTACAACGGCATCGCGAACTCGGTGCTGTGGTTCGTGCACCACATGCTGTACCAGACACCGCTGGAGCCGGTCTTCGGCACGGAGTTCCGGCGGCAGTGGGCGGCGTACGAGGCGTACAACCACGCGTTCGCCGAGGCACTGGCCCAGGAGGCGGCCCAGGGAGCGGCGGTCCTGGTCCAGGACTACCACCTCGCCCTGACCCCCCGGATGCTCCGCGCGCTCCGCCCGGACCTGCGGATCGGCCACTTCTCCCACACACCGTGGGCACCGCCGGACTACTTCCGTCTCCTGCCCGACGACATCGCGGCGCAGGTGCTCGGCGGGATCCTGGGCGCGGACCGGGCGGCGTTCCTCACCCAGCGGTGGGCGGACGCGTTCACGGAGTGCTGTCACGCGGTGCTCGGCCCCGGCATCCCCTCGGGTACGCGCATCGGGGTCCACGGCCTGGGCGCGGACGCGGACTTCCTGCGGAAGCGGGCACACCAGCCGGACGTGGACGAGCGGATGGGCGCACTGCGGGAGCAGGTCGGGACGACTCCCGACGGCCGCCCCCGGAAGACGATCGTGCGGGTGGACCGCACGGAGCTGTCCAAGAACATCGTGCGGGGTCTGCTGGCGTACGAGGAGCTGCTGGAGTCGCGTCCGGAGTGGCGCGAACGGGTCGTCCACGTCGCCTTCGCCTATCCGTCCCGCCAGGACCTGGCCGTGTACCGGGAGTACACGGCGGAGGTCCAGCGCGTCGCACAGGAGATCAACTCCCGCTATATGACGCCGAGCTGGACGCCGGTCGTGCTGCATGTGAAGGACGACTTCGCCCGCTCGCTGGCCGCGTACCGACTGGCGGACGTGGCCCTCGTGAACCCCATCCGGGACGGCATGAACCTGGTCGCCAAGGAGGTCCCGGTGGTCTCCGACGAGGGCTGCGCGCTGGTGCTGTCCCGGGAGGCGGGGGCGTACGAGGAGCTGGCGGGGGACGCGGTGGCCGTGAACCCGTACGACATCGTGGGCACGGCGCGGGCGCTGCACGAGGCGCTGTCGATGCCGGCGGGTGAGCGGGCCGCCCGCACGGAGGCGCTGGCCGCTCGGGCTACGGCGCTGCCTCCTGGGCGGTGGTTTTTGGATCAGTTGGCTGCGCTTGAGGTTTGAGCGGGTTGTTTTTCGGCTGCGGGCCGGTGGGGGCTTGTCGCTCCCCCAAGTTCTCGGCTTCGCTCGAACAGGGGGGACCCCCATCGCGGCGGAGCCGCATATCGACACAGCCCCGCGCCCCTGTCGGGGCGCGTTCACGCGAGCCGGTGTGCCAATGACCTCAGAAGTTGCACCACCCCCGGCGGGCCGTCGACCACCAGGTCCGCTCGTTTCGCCAGTTCTGTGACCTCGTCGCTGCCGCTGCAGACCAGCAGACCGGGGACGCCGGCGGAGCGGAGTTCGTCGACGGCGGCGAAGGCGGGGAGGTCGCCGAGGTCGTCGCCGGCGTACATGACCGCTTCGGGGCCGGTCTCGCGGACGTACTCCAGCAGGGCCATCCCCTTGTCCATGCCCGGCGGGCGCAGCTCCAGGACCATACGGCCGGGTTCGACGATCAGGCCGTGGCGGGCGGCGAGTTCGGCGAGGGGTTCGCGCAGGGCCTCGAAAGCGGCTTGCGGATCCTCGGCGCGGCGGGTGTGGACGGCGACGGCGCGTCCCTTCTCCTCGATCCACGTGCCGCGCCAGGCGCCGATCCGCTCCAGGAAGCCGGGAAGTTCGGCGCGGACGGCGGCGACGCCGGGGTGCGGGGCGGGGGCGGTGACGGTGCCGGTGCGGGCGTCCCAGCGTTCGGCGCCGTAATGGCCGAGGACGACGAGGTGTTCGAGGCCGGGGACGCCCGCGAAGCCGCCGTAGCGGACGGCGACGCCGGCGGGGCGGCCGGTGACGACCGCGATCGAGGCGACCTTCGGGGCGAGGGCCGTGAGGGCGGGGACCGCGTCGGGGTGGGCGCGGGCCTGGTCGGGGTCGGGGACGATCGGGGCGAGCGTTCCGTCGAAGTCGAACGCGAGGACGGCCCGATCGGGCCGCGTAAGGATGGCGTCGAGACCGTCGCGCCCGGCCGGGGTCGCGGGCGTCGGCAAGGAGTCCGTGTGGCTGCCCATGGGACGACCCTAGCGGCGCCGACGCGGGCGCACGTCCCTGTAGGGCTCGCCCCCTGAGAGGGTGTGCCCCGACAGGGGCGCCCCTCAGGGGCGCGGGGCTGTGTCGATATGCGGCTCCGCCGCGATGAGGGTCCCCCCTGTTCGAGCGAAGCCGAGAACTTGGGGGAGCGACCAGCCCAGAACGACCCGCACACGCCGTACTACCTGCCGTGGCACCCGATGAGGCGCACCCCTCCCCCGGCCGAGCCGCCACGCGCCCAGCGTTCGGCGCCTAGCGTTCGGCGCGCCGGGAGTCGCGGACGCGGCGGAGGCGGTTGACGGTGACCGGGGCGTGCGCGAGGGCTCTGGGGTCGTCGAGGAGGGCGTTGAGCAGCTGGTAGTAGCGCACGGGCGCGAGGTCCAGCTGCTCGCGTATGGCCCGCTCCTTGGCCCCCGGCCCGGAGAAGCTGCGCCCCTCCAGGGCGAGGACGGCCTTCTCCCGGGGGTTGAGGTCTTCCATGGGGGAACGGTAGCCGGACGGGCTGACATGCGACTGGCCCCAGGATCGCCGCCGGGCCGTGCTGTCTCGCCATTCGGGATATTGCCGCCTTGAGGTCCGCACCCGCGCAAGTGGACTAGACCTCTTTCGGGTCCAGGCCTCACACTGTTCCCCGTGAGACATGTCATCGCCCTCGATGTGGGCGGCACCGGGATGAAGGCCGCCCTGGTCGGGGCAGGGGGCGAGCTGCTGCACCAGGCCCGGCGGGCTACGGGACGCGAGCGCGGGCCCGACGCCGTGGTGGAGTCCATCCTCGGTTTCGCCGCTGATCTGCGCACCCACGGCGAGCGGCACATCGGCGAACCCGCGGCCGCCGTCGGCGTGGCCGTGCCCGGCATCGTCGACGCCGACCGCGGCATCGCCGCCTTCTCCGCCAACCTCGGCTGGCGTGACGTACCGCTGCGCGATCTGCTCAGCGGCCGTCTCGGCGGCGTTCCCGTCGCACTCGGACACGACGTACGCACCGGAGGGCTCGCCGAGGGCCGGATCGGCGCGGGCAGGGGAACAGACCGCTTCCTGTTCGTGGCCCTCGGCACCGGCATCGCGGGCGCCATCGGCGTCGGCGGCCGGGTGGAGGCCGGCGCGCACGGCTTCGCGGGCGAGATCGGCCACATCGTCGTACGGCCGGGCGGGACCCCCTGTCCGTGCGGCCAGCACGGCTGCCTGGAGCGGTACGCCTCCGCCGCCGCCGTCAGCGAGGCCTGGGCGGCGGCGTCGGGCGATCCGGGGGCGGACGCCGCAGACTGCGCCAAGTCCGTCGAGTCCGGCGACCCCCGGGCGCGGGGTGTCTGGCAGGACGCCGTGGACGCGCTCGCCGACGGACTCGTCACCGCGCTCACCCTGCTGGACCCGCGCACCCTGATCATCGGTGGCGGGCTCGCCGAGGCCGGGGAAACGTTGTTCACACCACTGCGCGCGGCCGTACGGCGACGCGTGACCTTCCAGAAGCTGCCGTCGATCGCCCCCGCGGCACTGGGGGACACCGCCGGATGCCTCGGTGCCGGGCTCATGGCCTGGGATCTCCTCGAAACCACTGACCCTGCGGAGGTAACCACCTGATGGCCGCTAGCAAGGTTCTCGCCGGTGCCCGGGTGGTGCTGCCCACCGGGATCGTGAACGACGGCCGCGTGGTCGTGGAGGGCACGCGGATCGCCACGAACGATTCCGCGGGCGCGGAGATCATCGACGTACGAGGGCACTGGCTGGTCCCCGGCTTCGTCGACATCCACAACCACGGCGGCGGTGGCGCGTCCTTCACCTCCGGAACCGTCGAGGACGTCCTGCGGGGCGTCCACACCCACCGACTGCACGGCACGACCACGCTCGTCGCCTCGACCGTCACCGGCGACATGGACTTCCTCGTCCAGCGCGCCGGGCTGCTGAGCGAGCTCGCCGAGCAGGGCGACATCGCCGGCATCCACTTCGAGGGCCCGTTCATCTCGCCGTGCCGCAAGGGCGCGCACTCCGAGGAGCTGTTGCGCGCGCCGGAACCGGCGGAGGTCCGCAAGCTGATCGACGCGGCGCGCGGCCGGGCGAAGATGGTCACCCTCGCCACCGAACTGCCCGGCGGCCTCGACTCCGTGCGGCTGCTCGCCGAGCAGGGCGTGATCGCCGCGATCGGGCACACGGACGCGACGTACGAGCAGACGCTGGAGGCGATCGAGGCGGGCGCCACGGTCGCGACCCATCTCTTCAACGCGATGCCGCCGCTCGGCCACCGTACCCCCGGCCCCATCACCGCGCTGCTGGAGGACGAGCGGATCACGGTCGAGCTGATCGACGACGGTACGCATCTGCACCCGGCCGCCCTGCAACTGGCGTTCCATCACGCGGGCGCGGGGCGGGTCGCGTTCATCACGGACGCCATGGACGCGGCCGGGTTCGGCGACGGCCGCTACATGCTCGGCCCGCTGGAAGTGGAGGTGGCCGACGGAGTGGCCCGCCTGGTCGAGGGCGGGTCGATCGCCGGCTCGACGCTCACCCTGGACCGCGCGTTCCGGCGGGCGGTCACCGTCGACCGGCTGCCGGTGGAGGACGTCGTGGCCGCCGTCTCGGCCAACCCGGCGAAGCTGCTGGGCCTCTACGACCGGGTGGGTTCCCTGGAGCCCGGCAAGGACGCCGACCTGGTGCTGCTGGACGCCGAGTTCGGCCTCAAGGGCGTGATGCGCCGGGGCGAGTGGGTGGTCGATCCCCAACTGGGGTGATTCATCCCCATGTTGGCATGCGGCGGTCGGCCCCGGGGACTGGGCCGACCGCCGACTCTTTTGGCATGATCAAGCCTCCGCACACCGCCGACGGCAAACGCACTCCGGTATCCCCGCCACCCGGACCGCGCCGTCACGACGATCGAGGGAGGTCCCCAGGTGATCCTCACGGTCACGCTGAACACCGCTCTCGACATCACCTATCGCGTACGGGCGCTGAGGCCGCACACCTCGCACCGGGTGACCGAGGTGACCGAACGTCCCGGCGGCAAGGGCCTGAACGTGGCCCGGGTGCTCGCCGCGCTCGGCCATGAGGTGACCGCCACCGGCTTCGCGGGCGGCGCGACGGGCCGCTCCCTCCGGGACCAGCTCGCCCGCACACCCGGTGTCGTGGACGCGCTCGTCCCGGTCGAGGGCGCCACCCGGCGCACGGTCGCGGTGGTCGACGGGACGACCGGCGACACCACCCAGCTCAACGAACCGGGCCCGGTGATAGCGCCCGCCGAGTGGTCGGCTTTCCTGGATGCGTACGAGGACCTGGTCGCGTCCGCCGCCGCGGTGGCCCTGTGCGGCAGCCTGCCGCCGGGGGTGCCGGTGGGGGCGTACGCCCAACTGGTGCGCACGGCACGTGCGGTGGGCGCGCCCGTGCTGCTGGACACCAGCGGTGAGCCGCTGCGCCGTGGGGTCGCCGCCCGCCCGGACATCGTCAAGCCGAACGCCGACGAACTGGCCGAACTCACCGGCTCCCACGATCCATCGGTGGCCACCCGGGACGCCCGCCGGCGCGGGGCGCACACGGTGGTCGCCTCACTGGGCGCGCAGGGCCTGCTCGCGGTGAACGCGGAGGGCCGCTGGCGCGCGGTCCCGCCGCGCCGCATCCAGGGCAATCCGACGGGTGCGGGCGACTCGGCGGCCGCGGGCCTGCTCGCGGGCCTGGTGGAACACCTGCCGTGGCCCCAGCGCCTGGCCCGCGCGGCGGCCCTGTCCGCGGCGACCGTACTGGCCCCGGTGGCGGGCGAGTTCGACCGGCGGACCTATGAGGAGCTGCTGGACCAGGTGGCTGTGACGGGCGAGGCCACGGCGGCGTAGGAGCGCCGGACGGCGGCGGGCCTCGGGGAGGCCCCCGGGGGACCGGCTACTTCGACCAGCCCTGCGTCAGCCACAGCTGATCGAGGTAGGCGTTGCACTGGTTCCCCTGCTCGCAGGAGATCCGGATCGTGTTCGTGCCCTTGTTGAGCTGGAGGTAGTTGTACGTCTTCGTCCAGCCCTTCTCCCAGTTGCCCGCTGGTGCGTTCGCCCAGTTCTTCAGCGAGAGGGGGTTGGTCTGCGCCGTGCCGTTGACCGTGAGGGTGGCGGTGGCGTCGACGCCGGGCACGCCGTAGCCGGTGTGCAGCGTGTACTTGCCGTCCGAGGGGACGTCCACGCTCCAGGTCACGGCAGCGCCGACGTTGTTGAAGCCCGCCACATAGATCCCGCCGTCGGACTTGGCGCCCTTGACGTCGGACGCGGTGGTGGTGCCGCCCTCCAGCCGCAGGGCCTTCGCATCGATCTCCGGCAGTTCACCGGCGGCCGTGGAAGCGGACGCCGACGCGGACGCCGAGGCGCTCTGCGAGGCGGTCGGGCTGCTCGACGCGCCGCCCGCCTTGTCCTTGTCGTCGTCGTTGCCGTTCATCATGGCGACGCCGATGCCGATCACGACCGCGGCGACCACCGCGATCGCGCCGATCAGCAGGCCCTTGGTGTTGGGCCCACGGCCGCGCCCGCCGCCGCCCGCGCCGCCCATCGGCGCCTGACGGGTCGTGGGGGCGCCGCCCGGCATGGTCTCGGGCGCCGCGTAGTGCGGGTTCGGCTGGCCGTAGCCCTGCTGCTGCGGCACCTGGCCGTAGCCGGCCGCCGGGGCCCCCGGCTGGCCGTACTGGCGCTCGCCGACCGCGCGCACTCTGTTGACGGAGCCCGGGTAGCCGTAGCCGCCCGTGGGCGGCTGGGCGCCGTTGGCCTGACCATCGGCGTAGAGGTAGCCGAACGGGTCGTCGTCCTCGGGCGTGCTCGCGCCGTTGTTGCCGGGCGTCATCCCTAGGTACTCCTCAGCAGGTGCGGTCCAGATGCGTACGTGGCTGATTGGCGAGCCTACCGGTTCCCGCGACCTCAAACGGGTGTTCTTCCCATCACCCGGGCGCTGACCTGGGGTTATCCCGCACGCCTGTGTTGTTTGGGACGAGAACGTTTCTCCACGTACATCCGCTCGTCGGCCGATTTCAGCACTTCGTCCGCCGTCATGCCGCAGTGGGCCCAGCCGATGCCGAAGCTGGCGCCGACCCGCATGGCGCGGCCGTCGACCCGGATCGGCTGGATGATCTCGTTGCGCAGGCGCACCGCGAGGTCCTGCGCGTCGGCCTTGCCGAGCCCGTCGGCGAGGACGACGAACTCGTCGCCGCCGAGCCGGGCGACCGTGTCCCCGTCCCGCACGCCCCGGCTGAGCCGCCGCGCGACCTCGATGAGGACCGCGTCGCCCGCGTTGTGCCCGAAGCGGTCGTTGATCGACTTGAAGCCGTCGAGGTCGCAGAAGAGCACCGCGAGACCTTTGGTGCCGTCGTCGGTGTCGCTGTCGGGGGTGGCGGTGTGCACATGGTGGTCGAAGGCGTCGTACGGGCCCGGACCGGTGTGGAAGTCGAACGCGTGCACGCTCTCGTCGTACGCCGCCGGGTGCTCGGCCCCGTATCCCCCGTAGGCGGCGTCCAGGGAGTCGGCCGCGCCCGGCGGCAGGGACTGCGGGCGCTGACAGATGCGGGCGGACAGGCGGGAGCGCAACTCGGCGGAGTTGGGCAGCCCGGTGAGCGAGTCGTGGGAGGCGCGGTGGGCGAGCTGGAGCTCGCGGCGCTTGCGCTCCTCGATGTCCTCGACATGGGTGAGCAGGAAGCGGGGGCCGTCGGCGGCGTCGGCGACGACGGAGTTGCGCAGGGACACCCAGACGTACGTGCCGTCCCGGCGCCCGAGCCGCAGTTCGGCCCGCCCGCCCTCGGCGGAGGTCCGCAGGAGCGTGCCGATGTCCTCGGGGTGGACCAGGTCGGAGAAGGAGTAGCGGCGCATCGCGGAGGCGGGGCGGCCCAGCAGCCGGCACAGCGCGTCGTTCGTGCGCAGGATCCGGCCGTGCTGGTCGCCGCCCATCTCGGCTATGGCCATGCCGGAGGGGGCGTACTCGAAGGCCTGCCGGAAGGACTCCTCGCTGGCACGCAGGGCCTGCTGCTCCCGCTCCAGACGGACCAGGGCCCGCTGCATGTTGGCTCTCAGGCGGGCGTTGCTGATGGCGATGGCGGCCTGGAAGGCGTACATCTGGAGCGCCTCGCGCCCCCATGCGCCGGGCCGCCGCCCGTTGCGCGGCCGGTCCACGGAGATGACCCCGATGAGTTCGCCGCATGGACCGCCCTGGACGCTCGGCGTGTACATGGGCGCGAAGAGGCGGTCGGAGGGGTGCCACTCGTCCTCGAAGCGGGGCTCGGGACCGTCGGTGTGCCACTGCGGCACGTCGTCCTCGTCGAGGATCCAGCCCTCGGTGTGCGGTATGAACCGCAGATCACCCCAGGCCTCCCCCATGTTCAGCCGGCGGTCCCAGGAGGCGCGGGAGCCGACGCGGCCGGTGATGAGCGCCTCGGCGGCGGAGTTCCCGGCGAGCGCGGCGACGACGAGGTCGCCGTCCGGGCGTACGAGGTTGACGGCCGCCAGCTCGTAGCCGAGGCCGTTGACGACGCCGTCGGCGACGGTCTGGAGCGTGTCCGCCAGACTGCGGGCGGTGTTCATGTCCGCCATCACCCGATGCAGCTGTCGCAGGGTCGTCAGGCGGACATACGGCTCCGAATCGGTCTCCATTCGCCCTCCCCTCGAGGTCTCGCAGCAACTCCAGGGTCGCGCCGGCGTACTGGGTGGTTCTCTCGGTCCCGCTCGGTGCGCTACTCGGCGTACTACGGGCGTAGCATCGTGCAGCGTATCCCCGCCACTGAATCACAGCGCGCTGCCCACTAGGTACACAGGGTCAACAAAAGAGGCCTCCTGTGACTCAAGTCACAGCAGAACGTGAACAATTGAGTGGGGTTTCCGCATTCTTCCTGTGCGTTTCCCGAACGCGATGCAAAACCTGTGCACACTCTGTGACCGATATCCGCCGATGGTCCTAGGTCGCGGATCGGGCCTGGGGCCGATGTGGGCCTCGATGGCGGCGACTAGCGTTCCCGTGTGCTCAAGACTCCCCCTGTCCCGTCCGTGCCCGCCGCCCCGCCCGCCTCCGGGCATCCTGAGGGGGTGAGCAACGACGAGTTCCGCGCAGTCATGTCCCGGCTCGCCGCCGGTGTGGTCCTGGTGACCGCGCAGGAGCCGCCGCTGGACCCGGACGACCCCCAGGCGCCAGGCGGCGAGGACGTCGGCATGACGGCGACGGCGTTCCTGTCGGTGTCCCTGGATCCGCCCTTGGTCCTGGTCAGCCTGCGCGAGGGCTCCCGCATGGACGACCTGCTCGCCGAGCAGCCCCTGTGGGCCGTCTCCGTGCTCTCGGAGAGCCAGCGGCACATCGCCGGCCGCTTCGCGATGAAGGGCCGCATCAGCGACCGGCTCCTGTTCGAGGACATCCCGTACGTCCGCGGCGAGGTCAGCGGCGCACCCTTGGTCGGCGGCGCCCTGGCCACCCTGGAGTGCCGCACGGAACAACGCGTACCGGCCGGCGACCACACCCTGGTCATCGGCCGCGTCCTGACGGCCCGGGTACCGAGCGCGGACGGGGGTCCGCTGGTCTACTTCCGGGGCCGGTACAGGCATCTGGGCTGAGGGGCGCCCCGTCAGGGGCGCGGGGCAGTGACATCATGCGGCTCCGCCGCGTGGGCGCGACCAACCACACACATCCGACACTGACGCGACCACAAATGCCGCCACGGCGCTACTCAGCCGGGGCCCGGGGCAGAGCCCCGTGACGGCACCCCACCCCCGGCACCGCTAACCCCAGTCCCGCCCCGACCGCCCCCGCTTGGTGTCGGCACGCCGCTTCTTCTCGCGCAACCGCCGCTCATTGATCCCACGGGGTATCCGCGTCGCCCGGCGCGGCTTCGGCGGCGGCGCCGTCGCCTCGGCAAGCAGGGCGGCCAGCCGCACGGCGGCGGCCTCGCGGTTGCGCCACTGCGATCGGTGTTCGGAGGCGCGCACGCTGACGACCCCGTCGACGAGCCGCCCCGCGAGCCGTTCGAGGGCCCGCTCCTTCCACACCTGCGGCAGCGCCTCGGTCCTGGCGAGGTCGAAGCGCAACTCGACCTGTGTGTCACTGGTGTTGACGTGCTGTCCACCCGGCCCCGAGGAGCGCGAGAAACGCCACATGAGCTCGGCCTCGGGAAGCGAGACGGAGCCGCGAACGACGTAAGGACCGGACATGCCTCCATGGTCGCGCGCGTGTCCGGTCCACGTCACTCGAATATCGAGGTCACGCACGACCGCCGCATCCAGGTGAAGCACGGCATTCAGGTAAAGAAAGTAAAGAGATCCGGAACCATAGGGACCCCCCTTGGCGTTGGTAGGGGTAGCTGTAGCTTCGTGCCGTACGAAGCCCATAGGCACCGCACCGCGTACGCGAACGAGGGAAGGAACTCCCAACAATGGCTGTAAGCCTGTCCAAGGGTGGCAACGTCTCGCTCACCAAGGAGGCTCCGGGCCTGACCGCCGTCACCGTGGGCCTCGGCTGGGACGTCCGCAGCACCACCGGCACGGACTTCGACCTCGACGCGTCCGCGATCGCGGTCAACGCGCAGGGCAAGGTCTACTCGGACGCCCACTTCGTCTTCTTCAACAACAAGCAGACCCCGGACAACTCGATCGTCCACACGGGCGACAACCGCACGGGCGAGGGCGCCGGCGACGACGAGGCGATCAACGTCAACCTCGCCGCCCTCCCGGCCGACATCGAGAAGGTCGTCTTCCCGGTCTCGATCTACGACGCCGAGTCCCGCTCGCAGAACTTCGGCCAGGTCCGCAACGCCTACATCCGTATCGTCAACCAGGCCGGCGGCGCCGAGATCGCCCGCTACGACCTGTCGGAGGACGCGGCCACGGAGACGGCCATGATCTTCGGCGAGCTGTACCGCAACGGCGCGGAGTGGAAGTTCCGCGCGGTCGGCCAGGGCTACGCCTCGGGCCTGGTGGGCATCGCCCAGGACTTCGGCGTCAACGTCTGACGGACGACGCCCGAACCGGGCGGGAGCCCCGGGCCGCGGTGTACCGCGGCCCGGGGCTCCCTCATTTCCCGCGCCCCGGAATTTCCCGCGCCCCGAACTTCCCGTGGCCCGAACTTCCCGCGCCCCGGAGTTTCCCACGCCCCGAAACCTCCCGCGCCCCGAAGCCGGCCGCGCCCCGAAGCCGGCCGCGATACGTTGCCCGGGTGATCCTCACTTCCCTCCCCCTCACCCCGGACCACGACATCCCGGTCCCGCTGCTCACCGAGCTCACCGCGCTGTACGCCTCCAACCGCGAGTTCCACGCCCTCAGCGGCGACTTCCCCGACCCGGACGACATCCGCCCGGAGCAGGTGGCGACCGCGCTGGCCGACGAGCTGGTGAACCCGGACGTGGAGGTGCTGCTCGCCCGCAGCAGCGGGCGCCTCGTGGGGATCGCGATCAACCTCGCCCACCACCCCGACCCCGCCGACCCGGACCCGTGGATCGGCCTGCTGATGGTGGACGCGGGCATGCAGCGACAGGGGTACGGCCGACAGCTCGCGTCACTCGTCGAGGACCGCTTCCGCGCCGCGGGCCGCACCGCCGTACGCCTGGCCGTGCTGGAGAACAACCCCAGAGGCCTCGCCTTCTGGACCGCTCTGGGATACGAGGTCATCGACCACCGCAAGGACCGCCAACGCGGCCGTCCCTGCGCCGTGTTGCGCAAGGAGCTGCGATGACCGCCCGGCGCCCTCAGGGATGCGCCGGCTTTCCGTCCCCGTACAGCCAGTCCTTCCAGATCCCGTCGAAGTCCTTGTCCGGCGCCTTCTTCTCGACGTACGCCGTGAAGTCGGCGGTGTCCGCGTTGCCGTGGCGGTGGGCGGCGGCCCAGCCCTGGATGATGTCGTAGAACGTGTCGTCGCCGACGGTCTGCCGGATCTTGTGCAGGACCATCGCGCCGCGGTCGTACACGGGAGGGTCGGAGATGTGCGCGGCGTCGCTCGGCTTCGCGGGCGGGAACGCCCAGATCGCCTTGTTGTCCTCGGGGTCGTCGTAGTAGTCGCCGCGGTAGAGCGCGTCAAAAATCTCCTGTGCGGTCTCGCCGTCGTTGTCCTCCTGCCACAGCCACTCCGCGTACCTCGCGAAGCTCTCGTTGAGCCACATGTCCCGCCAGGTCTTGGGGGTGACGGAGTCGCCGTACCACTGGTGGGCGATTTCATGGACGAGGATGCCGAGCTCGGGGGTGCCGGGGAAGACGGGGCGGTTCTGGGTCTCCAGCTCGTAGCCGGCGTCGTCCGGGCGGTCGACGATCGCTCCGGTGGAGGAGAAGGGATACGGGCCGAAGTTGGTCTCCGCCCACTCCATGACCTCGGGCAGCTTGGCGAGCACCGCACGGCTCGCCTTCGTCTGCGTGGGGTCCACGGCGACGTACGCCGGCAGGCCACCCTTGATGGTGGGGCGGGTGATGTCGTAGTGGCCGATCGCGAGCGTGGCGACGTAGCTCGCCATCGGCTCGGCGGTGTGCCAGCGGAACGTCTTACGGCCACCCGTGACGGTCTCGCTCTTCAACTCCCCGTTGGAGACGGCCTGCAAGTCCTTCGGCACGGTGACGGAGATGTCGTACGCCGCCTTGTCGGACGGGTGGTGGTTGCCGGGGAACCAGGCCATCGACCCCACCGGCTCGCCCAGCGCCAGCGCGCCGTCGGCCGTGCGCAGCCAGCCTTCCTTCGCGCGGTCCGCGTCGGTGATGGTCACCGGGGTGCCCGAGTAGCGGACCGTCGCGCTGAACGTCTCCCCCTTGTCGAGCTCGTCGTGCGGACGGACGGTGAGCTCCTGGCCGGCGCGGCTGAAGCGGGCGGCCCTGCCCTCGACGGTGACGCCGGCGACGTCCAGCCCCTTGAGGTCGAGGTCGAAGGCGGACAGGTCCTTCGTCGCGCGGGCGGTGATCACCGCGGTGCCGGTGAGGTGGTGGTCGCCGGGGTCGTAGGCGAGGGTCAGGTCGTAGTGGGTGACGTCGTATCCGCCGTTGCCCGCCTTGGGGAAGTACGGATCGCGCACGCCGGAGCCGCCCGGGGTGCCCTGCACACCGCCACCGCTACAAGCCGTCAGCGTGAGGGCGAGCAGCGCGGAGGCTGCGGAGACTAAGGGGACGGAAGCCGGGAGAAGAGGTGCGGATCGGGACATGGAAGCGATCCTATGCGGGGGCCATGACACCATCGCCTACGTGCTCGACATCGGCTACGCCCTCTCCAACCGCTTCCCCGACCCTCCGCAGACCGACTACCGCCGCGCGGACGTCCACGCCCTGCGGCACGACCTGTTCTGCGGTGACGTCTACCTCGCCGACACCAAGACGGACCGGGAGCTGTCCACAGCCTGGGGATGGGTGCCGGTGCTCGACTTCGCGTGGGCGCTGTGCGACATCGTCGAGCGGCTCGACCGCGACCCGCTCGGCAGCCGCGCCGCCCGGCCGCAGCACGCGGAGCTGGACTTCACCGAGTCCACCGACCGGATGCTCTTCGAGCGCCGCTTCGGCTGGGTGGACATCGAGGCGGAGTGGCTGCCCGCGGCCGAGCCGCCGCTGACCTTCTCCCACACCGAACTGCGCCGCGAGGCCCGGGACTTTCTGCACGACCTGATCGCCGACCTGACCGATCTCCACGAGGACCTCGCGGAGAACCCCGCGGTCTGGACCCTCCAGGCACGCTTCCCGCGCGTCGGCTGACCGGAGGGACGGGCGGCCGTGCCCGGCCGGCGGTCACGGGAAACGGGCCCGCCGCACCTCCTCCGGCACCGGTGCCCTGGCCGGGCCGTACGCCGGTGGTTTCGCCGTCACCATCAGGCCCGCGGCCAGGCCCGCCAGAAGCAGGACGCCCGCCGCCCACCAGATGGCGACGGTATAGCCGTGGACCATGCCCTCGCGGACGATCAGGGCCTTCTCGGCGGGGTTGCGCAGGTGCGCGGCGACGTACGCCGTGCCGCCGGCCGTCGCGACGGTGTTCAGCAGGGCCGTACCGATCGATCCGCCCACCTGCTGCGAGGTGTTGACGGTCGCCGACGTCACGCCCGAGTCGTACGGCGCGACCCCGGCGGTCGCGGTCGCGAAGACCGGCATGAAGGTGAGACCCATGCCGAGACCCATCAGCACGAGGCCGGGCATGATCTCCGTCGCGTACGCCGAGTGCACCGTCATCTGCGTGAGGATCACCATGCCGCCCGACGCCAGCACCGAGCCCGGCACCATCAGCAGGCGCGGCGCCACACGGGGCAGCAGACGGGCCGAGATCTGCGTCGAGCCCACGATGGTCGCCGCCGTCAGCGGCAGATAGCCCAGTCCCGTCTTCAGGGGCGACCAGCCGAGGACGACCTGTAGGTAGTAGGTCATGAACAGGAACAGCCCGAACATCCCGATGACGGCCAGGCACATCGTCAGGAAGCATCCCGCCCGGGTGCGGTCCCTGACGATGTGCAGCGGCAGCAGCGGCTGCGACGCCCTCGTCTGCCACCACACGAACGCCGCGAGCAACACGACCCCGACCGCGAACAGACTCAGCACCAGCGGGTCCGTCCATCCCCGTGGCTCCGCCTCGCTGAACCCGTACACGAGTGCGACCAGCCCGCCGCAGCCCAGCACCACGCCGGGGATGTCGAGGCGGGCCCCCGTGTGGCCGGGGCGGCCCCGCAGCAGCGCGAGGCCGCCGAAGACGGCGATGACCGCGACGGGGACGTTGACGTACAGGCACCAGCGCCAGTTCAGGTACTCGGTCAGCAGTCCGCCCGCGAGGAACCCGATCGCCGCACCACTGCCCGCGAGCGCGCCGTAGATACCGAAGGCCTTCCCGCGCTCCTTCGGGTGGGTGAACGTGGTCGTCAGCAGGCTGAGGGCCGAGGGCGCGAGGACGGCGGCGAAGACGCCCTGGAGCGCGCGGGCACCGAAGAGCATCCCGGAGGTGGTGGCCGCACCGCCCAGCGCGGACGCCCCGGCGAAGCCGATCAGGCCGATGACGAACGTCCTTCTGCGGCCCACCAGGTCCGCGATCCGGCCGCCGAGCAGGAGCAGCCCGCCGAAGGCCAGCGTGTAGGCGGTGATCACCCACTGGCGGTTGTTGTCGGAGATGCCCAGGTCGTGCTGGGCCGACGGCAGCGCGATGTTCACGATCGTCGCGTCCAGGACCACCATCAGCTGGGCGAGCGCGATGATCACCAGGCCCCACCAGCGGCGGGGATCGGCGTCGTCGGATACCGCGGACGCGCCCGTCCGGGTGACGCTCACCCCGCCAGAAGACCATGGATCCCCGCGCATCGCATCTTCGAGACGGGGCGACCACTCACGGCACTCACGGCACTCACGGCACTCACGGCTCCAGTACGACCTTCCCGACCGTGCCCCGGTTCTCCAGGGCCCGGTGGGCCGCGGCAGCCTCCGCGAGCGGGAAACGCTGAACGGCCGGTGTGAGGCGGCCCGCCGCCGCCTCGGCGAGGGCGCGCAGCTCCAGCGTGCGCACGGGGTCGGGTCCGCCCGCCTTCCGCATCATCGCGGGGCCGAGCACCTGCTCGGAGACGCCCTCGACGAGGTACGCCTCCCCGTCCCGGATCCCCTCGGCGGACCATCCGAAGACGAGGTGCTTGCCGCCGGGCGCCAGCAGACCGACGGCCGTACGCGCCACGGCCCCGCCCACACCGTCGAAGACGACGGTGGCCCTGCCCCGGTACTCGTCGAGGCGGGCCGCCCAGTCCGGGTCCGTGTAGTCGAGGGCGAGGTCGGCGCCGTTCTCCCGCACCCGCGCGGCCTTCTCCTCCCCGCCCGCCAGCCCGATCACCGTCGCGCCCGCATGCCGGGCGTACTGCACGAGGAGGGTGCCGATGCCGCCCGCGGCCGCGGGGATCAGGGCCACGGAGCCGGGGCCGAGGTCGGCGAACTGCACGATCCCCATCGTCGTACGGCCCGTGCCGATCATGGCCACGGCCTGCGCGTCATCCAGGCCGGCAGGGATCTCGTGGAGGCGGTCGACGCCCGTGACGGCGAGTTCGGCGTAGCCGCCCGGCGCGAAACCGAGGTGGGCGACGACCCGCTTGCCCAGCCAGAGTCCGTCGACGCCCTCGCCGAGCGACTCGACCACGCCCGCGACCTCGCGGCCGGGGATGGTGGGCAGGCGGGTCGGTTCGGGTGCCGGGCCCTGCATCCCCTCGCGCAGGGCGGCGTCCAGGAGGTGTACGCCGGCCGCGGTGACGGCGATACGGACCTGGCCCGGGCCCGGCTCCGGGTCCTCGACCTTCTCGTAGGTCAGGTTCTCGGCCGGGCCGAAGGCGTGGAGGCGGATCGCGTGCATGGGCGGGCTCCTTGTACCGGCAGACGCTGTCAGGAGACCCACTGTTCAACCTCAAGCATGCTTGAGGTCAAGACGGCGCCGGCCGAGGGCGACTGCTGCCCGGCGGATTGTCAGTGGCCGGGTGCAGCATGGGGGCATGGTGCGGAGGAATCGGGTGGTGAAGTCAGCTCGGCGGCCGGAGGTGCGGTTGCCGGAGCTGGTGGCTTGGCCGGACGGGGAGTTGGCGCCCGACGGGGACTACGACGGGCTGGAGTTCCGGGACGCGGACTTCGCCGGGCAGGACGGCGGGGGCGCCCGGTTCATGGACTGCGCGTTGACGGGCTGCGCGCTGGACGAGACGCAGCTGCACCACGCACGCGTGCTGGACTCCGTCCTGACGGGCATACGGGGCGTGGGCACGGACCTCGCCGAGGCGAGCCTGCGCGACGTGGAAGTGGTGGACGCCCGGCTCGGTGGGGTGCAGCTGCACGGCGCGGTGCTGGAGCGGGTGCTGATCCGGGGCGGCAAGATCGACTACCTGAACCTGCGCAAGGCGCGGCTCAAGGACGTCGTCTTCGAGGGCTGCGTCCTGGTCGAGCCGGACTTCGGGGGCGCCCGGCTGGAGCGGGTGGAGTTCGTGGACTGCGTTCTGAAGGGTGCGGACCTCACGGCGGCGACGCTGGTGGACGTGGACCTGCGTCGTGCGGCGGAGCTGGACATCACACGCGGAGTCGACCGCCTCTCCGGCGCGGTGATCAGCCACGCCCAGCTCCTGGACCTGGCTCCGGTGCTGGCCGCGGAGATGGGGGTGCGGGTGGCGGAGGCGGACTGACGAGGTGGACTGACGAGGCCGGCTGACGGAGATGCCGGGCAACGCGTACGTACGCCGCACGACAGTGCGCACGCCGCACGACAGTGCGCACGCCGCACGACACGGGCGTACGCCGCATGACAGTGCGTACGCCGCGGCTCGTCTCGCCATGGCACTCGTCGAGGGGGACCATGGATGTGGACCCACGAAGGAGGCCCGCCATGAAATCCGGAGCCTCGGATTACGACTCGCTGTACGCACAGACCCCGTCGCAGGCCGAAGGCGAACGCGACGAGCCGAGCGAGCGCAGTGCCATGGAGCAGCACCCGGACGTACCCCGCACGGAGCCGTCCCAGGCGGAGGGCGAGCGGCGCGAGGACGACCAGGCCCCGCGTCGCCGCTGATCACTGATGACGGACCGACGCCGCCCCCGCCCGGGTCGGCGGCGGGAGGCGGTGGCCCTCGGTGACGTATGTAGCTGTCAGCGCGCTCAGCCATCCTGGGCTGTTGCGGGACAAGAACGAGGACAGTCTCGTCGCCGGGCCGTGGACGCTGTGCGCCACCGTCACCGAGAGCCCGCAGACGCTGGTCTTCCCTCTGGGTACGCCGCTGGTCGTCGCGGTCGCCGACGGGCTCGGCGGCCATCCCGGGGGCGAGGTGGCGAGCGCGCTGGTGGTGCGGCGGCTCGCGTCGATCGGGCCGGTACTGAGTACGGAGGACGCCGTCCGCGACGCCGTGAACTCCTGCAACCGGACCGTCCACGCGGCAGCCGGGGGCAAGGACGAAGACGGCGGCGGTCTCGCCCTGATGGGCACCACCGTCGCGGGTGCCGTCGTGCTGCCCGCGTCGCTGCTGGTCTTCAACGTGGGCGACAGCCGGGTCTTCGCGGCGCCCCGGGGCGGGGTACGGCAGGTGAGCGTGGACGACAGCCCACCACTGGCGCCCGGGCAGCGCACCACCTCGCTGGTCACGCAGTGCCTCGGGGGCACCCCGCACTACCGTGCCGTCACGCCGCATGTGACGGCCACACCGTTGTCGCCGGGCGACAGGTATCTCGTCTGTACCGACGGCCTCACGGATCCGGTGCCGGAGGAGACGATCGACGGAGTGCTGCGGGAGTACGACGACGGACGGGCCGCCTTCGAGCTGTGGAAGGCGGCCATCACCGCGGGCGGGCCCGACAACATCACACTCGCCGTCGTACGCGTCGCCGACGACTGAGCGCTCCGCCGGAAGTCCGTGTGCCACCTGTGGCGGAGCCGCACAGGGACTCCCGCCCGCCGCCCTGGCGTCAGGCTCCCGCCCGCCCCAGCTTCGCCAGCGCCCCGTCCGTCAGCCGGTACACCGTCCACTCGTCCTGCGGGCGGGCGCCCAGCGCCTCGTAGAAGTCGATCGACGGGCGGTTCCAGTTCAGGACCGACCACTCCAGGCGCTCGTAGCCGCGTTCGACGCAGATGCGGGCCAGTTCGGTGAGCAGGGCCTTGCCGTGTCCGGAACCACGGGCCTCCGGGCGGACGTAGAGGTCCTCCAGGTAGATGCCGTGCACGCCGCGCCAGGTGGAGAAGTTCAGAAACCACAGGGCGAAACCGACGACCTCGCCCCCGTCCTCCTCCGCGATGTGCGCGAACGCCGCCGGGCGCTCGCCGAACAGCGCCTCGCTCAGCTGCTCCGGCGTGGCCCGCGCCTCGTCCGGTGCCTTCTCGTAGTCGGCCAGTTCGCGGATCAGGGTGTGGATGACGGGGACGTCGGCGCGGGTCGCGGTGCGGATCATGGGCGCAGTGTCACACACACGGGGCGGGACCCAGAAGGCCCCGGCCCACCCCTTGGGACGCGACCGCTCCCGCTCGACTCCGCCTGGCCGCAGGGCCCCTCAGTGCCGCCCCGCCACCCGGTCCGCGATCTGCGCCAGCTTCGACGACTGGGCGCTGTGCGTGGTCAGTTCGCGGCGGTCCGCCGTGCGGTACGTGGCGTACATCCCGTGCACGCCGAGCCAGCGCAGCGGCTCGGGTTCCCATTTGCGCACCCGGTGGTTGACCCACGGGAGCCCGGTCAACTCGGTGGCGCCCGACTGACCCGAATCCTGCTGGACCAGGTCGCGGAGCGTGCGCGCGGCGAGGTTCGTGGTGGCGACGCCCGAGCCGACGTAACCGCCCGCCCAGCCCAGGCCCGTCGAGCGGTCCAGGGTGACCGTGGCGCACCAGTCGCGCGGCACGCCGAGCACCCCCGACCAGGCGTGGGTGACCTTCAGCCCGGCGAGCTGCGGGAAGAAGCGGACCAGGATCTCGTGCAGCGCCTCGATGGTGGCGGGTTGGGTGCGGCCGTCGTTGTCCGTACGCGAGCCGAAGCGGTACGGGATCCCGCGGCCGCCGAGCGCGATGCGGCCGTCGGCGGTGCGCTGTGCGTACATGTACGCGTGCGCCATGTCGCCCAGCGTCTCGCGCCCCTCCCAGCCGATCTCCGCCCACTGCTCGTCGGTCAGCGGCTCGGTCGCGATCATCGAGGAGTTCATGGGGAGCCAGGTGCGCTTCTGGCCCTTGAGCGAGGCCGTGAAACCCTCCGTGCAGCGCAGGATGTACGGCGCGCGGACCGTTCCGTACGGCGTCACCGCGTGCTTCGGGCGGATCTCCGTGACCGGGGTCTTCTCATGGATCGTCACACCGAGCGCCTCGACGGCCGCGGCGAGGCCCTTGACCAGTTTCACCGGGTGCAGCCGCGCCCCGTGCGGGGTCCAGGTCGAGCCGACCGTGTCCGCGATCCGGATCCGCTCGCCGGTCTCGCGGGCGCCGTACAGCTCGCGGTCCTTCTCGCCGTACGACAGTTCGTGCTCGTGGAACGCCTTCAGCCGGGCCAGTTGCGCGGGCGTGTACGCCACCTCCAGGACGCCGCCGGCGTGCACGTCCGCGTCGATGCCCGCCTCCTCGGTGACCCGTACGACCTCGGCGACCGTCTCGTTCATCGCCTTCTGCAGACGTACGGCGGCCTCGTGGCCGTGCAGCTTCGCGTACCGGTCACGGCCCGCGATGCCGTTGTAGAGCCAGCCGCCGTTGCGCCCGGAGGCGCCGTAGCCGCAGAACTTCTGCTCCAGCACGGTGATGCGCAGGAAGGGCGCCGTCTTCTTCAGGTAGTACGCGGTCCACAGACCGGTGTAGCCGCCGCCGACGATCACCACGTCGGCGGACGCGTCCCCGGCGAGGGGCTCACGCGGGGTGGGAAGGCCGTCGTCCGCGTACCAGAAGGAGATGCCGCCGTTGACGACGCCGCTCACTGCGCTGCTCATGCGCCGGACGTTAACTCCTGAGGGCGGCCAGTGTCTCCTTCGGATTCCATGGTTTTCCGCGGCCCCGGGTCAGCGGACAGCAGGCGAGACCGATCAGCACGGCGATGAAATGCCCGAAATCGGTGAAGGTGGGCGAGGCGGCCAGGGGGATGGCGAAGACGAGCAGGACGGCCGCCAGATACGCGTAACGCCAGGGCACGGCGATCCGGTACGTGAGCACACCGATCACCCCGGCCAGCGCGTAACTCACCCCGATGTCGAGCCTGTTGACCGCGGAGAACGGTGCGAGACCGTCGTGGATCGCGCGCAGCAGCGCGCCCTCGCTGACGAGCGTGGCCAGCACATGCGCGGCGGCGCAGACGGCCAGCCAGCGCACGGTGCCCAGCCAGCGCTCCGCCTGCGCGTGGAAGACCGTGTAGAGCACGGCGTACGGCAGCCAGCGCCCGCCGGCTGTCCACATCGCGCTGGTGATGAACGCGCGCAGGGGGTTGGACGACAGTTCGTGGATGTTGGTCGACCGCCGGCGCAGGAAGTTCTGCTCGAACTCCGGCGACATGTGGTGCAGGGCGACGGTGGTGACGAACAGGATCAGCAGCCAGACGTAGGTCCCCGGGGCGCTGCGGACGTATGCCGCCGCCGCCCCGAGGGCGCCCTTTAACCGCATGACCCGGTTCACACACGCAAGTATGGTCGGGGAGATGATCGACGTGCCTGGTGAGCTGGTCGCTTCACAGGAGAGATTCAACGGGGACGCGGGGCGGGCGTTCGTCGCGGACCTGCCGCGGCGGGCGGCGGAGTTCCTGGAGCGGTGGCGGCTACGGGTGGACGGACCGCCGATGTACGGCATGTGCGCGCTGGTCCTGCCGGTGGTGCGGGCCGCCGGGACGCCGGCCGTGCTCAAGCTCCAGTTCCTTGACGAGGAGAGCGCGGGTGAACCGGTCGCGCTGCGCGTCTGGGACGGCGACGGGGCCGTACGGCTGCTGGAGTACGACGCCGTCACGGGCAGCCTGCTGCTGGAACGCCTCGACGAGACCCGCATGCTGACGTACGTCCCCGACTCCCGGGCGGCCGCCCTGGTCATCGCCCGGCTGCTGGCCCGGCTGACGTCCGTACCGGCACCGGAGGGAATGCGGCGGCTCGGCGACATCGCGCAGGCGATGCTGGACGAGGCCCCGCGGGCGCTGGAGCGGATCCCCGGCCCGGCGGACCGCCGTCTGCTCGCGGACTGCGCGGCCGCCGTGCGCGAGGTGGTCTCCGAGCCCGGTGACCGCCTCCTGCACTGGGACCTGCACTACGACAACGTCCTGGCCGCCGACCGGGAGCCCTGGCTCGCCATCGATCCGAAGCCGCTCGCGGGCGACCCCGGCTTCGAACTCTTCCCGGCCCTGGACAACCGCTTCGAGCCGGACGACATCGTCTGGCGCTTCGACGCCATGACCGAGGTCCTGGGCCTGGAGCGGGAACGGGCCCGGGCCTGGACCCTGGGCCGCGTCCTCCAGAACTCCCTCTGGGCAACCAAGGCCGGCCGCCCCCTGCCACCGGACCACCTGGAAATCGCCCGCAGCCTGCGGGGTTGACCACAGGCTGCGACGGACAGCCGCGGGCAGCCGCGCGCCGCATGGACAACCACACGCCGCAGCGGACAGCCACACACCACACGACCGACCACACACCACAGGCCTCCCGGCAGGCAGCCCCACACCACACGAATGGCCGCAGGCACACGCCAGGCCGGGGCCGACAGGCCGGGGCCGACAGGCCGGGGCCGGGGCCGACAGGCCGGGGCCGGGGCCGGGGCCGATGGCCGACAAGGCGCACGCCGCACGCCGCACAGACACGCGCGTGCCGCGCCAGTTGCCCCTGCCCGCCCTCCCGAACCGGGCGCAGGGGCGGGTCGTGTCTCCGTCGCCCCGGTCGCACCCCCACCAAACCACCCCGGTCGGACACCCAATCGGCGGTCGGTGTGGGTAAGACACGCCGCCGGATGGCCGATCCGGCCTTTCAACGGGTCATCCGGTCATAGCGTACAGAATATGACGAACCGCCATATTGCCTACCTCGCGTGCACCGCGGCGCTCGCCGGGTGCGGGCTCGGCGCCGCCTCGCCCGACACGGCTCCGACGACCCGCCTCGTGCGTCCGGGTGACTCGATCCAGAAGGCGGTGGACGCCGCGAAGCCGGGAGACACCGTCCTCCTCACCGCCGGCACCTTCCGTCAGAGCGTTCGGGTGACCACCTCCGGGCTGACCCTGCGCGGCATGGGCCGCAGCACCGTGATCGCGCCGGCCGACAAACCGGGCTCGAACGCCTGCGCGCGGGCCGGCAACGGGATCTGCGTGGAAGGGGTGAAAGGCCGTCCCGTCGAGGACACCACCGTCACCTCACTGACCCTGTCCGGCTTCACCAAGAACGGCCTGTGGTCGTCACGGACCGAGCGACTGACCGTCCGGGGGGTGACCGCCGAGAAGAACCATGTGTGGGGCATCGCGCAGGAACGATCCACCCGCGGCGTGTTCCTGGACAACATCGCCCGGAACAACGGTGACGCCGGCCTGTTCCTCGCCAACACGGTCAACGCCGAGGAAGGAGCCATCGACACCCACGGAGCGGTGATCGCACGGAACCGCCTGGAGGGCAACCGGATCGGAATCACCGTCAGACGCCTCAGAAACCTCACCGTCGCGACCAACGACATCACCACGAACTGCGCGGGCGTCTTCGTCGTCGGTGACGAGAACTCCCCGCGGGCCGGGGCCATGACCGTGAGCGACAACCTCATTCGCAAGAACAACAAGTCCTGTCCGAAGACCGCTCGGCTGCCCGCCCTCCAGGGCTCCGGAATCGTCCTGACCGGCGCCGAGAGCACGCTGGTGACGCGGAACCTGGTCCAGGACAACGCGGGCAAGTCCCCGCTGTCGGGCGGCGTCGTGCTCTTCAAGAGCATCGTGGGCGCCCCGAGCGACCGGAACCAGATCAGCGGCAACACGCTGCTGCGCAACGCCCCGGCGGACCTCGTCAACGCGGACACCGGAAAGGGCAACACCTTCCTGGGCAATTCCTGCCGGGCCTCCAAGCCCGCGGGACTGTGCTGACCGCCCGGCTGAACGACCGAGGACCCAGAGGACCCAGAGGAACCGGAAAGGAAAGGCGGCACATGACGACCGCAACCCCTGCCCCACCGCCGTCCATGCGGCTGCGGGAGCTCGCCTTCGGGGCGGCGTGCGCCGCCGCCCTCCGCGCGGCCGCCCGGCTGGGTGTCGCCGACGCACTGGGGGACAGACCCATGAGCGTGGAGGACCTCGCGGCCGCGGTGAAGACCGAGCCCAAGCCGCTGCGGCGGCTGCTGCGGGCCCTGTCCTGCTACGGCGTCTTCACCGAACACGAGGACGGCACCGTCGCGCACACCGAGATGTCCCGGCTGCTGCGCGAGAACGACCCGAACAGCCTGCGCTACATCTCGCTGTGGTGCACCGAGCCCTGGACCTGGAACGCCTGGCCGAAACTGGACGAGGCGGTGCGCACCGGCCGCAACGTCGTCCAGGACCTGTACGGCAAGGAGTTCTTCGACTACCTGAACGAGGACGCCCCGGAGTCGGCCGACGTCTTCAACCGCGCCATGACCACCTCCAGCGAGCAGTCGGCCCGGGACGTCGCCGAGCTGCTCGACCTGTCGGGGAGTTCGTCGGTCGCGGACATCGGCGGCGGCCAGGGGCATGTGGTGGCAAGTCTGCTGGAGAAGTACCCGTCGATGCGGGGCACCCTGCTCGATCTGCCCCGCGTGGTGGAGAGGGCCGATCCACGGCTGCGCCCGGGAGGGGCGCTCGCGGACCGGGTCACCATCGTGCCCGGTGACTGCCGCGTGGCCATCCCGGTCCGGGCCGACGCGTACATCATCAAGAACATCCTGGAGTGGGACGACGACAGCACCGCCAGAACGCTGCGCAACGTCATCGAGGCGGGCGGGCCCAAGGCGCGGGTCGTGGTCATCGAGAACCTCGTCGACGACACCCCATCGATGAGGTTCAGCACGGCCATGGACCTGCTGCTGCTCCTCAACGTGGGCGGGGCGAAGCACACCACCGAGAGCATGGTCAGCAGGCTCACCGGCGCGGGCCTGATCGTCGACGAGATCCGCCCGGTCAACCCGTACCTGCACGCGTTCGACTGCACCGTCCCGGCATGACCCGTCGCCACCGGGCCGGCCGGGCCGCTTCATCCGTTCGCCTCCGGCGCGCGCCGGCCCGCGGCCCACGCCCGCACAGGCCACCGGTCGCCGGGTCCGCGTCCACCGCGGGCCCGGCGACCGGTGGCCGCGTGGGCGGTTCAGGCGGTGCCGTCCCGCTCCCAGCGGTAGAAGCACTGCGCCATCGCGTCCTTCGGGGAGCGCCAGGTCGCGGGGTCGTACGCGCTGACGTACGCCGAGAGCCGCTCGCTGATGTCCTTGAAGGCGGGGTGCCCGGCCACCTTGGCGATGGCGGGGCCGGGCTCCCGCTCGGATTCGATGAGGTGCATGTACACGTCGCCGAACTGGAAAAGGCTGCGCCGGGCGACCCCGACGAGGTGCGGCAGTTCTCCCCGGTCGGACTCCTCGAACAGCTTGGCGATGTCCGGGGCCGACCCCGGGGCCATACGGGCGACGATCAGTTCCTGGTGCATGGGCCTGTCCTCGGTCCGGTTCAGTCCGTCAGGGCCGGCGCGGGCCGGTGCTCGGTGGCGGCCTTCTCGATCCGGTCCCGGATCAGGGCCATCTGGACCTTGGAGTTGCGGTTGATGTTGTCGGTCATCCAGGCGTCGTCGACCGGTGCGTCCGGCTTCATCTCGAAGTCCTGTGTCCACACCATCCGGGTGCCTTCGCGGACCTCCTCGTACCGCCATCGGATGTTCATGTACGCGAAGGGTCCGGGCTCGACGCGGCGGGCCTTGACGCTGAGCGTGTCGCGGTCCGTCTCCCGTTCCGAGACCCAGCTCCACACCGTGCCGTTCTCGTCGGGGTGCATGGTCAGCCGGAAGGTCGTCCGGTTCCCCTCGCGGGACAGGATGTCGACGGACGCGTACTCGCTGAACAGCCGCGGCCAGTTCTCCAGGTCGTTGGTCATGTCCCAGACGAGGTCCACCGGCGCGGCGATGGTGATGGCGTTCTCCGTGTGTCCGGCCATGTCAGGCTCCTGCCATAAGGGTGGTGTTGACGAGGGCGAGGAACTGTCGGGGCGTCTTGCAACGCTCCGCATCGGGCGGCATCGGCGTGCCGTGCCGGTTCTCCAGCTCGCCCACGATGCCGAGCAGGCCGAGCGAGTCGATGCCAAGGGCGTCGAAGCCGGAGTCGTACCGTTGCTGCAGTTCCTGCGGGGCGACGGTGACTCCGGCGGCCTTCTTCATGAGCTCGGCCAGTTCTTCCACGGTGATTCGGTCACTCATGCGGTTCCTCTCCTTTGCTCCAGGGCGGCCTCGCTGTGAGGCGTCGCTCTATCGGTCGTTCGCCTTTGGGGCGCGCCGCATCGACATGCCCCTGCCGGGGCGTGGCCGGCTCCGACTCACTCAGCGGCGCCGCGCCGCAGCACGAGCGCCGTGTTCGACCCCATGAGTCCCCGGCTGAGGACCAGCGCCGTGCGCAGCTCGGCGGCGCGGGCGCGGCCGGTCACCAGGTCGAGGTCATGGCAGATGTCGACGACGTTGGGGGTGGGCGGGATCATGCCGTGCTCCATCGCGAGCACCGCCGCCGCGACGTCCAGCACGGGCGCCGCGCAGTAGCCGCGGCCTATGCCCGTCTTGGGCGCCGTGACGGGCACGCGCCTGCCGTGCCGGCCCAGCGCGTCGGCGATCGCCAGCGCCTCGGCGCGGTCCGCTTCGGGGACGCCGAGGGCGTCGGCGAAGACGACGTCGATCTCCTCGGGGGCGCAGCCGGCCTCGTCCAGGGCGCCGCCGATCGCGTGGGTGAGGCCCTCCCGGGAGTCCTCCCAGCGGGAGGCCCCGGTGAACGTCGCCGCGTGTCCGGCGAGGGTGGCCCGGACGCGGGTGCCCCGGTCACGGGCCGCGGCCTCCTCCTCCACCACGAGCATGGCGCCGCCCTCGGCGGGCACGAACCCGCAGGCGTCCGCGGTGAAGGGACGGTAGGCGCGCGCGGGATCCTCGGCGGTGCTGAGCTCCTCGTAGCCGAGCTGGCAGACCACCGAGTAGGGGGCCAGGGGTGCCTCGGTCGAGCCGGCCACGATCATGTCGGTGCCGCGCCCGACGGCCCGCGCGGCGTGCGCGAGGGCGTCCAGGCCGCCGGCCTCGTCGGCGGCGACGACCGAGCAGGGACCCTTGAACCCGCGGCGGATGGAGATCTGTCCGGTGCTGGCCGCGTAGAACCAGGCGATGGACTGGTACGGACCGACGAAACGGCTCCCCTTCCCCCACAGCCGCTGCAACTCCCGCTGCCCGAACGCACCGCCGCCGGAGCCGGCCGCGGTGACCACGCCCAGGGAGAACGGCGAGCTGGCGATGTCGGCCTGGCCGAGCCGGGCGTCCTCCAGGGCGAGGTCGGCCGCGGCCATCGCGAAGTGCGTGAACCGGTCGGTCTGGACGAGGTAGCGCTCCTCGACCGCCGACGACGGCTCGAAGGAGCGGACCTCGCCGGCCACCCGCAGCGGCAGGTGCTCACAGCCTTCGCGAGTGACCTGGTCCAGGATGCTTATGCCCTCCAGGGTGGACTTCCAGAAGGTGTCGATGCTCGTTCCGTTGGGCGCGACGACGCCGATTCCGGTGACGGCGGCGCGCCGGACGTGGGGTGCGCTCATGGTGTCCTCTCCCTCGGCCGGGTCAGGATCACCGCGGACTGGAAGCCGCCGAACCCGCTGCCCACGGAGAGCACGCTGTTCAGCTTCCGCTCGCGGGCGACGCGTGGCACGTAGTCCAGGTCGCACTCGGGGTCGGGGGTCTCGTAGTTCGCGGTCGGCGGTACCACCTGATGGGCCATGGCCAGCACACAGGCCACGACCTCGATCGCCCCGATCGCGCCCAGGGAGTGGCCCACCATGGACTTGATGGAGCTCATGGGCGTGTCGTAGGCGTGGTGGCCCAGGGCCCGTTTCACCGCGGCGGTCTCGTGGCGGTCGTTCTGCCGGGTGCCCGAGCCGTGCGCGTTGACGTAGTCGATCGCCGAGCCGTCGAGGCGGGCGTGGTCGAGCGCCACCTCGATCGACCGGGCCATCTCCAGGCCCTCACTGGTGAGACCGGTCATGTGGTAGGCGTTGCCGAAGGTGGCGTAGCCGCCGATCTCGCAGTACACGTGCGCGCCCCGGGCCCGGGCGTGCTCCAGTTCCTCCAGGACGAGCACCGCGCCGCCCTCGCCCATGACGAACCCGTCACGGTTGTTGTCGAAGGGGCGGGAGGCGTGCGCGGGGTCGTCGTTGTTCGGGGAGGTCGCCTTGATCGCGTCGAAGCAGGCCATGGTGATCGGTGAGATCGGCGAGTCCGACGCGCCCGCCACGCAGATGTCGGCCCGGCCCTCCTCGACGGTGTGGAAGGCGTACCCGACCGCGTCGAGGCCCGAGGTGCAGCCCGTGGAGACGGTCTGCACCGGCCCGCGGGCCCCGAAGCGCTCCGCCACCATCGAGGCGAGCGTGCTGGGCGAGAACGCGCGGTGCAGATGCGGGCCCGCCTCGCGATGGTCCACGTCCCAGCGCTGCCCGCCGTGGCTGACCAGGACGTAGTCGTGCTCCAGACGGGTGGTGCCGCCGACCGCGGTGCCCAGGGAGACCCCCATCCGCCAGGGATCCTCCCGGGCGACGTCGAGGCCGGCGTCCCGTACGGCTTCCTCGGCCGCGACCAGCGCGAACTGGATGTACCGGTCGGCGCGTTCGATCTGCTCCGGGTCCAGTCCGTGAGCCGCCGCGTCGAAGTCGCACTCGGCGGCGATCCGCGAGCGGAGGCCGGTCGGGTCGAAGAAGGTGATGCCCCGCGTCGCGGTACGGCCGTTGGCGAGCAGATCCCAGAACGCCGGAACGCCGATGCCGCCCGGCGCCACGACGCCTATGCCGGTGACCGCCACGCGCCGGGTCATGAACGGACCTGACCTCGGTCGGCCGGGCGGGCACCGCCCGCCTCGGCTCCTTCCGCGCTCACCGCGACCGCGACGGCATCGGTCTCCTCGGTGTCGACGTGGCCGAGCTGCGGGCGCGGGGCCAGCGGGCCCAGGTGGAAGACGATACGGGCCTCCTCGTCACCCACGTTGCGGAAGCGGTGCCGCATATAGGCGGGGATCATGAGCCCCTGCTCGGGCCGCAGCGGGTGCGGGTCGCCGTCCAGGTCCACCTCCAGCTTCCCGCAGACGACGTACACGAACTCCTCGGAGTACGGGTGGTAGTGCTCGCCGATGCGGTCGCCGGGCTGCACGATGGCCACGCCCATGAAACCGCTGGTGGAGCCGACCGTGGCGGGGGTGAGCATGGCCCGCAGATCGCCTCCGCGCCTGCGGTTGGGATCGATCTCGCTGAGATCCACGATTCTGGGACGGGGTTTGATCACGTCGTTCCTCCGATGGTGGCTTGCGTCGACATGGGGGCGTGGCCGCCGCGGGCTGCGGAACGGGCTCGTGCGCCCCCGGGGCGCGCCCCAGCCAGTGGATGCCGGTCAGGCGTCGGGCGACCGGCGGTCGGTGATGAGTTCCATGCGGGCGAGCCTGAGGAAGCGCGCGGGGTCGCCGCTCTTCAGCGCAGAGCCGTCCGCACCGACGGCGGCGCCGTCGAGGAGGGTCGTCAGCTCGGCCGCCTGCGCGGGGTCCTGGAGGCCGAGGGACAGGACGGGGTCGGCGTCGAGACCGCCCCGGACGTCGATCAGCCGCACCACGACGTCGTCGCGCTGGAAGATCGTGCTGCTGCAGACCGGGCTGCGCGGGTCGTCCGCCGCCGCCTCGTCCTGTTCGGCGAGCAGCCGGGCGAGCCGCATGCCGCAGCCCGGGCGGGCCGGGTAGTACAGCGCGTGCCGCTCCGCCTCCGGGCACTCCTGAGCCGCCGTCACATGGTGGACGGCGGGCAGCGCCGCCCGGGTGAAGAAGACCCGAGCGGACTCCTGGTCGCCCAGGTCCCGCTCCTGCTCCAGGTACGGGTTGATGGCCTCCTCGACGGCCCGTACCTCGGGCTGCCGGGCGACGTGGCGCAGCGCGGCGAGCAGGTCGCCGCGCACCTCGATGGCCCGCACGACCCGGTTGCCGTGCATGAACAGGGTGGTGCGGCACAGCCGCGTCGTGTCGTCGACCCGTGCCTCGGGCGAGGCGTAGTCGGCGAGGATCTTCGCGACGGTCTGCTCGCTGCCCGGCCTGACCGTGAAGGTGAGCGCGTGGCGGATCACGCCGTCACCGATCCGGGGAGACGTCTGGAGCCTGCGCTGCGCGGACTCGGCGGCGGCCGAGGCCTCGCCGCCCGTCTCGCGGACGACATGGAACCGCAGCGACCTGGTGTCGCGGACACAGCTGTGCAGCGGCTGCACCATCCGCACATGCTCTTCGCTGTTCACCCAGGCGAGGAAGGGCGGGGCGCTCTCCCACTCACTGGTGATCAGCCATTGAGACGGATTCTCGATCGACTGGCAGAGCTGGTCGCTGACATGTCCGGGAACGGACGCGACCTGATTGCACAGCTGTTCGTACGCTTCCAGGAACTGCTGCTGGGCTCCGTCATAGACGTCCACCAGAAGGACGACACGGAGCCTGGAGCCGTCGAACACGGACTGGGAGACCCGTTTCGACACCTGTCGCGCCACCGGTTCTGAAACACGTTCAGACGTTGTGGTCATCCTGCGCACATCTCCTTCGCGGTCATTCGCGGGGGCAGAGGTCAACGTCGGCCGCGGGTGACGCGACGTCAGCGTTCCTCGATCGTGTGCCGGTCGCAGGAAGCGCGCGACTCGTATGAACCACGCGGGTGATTGGGCCCGCGGACCCGCTCCCAGAGGGCATGGAAACTCCAGCGCGCCCCACACCCGCAGCTCTACCTCAGCCTCTGGAGGCATCGATGCACGAAGAAGCCGACCACCGGGTTCCGGTGCTCATCGTCGGCGGCTCCCTGGTGGGCCTGTCCATGTCCCTGTTCCTGGGCCGTCACGGCGTACGGCACACCCTCGTCGAGCGGCACGCGGGAACCTCCGTCCACCCGCGCGGACGCGGCAACAACGTGCGAACGATGGAGCTGTTCCGGGTGGCCGGCATCGAGCCGGACATCAAGACGGCGGCCTCGCTCCTGGCGGACAACCACGGCATCCTGCAGACCCCGACGCTCGTCGGCGACGCCGGCGAGTGGCTGTTCAAACACATCGACCCGGGCGGGGGACTCGCGAAGTTCAGCCCGACCGCCTGGTGCCTGTGCAGCCAGAACGACCTCGAACCGGTGCTCCTGGAGGGCGCACGGCGACTCGGCGGCGACCTCAGGTACGGCCAGGAGATGGTGTCCTTCGAACAGGACCCCGAAGGAGTGACCGCGGTCGTACGGGACCGGGCCACCGGGGCGGACCACACCATCCGCGCGGACTACCTCGTGGCGGCCGACGGACCGCGCAGCCCCGTCCGCGACCGGCTGGGCATCGGGCAGACCGGCCCCGGCGACCTGTTCGCCAACGTGAGCGTCACCTTCCGCTCCAAGCTGCTCGCCGACGCGGTCGGCGACCGGCGCTTCATCTGCTGCTACCTCACCGATCCCGAGGCCGACGGCGCCCTGCTGCCCGTCGACAACAAGGAGAACTGGGTCTTCCACGCCCCTTGGCACCCGGAACGGGGCGAAACACTGGACGAGTTCACCGAGGAACGGTGCGAGCGGCACATCCGCCGGGCCACCGGTGTCCCGGACCTCGACGTGGAGATCACCGGCAAGGCGTCGTGGCGCGCGGCGGAGCGTGTGGCCGACCGGTACGCGGCGGGCCGGGTGTTCCTCGCCGGGGACTCCGCCCACGAGATGTCCCCGACCGGGGCGTTCGGCTCGAACACCGGCATCCAGGACGCCCACAACCTGGCCTGGAAGCTGGCCGCGGTGCTGGACGGCTGGGCCGGGCCCGGCCTTCTGGAGACCTACGACACCGAGCGCCGGCCGGTGGCGCTGGCCACCAGTGCCCGCGCCTCGGCCCGCTCGGTGGAACACAGCCACCCCGGCTTCGCCCCGGCCCCCGGCACGGCCCCGGCGGGCAAGCAGGGCGGCATTCTCAACGTCGTCCTCGGCCACCGCTACCCGCAGGGCGCCGTCGTGGGCGCCGACCCGGCCGTGCCGGTGGTGCCCGAGGCGTTCCGGCTGACCGGCGAGCCGGGAAGCCGGGCCCCGCACATGTGGCTGCGCCGCTCCGGTGACCTGGTCTCCACACTCGACCTGTACGAACGCTCCATGGTGCTGCTCAGCGACGCCCGGGGAACGGCCGGGTGGCAGGACGCGGCCCGCCGTATCGCCGACCGCGACGCGGTACGGCTCGACGCGTACCGGATCGGCACGGGCCCCGACGCCGAGCTGACCTACGACGGGACGGCAGGCGGCGACGGGCACCCGGCGGCCGACTGGGCGCAGGTCCACGGCACGACCACCGACGGGGCGGTCCTGGTGCGGCCGGACGGGTTCGTCGCGTGGCGGGCACCGGGAGCCGTGGCGGATCCGGAGGCGACGTTGCGGGAGGTCCTGGCGACGGTCCTCGGGCCGGCCTGAGCCCGCTCACCCGATGGGGGGTGCCGGGTGGTTCCGGCTTCCGGGGTCCGGAGCCACCCTGGACGGAATGACTAGCGCCAGATCGTCTGGATGGAGTCGAACTGGACCCAGGTGATCGGGTTACCGGTGTTGGCGCCGTAGATGGTCACGGAGCCGGCGGTGTTCACCTCGAAGCGGCAGGCGTTGATGCCCTGGCTGTTGTTCCGGGGGGTCGTGGCGCGGACGTACCAGGTGGGCAGGCCTATGGACGCCGGCAGCGTGGCGATCTTGGTGTCGGCGCTGAGGCTGCAGGTGATCGCGCCGCGGGCCTGGAGGAAGGTGGTGCCGAGGATGGTGACGGTGCGGACCTGCGGGGTCGCACCGGCCTGCGGGGTGATGCCGGGCTCCAGCACCAGATCGGCCCACGCGGTGGCGTCGACGGCCGCGGCAGCCGCGGGGGTGGCGGTGGCGACGCTGCCGACGGCGACAGCGGCGGGCAGGCCGAGAGCGGCACCGAGGATGCTACGGCGGTTGTAGGACATGGTCGTTGGTCTCCTTGACGAGGCCGTGTGCGGAATGGCGGAGGGTGGCGGCTTCAGCGCCAGACGGCGCTGAAGTTGTCGAGCTGCGCCCAGGTGATGGCGTTGGTGGAGGTCCCGCCGTACAGGCGCAGCTGGCGGTCGGTGCCGGCCTCGGCCCGGGCGACGCAGTAGCCGCCGCTGTTGTTGCGCGGGACGTTGCAGCGGGTCTCCATGCTCGGGGACAGCGTGTCGGGCAGTGTGCCGATGACCGCGTCGGCGTTGAAAGTGCCCTTGATCCCGCCGCTGAGCTGGAGCGTCGTGACGCCGCTGACACTGATGAGCCGCCCCTTGGGGGCGTTCTGGTCGACGCTGACACCGGAGGCGAGGGGAATCGTCTGCCAGTCGGTGAGCACCTTGACGCCGTCGACCTCGGCTGCCCCGGAGAGCGACACGATGGTGCAGGTGCGCGGCCCGGGATCCTCACAGGCGAAACCGAAGTGGAGGTACGGCACGCCGCCCACCACTTCCACGGTCATGCCCTCGGGCTCGCGGTACTCGAGACCCGGCGCGGCGGTGATGAACTGCTGGTCCAGGATGTTCCCGGTGGCCCACTCGACGGCCCTGATGTAGGTGTTGCCCGGCGGCGGACTGAGGGTGGCGTTATCCCCGGTGAGCAGGTACAGGACGCCGCTGTCGGACGCGTATCCCTGGAACGTCCCCAGGCCCGTGGGCTGGGCGATGCGCTGGAGAGGCTCGAAGACGCCCGTCGCCGCCTTCGCCAGGTCGTACCGCTCGAAGTACGTCGTGCTGTTGACGGTGAAGCGCACGATGAGCTCGTTGGCGCTCCGGTCGATGGTGGGGGTGACGAAGAGAGCGCCCGTCGCGGGGGTGTACGGCGTGGCGTGCAGGGAGGACCCGTAGTCCAGGACCGTCCCGGACCGGAAGTCGAAGTTGGTGATGGCGGTGCCGAAGCCCTCGTTCTTGCTGTTGGGCGTGGACGCGGTCTCGGTCCACAGGCGGACGACGCCGCTGCGGTTCTCGACGCCGATGTTGACGCCGTGGCCGAATCCCCGCAGATACATGTAACCGACGATCGCGCCCGACCGGTTCAGGCGGGTCACGCACATGTCGCCGTGGGCGTTCCGGTCGTCGTAGGCGACGGGCCCGGACTCACCGGTGAGGGTCAGGCCCCCCTCCATCAACTGGAGCACAAAGATGTCGCCGGACACCGGGTCGATGCCGAACGACTGCATCACGGTGCTGTTCTTGAGCGGGCGCCGGTGGAGCAGCTTGCCCACCGGTCCCGCGATGTCTATCTGTCCTGCAACGGTCACGCGACGCCGCTCCTTCTCGCACGTTCCTGTGCTGTCATGTTCGGGGCGGCGCAAGTGTCGCATGATCATTGTGTTGAGTGCGGAACCCCCCGCTCCGATCCGCTCACGCACCGCACACACAAACGGCCCCGGACCAGGAGTCCGAGGCCGACTGAGCGCCTCCCCGGGAAAAACCCAGGTCAGCGCGGTGTGCACAGAGCCCCCTGTCGGATTCGAACCGACGACCTTCGCTTTACAAGAGCGGCGCTCTGACCAGCTGAGCTAAGGAGGCATGCGCAGGGCGAGGCAAGTGTGCCCATGTGCGCTCGTGCAGTGTACCCAGGTCGCGGGCGAGCCCTGTCGAAAATTTCCGCGAAGTTCACAGTCCCTCGGGTACTGACAGAGCAGGCAAACGCCAGGTACCGTCCTGAGCCAGTTCGCTCTCGTGGACTACACCACAACGGAACCCCGTAGTGGACACCACCTTTACAACGGATCGTCCGGCACGTTCCTGCCGGTGAAGGGGGCCCATTCACCATGGCCACTGTCACGTTCGACAAGGCGACCCGGATCTACCCGGGTTCCACCAAGCCCGCCGTCGACGGCCTCGACATCGAGATCGCGGACGGCGAGTTCCTCGTCCTGGTCGGCCCGTCCGGCTGCGGCAAGTCCACCTCGCTCCGGATGCTCGCCGGCCTGGAGGACGTCAACGGCGGCGCCATCCGCATCGGTGACCGCGACGTCACGCACCTGCCGCCCAAGGACCGGGACATCGCCATGGTGTTCCAGAACTACGCCCTCTACCCGCACATGACGGTCGCCGACAACATGGGCTTCGCGCTCAAGATCGCCGGCGTCAACAAGGCGGAGATCCGGCAGAAGGTCGAGGAGGCCGCCAAGATCCTCGACCTCACCGAGTACCTGGACCGCAAGCCGAAGGCGCTCTCCGGTGGTCAGCGCCAGCGTGTCGCCATGGGCCGCGCCATCGTGCGTGAGCCGCAGGTGTTCCTCATGGACGAGCCGCTGTCCAACCTCGACGCCAAGCTCCGCGTGTCGACCCGTACGCAGATCGCGAGCCTCCAGCGCCGCCTCGGCATCACGACCGTGTACGTCACCCACGACCAGGTCGAGGCGCTGACCATGGGCGACCGGGTCGCGGTCCTCAAGGACGGTCTGCTCCAGCAGGTCGACACCCCGCGCAACATGTACGACAAGCCCGCCAACCTCTTCGTGGCCGGCTTCATCGGCTCCCCGGCGATGAACCTCATCGAGGTCCCGATCGCCGACGGCGGCGTGAAGTTCGGCAACAGCGTCGTCCCGGTCCAGCGCGACGCGCTCTCCGGCACCACCGACAAGACGGTCACCGTCGGTGTCCGCCCCGAGCACTTCGACGTGGCCGGCGCCGACTCCGACCAGGGCGTCGCGGTCACCGTGAACGTGGTCGAGGAGCTGGGCTCCGACGCGTTCGTCTACGGGACCGCCAAGGTCGGTTCCGAGTCCAAGGACCTCGTCGTGCGCGTCGGCGGCCGTGACGTCCCGGAGAAGGGCAGCACGCTGCACGTCGTCCCGCGCTCCGGTGAGACCCACGTGTTCTCGACGTCGACGGGCGAGCGCCTCTCCGACTGAGACGAGCGCCTCTCCCACGGGACAGGTTGACGAAGAGGGCCCCGCGGTCTGCCGCGGGGCCCTCTTCGTTATCGAGAAACACCCCGGCAAACAGGGGTATTTCGATCGGTGTACGTCAACCCCTTACCCCGAAATCACCGCTTCCTCATCCCCCGAACCGGTGACTAAATGTCGCCAAATCACTACCCCGCGCTACCCTCACTCGCGTGAAGCACTCCACTACTCCACGAACACAGCGCGGCCGCGGCCCCGCCCGCCGGATCGGCCGCACCCTCGCCCTCGTTCTGCCCGTCGTCCTGGTGCTGTCCGGGACCCTCGCGGTCGCCAGCGTCAACTGGTCGGGGAGCTCTTCGAGCTCGATGCTTGCCGCCTCCTCCGAAGACGTCTCCACCCGCGCCGCCTCCCGCGCCCCGCAGGACGTGCTGCGTGACAAGCTCCTGCTGGAGCTCCAGGAGAAGAACCCGGGCGTCGCGCTCACCCACCTCCAGCAGGCCGTCAACGGCCGCCCGTCGCTGGCGAAGCACTGCGCGTCCATCGCCCGAGCGCTGGGCCGCGCCGCGGTCCGGGTGTACGGCCCCTCGCGCGCCCAGTCCTACGCCCGCCCGGTCTGCGACACGTCCTTCGCCTCGGGCGTGGCGACACGGCACGGCTGAGGCGGCCTCGGCCCCGGGCCCCCGAGCGGCCCGGGAGGCGGCCGACACCGCGGGCCCACCGGGTGAAAGCCGGTGGACGCCTGCCGCCCGAAGTCACGCACGGGGCGCGACGTACAGTTCGGTCATGACCGATCCGAACGCCGCCTCGCGCCCCGTTCAAGCCGTCATCCTGGCCGGCGGCCAGGGCTCACGGCTGCGCCCGTACACCGACGACCGGCCCAAGCCGATGGTGGAGATCCCGGGCACCGGGACCCCGATCATCGGCCACCAGCTCACTTGGCTCGCCGAAGAGGGTGTCACGGACGTCGTGGTCTCCTGCGGCCATCTCGCCGACGTTCTGCAGGGGTGGCTGGACTCGGCCGACCTGCCCGTCCGCGTCACCACGGTCATCGAGACGGAGCCGCTCGGACGCGGCGGCGGCCTGCGGTACGCCGCCGAGCACCTCCCCCACCCCGACAAGCCGTGGTACGCGACGAACGGCGACATCTGGACGCGCTTCTCGCTGCGCGACATGGCGGACTTCCACACCGAGCGCGACGCGGTCGCCACGCTCGCCCTGGCCCGCCCACGCATTCCCTGGGGCGCCGTGAAGACGGACGGCTTCGGCCACATCACGGACTTCATCGAGGCCCCGCCGACGACGTACGAGATCAACGCGGGCGTCTACGTCTTCTCCCCCGAGTTCGCCAAGATGCTCCCCGAGCGCGGCGACCACGAGCGCACCACGTTCCCCCGCCTGGCCCGGGAACGCCGCCTCGCCGGTTTCCCGCTTCCGCAGGGCGCGTACTGGCGGGCCATCGACACGGCGAAGGACCTCACGGAGGCGGCGAAGGAGCTGGCGGCGCTCGGGCGTTGACGCCCACCGCCCACCGCCTTCTTTCCGCTCCGCACACGGGTGGGGCCCCGCGCACCGAGTGCGCGGGGCCCCACCCGTGTGACGGTCCGGGCTATCCCAGCAGCCCGCCCACCAGATGGTCCGAGCCTCCGGAGCTGCCGCCGCCTCCGCCGCTGCTCGCCCCGCCCGTCGGGCCTCCCGTGCCGCTGCCGCCCGAGGACGACGGGCCCGCGCTGGTGCTCGGGGCCTGCCCCGCCGGCGCCGAGTGCCGTGACGGGGCCTGGCCCACCGTGCCCTGGGTCTGGCTCGGCCGGCCGCCCGTGGCCGCGCCGGTCGCGCCCGGCGTCGTGGCCGCGCTGGACGGCGACGACGTCGTGCCCTGTGTCGGCGACTGCGAGGCCGAGGGGCTCGCCTTGTGCTGCCGCGCCTCCGGACTCTTGGGCAGCGGCGAACCCGGCAGTTCGTTGCGCGGCGCCTCGCCGGGTCCCGGTACGACCACGCGGTCCGCGTCCCGCACCGCCCCGCCGAGCAGCGACCCGATCAGCAGCGTCAGCCCGGTCACGAGCGCCGTCATCAAAGCGCCCCGGCGCAGCACGTACAGCCGCAGCTCCCAGATGTCCGACCGCGGCCCCAGCCTGCGCCAGGCGCTGCCCGCGAGACGGCCGTCCACGGAGTACACCGGCGCCCCGGCGATGACCAGCGGCGACCAGGCGGCGAGATAGATGATGTCGGGCGTGTCGTACGCGGGAGAGGTCTTCCAGCTCACGGTGACGATCAGCGCGGCCGACAGCAGCGCACCGAGCGTGGCGGCGACCCGCTGCCACAGGCCGAGGACCGTGAGCACGCCCACGATGACCTGGAGGAAGGCGATGACCAGTCCGGTGCCGACGGGGTGCTGGAGCCCGAACTGCCGCAGCGGCTCGGCGGCTTCCCAGGGGTGCAGCGTGTTGAGCCACTTCACCATGGAGCCCCGCTCGCCGCCGTCGAAGTAGACGGGGTCGCAGAGCTTGCCCATGCCGGCGTAGACGGAGATGGAGCCGAGGAAGATGCGCAGGGGCAGCAGTACCACGCCGAGGTTCATACGACGGCCGGGATAGTAGGCGTGCCGTACGCCCCCCGCGGTCGGTGTCAGGGTGCCGGCGTGCCGCTCGACCGGGTGCTCCCGCTCGCCGGCCGCGTCGTCGTCCCCGAACTCCCCGTGCCCATAGGCGAGTTCGTCGTACGCGGGCTCGTCGTAGGCCGGTGCGCCGTAGGCGGACTGCTCGTAGATGGGCTCGTCGTACGCGCTGCCCGCGCTCCGCATGTGCGGCAGCAGCGGGGGCTCGCCGTAGCCGTGGCCGCGCGGGCCGCCGATGACCGGCGTCTCGATGGTCGAGGTCAGGCCGTCGTCATAGCCCCCGGTCCCCGGCAGACCGTCGACGCCGACGCGCGGGATGACCTGGGTCGCGCCCGCGTCGACGGCCGGTTCCTCGCCGTAGCCCACGCTAGTGCTCCGCACGGCCTGCAACAGCCGGTGGGCGCCGGAGTCGTCGGGCGCGGACCGTCCGCTCCAGACGACGGGCCGGCGACGGCCACCGGCGGCGCCGGGCGCGCCCGCTCTGCCCGCCGCACCGGCGACGGGCATACGGACGCCGTCGTGGGTGGCGCTCGACTGCCGTGCGACCCGCGGGGACTGGGCGCGCCGCGCCGACGCGCCCAACTGCACGCGGAAACTCGCATGATTGACGATGACCTGCGCCGGATCGCTCGGCACCTTCACCATGCTCAACGCGGGAGTCTCGTCGAATCCCGACGAGCGGTCCCCCGTGGGTGTGCGGCGTGTTCTGGTCTCCACACTCATCTAACCGAGTGACGTGTGGTTAGGACACTGCTTTGACCGCGCGGATCTGTCTGGACCCCGTCAAACTTGTCCGGAACGACCGGATTGCCCCGTATGGGCGAGGGCATGAACGCCTGTTCATGCCCTCGCAGCCGTCGCCGTCATGCGCGCCGGCGGGCCGCCTCATACAGGACGATCCCCGCCGCCACACCGGCGTTGAGCGACTCCGCGCCACCCGGCATCGGAATCCGCACCCGGAAGTCGCAGGTCTCGCCGACCAGCCGGGACAGACCCTTGCCCTCGCTGCCGACGACGATGACGACCGGGCCGTCCAGGGCCTCCAGTTCGCCGAGTTCGGCCTCGCCGTCGGCGGCGAGGCCGACGACCACGATTCCGGCCTTCTTGTACGCCTCCAGGGCACGCGTCAGGTTGGTGGCGCGCGCCACGGGCGTACGGGCGGCCGTACCGGCGGACGTCTTCCACGCACCGGCGGTCATACCGGCCGCGCGCCGCTCGGGCACGACGACGCCGTGACCGCCGAAGGCGGAGACGGAGCGGACGACGGCACCGAGGTTGCGCGGGTCGGTCACGCCGTCGAGCGCGACGATCAGCGGGTCCTCGCCGTCGTCGTAGGCGGCGTTCGCCAGGTCCTCGGGGTGGGCGTACTCGTAGGGCGGGACCTGGAGGACCAGTCCCTGGTGGTTGAGCCCGTTGGTCATGCGGTCGAGCTCGGGGCGCGGGGCCTCCATGAGGTTGATGCCGCCGCGCTCGGCGGCGAGCTGGAGGGCCTCGCGGACGCGCTCGTCGTTGTCGATGAACTGCTGGACGTAGAGGGTGCTCGCGGGCACGCCCTCGCGCAGCGCCTCGACGACCGGGTTGCGGCCGACGACCAGCTCGGAGGACGACTTGCCGCCACGGCCGCGCGGCGCGGGACGGCGTACGGCCTGCTTCGCCTTGGCGTTGGCGATGCGGTTCTTCTTGTGCCCCTTGCGCATCTCGGCGGGCGGAGTCGGGCCCTTGCCCTCCAGGCCCCGGCGTCGCTGTCCGCCACTGCCGACCTGCGCGCCCTTCTTGCCGGACATGCGGCGGTTGTTCGCGGCCATGACCTACCTGTCTGTTGAAGCTTTCGTACGTACGTCTATGCAGTGTGCCGCCCGGAGGGCCGGGCGGCACAATCGATCTTCGCCGGTCGCGGCGGGCTCAGCGCGGGCCGAGCGTCCAGCGCGGGCCCTGCGGGCTGTCCTCGATGACCAGCCCGGACTGGTTGAGCTGGTCGCGGATGGCGTCCGCGGTGGCCCAGTCCTTGCGGGCACGAGCCGCCTCGCGCTGCTGGAGCACAAGGCTGACGAGGCTGTCGACGACACCGTGCAGGTCCTCGCCGCGGTCGCTCTCGCCGCCCCACTGCGCGTCGAGCGGGTCGAGGCCGAGGACGCCGAGCATGGCCCGCACCTCGGCGAGCCGGGCCACGGCGGCCTCCTTGTCGTCGGCGGCCAGCGCGCTGTTGCCCTGCCGGACGGTGGTGTGCACGATGGCGAGCGCCTGCGGCACGCCCAGGTCGTCGTCCATGGCCTCGGCGAAGGCGGGCGGGACCTCGGCGGACGGCTCGACGACGCCCGCCTTCTCCACCACGCGCTGCACGAAGCCCTCGATGCGGGCGAACGCGGACTCGGCCTCGCGCAGGGCGTCCTCGCTGTATTCGATGGTCGAGCGGTAGTGCGGAGTGCCGAGGTAGTAGCGCAGCACGATCGGGCGCCACTGCTTGACCATCTCGGAGACGAGGACGCTGTTGCCGAGCGACTTGGACATCTTCTCGCCGCTCATGGTGACCCAGGCGTTGTGCACCCAGTACTGGGCGAAGTCGTCGCCGAACGCCTTGGCCTGGGCGATCTCGTTCTCGTGGTGCGGGAAGATCAGGTCGAGGCCGCCGCCGTGGATGTCGAAGGCGGAGCCGAGGTACTTGTGCGCCATCGCCGAGCACTCCAGGTGCCAGCCCGGACGGCCCCGGCCCCACGGGGTCTCCCAGTCGGGCTCGCCCGGCTTGGCCGCCTTCCACATGGCGAAGTCGCGCGGGTCCCGCTTGCCGGTGATGCCCTCCTCGGCGGGCTGCCGCATCTCCTCCAGGTCCTGCTTGGACAGCTCCAGGTAGGAGGGCCAGGAGCGGACGTCGAAGTAGACGCTGCCGTCCGCCTCGTAGGCGTGCCCGCGCTCGATGAGGGCGCGCATCATCTCGACCATCTCGGTGACATGGCCGGTGGCACGCGGCTCGTACGTGGGCGGCAGGCAGCCGAGCACGGTGTAGCCGTCGTTGAAGGCGCGCTCGTTCTCGTACCCGATCGCCCACCAGGGGCGGCCCTGGTCGGCCGCCTTCCAGATGATCTTGTCGTCGATGTCCGTCACGTTGCGGACGAACGTGACGTCGTAGCCGCGGTACTCGAACCACCGGCGCATGATGTCGAAGTTGAGCCCCGAGCGGATGTGCCCGATGTGGGGCGCCGCCTGCACGGTGGCGCCACACAGGTAGATCGAGACACAACCCGGCTTGAGCGGGGTGAAATCACGGATCTGCCGGGCGCTGGTGTCGTACAGGCGAATAGTCACGAGTCCAGGGTAGTGGGCGGAGGGTAGTGCCTCGCGACCCCTTGCGGCCAAGGGCCACGTATTCGTGACATCCCGAGGACCGTCTCCCAGCGGGCTTCGCCCGGCCTGGATCACCGGTGACTCTCCAGGGCACCCCCGCACGCGCTCAGCTCACCCGCACCACGAGCGCCGTGGCGATCGCCATCAGCCCCTCGTCACGGCCCGGGAAGCCGAGGCCGTCCGTCGTCGCGCCGGAGACGGAGACCGGGGCGCCCGCCGCCTCCGAGAGAATCTTCTGTGCCTCGTCCCGGCGCTTGCCGATCTTCGGGCGGGGGCCGACCACCTGGACCGCGATGTTGCCGATCGTGAAACCCGCCTCGCGGACGATCCGGGCGGCCTCCGTCAGCAGCGTGACCCCGGACGCGCCGGACCATTCGGGCCGTCCGGTGCCGAAGTGCTGCCCCAGGTCACCGAGACCGGCCGCCGAGAACAGCGCGTTGCACGCGGCGTGCGCGACCACGTCCGCGTCCGAGTGGCCGGCCAGGCCCGGCCCCTCCCCCTCCCACTTCAGGCCCGCGCACCACAGCTCCCGCCCCTCCTCGAAGGCGTGGATGTCGGTGCCGATGCCCACCTGCGGCAGCAGAACGCCACCCGGCGGGAACCGGACCTCGGCTCCGTCAGAAGCCATCGTTCAGCCTCCTGCGCGCCAGGACCGCCTCCGCCAGGACCAGGTCCAGGGGGCGCGTGACCTTGAAGGCCTCCTCGTGGCCGGGAACCACCACGACCCGCTCCCCCAGCTGCTCCACCATGCTCGCGTCGTCCGTGACGTCGTCCGCCACCGTCTCGTGGGCCCGCATCAGCGTCGCGCGGTCGAAGCCCTGCGGTGTCTGCACCGCGCGCAGCCGGGCGCGCTCGGGCGTGGCGACCACCGGCTCCGGCTCGCCGGGCGTGCCCGCAGGCGCGACCTCCTTCACCGTGTCCGCGAGCGGCAGCGCCGGTACGACGGCCGGCGCGCCCTCCCGTACCGCCTCGATGACCGCGTCCACCGTGTCCACCGGAACGAGCGGACGGGCCGCGTCATGGACGAGGACGATCTCGTAGTCCGGCGGCAGCGCGTCGAGGCCGAGCTTCACCGACTCCTGCCGTGTGTCACCACCGGGGACGACCAGGAAGTCGGTCCGCTCCGGCAGCGCGTGCGCGTCGAGCAGCGACTTGACCTCGGCCACCCCGTCGGGCGGGGCCACGACGATCACGAGCGAGACGGCGCGGGACGCCGCCATCGCGCGCACCGCGTGGATGAGCATGGGCGTGCCGTTCAGCGCGCGTAGCGCTTTGGGGGCGCCCGGACCAAGGCGTACGCCCCGGCCGGCGGCCGGAATCACTGCAGCAGTACGGGCCCCCGCAGGCGAAGGGCGCGAATCGTCAGACATCGGTTCCTGTCAGGTTTGTGTGCTCGGCCGGGATGGGTATGGCCACAGCGTGCCGGGCGCGACGCCTTGACCGGACCCTTCCGTGACTTCTGGTCGAGCCAGCTGCCCGGGCCCGGCACGCCAAGTATCGGGCCAGAAGGATTCAACACGGCCCCGCCGGCCTACGCCGGGCACGGCTCCATGGTTCGGCAAGGCTTCACCGTTCGGCAAGGCTTCACCGTTCGCAAGGCTCCACGTTCCCGCGTCCGGGTGCGGACATGCCGCAGCGCCCGGCGACAGCTACTGCGTCATCGGGCACCACGGCATGTACATGTGTGCTGCACGCCGCTCCGTCCGCCCCGCTCCTGATGTCGGGGAGCGAGCGGCACGGAATGGGCGTCAGGACGCGAGAACCTCGTCGAGCAGGGCCTCGGCCTTGTCCTCGTTCGTGTTCTCCGCGAGGGCGAGCTCGCTCACCAGGATCTGCCGGGCCTTGGCGAGCATCCGCTTCTCACCCGCGGACAGTCCGCGCTCCCGCTCACGACGCCACAGGTCACGGACGACTTCCGCGACCTTGATGACATCGCCGGAGGCGAGCTTCTCGAGATTTGCCTTGTAGCGACGCGACCAGTTCGTGGGCTCCTCGGCGTACGGCGCGCGCAGCACCTCGAAGACCCGGTCCAGCCCGTCCTGACCGACCACATCACGCACGCCGACGAACTCCGCATTGTCCGCTGGCACACGCACCGTCAGGTCGCCCTGGGCGACCTTCAGCACCAAGTAGGTCTTGTCCACGCCTTTGATCTGGCGAGTTTCGATGGCCTCGATCAGCGCGGCCCCGTGATGGGGATAGACCACGGTGTCGCCAACCTTGAACGTCATGTGACAGGTACCCCTTCCGTGGCTATCCAGGGTAACACGGAAACCGCGTGTTCTGAATGGCGTTTTCGCAGGTCAGGGCATATCTCGGGGCTTGACAACCGCAACAGGAACGTGCTTCGAGCCGCGAACGGAAGAGGGTATTCGCAGGTCGGAGCGGCTCTGCGGGCGGGGTGAAACCCACACGTTACACACATCGGAAGCCTCGAACCAGGGGTCGATCGTCCACTTTTGTCCCGCTCCAAGCACTCGACTTCCGCTACTCCGTTCGGTACCCGGAGTCGGGTACGCGACGAATCCGGAATTGATCAAGGAGACCGATGATCCCCGGTTGTTGTCCCCGTGATCAATTTCGCTCCGTCCCGCATTCCTTACGGGAAATCCCGCGCCGGGAGTGGGGACGCTTATGTGAATGGCAGACCAACTCAAGGTCAAAGCGGCTGATGGGACGCAGGGCGAAGTGTGCGCCCGGGGCAGCCGCGCGGGGGGCGGTACGGGCCCTGGACCGGCGGGCAATGCAGGCCCTGGACCGGCGGGCGGGGCGGGCTACGGACGGGTAGGGGCGGGTCGGGTGCGGCGGCCGGGGAACGGCTCGGTAACCTAAGGCCGCTGACAGACACTTAGGGCGGCTTTATCAGGGGGTCGCCCTGCTCCGCCCACGTACAAGGAGTTGCCGCCGCCGTGAGCAGCAGCCTTCGACGCGGCGCCCTCGCCGCCGCCGCCATCGCGTCCTCGATCGCCTCGCTCGCCGCGTGCGGCGCCGGCAACAACAGCCAGACGCTCGAGATCAAGCCGGACAACGCGGCGACCAGCGTCGGCGACATCAAGATCCAGAACGCGCTCGTCATCACCCAGCCCGACCAGGCCAGCGGCCCGGCCGTGATCTCGGCGACCGTCTTCAACACCGGCCGCACCGCGCAGACGCTGGACTCGGTCAGCGTGGAGGGCGACGGCACCGCCGCCCTCTCGCCCGCCAAGGGCCAGGGCAAGCTGACCGTCCCGGCCGGCGGCTCGGTCGTCATCGGCGGCAAGGACAACGCCTCCGCCGTCCTGAACGACCTCGGCTCGGGCGTGCAGGACGGCAACGCGCAGAAGGTCACCTTCACCTTCAGCAAGACGGGCGACGTCAGCCTGCGCGCGTTCGTCGTCCCGGCCGAGAGCTACTTCGACAAGTGGGGGCCGAGCAACATCCCGTCGCCGAGCGCCACCGAGACGGCGACGGGGACCGCGACCACGACGTCGAGCCCGAATCCGGGCGGGACGATGGAGGGCGCCGCCTCCGCGAGCGCGACGGCGACCGGGTCGAGCTCTCCCGGGCACTGAGACCGAGGGCCCTCGTACGCACGACGAGCAGGCCCCTCCTCCGCACGAAGGGCGGCACCCCTCCAGGGGGTGCCGCCCTTCGTTGTGCTGTACGCGCGCGGGAAGCGTCGTGGCATCTGTACGCGTGCGTGAAGCATCGTCGTGCTGTACGCGCGTGAAGCGTCCTGGCGCCTGTACGCGCGCGTGAAGGCCGTTTCCCGGCTTACGGCTCGAACTTGTAGCCGAGGCCGCGGACCGTCACCAGGTAGCGCGGGGCGCCCGGGTCCGGCTCGATCTTGGCGCGCAGACGCTTGACGTGAACATCGAGGGTCTTGGTGTCGCCCACGTAGTCGGCGCCCCAGACCCGGTCGATGAGCTGCATACGGGTCAGGACGCGGCCCGCGTTGCGCAGCAGCATCTCCAGGAGGTCGAACTCCTTGAGCGGCAGGTCGACCTTCGAGCCGGAGACCGTGACCACGTGACGGTCGACGTCCATCCGCACCGGACCGGCCTCCAGCGCGGCCGGCGTCACCTCCTCCGGCTCGCCGCGACGGCGCAGGACGGCCCGGATACGGGCGACCAGCTCACGCGAGGAGAACGGCTTGGTGACGTAGTCGTCGGCTCCTATCTCCAGCCCGACCACCTTGTCGATCTCGCTGTCCTTGGCGGTCACCATGATCACCGGGACGTTGGACCGGCCACGCAGCTGACGGCAGACCTCCGTACCGGGCAGACCGGGCAGCATCAGGTCGAGCAGGACGAGATCGGCGCCGTTGCGCTCGAACTCGTCGAGGCCGTCGGGCCCGGTGGCCGCGATGGCGACCTCGAAGCCCTCCTTGCGGAGCATGTAGGACAGGGCGTCGGAGAAGGACTCCTCGTCCTCGACGACGAGCACTCGGGTCACGGAAGGACCTCCGGGGCGGGAAGCGGTTCGTACGGGGATGAGACGGTGGTCGTCCGGCCGGGCCGACCGTCCTCTTCTTCGAGGTATTCGAGGTCTTCGAGGTCTTCGAGGTCTTCGTGGCCGGAGGGACGGTCGGTCGCACGGTCGCGGGACGCGCCCGCCTCCGGCAGCCGCAGGGTGAAAGTGGAGCCCTGTCCTTCCGAGCTCCACACCGTGACCTCCCCGCCGTGCGAGGCGGCCACATGCTTGACGATCGCGAGGCCGAGGCCCGTACCGCCCGTGGCACGGGAGCGGGCCGGGTCGACGCGGTAGAAGCGCTCGAAGATGCGCTCCTTGTCCTTGTCGGAGATGCCGATGCCCTGGTCGGTGACGGCCAGCTCGATCAGGTCCCCGCCGGGCACGGCCACCCTGCGGGCGGCGATGCCGACGCGGGTGCGGGCGGGCGAGTAGTTGACGGCGTTCTCCACGAGGTTGCCGAGGGCGGCGGCCAGCTGGCCGCGGTTGCCGTACACATGCAGGTCGGCGGTGCCGCCGGCGGCCATCGTGATCTGCTTGGTGCCGGCCTGGTGGCGGCAGCGGTCGATGGCCTCGGCGACGAGTTCGTCGACGCGCACGGGCTCGGCGTCCTCCAGCGGGTCGTCGTTCTGCACCCGCGAGAGGTCGATGAGTTCCTGCACGAGGTTGGTCAGCCGGGTCGCCTCGATCTGCATCCGGCCCGCGAAGCGCTCCACGGCCTCGGGGTCGTCGGAGGCGTCCATCACGGCCTCGGAGAGCAGCGACAGAGCCCCCACCGGCGTCTTCAGCTCATGACTGACGTTGGCCACGAAGTCGCGGCGCACCGCCTCGATCCGACGGGCCTCGGTGAGGTCCTCGACGAGCAGCAACACCAGCCGAGAGCCCAGGGGCGCCACGCGGGCGGACACCGCGAGGGCCTCCCCGCGTCCGGTGCCGCGGCGCGGCAGGTCCAGCTCGACCTGGCGTATCTCGCCGTCGCGCCGGGTGTCGCGCGCCATCTGGAGCATCGGCTCCACGGCGAGCTTGCCGCCGCGCACGAGCCCGAGGGCGTACGCCGCGGAGCTGGCCTTCACGACGGAGTCGGCCTCGTCGAGTACGACGGCCGAGGACCGCAGCACGGACAGCACCGTGTCCACGCCCGGCGGAAGCACGGGGTCGGTGTGCAGGGAGGTGCGGGTGGGGCGTTTCTGGTCGCGCTCGCTCCAGCGGAACGCCAGCATGGCGATGACACCGGTAAGCACCCCGGCGATCGCTGCCGCTGCGGCGACCGCCGCGTTCACGTCCATGCACCCAGGTTAGGCACGTCAGGACGCTTACCCACAGCCATCGGAGTGGGACCTCGAACACTCGTCGCCCAGAGTTCACCTTGGAGCCAGTAATGGTTCATTTGGGATGCCGGAAACAGTCTCGTACGGGCCGGAACGTGGGAGCGTGGGGTAAGTACGGGTGTCGTATGGCCGCCGTGTTCGTCATGGTGACGACGGCCCCCGGCCCCCGGCCCCCGAAGCAGACGTAAGAGAGGGACACCCTGATGCGGGACGCGTACCACGAGGAACTTGACTCGATCGGCGAGGGTCTGGTCGAGATGGCCCGGCTCGTCGGGTCGGCGATCGGGCGCGCCACGACGGCGATCCTCGACTCCGACCTGAAGCTGGCGGAGGCCGTGATCGAGGCCGACACGAAGGTCGACGACCTCCAGCACGACCTGGAGGCGCGCGCGATAGCTCTCCTCGCCCGCCAGCAGCCGGTGGCGACGGACCTGCGCATCGTCGTCACGTCGCTGCGGATGAGCGCCGACCTGGAGCGCTCGGGCGACCTGGCGCAGCACGTCGCGAAGCTGGCCCGGCTGCGCTTCCCGGAGCGCGCCGTCCCGCAGGACCTGCACGCCACCATCCTGGAGATGGGGCAACTCGCCCAGCGCCTGATGGCGAAGGCGGCGGAGGTCATCATCACGAAGGACGTCGACCTGGCGATGCAGCTGGAGCAGGACGACGACGAGATGGACCTCCTGCACCGCACGCTCTTCCAGCACCTGATCGACGACCGCTGGAAGCACGGCATCGAGACGGCCGTGGACGTCACCCTGCTGGGCCGCTACTACGAGCGTTACGCCGACCACGCGGTCGCGGTGGCGAAGCGGGTGGTGTTCCTGGTGACGGGTGAGCACGCGGACGAGCTCCAGCAGGAGATCCAGCCGGTGACGGGCACCGAGGGGGTCTGACCGGGGAGCGGGCCTTCGGCGGGCTTCGGCCGGGCGTGAACGGTGCTTGCCAGGCCTCCGCGGGGCTTGAAGGCCACCTTCGGGGCGCGCGAAAGCGCCTGTGCGCCGTTGATGCGCCGGTGGGGGCGGGCATGAAATAGGCACAGGCACGAGTCTCGACAGCCTCGAGGAGGGCCCCATGGCCGAGACCCCCACCACGCCCGACCCCACGCAGGAGCGCGAGACCCAACAGCCCGTCGAGATCACTAGCCTCCCGCTGGTCGGCGCGTGCGGCTGCGGCTCCGGCTGCGGGTGCGGGTGCCAGTCGGGCGCGCCGTGCCAGTGCGGCTGATGGCGTAGGGCGCACGGCGCGGAACGTCCCGTAGGACGGCGACCGCGTAGGACGACGATCCGTAGGACAACGAAAGAGCGAGTACGACGACGAAGGGCCCCGGCGCGAAGCCGGGGCCCTTCGTCTCTCCCCCGGCATCGCGGCTGTGACGTTTCAGCACCCTCCCGCGCTGGACGTACGGGGCACCTGTGTTACAGCTGTGCCCACACGATAGAAGTGATGCCAGGGGGATGAGCGTGACTCCGCGTGCGGCACGTCACCGAGCCCCCTGATGGACATGTATGTGGCCTGTGATGCCACTTTCTCCAGGGTGGGGCATTGAGTACAGAGCACAGAGGTGGGCGCGCGCGTCGCGCGGGGTTGAGGACGCGCACGTGGGTGGCGCTGGGGGCGGTCGTCGCGGGAGGTGGCGTCGCGGTGGTGGCCGTCGGAGCGGCCGGATCCAGCGGCAGTGCCGGAGCGTCTGACGTAGCGGAACCGATCAAGACGCATGTGCACTCGCTGCCCCTGACCGGGGCCGCGTCGCTCAAGGAGCTGGGGGCCAGGTCCACGACTCCCTTCAGCATGGTGGGTGTCACCTGGACCGGCGCAAAGGCCAAGCTGCGCGGAACAGTTGAGGTACGGACCCGCTCCGCCGTGAGCGGCGACTGGACGAAGTGGCTGCAGATGCAGCAGCCGGACGCTATTCCGGACGCTGCCGAGCAAAACCGTCCCGGGGTGCGCGGCGGGATGGCGCCGTTGTGGTCGGGGCCGTCGAACGGGATCCAGGTCCGCGCGACCGGCTCGCACAAGGCGACCGCACTGCCCGCCGGCCTGCGGGTGGACCTGATCGATCCGGGCAAGGCCGCCGCCGGCACCAAGGGGAAGTCGGGCTCCGGCATGGGCCTCGCGGGCTTCGCCATGGACGGAACGGCCACCGACAGCGCCACGCCGGTGGACAGCGGCACCGCCACGCCGCCGGACAGCGGCACCGCGACGGACACGGCCTCGGCGACGGCCACCGCCACGGACAGCACCGGCACGCCGGACTCCACGCCTCCGACGGACTCCTCCTCCCCCACCGGCACCACCTCCACGCCGACGGCCACGGCCTCCGACTCCGCTTCGGCGTCCCCCGGGGCCTCCGACTCCACCTCGCCGAGCCCGTCCACGAGTGCCTGGCCGAGCCAGCTTCCGACGACGGCCGAGGCGTACCCGTCCTGCTCGTCGACCGCCTCGGCGTCGCCGGCCCCGCCGAACCCGATGCCCGCGTCGACCACCTCGACGGTGGCACCGCCGAAGGTGGTCACCAGGGCCGGCTGGGGCGCGGACGAATGCGACCGCGAAACCGGCTACCCGTCGTACGGATCGTCGGTGAAGGTGATGTTCGTCCACCACACCGACACCCCCAACAACTACGCCTGCTCGGACTCGCCGGCGATCGTGCGGAGCCTGTACGCCGCGCACCTCAGCCAGGGCTGGCGCGACCTCGGCTACAACTTCCTGGTCGACAAGTGCGGCACCATCTTCGAGGGCCGCTTCGGCGGGATGGCACTGCCGGTCGTGGGCGCCCAGACCTACGGGTTCAACACCAACAGCATGGGCGTGGCCGCCATCGGCACCTACACCGACCTCAGCGGCGGTGACTCCCAGGAGAGCCCCTACACCGGAGCGGCGCCGAGCACGGCCCTGTTGAGCTCCATAGCCCGGATCGCGGCCTGGAAGTTCGGCATGACCGGCGTGAATCCCGCCACCGGCACCGCGTACCTGCCCGAGGGCGCCTCCAACAGCTCCGGCTTCACCCTGGGCACGAACTACAAGTTCAACGTGATCTCCGGGCACCGCAACGGCTTCGCCACCGACTGCCCCGGCAACCAGCTCTACGCCGCCCTCGGCACGATCCGCTCCTACGCGGCCGGCCCGGTCAGCGCGGTCACCGTCACCGGAATGTCCGGCGGGGCCGTGAAGTCCGGGACGAGCTACTACACCAAGGGCTCGGCGACGGTGAGCTGGACGACCTCCACGCCATCCACGGTGATCTCCGGGTTCGACGTCCTGGTCGACGGCAAGGCCGTGGCGCACGCCTCCGGCACCGCCCGCTCCGCCTCGATCTCGGTCGCCGCCGGCAGCCACACCGTCCAGGTGCGCGCCACCCACGTCCGTGGGTCGACCACTCTCTCCGACGGAGCCACCCTGGTCGGCGACACCACCGCCCCCACCTTCTCGACCGCTCCCGCCATGACGACGCGCACCGGCACCGTGAACTCCACGGCGGTCCCGGTGTCGGTGACCTGGAAGGCCGCCGACAACGCGGCGCTGGCCAAGGTCCTGGGGACCGCGCCGTCGTCGGCCACCTTCGGCCCGACGGTGGCCTCCTGGTCGGCCACGGCCAAGCCCGGCGCCTCGGCCCTCTTCTCCCTGAAGGCGTACGACGTGGCCGGTAACACCCGCAGCGGCTCCGTGTACGGGACGCCGAACATCATCCAGGAGACCTCCACCACCCGCACCGGCGCCTGGACCCGCAAGAGCAGCAGCAGCTACCTGGGCGGCTACTCCTACAGCTCCTCGTCCGCCAATGCCTCGATCAGCTGGACCTTCACCGGACGCTCGGTGGCCTGGGTCGTCTCGCGGGCCTCCACTTCCGGCCAGGCGTACATCTACGTCGACGGCACCAAGGTCACCACGGTGGACCTGAAGTCCTCCACCACCCAGTACCGCCAGGCGATCTGGACCAAGAGCTGGTCCAGCTCCGCCAAGCACACCGTGAAGATCGTCGTGGTCGGCACGGCGGGCCGCCCGGCCATCACCACCGACGGCATCACCACCATCGGCTGACCAGCCACCCCGCCGGTCCGGCCCGCACCACCTTGCGGGCCGAACCGGGGGCGAGCGCGTCGAACCGCAAGCGGCACCGACGCCTTGCCCAAGCACGCTGAAAAAGCCCCCTCCTCACGGCAATGCCGCGGGTAGGGGGCTTCTTCAGTGGAAGGTCGGGACGGCGTCGCCCAGTCCCAGCGCTGCTCGGTCGTCCTGCGGCGCAGCTCGTGTGTTCGGCGTCGAGTTCCTCCAACTCGTCGAGCGCTGCCACACGTTCGTTGGCCCCGCCCGTGAATACCACCGCCTGACAACGGTTTCAGGCCGTGCCGGGGCCGTAAATTGGCCAAGCCTTGACCGCCGCAGCGCCCTCGTAGAAGATCCCTCCCAGCCTCCGATAGCGGGGGTGGAAAAGGGGGAAACGTGAAAAGGTTTGGAAAGTCAATACTCTTCGGCATTTCGGGCGCCGCGCTTGCGGTTTCCGGCTTTGCCAGCCCGGCGGCGGCCTACGGCCCTCAGAGCGGAACCGGTACCGGCGATACCGTGGTTGAGGCCAGCGGCGGCCTCATAGCTGGGCAGCCCGTCATCCACAAGAGGGGTGACGGCGTCAAACCGCCGGCGGAGCTGGGTAACCCCTCCGAGTGGGGCGTGGTAAAGATAGAAATCAAAAATTCGGCCGTTCAGGCGAAAGATAATACCTGCGAGACTGTGACTCATGGCAAGTGGTGCTATGGGTCCGAATCGATGTCGGGTGGAACTAAAAAGAAGTGCTACTCGAACTACATCGCGGATGTGAAGCACAAGTCAACGGTCAGGGTCGTCAACATCGACCATTCAAGTGGCTGGGTGGCAAAGGGGGAGACTTCCTACGCCAACCACACACAAGGTGCGGCCTACACCTGCTATGCATATTACGATAATGCATAAATTTGTCCGTTGTGATGAGGGTTGACCTCCCTCGGGTGGGCCATTACTCCGGGCTTGCACGGGCCCGGAGTAATGCCGCATTGGGACCGGAAGGGGAGAGGGTGAACTTTTGGGGTGCTCGGGCCGCTTCGTTTGCGGTGCCACTCGGGCTTGGCTTGTTGCTTGGCCTGATAGGGCCTGCCGCTGAGCATTGGGGCGGCCGTCCAGGTGCGGCCGTGGGCGCCGTTTTCACCGGCGGGTGGCCGTGGGCCTGTTACGCGTTTCTGGTGGGTTATTTCCGCCGGTCTAAAATCGAATCGGTTGTTCTCGCGCCTCTGGGGCTGGCTATCGGTGTCGTGACCTACTACCTGACCAAGGGAAGCCTGGCCTCCCTGGGTGGACTGGATTCCTCAGGTGCGGGATCATCCGGAATTGCCCTCTGGGGTGTGCTGTCACTCTTCTTCGGAGCACCCCTTGGCCTCCTGGGGAACGTCGCGCAGGTGCCGGGCATCGGCGGCCTGTTCTTCCGGCTGCTTATTCCCCTGGTGGCTTTTTATGAGACTTCCATGCGTCTGGAGACGGAGTCGCGCGGGCCGAGTCAGGTTGTTCTGGGTACCTGGACCACCGTTCGGTTCACGGCTGTTGCCGTGGCGGTCGCTCTGGTGGGCCACACGGTCTGGGGTTGGTGGAGGTCTCGCCGTATTCGTTCCGCCGGGGTCGGCGTCGGCCAGTGAGGTGTTTCAGCGTGGCCACTGAGGTGTTTCAGCGCGGCCGCTGATCGAGTGACGACGTAACCGTCCGCGACGGACAAGGCTCCCGTGCCGTTGAGGGAGGTGTTCGAGGTCTCAACTCGCCGGCTCAGAAGCCCTGTTGGCACCGCCCACGCCTGCACGGCCGCGGTGATCGGCCTGCTCGCCGACCGCACGCCCGGCCTACTGCGCGCGCTACGCGAAGCCGACCCCGACCACGTCCTGCTGGACGGCACCCTCGCCGAGTGCGACCGGGTCGTCGACAGCCGCGCCGATTACTCGCACAAGCACCGCCGGCACGGAGTGAACGTGCAGGTGGTGACCGACCCGGCCGGGCGATTGCTGATCTCACCCGCCCTGCCCGGCCGCGCCCACGACCTGACGGCGGCCCGCACCCGCCGGATCATCCTGACGGCCCAGAGACGGCCCAGAGGCAGCGAAAAGCCCCCTCCCAGCGTAGAAACCGCAGGTAGGGGGCTTCTTCGTAGGCGCTTACTTCTTCTTGCCCTGGTTCTTGACCGCCTCGATCGCCGCCGCGGCCGCCTCCGGGTCGAGGTACGTGCCGCCGGGGTTGACCGGCTTGAAGTCGGCGTCCAGTTCGTAGGAGAGCGGGATGCCCGTCGGGATGTTCAGGCCCGCGATGTCGGCGTCCGAGATGCCGTCGAGGTGCTTGACCAGCGCGCGCAGGCTGTTCCCGTGGGCCGCGACCAGGACCGTGCGACCGGCCAGCAGGTCCGGGACGATGCCGTCGTACCAGTACGGGAGCATGCGGAAGACGACGTCCTTCAGGCACTCCGTCTTCGGGCGCAGCTCCGGCGGGATCGACGCGTAGCGCGGGTCGTTCGCCTGGGAGAACTCGGAGTCGTCCGCGAGCGGCGGGGGCGGGGTGTCGTACGAGCGGCGCCAGAGCATGAACTGCTCCTCGCCGAACTCGGCCAGCGTCTGTGCCTTGTCCTTGCCCTGGAGGGCACCGTAGTGACGCTCGTTCAGGCGCCAGGAGCGGTGGACCGGGATCCAGTGACGGTCGGCGGCCTCCAGCGCGAGCTGCGCGGTGCGGATCGCGCGCTTCTGGAGGGACGTGTGGACCACGTCGGGCAGCAGGCCGGCGTCCTTCAGCAGCTCACCGCCGCGGACCGCCTCCTTCTCGCCCTTCTCGTTGAGGTTGACGTCCACCCATCCGGTGAACAGGTTCTTCGCGTTCCACTCGCTCTCGCCATGGCGGAGGAGGATCAGCTTGTACGGTGCGTCGGCCATGGCCCCGAGCGTAATCGAACCTTTTGATCGATTGCGCACCAGCCCAGCAGGCGGACCACCGCTCCCTCGACCGTCGGACGGTTGACGGCTTCTGTTAATTGAGTGGCCGCCCCGGGCACCGCGCTCGTAAGTTGTGACCACCGCCTGAGCCGCTTACACCCTGGGGGGACCCCGCCATGCCACTCGCCACCCTCAGACGTGCCGCACGGGACACCGTCTCCGGGCTTCCCCGCGAGTTCTGGTGGCTGTGGACCAGCACGCTCGTCAACCGCCTCGGCGCCTTCGTCGCCACCTTCATGGCGCTGTACCTGACCCTGGACCGCGGTTACTCCGCCTCGTACGCCGGTCTCGTCGCCTCACTGCACGGACTCGGCGGGGTCATCTCCTCCCTCGGCGCGGGCGTGATGACCGACCGGCTCGGACGGCGGCCGACCCTCCTCGTCGCCCAGTCGTCCACCGCCGTCTCCGTCGCGCTCCTCGGCTTCATGCGCGACCCGGTCGCGATCGCGGCCGTCGCCTTCCTGGTCGGCATGGCGAGCAACGCCTCCCGCCCCGCCGTGCAGGCGATGATGGCCGACATCGTCCGGCCCGAGGACCGGCTGCGTGCCTTCTCCCTCAACTACTGGGCGATCAACCTGGGCTTCGCCGTCTCCTCCATGGCCGCGGGCTTCATCGCCGAGTACAGCTATCTCGCCGGGTTCCTGATCGAGGCGGGGATGACCATGGTGTGTGCCGTCGTCGTCTTCGCCAAGCTGCCCGAGTCCCGGCCCGTGGAGGTCGGCAAGGAGGCCGCCGAGGACGTGGGCCTCGGCACCGTCCTGCGCGACGGCCGCTTCATGAGCGTGGTCGGTCTGTCCTTCCTCGTCGCGCTCGTCTTCCAGCAGGGGTCCGTGGGCCTACCGGTGGCGATGGGCGACGCCGGCTTCACGCCCGCGGACTACGGCATGGCGATCGCGGTCAACGGCGTGCTGATCGTGGTGCTCCAGATCCCGGTCACCCGTTTCATCGAGCACCGCGACCCGCGCCGGCTGCTCGTCGTCTCGTCCCTGCTCGCGGGATACGGCTTCGGGCTCACCGCCTTCGCGGGCTCGGTCGGCGTGTTCGCGCTGACGGTGTGCGTGTGGACGCTGGCGGAGATCGTCAACGCGCCCACCCAGACCGGCCTCGTCGTCCGCCTCTCCCCCGCGCACGGGCGCGGCCGCTACCAGGGCATGTACACGATGTCGTGGTCGGTGGCGGCCCTGGTCGCTCCGCTGATGTCCGGCTTCGTGATCGACCGGCTCGGCGCGGAGTGGCTGTGGGGGCTGTGCGCGGTGGTCGGCACGGCGGCGGGCGTCGGGTACGGGGCGTTGATGCGCCGCCTCCCGGCGGAGGGGACGACCGAGCAGTCGACCGAGGAGACAGCCGAGCAGTCGGCCGCGGGGGCGGCAGCGGGGGCCACGAACGTGAAGGCGGCCGGGGCGGAGATCAGCACTGCCTGACGGGTGCCTCGCACAAATGAACGGCGCGCGGGGCGCGTACGGCGAGAGATCGTGCCGTACGCGCCCCGCGCGCCGTTCAGGCTCCGGCACCGGTCCCCGCGCCGGGCCGCACCAGGAATCAGCGTCGGTCCCACACCTCGCTCGCCACGAAGTGGTTGTCGTAGAGCTCCTGCACCTCCAGCAGCGACTCCGGCGGCACCTTCCCCAGGCCGATGCGCTCCAAGTGGCGGAAGTACTCGAAGCGTTCGATCCCCGGCGTGATGACGATCAGGATGTCGGCGTCCTGCCCGGGCGCGGCGGCGAAGGCGTGCGGCATGCCCGGCGGCACGACGACCAGGTCGCCCTGCTCCGCGGTGACGATCTTGTCGCCGGACAGCAGCTGCGCCGTGCCGTCGAGCATGAAGAACATCTCGGCCGAGCCGGTGTGGTGGTGGGGCCGTGCCCCGTCCGCGCCCCCGGTGAGGGTGATCCGTTGCGTGGACAGCGCTCCTCCGGTCGCGCTGCTGTCGGCCAGCAGCCGTATGGTCGCGGGGGCCCGGCCGACCACTTCCGCGTCGGCGGAGCGGACGACCACGGACGAGTCGAAGTGCGGCACGATCAGCGACATTTCAGAACTCCCCGGTAAGTGCTTGACGGATCAAACAGATCAAACGGATCGAACGGCGAAGAGCAGTGCCGCGGAGGCGAGTACCACCACCGCCGTGGCGAAGTGGATACCGAAGGCGGCGGCCCGCGTGCCGCCATGGCGCAGCACGATCAGCGTGTCGCCGAGCGGCACGAGGGCGACGGCCGGCATGAACCAGGCCTCGGCATGCGCTCCGGCTGCGCGGTAGGTGCGGTCCGCAGGCTCAGCCATCGGAGCGCCCGGTCAGATGACTGAACGCCTCCAGGTTGCGCGTCGACTCGCCGCGCGACACCCGCCAGGCGTACTCCTTGCGGATCGCGGACGCGAAACCCAGCTCCAGAAGGGTGTTGAAACTGCCGTCCGCCGCCTCCAGGACCGAACCGAGCAGCCGGTCCACCTCGTCCGCGGTGACCGCGGCCAGCGACAGCCTGCCGGTCAGATAGATGTCGCCGAGCGGGTCGACGGCGTAACTCACCCCGTACAGTTTGAGGTTGCGCTCCAGCAGCCAGCGGTGCACTCCGGACTCGTTCTCGTCCGGGTGCCGGATCACGAAGGCGTTGAGGGACAGGGAGTGCCTGCCGACGATCAGCGAGACGGTCGTCGACAGCTTGCGCGTCCCGGGGAGCTTCACGACGTACGAGCCCACCTGCGGACTCTCCCACTCCAGTTCGGCGTCCTTGAGGACCCCTTCGATGACCTGTGCCGCCCGCTGTTCCTCAGACATGCTGGGAGCGTACGCGACCGGTGCCGGCCGTGAGGCGCGCCGGGACACCGTGCGACCGGCGTCAGCCGTACTACGCGCGCACCCGGCGCCGATGGGCCTGTATGGCCGCCGTGTACACCTCGGCCGTCGCGGCGGCCGCCGTGTCCCAGCCGAACGACTCGGCGTGCCGCGCCGCGGCCTCGCCCATACGGGCGGACAGCCCCGGGTCGTCGGCGAAATCGCGCAGTACGCGCGCGTAGGCGGCGGGATCGTGGCCCTGAACGAGGAATCCGGTCCGCCCCTCCCGGACGGCGACCGGCAGCCCGCCGACCGCGGCCGCCAGCACCGGCGTACCGGTCGCCTGCGCCTCGATGGCGACGAGCCCGAAGGACTCGCTGTACGACGGCATGACCAGCAGGGACGCGGCCCGGAACCAGTCGGCGAGTTGGTCCTGCCCGACGGGCGGCCGGAAGCGTACGACATCGGCTATGCCCAGCCGGGCGGCGAGCTTCTGCAGGCCCTCCGGCTTGGCGAGACCGCTGCCGCTGGGTCCGCCCACGACGGGCACGACGATGCGGGAGCGCAGCTCGGGGCGTTCGTCGAGGAGGACGGCGACGGCACGCAGCAGCACGTCGGGCGCCTTGAGGGGCTGTATGCGCCCCGCGAAGAGCGGGATCAGCGCGTCCTGGGGAAGCCCGAGACGGGCGCGGGCGGCGGCACGGCCGTCACCCGGCCGGAAGCGCTCCAGATTGACGCCCGGATGCACGACGGCGACCTTGCCCGGGTCGGCCGCGTAATGGCGCGCCAGTTCATCGGCCTCTTCGGTGGTGTTGGCGATGAGCCGGTCGGCGGCGGCCACGATCTGGGTCTCGCCGATGACACGGGCGGCGGGCTCGGGGGTGTCGCCCTCGGCGAGGCAGGCGTTCTTGACCTTGGCCATGGTGTGCATGGCGTGCACCAAGGGAGCGCCCCAGCGCTGGGCGGCGAGCCAGCCGACATGGCCGGAGAGCCAGTAGTGGGAGTGGACGAGGTCGTAGTAGCCGGGCCGGTGGCCGGCCCAGGCCTGCATCACGCCGTGCGTGAAGGCGCAGAGCTGGGCGGGGAGGTCCTCCTTGGCGAGGCCTTCGTACGGTCCGGCGTCGACGTGCCGGACGAGGACGCCGGGGGCGAGTTCGACGGTCGGCGGGAGCGCGGCGGTGGTCGCCCGGGTGAAGATCTCGACCTCGATGTTGATCGCGGCGAGACGCTGGGCGAGCTCCACGATGTAGACGTTCATACCGCCGGCGTCGCCCGTGCCGGGCTGGTGGAGCGGTGAGGTGTGCACGGAGAGCATCGCGACGCGGCGGGGGCGACGGTGCAGCCGCAACCGCGGGGCAGCCGCCGGAGAGCGACGCCCGAGCCTGCTGACGTACTGGCTCACGTGGCGTTCCTCCTCGCTGCGGGCATGCCTTTGGGGACGGCGCAGGACGCCCTCCAAGCAATGCGAACGCCGGAGGAGGGCGCTCCATTTCCCCTACAGGCGCCTTTACCAAATCATTACCCTCTATCGCTCAAACATTCGAGTGCTGAGAGCGTGCTCCTACCGCCGTCCGCCGGCCTCACGGCTACGGGGGCACCGGCCGCCAGGAGGAGCGACCCCCTCCCTGCCGAGTTATCCACAGGGCGGGCCGCCCTCCTTCCCGGCCGCTTACTCTCGTACGCATGTCAACCCGCGCCGCGTCCCGCCCCGTGGGTACGGTGACGCGCGGGACCACCAATCCGAACCGGCTGCGCCGGATGGACCGCTGGATCGCCGCGGTCCACGGTGCGGAGCTCCGTCGTACGGCGGACCCCGTGGCCGTCGACCTCGGGTACGGGGCCGCCCCCTGGACCGCGGTCGAGCTGCTGCAGCGCCTGCGCACCGCCGCGCCCCGCACCCGCGTGGTCGGGGTCGAGATCGAGCCCGCCCGGGTCGCCGCCGCGCAGCCCTACGCCCGCGAGGGCCTGACCTTCCGGCACGGCGGCTTCGAGGTGCCCGTACCGGGCCGCCCGTCCCTCATCCGTGCCGCGAACGTCCTGCGGCAGTACGAGGAGAGCGAGGTCGCCGCCGTCTGGGAGCGGTTGTGCGCCCGGCTCACCCCCGCCGATCCGGCGACGGGATCCCGTGGCGGTCTGCTCGTCGAGGGCACATGCGACGAGATCGGCCGCCGCCACGTGTGGGTCGCGCTCGGCCCCGAGGGTCCGCGCACGGTCACCTTCGCGACCCGGCTCGGCTCCCTCGACCACCCTTCCGACCTGGCCGAACGGCTCCCGAAGGCGCTCATCCACCGCAACGTCCGGGGCGAGCCCGTGCACGCCTTCCTGCGCGACTTCGACCGCGCCTGGGCCGCCGCCGCGCCCTACGCCTCGTACGGCGCACGCCAGCGCTGGATACGCACGGTCCGCCGGCTGACGGCGGACTGGCCGGTGACCGACGGCCCGGCGCGCTGGCGCCAGGGGGAAGTCACCGTGGCCTGGGGGGCATTGGCGCCGCGCGCGTGAACCACGCCTGACCTGCGGGGAACGATCTTCCTGAGTCGTTCGTCACATACGCGGGAAGATCGTCGTAGGAGGGCGGGCGGCAGGGGAGGGAATTCGTCGTACTAAGTGCGGCAATCGTCGTACTGCGTGCGGCAGGAGAGGGAGTTTTTGCGCTGCTCCGCCCTGCCTCTGTCACTTCGGGCGTCGACATGGCACGATCCCCCAGGCGACCGTAAGTTACTGACGGTAAATCAGATTAGGGGAAGAACTATGGGATCCGGGAAGCGGACCCTGACCGCGGCGGCCATCGCCCTGGTCTGCGCGGTCACCGTGCTGGGCACGCCCGGCGCGGCGTCTGCCAGCCCGAGCCGGCCTGCCCCGACACCCACCCCGTCCGGCAGTGGGACCGAGACGTCCACCAAGGACCTCGAAGCGGTCCGTACGAAACTGGACACGCTGTACCACGACGCCGCGGTCGCCACCGACGCGTACAACGCGGCCGAGGAGAAGAGCGAGAAGCAGTCGGCGCAGATCGTCGAGCTGGCCCGGGAGATCGTCAAGGGTCAGGAAAAGCTGGCCGAGTTGAAGGACCGTGCGGGCGCCGCGGCCCGCGCCCAGTACCGCAGCGGCGGTCTGCCGCCCGAGGTCCGGCTCTGGCTGAGCGACAACCCGCAGGAGTTCCTCGACGACGCGGGCACCGTGCGCCAGGGCCAGCACGCGACCAAGGGCCTGCTCACCGAGCTGACGCGCACACAGGAGGACTTGCAGCAGTACGCGCGCGACGCCTCCGACCAGTGGGAGAAGCTGGAGGCCAACCGCAAGGCCAAGGCCGCGGCCAAGAAGAGGGTCGAGAAGCAGATCGCCGCGGCGAAGAAGCTCGAGTCCCGGCTCAAGAAGCGGGAGCAGAAGCGGCTGCGAAAGCTGGAGGAAGAAGCCGCGTACAAGGCGCAGTCGGCCTGGCTGGACTCCGGCATACTCCAGGAAATCAGCGGCAAAGCGTCCAAAGAGGGCAAAAAGGCCGTGCGGTTCGCGACCCATCAGATCGGAAAGCCGTACGTGTGGGGCGCCGAAGGCCCGAAGTCGTACGACTGCTCGGGGCTGACCTCCCAGGCCTGGGAGGCGGCAGGCACCGCCATTCCGCGCACCTCGCAGGAGCAGTGGAAGCAGCTCAAGCACGTCGACGTCAAGGACATGCGCCCCGGTGACCTGATCATCTACTTCAACGACGCCAGCCATGTGGCGATGTACATCGGCGAAGGCGCGATCGTCCACGCCCCGCGCCCCGGACGGACGGTGACGATCGCCGGTGCGGGCTCGATGCCGATACTGGGGGTCGTGCGGCCGGATGCGTAAGCCGTCGGGGGCCGTTGACGTCGACCGCCCTTCGGATTCGCCCTCGGTCGCGGGGTGGGCTTGGTTCCTGCCGACCGCCGAGTGATATGGCCCACGTGACGGGGCGCACGCCGCCCCTCGCCCCAAACCTCCGCCCCGCGTGACATTCGTCATCCCCGGTGGATCCCACCGTGTCCAACTGCGGTACCGGATGCGGCATATGACGGGGGCCGGTTGCCCAACACCACTCGGACAGGCATTCCGTTGCGGGCTCGGCTACCGCTAAGGTCCCCGTCGGTGGGTCGAGGTCCCTCGCCCCACCGTGCCCTCGGGGGGAGGGAAGGAACCCAAGACGATGCCCGTACCCGTACCGCGGCAGAGAGTGATCCCGGCCGTGGGGAGTGGTCAGGCTCAAGCCGCGTCCCTGCCCGGAACCCAGGCCGCACAGGAGCCGGCCGCCCGTACCAAGGCCACCGCCGACACGCTCACCCTCCTGGTGATCGAGGACGACCCGAACGGTTCCCCGATCGTGCCCGAGATGCTCGACTCGACGGGCCGCCCCATCCGGCTGCGTACCGCCCGCAACCTCACCGAGGCCGAGCGGCTGCTCACCGACGACGTCCACTGCATCCTGCTCGACCTCGCGCTGCCCGCCCCCGGCCGGTCCGCCGAGGAGGACGACGAGCTGGCCGTACTGCGGCACGTGCTGCAGCTCGCGCCCCGCCATGCCGTCCTCGCGCTCACCGCGTCCGACGACGCCGAGCGGGGCACCGAGGCGGTGCGCGTCGGCGCCCAGGACTACCTGTTCCGCGACGAGCTGGACGGACGGCTGCTGAGCCGGGCGATCCGGTACGCGGTCGAACGCAAGCGGTCCGACACCGCCGAGCGGCGGCTGACCGAGTCCAAGCTGCGGGCGCAGGAGAACGCCCGTCTGGAGCGCGGCCTGCTTCCCAACCCGCTGCTGGACGGCTCCTCGCTGCGCTTCGCCGCCCGCTACCGCCCGGGCCGCTCGCGCGCGCTGCTCGGCGGCGACTTCTACGACACGGTCCGTACGCCGGACGGCACGGTGCACGCGATGATCGGCGACGTCTGCGGGCACGGCCCGGACGAGGCCGCGCTCGGCGTGGAACTGCGCATCGCCTGGCGTGCGCTGACGCTGGCGGGCCTGTGCGGCGACGAGCTGCTCTCCACGCTCCAGCAGGTGCTGGAGCACGAACGCGACAACGACGAGATCTTCGCGACGCTGTGCACGGTGGACATCGCGCCGGACGGCCGCCGCGCCGGACTGTGCCTGGCCGGCCACCCGTCCCCGCTGATCGCCCGCCCCGACCGGCCGGCCGAGCTGCTGCCGTACGCCGGCAACGGCCCGGCGCTCGGCCTGCTGCCGCACGCCCGCTGGCCGCGCACGCAGGTCGAGCTGGGTCCCGCCTGGAGCCTGATGCTCTACACCGATGGTCTGATCGAGGGCCGCGTCGGCGAGGGCGGGGAGCGCCTCGGCCAGGACGGCATGGTGGAACTGGTCCGGCGCCGGCTGACCGAGGGCCTGACCGGCGAGGCTCTGCTGCGCGCGACGGTGAACGAGGTGCGCGACCTCAACGGCGGGGAGCTGACGGACGACGTGGCGGTCGTCCTGCTCGACCGCGAGCCGTAGCCGTAGCCGACGCACGTGAACTGGTGCGGCCTACCGCCCGCCGTCGTGCGCCTGCGCGGCTCCGCCCCCGCACCCCGCCGGGGCTCCGCCCCAGACCCCGTTCCTCAAACGCCGGAGGGGCTGAGAAATTCAGCCCCTCCGGCCCATAGCCCATCACCCGCCGCGGAAAACCAACCGGTGCGGCGGCCTACCGCCCGCCGTTGTAAGGACCGTACGGACCGTCACTGCTGCTTCCGCGGCGGCGGCGGCCCCAGCCGCCGCCCGAGACGTGCTTGAGGGCGGGGCGGACGTCCACGAAGAAGACGATCGTCGCGACGAGGCCCGCGAGCTGCAGGAAGAGCATCGGCACCAGCAGGTTCACCGCGACCGTGATGCCGAGGATGATCAGCCAGAAGCCCTTGTTCTGCTTGTCCGCGGCGCGGTACGCGTCGTCACGGAAAAGCGCGGCCATGACCAGTGCCACCACGGCGAGCACCAGCATGGCGAGGTAGAGCAGCGACAGGAAGCCGCCGAATGCCGTCATCAGCACAATGCCCACCACCAGGTTCGAGTCCTTTGTACGGCAACCGTACCCGGGTCCGGCGGCCGCGTACCCGTAAGAACGGGCCGGGCACTCCCAGAGTGCCCGGCCCGTTCCACGGGGTCCGTCGTCCGGCGGTCAGTCGACCGGCGGCGTGGTCTTCTTCGCCACCGGCTTGCGGACCGGAGCCTTCTTCGCCACCGGCTTCTTCTCCGGGACGGGCTCGATCCTGGCCTCGGCCGGCTTCGGCTCGTCCTTGACCTCGACGGGCTCCGCCTTCGGCTCGACGGCGACGGCGAGCTCCTCGATCTCCTCGGCGGCCTCGCCGCGCCACGTCCGCACGGCCTGCTCACCGTGCTCGGCGACCTTCTCGTAGGTCTCACGGGCCTTGACCGCGTACTCGGCGGCGACGCCGACGCCGCGCAGAGCGAGGTCCTGGGCGGTCTCGCCGAGCTTCTTGAGGTCGGTGTCGAGGGTGGTGCCGAGCTTCTTGATGTCCGAGTCGAGCGTGCCGAGGAACTCGGTGACCTTCGTCTGAAGGGTCTCCTGCGTCTCCTTGACCCGGGCGGAGGCCTCCTTGGCGCGCGCGGTCGCCTTCTCCTGCACGGCCTTGGGGTCGGTGTTGCGCACGGCCTCGATGCGGGCCGGGGCCTCGGCGCGCAGCTGCTCGACCAGGCCGGGCACCTTCTTGGCCTGCTGGATGGCCAGGTCGGCGGTGCCGGCGGCGAAGTAGAGCGGGGTCGGGTCGCTGAAGGTCTTACGCAGGTCGTCGGTGATGGCCATGGAGATGGTCCTCCCGGTTCGGCTTTCGGCTGAGGGTTTTGGGTGGTCCGCGGGGCGCCTTCCGGTCGTCCCGTACATCAACGTCCTGGTCGGGTCCGTGGTCGCGGTCGAATCGGTGATTTCGGTCTTATCGGTCAACTGGCGGTCTGCTGCGGACCGGCATCGGCGCCGTCGGCCGTGCGGGAGCCGGGGGCGGCAGCGTCCTGGATGTGGTCCGTGTTCCGAGCCTCCTGAACCGCCGGGCCGTCCTCGTTCGCCGTGCCCGCCCGGACGATCTCGAATCCGTTCTCCTTGCGGAAGGATTCGTAGATCTGGAGCAACACCTGCTTCTGCCGCTCGTTGAGCGTGGGGTCGGCGAGGATGACGGCGCGCGTCTCCACCTCGTCCCGGTCCCGCTCGGCGTCGAGGATGCCGGCCCGCACGTACAGCGTCTCGGCGGAGATCCGCAGCGCCTTGGCGACCTGCTGCAGCACCTCCGCGCTCGGCTTGCGCAGCCCGCGCTCGATCTGGCTCAGATACGGATTGGACACCCCGGCGGCGTCGGCGAGCTGCCTGAGCGACAGCTGCGCATTGCGCCGCTGTTCGCGCAGGTACTCACCGAGATTGCCGACGTTGAGCGATGCCATGCCTCCACCTTGCCCCACCCGCGCTAACAATTGCAAGCACCCGCTTGCAAAAGTGCGCCACGCCACGTGCGCATGCCCGAAGGGGGGCCGAACGCCGGTTCCAGCTGCTGGTCGCCGCTAGCGCTTCCACCAGGGCGCCGAGGTGTCCCGCAGCGTGTTCGTGCCGCAGTGCACCTCGCCCCTCCCGTAGTGGTAGGTCTCGTAGTCGTCGATGTAGGACACCTGCATCCCCGCCTTGCCGTACGCGGCGTCGACCGCCTCGGTGAAGATGTCCTTGCCGTCGATCACCGGCCCCCACTGCTTCGGCGCGAGGTAGCGGTCCTTGCCGAGGACCACGCCGTTGACCGCGCCCGGTATGTACGCGACGGTCGCGGTGTCCTCGACGGCCGTCGTCAGGTCCTGCTGCCGGCCGTACTGCGCCGCGGCCGGTCCGTCGACCGAGGTGCCGAGCCGGGTCAGTCGCGCCGCCCCCGCGAAGTCACCCCCTTCCACGTCGTTCTGGCTCGTGAACAGCGCGGGCACCCGGACCACCTCGGCGTCGGTGATGCCGGTCTCCCGCTTGAGGATCTCCAGGTTGGCGGCGATGTGCCGCGCGGCAAGGGCGTTGTCCGCCCGCGTGTGGTCGTTGGCGAGCACCTGGTTGATGGTCTCCTTCGGCGCCGGCAGGTACCCGGTGCCCTTGAACGAGAACATCTTGGTCGCGCCGTGGCCCGCGGCCTTCGCGTCCTTGAGCAGCTTCATGCCCGCATCGGGGTCGGCGACGGCGATCCGCCAGCCGCGCGGCGTGTCGGCGGGCAGGAACTGGACGAACTCGTCCACATGGCCGATCTGGAGCCACGAGGTGTCCAGCAGCAGCGGGTTCTGCATGCCCTGCGACGCCAGCAGCGTCCGCATCTCCTTGGCCGGCTTCTCGCCGCTGTCCTTCCGCTCGCCCATGATGATGCGCCCGGCGGGGTAGGACCGGCCGCCGTTCTCGTAGGGAGGGATGGTCTCCAGGTTGCCCATGGAGTCCAGGCCCGAGTCCCAGGCCCTGCGGCTCTGCTCGACCTGCACCGCGCCGACGTCGCGACCACGCAGCTTCTCGAACACCTGGCGGCCCGCCGTACGGTTCGGCTGCGCCGAGCGGATCATGACCCGCATGCTCTGCGGCTTGCCGCCGGGGCCGGCCATGGAGACGTATCCGGGTTCCAGGAAGTCCTGCGCCCAGATGTCGTCGGCCTTCGAGGTGAACTTCACCAGCGGTGCGGTGATGCCCGCCTGCTTGACCTGGGTCTCCAAGTCCTTGACGAACTTCCGCTGGGCGATTTCGTCCGGATTGCTGCCGCGCAGCTCGGTGACCAGGACCTGCTGCGCCTGCTGGAGATGGTGCTGCGTGAGCAGCGGGGCGGCGTGCAGGGTGACGCGGTCGGTGGTGGTCATGGCGCCGCCGCCGGGGCTGACGTTCAGTTCGACGACCGCGGTGCCGTCCCACACCGCCCGGTCACGTATGACGTCGGTGCCCTCCATGCCGAGCTCCACCCCGGCGCGCAGTTCGGCGGCGGACAGCCGGGTCGTCGGTGTGACGACGGCCCAGCCGGTGGCGCGCTTGACGAAGAGCCGCGTGTACTTCGCGCCGGTGCCGACGACCTTGACCGTGCCGGTGGCGCTGCCGCCCAGCCCGGGCATCGGCACGGTACGCAGGCGGGCCAGGTCGGCGGCGTCCGCCGTGCCGTTGACCTTGGTGTCGGCGGCGTCGTTGCACTTGGCCAGCATGGCGTCGGACAGCGGCTTGCCGTCTGCGCCGGTGGACTTGCACCGCTTGGTGTCGTCGTCGATGTTGGGAAGGAAGACCGCCCCACGCCCGGTGGTCCAGCTGTCCTCACCGGCCCTGTCCATGCTGCCGCGGGTGACGTCCACGCGGCCGTCGCGGTTGACGTCCGCGCGCAGGTCCGCCCGGACGATCGGTTTCGCGGCGAAGGCGGGAGCCACGGGAGCCAGCGTCACGCCCGCCAGCGTGATGGCCAGGACGGTCCGTACCGCAACAGTCTTACGCAACCTGCGTGTCCTTCTCGTTGATGAGTCCGGGTCAGGTCGCCCAGAGTCAATTGATCTTGAGGTTTGCGTGGAAGAAGAGGCCCGACCGGGCACGGAGGTTGCGTCGTCGAGAGCGAGTACGAAACGAGTACGAAGCGAGCAGGGCGGGGGAATCCGCGTTGCGGCGGTCCCGCCGGGGCGCTAGCGTCGCGGCCATGACTGCCGGGTCGGCCGTGGGCCGTGAGCGAGTTGGGTGCCCGGCCTCTGAGTGAGGCGGGGGCGGGCCAGAGGTCCGCCGGTTCTTCTGTTCTCCCAGGTACTCCGAGGTTCTCCGAGACCTCCGAGGTTCTCCGAGACCTCCGGGATCTCCGAGGTTTCCTCCACCAGGCCGAACAGAAGAAAGCAGAGAATGCCCAACGCCTTCAATCAACAGATCATCGATGAGTTCCGTGCCCACCGCGGCCGCGTGGGCGGCCCCTTCGAGGGCGCGCGACTGCTCCTGCTGACCACCACCGGCGCCCGCACCGGCACCCCGCACACCACCCCCGTCGGCTACTACCCCGACGGCGGTGACCGCGTCCTCGTGATCGCGTCGGCGGGCGGCTCCCCCCAACACCCCGACTGGTTCCGCAACCTCGTGGCGAACCCCCAGGTCACCGTGGAAACAGGCGTGTTCACCTACGAGGCGACAGCGGTCGTCCTGGACCGCGCCGCACGCGACCGCGCCTTCGCCCGCGCCGTCGAGAGCGACCCCGGCTGGGCCGAGTACCAGGCCAGGACCGACCGTGTCATCCCGGTCGTCGCCCTCCACGAGAACGCCCGGCCGGGCCCGCCGAACATCGACGCGTCCTCCCCCGGTGAGGCCGTCAAGGCCGTCCATGACGTCTTCCGCCGCGAACTCGGCCTCATAAGGAAGGAGTTCACCGCCGTGCGCGGCGGCCCCGCCCTCGGCGCCCAGCTCCGGGTCAACTGCCTCACGCTCTGCAGGGGCCTGCACAACCACCACACCGGCGAGGACGTCGCCATGTTCCCGTTCCTCGCCGACCGCCACCCGGAACTCGCCCCGGTCCTCGACCGGCTGCGCCGCGAACACGAGCGGATCGCCGCCCTCCTCGACGACCTGCGCCGGGTCGTCTCGCGGGAGGACGCCGACCCCGCTCTCGTGCTCCGCGAGGTGGAATGCCTCATCAGCGAGCTGGAGGCCCATCTGGCCTACGAGGAGGAGAAGTTGGTCCCCCTGCTCGGGTGATCCCCGCCACCGGGTGACCGTCCGCTGTTCGACAAGGCGCGGGCACGGTCATGACTCGGTCGACCTTCCCTAACACGGGCCCCCTCGTGGAAACGGCCGACCGGGGGCGTCTACCGCGACGGGCGCGCGCTGCCCCGGTGGGTCACCGGGGCAGCGCGCGTGCACCACGTCCCCAGCCCGGTCTCACTCATCGGCCGAGCTCCTGCGCACTGGCGTACGCGGCCGGGACGGGCCCCGGCTTGACCTCAACCAGGCTTGAGGTCGAAGACTCCATAGTGCACGGCCACGGACACGGACCCGGACCGACGAGCGAGGAGTTGACGCATGCTGGCGGCACAGGTGAAGGATTTCGGCGGCCCGGAGATGCTGGTCCCGGTGGACCTCCCGGACCCGGTGCCGGGCCCGGGCGAGGTGCTGATCGACGTGGCGTACGCGGACACGATCTTCGTGGAGACGCAGGTGCGGTCGGGCTGGGGCCGGGAGTACTTCGGGGCGACGCCGCCGTATGTGCCGGGCGGGGGCGTGGCGGGGGTGGTGGCCGCACTGGGCCCGGACACGCCCGCGGACCGGCTGGGGCGGAGGGTGGTGTCCTTCGTGCGGGGAAGCTACGCACAGCGGGCGGTGGCACCGGCGTCCTCCCTCACCGCCGTGCCGGACGGCCTGGACCTGCTGACGGCGGCGGCCCTGGTCCACGACGGCGTGACGGCGACGGGCCTGCTGGAACATACGGCGGTAGGTGAAACGGACCGTGTCCTGATCACCGGCGCGTCGGGCGGCATGGGGACACTGCTCGTCCAGCTGGCCCACGCCCGGGGCGCCCGGGTGGTGGGCCTGGCGCGGGGCGAGGCGAAGCTTGCCCTGGTACGGGAACTGGGGGCGGACGAGGTGGTGGACGCCACGGATCCGGACTGGCCGTCCCGGGCGCGGCACGCGCTGGGCGGTACCGACGGCGCCGCGGAGGTGGTGCTGGACGGCGTGGGAGGCGAAACAGGCGCCCGCGCCTTCACCTTGACGGCGGACGGCGGCCGCTTCTCGGCGCATGGGGCGCCGTCGGGAGGCTTCGCCGCGGTCGACCCGGCGGAGGCCGAACTTCGTGGCATCACGCTCTTCGGGATCGCGGACGTGCAGTTCGACGAGCCCACCCTGAGACGCCTCACGGCGAGCGCATTGACAGAAGCCGCGCAGGGGCGGCTGCGGCCGGTGATCGGGGAGGTGTTCACCCTCGCCCGGGCGGCGGACGCGCACGCGGCGGTTGAGGGGCGGGGGCTGGTGGGGAAGGTGCTACTCCGGATGTGACGACACCTCGGGCAAGGATTTGCCTCCCCGGACCAGCCGTCGAGGTCGGTGCGGTAGTTCTGCGCGGAGAGTCAGACGTCCACCGAGAGCCCCGCTGTCCGTTTCCCCTCGTAGTCTCCGTGCGGCAGGGCCCGGGCAAGATAGGGGTTCACCGTGGATTTGTCCGGCAGACCCAGCACGGCCGTGGCCAAGGCCAACGTCATCGCATAGCTGTCGACCGCTCGCCGGACGTTGGGGGCCTCCAGGCTGTCGCCCGTCACCAGGCGGTCGAGGTCCACATAGGCGGAGCGGATGATCTCGATCCACCGGTACACGCGCCAGTCCTCCTGCCAGCCCTTTGTGCAGTCGTCCGGCAGACGGCGCGACCAGCGGTTCAGCAGCCGCCGGCGGATGTCCGGGCGCGTGGGCGTCAGGTGCATATGACGGACCAGGTCGTACAGCGGGTCGCCGAGCGCGGCCATCTCCCAGTCGATGAGGGTGAGGCCACCGTCCTCGCGGCGTACCAGGTTCCACGGGTTGAGGTCGCCATGCAGGAGCACCGGCCGACGCGGAGTGAGGATGTGGCGGGTCAGGATCTCGTCCAGCCGGACGCTGTCCGGAAGTCCCAGCTCCCGCGCCAGATCCCTGGTGGCCTTCGGAAGTTCGCCGACCAGGCGGACCAGTTCGGCCCGCAGCCAAAAGTAGAAGTCCAGGCCCCTGAATATGGGATCGATCTCATGGCCAGGGACGGACGCCAGTTCGCCGAGCTGGTCCACAAGGTCGTCCGCCTCATGCGGCAGCAGTCCGTCCGCGGGGTGGTCCGGTGGACGGATACCACCCTTCGGCCCTTCATAGGTGTGGATGGTGAACTGCTCGTGCAGACCGCTGGTGCCCAGGGCCAGCACGCGTGGCGCACGCACGCGGATCCCCATCCGTTCGATCGCGCCCAGGACGGCGTGCTCGTTGAGGAAGCGGCGCTCCAGCGGGTTTGCGGACCCCACCTTCCGGCGCACCATGACAGGGAAGTCGATCCCCTCCACCTGCACGGCCGTATTGAGATGGGCCGTGCCCTTGAACACCCGGTCCGCGGAGGCGGCCCCTTCCTCGAACAGGGCACGGTTGACCGCCCAGAGGGGAAAGTCCGGATGGACCGGAACCCGTCTGTCACGCTGCCAGACGATCTGGAACATGGTGCGTTCCTTGCTGGGTCGGACCCCGTGGGACTCGTTCCACCGGAAGAGAATGCGCTCGATCTCGCGCTCGTCCGGCACGCTCGTGAGACACAACGGCTCCTCCGCCGCGACCAGCGCCCGGTGCACCGCCTGCGTCGCGGCGTCCAGGTCCCGCTGGTCGAAGGGGTCGCCGAGCGACTTGGCGGCGCGCATGACGTCGGGATACACGGACTGCGCGCGTTCAAAAGCCAGATAGTGCTTCAGGTCCCGGTCGAGCCCGATGACGGCCTTGCTGCGCCGCTCTCCCATGACCCTGCGCCACGCCTCGATGACCTCGTCCCATTGGTGGGCGGGGTACTGCATACGCACCAGATGGGTGGCGAGGTCGTGCAGGGGATCGCCGTACGTGGCCAGTTCCCAGTCGACGCAGATCAACGGCGGATCTCCGTGGTAAGAAACGATGACGTTGTCCCGGTGCAGATCCGTGTGGAGCAGGCTGAAGGGCCGGCTGACGAGCGCCGGGACCCGCTCCGCGAAGCGGATCATGGCGTCCTCGGGGATGCCCAGCATCGCGAAAAGACCGCCGAACTCCGCCCAGTTGCGCTGTCTGATCTGCTCCTCCGCAGCGAACGCCAGCGCCCGGAGAAAGGCTCTGCTGTCCCGGTTGGAACGGGGCCAGGCCACCGGCAGCGGAGGCAGGTGCTGCCTGGGCACCTGGGTCATGTCCGCGAGGAGGCTCGCGAGAGCGGTGATGAGGTCGGAGTTCAGCGGGGTGCCGTTGGGGCAGATGCTCGACAGGGACATGCCCTCGACATAGCTGAGGACCACCATGTCCCGATGCTTGGCCAGACAGCGCGGAACGTGAGGGAGCACGCCGTAGATCGTGTTGAGGATCTCCGACTCGTCCTGCCAGGTCCTGATGACCACCGACAGCGCCGACGGGATCCGCTGCCGCACCGTGACCGGTGCCCCGTCGTCGCAGGCCACAAGTCGGGAATCCTGCTCGGTGAGCGGCTTCACCATGTAGTTCAGATTGTGATGGCCCCGGCTGAACGAACCCACCGCCCGGGCGTAGCGTACGAACCTCTCATACGCATCGTCCGCCGACCACTCCAGCGCGCGGTGGCGAGGCACTGGTGGACCGCTCAACGGTGACTCCTGAATAGCTGTGCGGCGCCATAGATGTTCATGCGTCGCGAACAAGGTGGGCACACCCTAGGGCATCGGAACGCACGCGAAGGCGTGGACTCCGGCATTCGGCGAAGATCCGAGTGCCGGCCGCACTCGGAAGGATCAGGCCGTTCGAGGTCCCCGGGTATCGGCTGCCTGTCAGGCGTCCTCGGCAAGCAGGTCCCAGCAGGAGTCGAACCAGGCCTGCATGCTCTCCATGAACACGGAGCCGGGGGCGTCCGGGTCCCCCTCGTCGTTGACGTGACGGGTCAGCGTCGATCCCAGCCCCAGCACGTCCAGGGCATCGACCTCGCTACCGTCCTCCATGAGGATGGTCCGCTCCACGGGCTCGTAGGGGCCGAACAACGCGTCGGCGCCCCGGCGCAGGTAGAGCTTGAAGGCCGGAGTCAGCGGGATATGGCGGATCTGCACGTCGACGAACGGCACCAGGCCCTCGGTACGCAGGTCCTGCAGGGCCGACAGCAACGAGATCGTGTGCCGCTTGGTGATGGCGCGGAGCCGTTCCCGGAACTGATCCTGCAACCTGGGATCAACAGCTTCGCCGTCCCCGTCCTTCGCACGGGGGTACGGCATATGGAGCGTCTCAGAAGGCAACAGCATCCGCAGTTCGATGTGCTCGGGTCGTACCTCTCCCAAGCGGATTCGCTCGGCCTGCAGCCGTACATGGGCGTCCAGACTCTCGGACGTCAGGGTGAACACGTCGAGCTGTACGGTGGGTTGGGCGAAGGTGCGGGCGATGAAGGGGCCCAGAGCCGCCCGCACCCGCGGTGCCTCCACCCGCACCACGGAATGGAGGGGGATCTTCACCACGCGGGAGCCGCTGCCCTGGCGGGACTCGATCCATCCCTCGCTCCTCAGCGCGCGCAGAACGCGCTGCACGGTGTCGCGCGAGACCGTCAACTCATCCGCGAGTTCCCGTTGCGGGGGCAACAGCGAACCGAGCCCGTAGGTGCCGTCGGCCATGCGCGTGCGCAGCACGTCCAGGACACGCTCGAACTCCTTGCCGCCTCCGTCGCCGCGTTCCGTACTCACACCGCGACCGTACCTCCCCCGGCCACCGGGCAAACCGCTTTCAGTCGAATCGGCAGCCCAACTTGACTGATTGCACGACCGAAGCTTCCAGGGCGTTAAGGGATCAAGCAGTCAGGGGACAACAAGAAAAAGGCAACCAGTCCAATTGGACGACAAGTTGATCGATTCAGCGAAGTGGACGGGGTGGGGCAGCATGGTCTTCCTTCAACTGGCGGGAACAGCCGTCCAATTCTTGGTCACGGAGCTGATCCAGTCGGAGATCGGCTTTCCGGGCGTCCTGCTCCTGAGCCTGGCGGCGATCGGCATACGGACCCGCAACACGGCCCTGACCAGCTCGGCGGCCGTCTTCTTCGTCCTCTTGATGACCCAGGCCTGACTGCCCAGACCGTCGACGAACCGCCTCAGCAGCCTGCGTGGCGGCGTAGCGCGGCCTCGATCTCTTGGCGGCCCGGCAGGGAGTCGAGGCCCAACGGCACGGCCCCTGCCCGCAGTACGGCCTCGAGCTTCGAGGTCACCTGACGGAGGTTCCGAGGCCTCACGCGCCCCTCGCCACTCAGGGACTGGGACGTTCGGATCACGTCGGTGAAGACGGACTGCGCACGCTTGAAGTCCAGCAGTCGAGGCAGGTCCTCGCACCACCCCCGGGCGCTGCCGGGCCTGACGTGTTCGACGGCTTCGCACCACCGCAGCGTCATCTCCTGTTCCTGCCGCTTCGGGTACCGCATCAGATAGAGATGCGTGGCGAGGTCGTAGAGCGGATCACCGAACATCGCCAGCTCCCAGTCGATGGTCCACAGCCCGCCTTCGGCGTCGACGATGAAGTTCTCGCGGTGCAGATCGGCGTGCAGGAGACAGAAAGGGCGCTCGGTCAGACCCGACACATGCTTTCTGAGGTGCTTGAAGGAAACGTCGTTCACGCCCAACGAGTCGAAAAGCGCCTGGAATTCCGGCAGGTTGTCGCGATAGACGCGCTCCTCGGCGAACCAGATGAGGCGTTCCAGGAACCCTTCCGTGTCACCGCCCTCGGGCCGGTCCTCCGGCCTGCACTGCCGCTCCACTGGGAGGGTCTGCGGAGTGATGCCGGCCAGTTGCCGGAAGAGATCCACGACCTGTTCGGCCATGCTCGGGGGCAATGCCCGGCCGGAGCCGTGGCGCGACCCGACCGTATGTCCCTCGATAAACCTCTGGAAACCGAGGCCTTCCACCTCGATGAGTTCGGGTATCCGCACGACGCGCCCTTGCAGGGCCCGCAGCAGCCGCTCCTCGGACGCGAAACAGCGCCGGTCGAACCAGAGCAGGTTCTCGCGTGGCTCACGGCATTTCACACGCATCGGAGCTCCGGTCACCGGGGCCGGCAGCGGGAACACATAGGTCTCGTGGTGATAGCCCTGGAGCGGGCCTACGACGGCATGCGAGTCCGCGCTCATCTCAGCGGCCCGCTGCCGGGCCCTCGAAGATTCGGGTGACATCGCCCCTGATTTCTTTCTGCGCCGAGGGGTAGGGCAGGCACGGTACTCCGCGTGGGCGCAGAGCACCGAAGGAACCACTGACTCACCCTTTTTGCGCAGCCGGCCGTGACCCGGATGCGGGGGCCGACGCGTCAGCTCCGGTGGCGCAGAATCCGCAGCACAGGCTCCAGCGAGCTCACCACATCGTCGGCTCCCGCCTCCCTCAGCAGCTTCTCCTTGCGGGCGTTACGCGCGTAGCCGAGGAAGGGCACACCGGCCTGGCGGGCGGCGTCGAGGTCGGAGGGAGCGTCGCCGATCATCAGGGCGGAGGACGGGGCGGCGCCCATGGCGCTCAGCGCCCGGTTGAGACAGTGCGGGTGCGGCTTGAGGTGGTGCAGATCCTGCGTGCGGCCGTAGACGTTGGGGGCGAAGCAGCCCGTGAGACCGCGGTCGGCCAGGTACCTCGTGGCGGTCCGGGCCGAGTTGTTGGTCGCGACGGCCAGCCTGGCTCCGACGGCGGCCCAGGTCCGTATCAGCGGATCCGCGTAGGCGGTGGGCCAGGCGGTGGCCACCGCCTTGAGCTCCTGCTGGGTGAGCCGCTCCTCCAGTTCGGCCACCAGGTCGCTGCGTGGACGCCGGCGGTTCACCGCGTACAGGACGGCCATCGGGTCCGGGTGGACCCGCTCCTCCTCGGTCAGCAGGCCCTGCAGACCCTGCCCCTCCAGCCACGCGACCAGATCCCTCGCCACGTGCTCCGCCGAGTGCCCGGCGAACAGGCGGCAGATCGGTCCGTCGAAGTCGAAGAGAATGAAGCGGGCTCGTGCGATCAGCTCCCGAAGGTGCTGGGCCTCTTCCGTTACTTGATCAGTCGGTGTCGTATCAGAAGTCACTAGGAGAGTGTCAGGTCCGTCGTGATGGTTTCCCAGAGGGCGTCGAACCACTTCTGGGACTGATCCACGAACGCGGCGTCGCGTCGGCCCGCCTGGCGTTCGAAGGAGAAGAGGAGCGACTCGGCGCCCAGGGCGTCGTACATTTCGAGCGTCTGGTTCTCCACCTCCTCCTCCCGCTTGGTGAGCATGTAGTACGCGACCAGGGCCTCCGCCCCGTTGAGGAGGTACAGCTTCAGCGGCGGGGTGAAGGGCAGGGCGCGGAACGTCACACGGACGTCGATGCCGTGCGACGAGCGCAGGGCCTGGAGGTTGTGGCGCAGGACGTGGCCCTGGGCGTTGCGCTGGTCCAGCCAGCGCTTGTGGACCGGGTCGTCCTCGCCGCGTCCGCCGACCGGGACGGGAAACGCCAGGTTGATGTCCCGGGACGGGAGCAGGATGCGGGCGTCGATCGATGCCGGGCGGATCCTGCCCTCGTGGATCAGCCGCACCGGTTCGCCCAGCGCCAGCATCAGCGTCTCGGCGGTCAGACAGGCCGCGTCGACGCGGACGTGCGGCGCCGCGAACGCCTCCGCGAGCCTCGGCGCGAGCCCGACCATCGTCGGCTGTGGTTCGTCCCTGACCGGCTGGGGTTCGGCGATCCTCGGCGGGCTGCCCTTGCTGACGTTGCTGAGCAGGCCCGCCTCCTGGAGGAAGCGCAGGGCCTGACGGACCGTGCCCCGCTCCACTCCGAACTCCTCTGCGAGTTCGGCCTGGGTGGGCAGGCGGTCGCCCGCCTTCAGGTCGCCGGTGCGGATACGGGCCCGCAATGTGTCGGCGATCTCCTGAGGCGAGAGCCTTCTGCTGCCGTTCACTGCGACGTTCTCCTGGGTCACAACCAAACGCTACAACCCTCATCCATCTATGTGGAGTTGTTTGAGGGTTGTTTATAAGTAGGGACCAACTGGGGATAACTCAAGTGCAGTTGGTTGCCAACTTGGCAGAGTTGGCGGAGGGTTCGCCTCCTCCCGCACATCATCCGCAGGTAGTCACCTCATGCAGACAACTCGTTCCACCCTGCCCAGCCACCGGGATCACAGAGCTCCGATACTCCGGAAAGAGGTTCCGCCATGCCCGCCATAGCCTTCCTCTCCGCCGTCTTCGTCGTCGGTTTCGACCAGTTCGTCCAGTGGCGGTACGGGCCGATGGGCATCGTCGGCCTGCTGCTGCTCACCATCGGCATCAAGGCCAACAGCCCCGCGTGCAGCTCCGTCGGGGCCGTCGTCCTCGCCCTGATGGTCGCCCAGCCGGCCCTCTGAACGGCGCAGGGTCAGCTCTCGAACTCCAGGTCGGAGCTGATGGTCTCCCACAGCGCGTTGAACCACAGATGGGACTGCTCCACGAAGGTCGTGTCCCGCAGACCCGTCCCCTGCGCGAAGGGGAACAGCATGGAGAGCGCGCCCTGCGCGTCGTACATCTCCAGGTATTCGTGGTCGATCTCCTCACCACGGCGCGTCAGCGTGTAGTACGCGAACAGCGCCTCCGCCCCGTTGAGCAGATACAGCTTCACGGGCGGGGTGAAGGGCAGCGCGCGAAAGGAGACGTGCACATCGATGCCGTGGGTGGCGCGCAGCGCCAGCAGGTTGTGCCTCAGGACTTGGCCCTGCGCGTTGCGCTGCGCCAGCCAGCGGCGGCGCAGCCTGTCGTCGTCCGTGTCCTCCACCGGCGTGGGGAACGCCAGATCGATCCGGCCGCTCGGCAGCAGGACGCGCACATCGACCCTGGCCGGTTTTATGCGCCCCGCGTGAATCTCGCGCAACGGCTCGCCCATCGCCAGTGTCAGCGATACCGATGTCAGACACAGGGCGTCTATCTCCACGTGCTCAGCCGCGAAGGCGGCCGATATCCGCGGGGCGAGCGCCACCATCGTGGGCTGCGGCGGGGCCTCGGGGTCGGCCGGCACCCCGCCCGCGTGCTGCGCGACGGTCGCCGGGCTTCCTTTGGACATGTTGGTGAGCAGCTGCTCCGCCTGAAGGACGCGCAGGGCCTGCCGTACGGCTCCCCGCTCGACGCCGAACTCGTCCGCCAGCTCGGCCTGCGTGGGCATGCGCTGGCCCGGCCGCAGCACTCCGGACCTGATCCGGCTGCGCAGCTCGTCGGCCACGTCGTGGGGTGACCTCTGTGGCCGTGGTGACCTCTTCCGCCCATTGACGGCAGCGTGTTCCGGCTCCACGGCCAAACACTACAACTTCGCGCCATCTTTCGGCAGTTCAGAGGAAGGTGGTTATGAGACGACTCCAGGCGGAGATAAGTACGGTGAAGTTGGTAGCCAACTTCGGCAACCTTGCGCAAGGTTGAGCGTCCTTGCGCAACATGGTCAAACGTTCGAGAGGTTGGCCACCGCGGATGCGTCTGACCGGGCTCCCTTCCGGAGGGGAGCCGGGAGCTCGGTCGGTCCGCACCTTTTGCACCACCGGCACCATCACAACCACAACTGAACCAGCGGCAACAACACAACTGAATCGCTACGGATGAACCACAACTGAATCGCTACGGATGAGCAGCACAGCAGCCACCACCCGCGCGGAAGGAGTGCCACCCGAGAGCCGGCAACGGCTCAGAAGACGTCCGGGCACCACGGCCGCCTGGACGTACGCAGCAGGGCGTCGGTGACGGAGGCGGCGCCCTCTTGCTGTTCCCGCACCCGCCCGAGCGCCGCGAGCCGGACGGCGGACTCGTCCCCCAGCCACAGGGTCGCCAACTCGCCCACGGCGAGGGTGAGGTGGGGGTCCTCGTCGGTCGGAGCGCACCGCGCGCCGTCCGGGCCGGCCTCCAGCCGGTAGCGGCCGCCGGCCAGTCCCGCCTCGTCCACCACCTCCAGGACGAGCGTGCCGGACCTTTCGTACGTCCGTGCCTCCAGGGCCCGTGCGACGTCCAGGATCCGCACCCACAGCCAGTCCGCGTACGTGGTGAGTCGGGCCGCGCGCGGGTCGGGCAGGAGATGCGGCAGCAGGTCGTCGGGGGCACGGCGGCCCGACTTCACCGTGGTGACCCAGTCGATCGAGCAGAGGTAGCGCCACAGGGCGCGTTCGGCGGCCGGGCTCGTGGCGATCAGGCTCTTGACGGTCGCCGTGTTCAGGGGCCGCTTGTCGTCGCCCCAGTGGTCGTCGCACACGTACACGGCGAGGCCGTCGACCTCGCCGGAGGGCGAGCGGTGGACGGCGTAGAAGGGCTCGGTCCAGGGCCGTGCGTCCTGGCGTATCGCCCCCGTGTTGACCTGCCACCAGCGGTCGCTGCGGGTGACGGCGCCCGGCTGGGTGCGGCGGAGGCGCTCGTACAGCTCGGGGCCGAGTGTGCGGACGTCGGCGCCGTCGACGAGGTCGATGCGGCCATCCTCGTCCGGGACGGGGCGGTGGCGGTCGAAGCCGGTGCGGGGGACGTCGATGGTCCACTCGGCCAGGTGGGTGGCGGGGCCGAAGCCGTAACGGCCGTAAATGGGGTACTCGGCGGCGATGAGCGTGGCGACGACGTCGCCACGCTCCTTCGCGGCGGCCAGGTCCCGGGTCATCATGCGGGTCAGGAGGCCGCGGCGGCGGTGGGTGGCGGTGACGGAGACGTTGGTGATGGCGTCGGCCGGGACGGGGGTGCCGCCGACGGCCGTGAGCTCCTGGGGGAAGGAGCGGAAGGTAGCCACACAGCGGGCGTTGTCGAAGGCCGCGAGGGTGCGGGGCGGGATGACGTGCGTGGCGAGGTCGGCGACGTCGTGGTCCGAGAGGTCCGGGGGACGAAGGAAGCCGGTGCTGAGGGCGCGGCTCCATTCCGGGATCTCGGGCTCGGTGATCGGGCGGACCTCGATGTCCTCGGGGCGGCGGCTCATGGGGCCACGCTAGGGGTACGGCGGCGGAGGTGTCGCGGGGTTTTGTTCGCCCCCGCCGCCCCTACCCGTCCCGTACCTGGGGGCTGCCGCCCCCAGACCCCCGCTAGTCGGCCTTGACGGCCTCGTCCTCAAACTCGGCGGGGCGAGAACACCACGTGCTCAGAACACCGGCCGTATCTCCCCCACCTCACGGCCGCCCCCCAGCAACGGCGCCTTGCGGATCCGTTCCACCACCGGGGCCTCGACGCCCATCAGGGTCAGCGCCCTGCCCAGTACCGGGCCCAGCGTCCGCGTCGCACCGTCGTCCACCTTGAAGGCCAGGGCCCGGCCGTCGGGGAGGGCCACCGCCTGGACCGCCTCCGCGCCCATCTTCGACAGGGCGCCGGGGATCTCGCGCATCAGCCAGGTGTCGGGGCGGCGCGTGCCCGCCACGTACTCGGGGTGCGCGCGCATCGCGTCGGCCACCCGGCGTTCCGCCGTGCCGGGTGCCGCCAGCACAAAGGAGCGGAAGGCTCGGGCGAGGCCCGTGAGGCTGATCGCCATCAGCGGGGCCCCGCAGCCGTCCGTGCCGACCGCCGCCACCGGCTCCCCGGCCGCCTCTTCCACCACGGAGTGGATCAGCTGCTGGAGGGGGTGTTCGGGGTCGAGGTACGAGTCCAGCGGCCAGCCCCGCAGCGCGCACACCGCCAGCATGGCCGTGTGCTTGCCGGAGCAGTTCATGGTGACCCGCTCGCGCACGGCGCCCGACGCCAGGTACGCCTCGGCCTCCACCGGGTCCAGCGGCAGGTCCGGCGGGCACTGGAGCCGCTCCGCCGCGAGGCCGTGTTCCGACAGCATCGTGTGCACCAGCTCGCGGTGGAACGCCTCGCCCGAGTGGCTCGCGGCGGCGATCGCCAGCCGCTCCCCGGTCAGCTCAAGACCCGCCCGCAGCACACCGGCCGCCTGCATCGGCTTGTTCGACGAGCGCGGAAAGACCGGCGCCGTCACGTCCCCGAGCGCCAGCTCCACGGAGCCGTCCGCGGCCAGCACCACCAGACTCCCCCGGTGCCGCCCCTCGACGAACCCGGACCGCACCACCTCGGCGAGTACCGGGGGCACGGGAGAGGGGGTGGCGGGCGTGGCCGACACGACGGGCTCGGCGTGCGTGGCTGGGGTGGCGGGGGCGGCGGGCTGCACAGAGCTGGACATGGGCGGTGGCCTTCGGGAGGGTCGGGAGGACCCACCCCCCGGCATCGCCGCCGAGCTCTCCCGGGCCGCCGCGGCCACGGGGATGCCCCGGGCCCGCCGCTGCCGCCGGAGTTCCGGGGCCGCCGTGCACACGCGCGGGCCCCGGGGTCGCCGGGGCCCTTCACGTCACATGAGCAGGTCGTCTACTTGTGCTTCCCCTTCACGGTACCTGCGTGCGATTTCGGCACTGCACCCGTCCGCCGTGCGTTGCAGCTGCTGCCGCCGCCGCGAGACCTGCCGTTCGTACCGTACGAGCCGGCCCATACCCGCGCCCAACTCGTCGTCCGTACGCGCCTTGAGGTCCGACAGCTCGACCTCGTCGAGCATCTCGGCCGCCAGCCGCCGGTACTCCTCGCCGTGCGGTGTGCCGACTGTCACATGGCGGGCCGAGGAGCGCTGCCGGGCGGGGGCGTCCCTGAGGATCTCCGGCAGCCGCTCCATGACCTGCTCGGGCGCCGCCCGTCCCCCGCGCCGGGCCAGCTCGGCCCGCAGGATGTCGATGCGGCCCTGGATCAGCCGCCGTACATAGCTGAGGTCGGCCTCGTCCCGCTGGGCGTCCCGGCGCAACGCGCGCAGTTCGGGCAGCCGCAGTGCGGACAGTTCGGGTTCGGGCGAATCCGCGGGCAGGGGGCTGTCCGTGCGCTGCACGGGCGGCCGGAGCTCCCCCGCGCTTGCCACGCGGGTGGGCGCCACAGCCCCGGGCGGCTGCCCGGTACTCGATGTGCTCATGTACCTCTACCGTCCCCTCGACCGGCGCGGCACCCTCACGGATGCGCCGCGACAGACGCATCGTGCCACCCCGCGAGGCCGTCATGTGACCGAGTGCCCCCGATCCGCCCCGGATGGAGGGGTTATGCGCCAATAACAATGCCCTCGTAAGAGATCGTCGGACGATCGGGGCGGGATGCCGTCGGCCTCCTTCGGACGGGATGCCGTCGGCCTCCTTCGGACGCCCCCCGGGCCGCACGGCATGATGGTCCCCATGCGTGCGGTGGTGCAGAGGGTGGACGGCGCGAGTGTCGTCGTGGACGGCGAGACGGTCGGCGAGATCAGCGGCGAGGGGCTGTGTGTGCTCGTCGGGGTCACGCACGAGGACACCAAGGAGAAGGCGGCGCAGCTGGCCCGCAAGCTGTGGTCGATCCGGATGCTGCAGGACGAGAAGTCGTGCAGCGACATCGACGCCCCGCTGCTCGTGATCAGCCAGTTCACGCTCTACGGAGACGCCCGCAAGGGCCGCCGCCCCACCTGGAACGCGGCCGCCCCGGGCGATGTCGCCGAGCCCCTGGTCGACGAGGTGGTCGCCCAGCTGCGTTCGCTGGGCGCGACGGTGGCGACGGGCCGGTTCGGCGCGCAGATGCGCGTGTCCCTGACGAACGACGGCCCGTTCACCGTGCTTCTGGAGATCTAGGGGCGCCTCGGTCAGGCGTACACCACGACCTCCTTCGAGCACTTGTGGAAGCTGCCCTTGACCACGCACACGTACATGACCCAGTCGCTGCCTTCCCTCAGGTTGCCCGATTTGCGGTCCTCGTAGCCCTTGGCGTGGCCGCGCGTCGACGCGATGCGCTCGGGATCCGTCATCAGGTGGGCCTCGATGCCGTAGCCGTCGGCGCGTCCGTCGTAGGCCACCACCGTGTCTCCGGGCTTGCCGTCCCCCGGATCGCGCCACCACTCTCCGTCCCCGACGAAGTCGGCGCCGTCCCAGGCGTCGATGATGAAACCGCCGCCGGGGCGGTTCAGCTGGAAGTAGTCGAATTTGAAGTCGGGTTCCGCGGAAGCGGGCGTGGCACCCGTCACCGCCAGGGCTGCCGTCAGCGCGGCAGCCCCCGTGAGTGCCCCGAGCCTGGCCTTGATGCTCGCCATGATGTTGGGTGTCCCCCTCTTGGTCGTGATGCGGCGCATTGGTCGTGATGCGGCGCACTGAGAGGAGAGATCATGAACGATCCGTTTGGGACACGAAAGATCATTTCCGGTCAGTTGTCCGGGACTATGGCTCCACGACGACTTCCTGGGCGGCGGCCGTGTCCCCTGCGATCAGCCGCGCGTCGGTCGGGACGTTCCGCTTGACCAGGGCGAGGGCGATCGGGCCCAGCTCGTGGTGGCGTACCGACGTCGTCACGAAGCCGATTTTGCGGCCCTCCGGACCCTCGTCCGCGAGGCGCAGCTCCGTGCCGTGCGGCGGCAGGTGCACCTCGCTGCCGTCGAGGTGGAGGAAGACCAGACGGCGCGGCGGCTTGCCCAGGTTCTGGACGCGGGCGACCGTCTCCTGGCCGCGGTAGCAACCCTTCTGAAGGTGCACGGCCGTGCCGATCCAGCCCAGTTCGTGCGGGATGGTGCGGTGGTCGGTCTCGAAGCCGAGGCGGGGGCGGTACTGCTCGACGCGCAGCGCCTCGTAGGCCAGCAGACCGGCCGGGGGGCCGTTCTTCTCCGCGTACGACTCCAGGTCCGTACGCGGGAGGAAGAGGTCGCGGCCGTACGGCGTCTCGCGGGCCAGGACGCCCTCGGGGACCTCCGCGATCGAGCCGGCCGGCAGGTACACCACCGCGAAGTCGTCCGTCCGGTCGGCGACTTCCACGCGGTAGAAGAACTTCATCGACTCCAGGTACGCGATCAGCGCGTCCCGGGTGCCGGGCTCGACATGGGCCCAGACCGTCTCGCCGTCGTCGACCAGGTACAACGCGTGCTCGATGTGGCCGTGCGCGGAGAGGATGAGCGCCTCGGTGGCCTGGTGCGGGGGCAGATCGCTGACGTGCTGGGTGAGCAGCAGGTGCAGCCAGCTCAGCCGGTCCTCTCCGGTGACGGTGAGGACACCGCGGTGCGAGAGGTCCACGAAACCGGTGCCGTCGGCGAGGGCACGCTGCTCGCGGAACAGGTCGCCGTAGTGGGCGGCGACGCCTTCGTCCACACCCTCGCCGGGGACGGCGCCGGGCAGGGACAGCAGGGGACTCTTCATGGATCCAAGCCTACGACGCGGTAGTTGAACTCTTGAGAGAGCAGTCCTTGCACCGGCCGAAGATCGCGAAGTGCTTCATGTCCGTCTCGAACCCGAAGGTCTCGCGGAGCTTGGCGGTGAATTCGGCGGCCACGTCCAGATCGGCCTCGATGACGTTCGTGCAGTCACGGCAGACCAGATGGATGTGATGGTGCCGGTCCGCGAGGTGGTACGTCGGCGCGCCGTGCCCGAGGTGGGCGTGCGAGACGAGTCCGAGCTCCTCGAGCAGTTCGAGCGTGCGGTAGACGGTGGAAATGTTGACCCCCGACGCCGTCTTCCTCACCTCGCCGAGGATGTCGTCGGGGGTCGCATGCTCAAGGGTGTCCACAGCTTCGAGCACGAGTTGCCGCTGCGGGGTCAGCCGGTAGCCGCGCTGCCGCAGATCACTCTTCCAGTCGGTGCTCACCACACTGGAAAGTCTAGGACCACCGGGAAGAGTACGGCCGGAGTCCGCCTACTTGAAGAACGCGATGCCGTCGTCCGGCAGGTCGTCCGGGAGGGCCTTCGCCCAGCGCTCGACGTCCTCCGGGGTGACGACCTTCTTCAGGTGCGCCGACATGTAGGGGCGCAGCTCGACCTCGGGGGTCTGCTTCTCGCCGACCCACATGAGGTCGCTGTTGACGTAGCCGTACAGCCGCTTGCCGCCGCTGTACGGGCCCGAGGCCGCCGTCCGGGCGACGGCGTCCGTGGCGATGTCGATCTGCGGCTTCTTCTCGGCCAGCTCGCCGTACCAGACCTCGACGACACCGTCGTTGCGGACCATGGTCACCTCGACCTTGCGGTCCGCGTCGATGCGCCAGAAGCCGGACTCGGACTCCAGCGGCCTGACCTTGTTGCCCTCGCCGTCCAGCACCCAGGTGTGGGAGCGGTACTCAAGGAAGTCCCGGCCGTCGTGGGTGAAGGAGACCTCCTGCCCGAAGTTGCACTTCTCGGAACCGGGGAAGTCATGGACACCCGCGCCGGTCCAGTTGCCGAGCAGGAAGGCCAGGGGGACGAGGTCCTTGTGGAGGTCGGACGGGATCTCGATCATGAGCTGCTTTTCGTCGTGGGCGTCGTGTACGTCGTGTACGTCGTGTACGTCGCAGGTGCGGGGGTCAGCGCTGGCCCTGGTACAGCTTCTTCACGGTCAGACCGGCGAAGGCGAGCACGCCGACGCAGACCAGGACCAGCAGGGTTTCGAAGAAGATCTCCACGGGGTGCTCCTTGGTGAGCGAGGGTGGGTACACAAGAGCCGGGTCCCACTCTAGTAGGGCGGGACCCGGCACTCTCTTCGAGGGCGCCTCAGCCGAGGAGCTCGCTCTGCAGCGCCACCGTCTGCTGGAAGGGCACGGCCTTCGCGCCGCCCTTCCTGGACTGGACGATCAACGCGAGGGTGTCGCCGGCCGAGAGGTACGCGTGGCGGACCTGTTCGGCGCCGTACGGCTTGGCCTCGACGTACACGGAGCGCTCGACGTTCTCGGCCTTCGCCTCCGACGGGAACGCGTCGTCGAAGACGGACAGCTCGGCACCGCGCACCGGGTAGTCGGGAGAGTTGAGGGTGGCGAACCTGTTCAGGTCGTCCACAACGGCCGCGGTGTCGAACTGCAACAGGTAGATCCGCGTGCGCGTGCCGTCCCGTGTGGTCCAGCCGGCGGCCGCGATGTGCCGCAGACCGTTGTCGGTGAGCTTGTGCGCGAACTCCTCACGGTCGTCCTTTGACGCGTACTGCGTCAGGAAGTCCTTCGTCGCCAGCCAGCCGTCCTCGCCGCGCAGCGCCTTGTCGGCCTTCGCGCCCGCGGGCGCGGGCAGGACCAGCGCCCGCAGGTCGGCGTAGTGCGCCCCCGCCTTGTTCTGCTCGGCGAACGGGCCCGGGCTGCCGGACGGCAGCGGCGGCCTGCTCAGCTTCGGATACTCCCAGCGCCCGTCGGAGGCGGTGGCGAGCCCGGGGACGTCGGTGCGTTCCATCCGGGTGATCCCGTACGCCGTCGCGCCCCCGGCCACCGCGAAGACGGCGACCGCGGCCGTCCAGCGGAGGAAGGCACGCAGGACACGGCGGTCCTTCTTCGCCGGGGGCGCCACGGGAGTCTCGGGTGCGACGACGGTCTCCGAGGCCACCGGAGTCTCGGTCGCGACGGGAGTCCCGGGTGCGACGGGTGCCTGAGGTACCGCGGACGGCGGCGTTTCCGGCGCCGGCGGCGCCACCACCTGCTGCTGCTCGGTCCGCTCCGACTGTTCGCTCATACCGCCTCCCCGGGCTCCGCGATGCGGTCGAGCTGGGTGCGGAGCAGCAACGCGGCGCTCGTGGTGTCCATCGGTCTGGCCGCGTACGCCGTCGCCGTGACGAGCACGTCGCCCTGGTACGCGGAACAGAACATCACGTCGAGCTTCTCGTCCGCCTCCTTCGGCGGCAGGAAGCAGTGCGCGTTCTTGTGGCCCTTGATCGTCGGACCCTTGCGGAAGACGTCCAAGGCGCTGAGGAACTCACTCTGGAACGTCGCGATGTCCCGTACGGCCGCGCGGTTCGCCATCTGCGCCAGTACGACGTCCACGGTGAACGCCCTGTCCGCGTAGGCCGTCGAGTTGCCCGCCTCGGACGTGCTGAGGTAACTGCGCAGCGCCATGCCCTTGATGTGCTGCCGGTCGATCTGCCTCTCCAGCCGCAGCCGCTGCGAGCGCGGCAGGTCGTGCAGCGACTCCTTGCGCAGGGCGGTGGCCTCGCGGCCGCTCAGCTCGGCGTCGGCGCCGTACTGCCCGATGTCGGGACCGCGGGTGAAGCCGTCGGTGCCGTACGGCACGAGCATTCCGGCGAGGCCGGTCCCGGACGCCTTCTTCGCCTCGGCGTCCTTCTTCACCGCGGGGAACTTCCAGCTGGGAGCGCCCGCGTCCCGGTCGGCGCCGTTGACGGTCACCACGGTGTACCCGACCCCGGCGACCAGGGCAGCGGCCAGCAGGACGCTTCCGGTGAGGGCGGCGACACGGCCACGGCGCACGGGACGCCGGACCGTGACGCCCTCGGGCAGGACGACGGTCGAGGCGGCGGGCTCGACGGGGCCGATCTGCGGCGGCTGCGACGGCTGCGTCGGCTGCGTCGGCTGCGACTGGTCGCCGTTCACGCTGTTCTCGCTCACAGCCGCCCCACCTGCCGCTTCGCCAGGTCCATGATCTTCTCCTTGGGGATCGGCTTCGTGTCGTAGACCCAGATCTCCAGGGCGATGTCGCCGCGCCGGGCGTGCGCCTCGGCGCTGTACAACGGCACACCGAACTCGGTCTCGGGGCGCGTGTGGACGTACACCATGCCGTCGCCCGTGCCGGGGATGGCCAAGCTGTCGGTGCCGCCCTTGTTCCCCGCCCAGTAGTGGGCGTTCTCGGCGGATTCGGCGGCGCCGAGCTGCTCCTCCTGGCGGTACTGCACGAGGCGGACCTCGACGTGGTACGTGCTGCCCACCCGCCAGCCGGTGACGGCGGCCCGGCGGAACTCGTTGCTGATCTCGTGCTTGAACGCGCCGTCCGGACGGGAGAAGTCCTCCGCGTACTCCGCGAGGTTCATCCAGCCGTCACGGCCCTGCGGGTACGGGAGGTCCCGTGCGCCGCTCGGCCGCTTCAACAACAGTTTGCGCAGGTCACCGTCCGTCCTGAGCCGGCGGTCCTGCGCCGCGGACAGCGGCTCGGGCCCCTTGCCCTTGGCCTGGGCCAGTACGGGCTGTGACAGCGGCGGCAGCGCGGTGGGCTCGCGGCCGGCCTGGACGACGTAGCCCGCGCAGGTGCCGGCGACGACACCGAGCACGGCGGCCGCGGCGATCAGCAGCGCCGTACGCCCCCTGCGACGTAAGACGGGCGTGCCCGTGCCGGACGCGTCGGGCGCATCCTGATCACGGGCCGATGCGGACGCATGCGGATCAGGGACCGATCCAGGCGCATCCGCCACTTCCGGGACTTCCAAGACGTCTCCCATAAAACGTGAAGCGCGGATTCCGTGGCCGCGCGCACAGGAGACTCACGGACAACACACGGGGTTGCGCGGAGGGTTGATCACGATTCGGACTACCATTCGGACATGGCGAAGAAGCTCGTGATCAAGGTGACGGCGGGGGCGGACGCCCCCGAGCGCTGCTCGCAGGCGTTCACGGTCGCGGCGGTGGCCGTGGCGAGCGGGGTCGACGTCTCGCTCTGGCTGACCGGGGAGTCCTCGTGGTTCGCGCTGCCGGGCCGGGCCGCCGAGTTCGAGCTGCCGCACGCCGCGCCGCTGCCCGATCTGATCGACTCGGTCCTGGCGGCCGGCCGTATCACCCTGTGCACGCAGTGCGCGGCCCGCCGCGAGATCACGGAGAAGGACGTCATCGAGGGCGTACGGATCGCCGGCGCACAGGTGTTCGTACAGGAGTCGCTGGCGGACGACACCCAAGCACTCGTCTACTGAGCCGGCACTCGCCCGCTGACGCCCACTGAGCCGGCACTTGCTCTCTGAGCCGGCACTTGCCCGCTGAGCCGGGGCGACTACCGCCGCTTCTTCCCGTCCAGCTCGTCCCACCACTCGTCGGACTGCGGGTCCCCGGACGGGTCGTCCCACCAGCGGTCCTCGGGGCCGCGCCGGTTCGCCACCATCGCGGCCAGCGGCGGGATGACCATCGCGACCAGACACATCCCCACGGCCACGGGAACCGACCAGATCCGCACGACTCCCCAGGCCAGGACGAACAACCCGATACAGGTCGCCATCATGGCGAAGTAGATGTGCCGCCGTCGCGCGTACATGTTTCCAGGTTATGCCTGGTCACGCCGAAGGGCCGCACCCCGAACGGCAAGCGTCCAACCCACCGGGGGTGCGGCCCTTCGGCCGTCACGGGCGGTCCCTCGGACCGTCATGGAGTGCGCCGTCAGACGGCGATCGCGACCTCCGCGAGGCCGCCCGTCTGCGCGACGACCGTACGGTCCGCGGTGCCGCCCGGCACCAGGGCGCGTACGGTCCAGGTGCCCTCGGCCGCGTAGAAGCGGAACTGTCCGGTCGCCGAGGTCGGGACCTCGGCGGTGAACTCGCCGGTCGAGTCCAGCAGGCGCACGTACCCGACCACGGGCTCGCCGTTGCGGGTCACCTGGCCCTGGATGGTGGTCTCACCGGGCTTGATCGTCGAGGCGTCGGGGCCGCCGGCCTTCGCTCCACACATGGCTCTTCCTTCGGGGTAGGTCGGTCCGGGGGTCCGGGATTACTTGGCGGCGCCGAGCTCGATCGGGACGCCGACGAGGGAGCCGTACTCGGTCCAGGAGCCGTCGTAGTTCTTGACGTTCGGGACCTCGAGCAGCTCGTGCAGGACGAACCAGGTCAACGCGGAGCGCTCACCGATGCGGCAGTACGCGATGGTGTCCTTGGCCAGGTCGATGTTCTCCTCGGCGTAGAGCTCCTTGAGCTCCTCGTCCGACTTGAAGGTGCCGTCGTCGTTGGCGTTCTTCGACCACGGGATGTTGCGGGCGGTCGGGACGTGACCCGGACGCTGCGACTGCTCCTGCGGCAGGTGCGCCGGAGCCAGCAGCTTGCCGGAGAACTCGTCGGGCGAGCGGACGTCCACCAGGTTGTACGAGCCGATCGCGGCGACCACGTCGTCACGGAAGGCACGGATCGAGGCGTCCTGCGGCTTGGCCTTGTAGTCGGTCGCTGCGCGCTCCGGCACCTCGGTGCCGTCGACCAGCTCGCGGGCGTCCAGCTCCCACTTCTTGCGGCCACCGTCGAGCAGCTTGACGTTCTCGTGCCCGTAGAGCTTGAAGTACCAGTAGGCGTACGAGGCGAACCAGTTGTTGTTGCCGCCGTAGAGGATCACCAGCGTGTCGTTGGCGATGCCCTTCGCCGACAGGAGCTTCTCGAAGCCCTCCTGGTCGATGAAGTCACGGCGGACCGGGTCCTGGAGGTCCTTGGTCCAGTCGATCCGGATGGCGTTCTTGATGTGGTTCTTTTCGTACGCCGACGTGTCCTCGTCGACCTCGACGATCGCGATGTTCGGGTCGTCCAGGTGTTCCTGGACCCAGTCGGCGTCAACCAGGACGTCGCTGCGGCTCATGCTCTTTCTCCTCCGGGGCAGTTGCGGCGGGGCGTGCGAGTGAGAAGGGGTGCGGGTACGCGATTCAGCGGCGGCGTACGCGGCGCGCGAGCGGCCCTGCGTCAGAACCAGGGCCGGCGATACGGGAGTCCGCTCTCCCGCTCAGAAGGTGCGACAGAGCATGGCGGCGACGCGGCACAGGTCTACTGCCCGCCGCTTCGTGAGATCCGCCTGTCGCCTCATAGGCTCGATCGTAGGGACGGACCGCCGGGCGTGTCACCGGCATGTCGTATTCTGAGACGCGATCGTCCGGAATATGGGATCGATGGTGGCGTCCGGGTCGCCGTCGCGCGGCCCCCGGCCCTCCGCCCCGTCAACTCATCTGCGGTACGGACGGGGGCGTCTCGCTCTTCGGACATCCGTACTTCGGACATCTGTGCTTCGGACATCCGTACCGCCTGGGCCGCCGGCCGTCCGTCGTCCTACCCCGCGAGTTCGACGTCCGAACCCTTCACCGTGATCTCCACCCCGTCCTTCGCCGCCTCGACCTTGTCGAGCCGGATGCCGCCGGGAAGCTCGCCGATCCTCTGCTGGAAGTCGGTGATTCCCCGGATCCGGCTCTCGGCGAGTTGGAAACCGCCGACCGAGGGCAGGGAGTCCGCGTGCACCTTCACGGTGTCGCCCTGGACGGTGACCGAGCTGAGCACGGAGGCCCGCAGCTTCTTGCCGGTGGGGAACGTCCACTCGATCGCCACCTTGAGCCTGCCGTTGCCGCCGTCCGAGAGGCCGACGACCCGGGCGGTGACACCGAACCCCACCTGGGCGGGCTCGGACCTGGCCGCCTTGAGCAGCTCGTCGTACGCGATGAGCGCGGTGCCGGTGGCGTCGGCCGCGGTGGCGGAGCTGTAGTCGCCGGAGACCCTGACGCCCCTCATCCGCGCGTTCAGGTCGTCGATACGGATCTTCTCGGCGCCGTTGCCGGTGCCAGGATCACGACGACGATCAGCAGTATCCGCAGTGCGCGCATGCTCGGTGTTCCCCCACCTCGGCGGTCATCAACGACGGCGGTCATCAACGACGGCGGTCACTGACGACCGGGTGGCCGTCCATCGCGACTGTAATCCTGCGGGGAGCGGGGGCCCGGAGAGTGTCGAACAGCTGCGGAAGGAGGTGCCGCGGCGTCCCGTTCGCGCCCCGCCCGACCCGGACTCGGCGAAGGCAGGCGCAGCGGCGCGCTCCCGTGACCGCGCCGCCTCTCCTCAGACCAGCGCCCGCCCCAGCAGATAGACCACCGGCGCCGCCGCCGTGAGCGGCAGGGCGACGCCCGCCGTGAAGTGGACGAAGCGGGACGGGTAGTCGTAGGAGGCGACCCGGTGGCCGATCAGGGCGCAGGCGCCCGCGCCCAGGCCGAGGAACGCGCCGGAGGTGCCCAGGCCGGTCGCACCGCCCATCGCGATGCCGGCGCCCGCCGCCGCCAGCAGTGCCACCACCACGGAGGCCGCGGTCGGCAGCGGCAGCGCCCGCGCCAGGGTCGCCGCGGCGACGGCGACGGCGCCCACGGTGACGGCCTCCTGCGGGGCGGCGAGGTGCCCGGCCGCGATGATCGACAGCGCGGCCGAGGCGACGGTCGCCATCAGGCCGTGCATCCGTGTGTCCGGATCGGCGTGCGAGCGCAGCTGGAGGACGAGGGAGAGCAGCACCCACACGCCGAGGGTGCCGAGGATCGCGGCGGGCGCGTGCTCCCGGCCGGCCACGAGCAGTGCGACGTCCGCGGTGACCGCGCCCAGGAAGGCCAGCGCGATGCCCTGCCGGGCGGGCCACATGCCGTTCAGCCGGAACCACCCGGCGGCCGTCACGGCCTGAAGGAGCACGAGCGGTACGACGAGGGCGTACGTGCCGAGGGCCGCGGCGCCGGCGAGCAGCGCCCCGAGCACCGCGGTGAGCGCGGCGGGCTGCAGCCCGGGCTCGATGATCGGCGAGCGGCCTTCGAGCCGGGCCCGCTGGTTGGCGGGGAGGGTGGAGAGGTCGACGGGCGGTTCGGGAGCGGTCGCCGTCTGCGTGCCGCCACCGCCCTGGGCGACCGCCCAGCCGTTGCCGCCACCGCCTTGGGCAGTCGTCCACCCCTCGCCGCTACCGCCTTGGGCAGTCGTCCCTCCCCCAGTGCCTTGAGGGCCTGGGGGGACCCCCAGGCGGGACGGATGGGCAAGGCCATCGACACCGGGTGCCGCGTAACCGTGGGGCTCGTACACCTGGCCTTCCGGCGGCAACGGCTGTGCGGTCCCGTAAGCCTGCCCCTCCCACTGCTGCGGCTGCTGATACGCGGCATTCGGGTCGTACCACCCCTGCTGCTGCGGCGGCTGCGACTGCGCCTGCGGCGGCTGCTGCGGGTACCCCTGCTGCTGATAGGGGTCGTACCCCGTCGGGTCGTACCCCTCGTACGGCTGGTTGCTCATCGCTTCGCTCATCCTCCTGCGAACGGCGGGAGCACCTCGACCGTGCCGCCCTCGGCCAGTCGTACCGTCTCATGCGCGCGGGTCCCGACGGGGTCACCGTCGACGAGGAAGGAGCATCGCAGCAGGACGCGGACCAGTTCGCCGGGGTGTCGATCGCGGACCGCGTCGAGTGCCTCCGCGAGCGTGGTCGCTTCGTACGGCTCCTCGGCGACCCCGGCCGCGGCCTTGGCGGCGGCCCAGTAGCGCACCGTGCCCTTTGCCATCTGCTTCCTCAACTCGTCGTCGTGAACACCGTCAGGCTAGTGCCTCGCGCGCGAGGCCACCCACGCCCCGATCCGCCCCAGCAGCCCGTCGTCACTGGCGTGCTCGGCGTGGCCCATGCCGGATTCCAACCAGAGTTCCGCGTGGCCCGGGGCGGCGTCGGCGAGCATCCGGGGGTGGTCGAGGGGGAAGTAGCCGTCGCGGTCGCCGTGCACGATCAGCAGCGGGGTCGGCGCGATCAGGGGGACGGACTCCACGGGCGAGACGGGGACCGGATCCCAGTCACGGTCGTGGATACGGACGCGCAGGCCGTAGCGGCCCACCAGACGTCCCTCCGGGCGGGTCACCAGCCAGTGCACCCGCCGCATGGGGGCGGTGCCCCGGTAGTACCAGCGGGCCGGAGCGCTGACGGACACCACCGCGTCCGTGTGCGCGCCCTCGTGGTCCTGCGCCGCGTGCCGCAGCACCACCGAGCCGCCCATCGAGAAGCCGACGGTGGCCACCCTCGTGTGCCCCAGCTCGCGTGCCCACGCCACCGCGGCCGCCAGGTCGTGCACCTCGCGGTCACCGACCGTGGAGCGCCCGCCCGACGCCCCGTGCCCGCGGAAGGAGAAGGTGACCACCGCCCCGTACCGCGCGAGGACGCCCGCCACCCGGCGTACATGAGGCCGCTCCAGATCACCCGTGAAGCCGTGCGCAACGACGATCGCCAGATCGTCCAGGTGACCGGAAGGTGGACGTCCGGTGTCGTATACGACGGATCCCGGATCGTATGCAGCGTCGATGGTCACCCCGTCGACGGTGTGCAGAAACGTCCGCAAAGGTCCGTGACGCGCCGTCTCAGAGTGCGGACGAATCGTGGATCGTGCCTTTTGACCTGCCGAACCGGTGCTCATGTGGGCTATTCTGCTGGGCAGAGGACTCGGGCAGCGTTGCCCCCGGGTCCTTTTGTGCTTTCGGAAGCGTTGTATACGAAGCGGGAAACCGCAGGTGTACGGGGCCGCCGGGATCGCAGAGCAATACCGCAAACGTCCTCGCAGGGACCGAGGAGGAACCAGACGTATGAGTTCTCTGCTGCTCCTGACCAATGCCCTCCAGCCGTCGACGGAGGTGCTTCCGGCCCTCGGCCTGCTGCTGCACAACGTGCGCGTGGCTCCGGCGGAAGGACCGGCCCTCGTCGACACCCCGGGTGCCGACGTCATCCTGATCGACGGTCGCCGTGACCTCCCGCAGGTGCGCAGCCTCTGCCAGCTGCTGCGCTCCACCGGCCCCGGCTGTCCGCTCGTCCTCGTCGTCACCGAGGGCGGCCTCGCGGCCGTCACCGCCGACTGGGGCATCGACGACGTCCTGCTGGACACCGCGGGTCCCGCCGAGGTGGAGGCCCGCCTCCGCCTGGCCATGGGGCGCCAGCAGATCGTCAACGACGACTCCCCGATGGAGATCCGCAACGGCGATCTGTCGGTGGACGAGGCGACGTACTCGGCCAAGCTCAAGGGCCGCGTCCTCGACCTCACCTTCAAGGAGTTCGAGCTCCTGAAGTACCTCGCGCAGCACCCGGGCCGCGTCTTCACCCGCGCCCAGCTGCTCCAGGAGGTCTGGGGCTACGACTACTTCGGCGGTACGCGCACGGTCGACGTCCACGTACGACGACTGCGCGCCAAGCTCGGCCCCGAGCACGAGTCGCTGATCGGCACCGTCCGCAACGTCGGCTACCGCTTCGTCACCCCGGAGAAGGTGGAGCGCGCGGCGGACGAGGCGAAGGCCAAGGCCGCCCAGCCAAAGCCGGAGGATGCGGACGAGACGGCGGCCGTGTCCGCGGCCGAGGTGTGAGACCGAGATCACGGCTCGGGCATACTACGGCGTACGCCCTGCCCAGAGGCGGTCCATCCGCGTAGACTCCGCGCGTGGCCAAGGTGACTCGGGATGATGTGGCGCGGCTGGCGGGTACTTCCACCGCCGTCGTCAGCTATGTCATCAACAACGGACCCCGGCCGGTCGCCCCGGCCACGCGCGAGCGCGTCCTCGCCGCGATCAAGGAACTGGGGTACCGGCCCGACCGGGTCGCCCAGGCCATGGCGTCGCGGCGTACGGACCTCATAGGCATGATCGTCCCGGACGCGCGCCAGCCCTTCTTCGGGGAGATGACGCACGCCGTCGAGCAGGCCGCCGCCGAGCGCGGGAAGATGGTGCTCGTCGGCAACACCGACTACGTCGCCGAGCGCGAGGTCCACTATCTGCGGGCCTTCCTCGGCATGCGCGTCTCCGGGCTGATCCTGGTCAGCCACGCGCTCAACGACCACGCCGCCGCCGAGATCGAGGCGTGGGACGCCCGGGTGGTGCTGCTGCACGAGCGGCCCGAGGCGATCGACGACGTCGCGGTCGTCACGGACGACATCGGCGGCGCCCAGCTCGCCGTCCGCCACCTCCTGGAGCACGGCTACGAGTACGTCGCCTGTATGGGCGGCACCTCGGAGACCCCGGCGGTCGGCGACCCGGTCTCCGACCACGTCGAGGGCTGGCGGCGCGCGATGCAGGAGGCCGGGATCTCCACGGAGGGCCGGCTCTTCGAGGCTCCGTACAACCGCTACGACGCGTACAAGGTGGGCCTGGAGCTGCTGTCCGGGCCGAACCGCCCGCCGGCCATCTTCTGCTCCACCGACGACCAGGCGATCGGCGTGCTGCGCGCGGCGCGCGAGCTGCGCCTCGATGTGCCGGGCGAGCTGGCCGTGGCGGGCTTCGACGACGTCAAGGAGGCGGCGCTCACCGATCCGCCGCTGACGACCATCGCCTCGGACCGGTCGGGGATGGCCCGGGCGGCCGTCGACCTGGTGCTGGACGACGGGCTGCGGGTCGCCGGTTCCCGGCGTGAACGGCTCAAGCTCTTTCCGTCCCGGTTGGTGGTGCGGCGGTCCTGCGGGTGCGAGTAGCCGGCCGCTCCGAACCTGTTTGAATCTGCCGGTCGTCTGTGGCTGGTCGCGCCCGCGCGGCGGAGCCGCATGATGTCCGGGCCCCGCGCCCCTTGCCAGGGGCGCGGGAACCCGGCGCAGGGCGGCTCACCCCCACCCGCGAGGCCTCCCCCGGCGCGCCCTTATATCGGGCATACGAGGTTCTGTCGGGCTTCTCAGGGACGGCTCAGGAAGCTCTCATGATCGCGGGACACTCTCTATTACATGACCGAGAGCTTCCGCAGCAGCGGCGAGTACGAGTACCCCCAGGGTGACGGGCAGCAGCCCGCGTACCCCCAGCAGCAGCACGCCTCTCCCTCCGTGAACCCGGAGTGGCCGCCCCCGCCGGCATACGAGCCGGCGCAGCCGACGGCCGTGGCCGCCACCGGTCACGACGGCGGCAACGGCGGCGGCACGGCTCTCCTCACCCCGGCCCCCGCCACGCCGAAGAGGCGCGCCAAGGGTCCGTTCGCCCTCCTCGCCGCCGTGGCGATCGTCGCCGCGGCCATAGGCGGCGGCACCGCGTACGGCATACAGGAGCTGACCGGCAAGACCACCACGGTCTCCTCCAGCTCCACCAGCACCACCGTGGTGCCCTCCAGCCTCAAGGGCACGGTCGCCGGGGTCGCCAAGGCGGTCAGCCCGAGCATCGTGGAGATCAGCGCCACCTCCAACGCCGGCGAGTCGACCGGTTCGGGTGTGATCATCACCAGCGGCGGCGAGATCATGACCAACAACCACGTCGTCTCCGGCGCCTCCTCGATCAAGGTGACGACGAGCAACGGCAAGTCGTACACCGCGCAGGTCGTCGGTACCGACAGCAAGAAGGACCTGGCCCTGATCAAGCTGGAGAACGCCTCCGGCCTGACGGTCGCCACGCTCGGCAACTCCGACGGCATCCGGGTCGGCGACCAGGTCGTCGCCATCGGCTCCCCCGAGGGCCTGACCGGCACGGTCACCAGCGGCATCGTCTCCGCCCTCGACCGCGACGTCACCGTCTCGACCGACGAGAGCCAGGGACAGAGCCAGGGCGGCGGCCAGTGGCCGTTCGAGTTCGGCGGCCGGCAGTTCAACGGCGACACGGGCTCGTCCACGACCACGTACAAGGCGATCCAGACGGACGCGTCCCTGAACCCGGGCAACTCCGGCGGCGCCCTGATCGACATGAACGGCAACATCATCGGCATCAACTCGGCGATGTACTCGGCCACGGACTCGACCTCGTCGAGCGCCGGCAACGTCGGCCTGGGCTTCGCCATCCCGATCAACACCGTCAAGTCCGACCTGGCCAAGCTGCGCTCCGGCTCCCAGAGCTGAGCGGGTGTCCTGCCGGGCGAGTGGTAAGTCGAGTGGGTAAGTAAGGAGCACGACATGATCACGCAGATTCTGCACGAGGCGACCGCTCCCTTCGGCCCTGCCGGGGTCTCCCTGGCCCTGGCCGTGGCGTACGAACTGCACGCACCGGCGGTCCAGACGCCGGAGGACTTCGAGCTGCGCGCCCCGGAGAGGCGGGCGCTGGAGGTGGCGGTCCCCCAACTGATGGGCCTCCGCACCACGGCCGCACGTCCCCACCGCCGCAAGGTGCCGCTGAACCGGCTCACCTTGGCGCTGGGCTGAGCCGCCCTCGTCCCCACGACGTACGCCATCCGGTCCCGCTGGGTCCCCGGTGGCGTACGCCGTATGTCCGGGGCGGAGGCGGATGCCCGGCCCGGACTCAGGCGGCCCCGGGCGGCTGCTCGACACCAGCCCAACAGCCCAAAAGTCCCCTGTCGACCCTTTCCGCCCCCGCCCGGAAACGTGCGAGGCTGAAGGCGTTCAGCCCCGCCCCATCGCATCCCGAGGAACCCCCACTCCCATGAGCCCCGCCGAAGGCGACCGTGAACCCCAGCGCATCCTGATCGTCGACGACGAGCCGGCGGTGCGCGAAGCACTCCAGCGCAGCCTCGCCTTCGAGGGCTACGACACCGAGGTCGCCGTGGACGGCGCGGACGCGTTGGAGAAGGCCACCGCGTACCAGCCCGACCTGGTCGTCCTGGACATCCAGATGCCCCGCATGGACGGCCTCACCGCCGCCCGCCGGATGCGCGGCGCGGGCACCACCACCCCCATCCTCATGCTCACGGCCCGTGACACGGTCGGCGACCGCGTCACCGGCCTGGACGCCGGGGCCGACGACTACCTGGTCAAGCCGTTCGAACTGGACGAGCTGTTCGCCCGTATCCGCGCCCTTCTGCGCCGCAGCTCGTACGCGGCCGCCACGGTCGGCGCGCCGGAGGACGAGGCGCTGACGTTCGCCGACCTCCGCATGGACCTGGCCACGCGCGAGGTCACCCGGGGCGGGCGGCCGGTGGAGCTGACCCGGACCGAGTTCACGCTCCTGGAGATGTTCATGGTGCACCCGCGCCAGGTACTGACCCGTGAGCAGATCCTGAAGGCGGTCTGGGGCTTCGACTTCGAGCCATCATCCAACTCGCTCGACGTGTACGTCATGTACCTGCGCCGCAAGACGGAGGCGGGCGGCGAGCCGCGTCTCGTGCACACGGTGCGCGGTGTGGGCTATGTCCTGCGGCAGGGTGGCGCGGAGTGATCAGAAGGTTCCGCTCCCTCCCGCTCCGCTCCCGGCTGGCCCTTCTGGTGGCGGCCGCGGTGGCGTTCGGTGTCGCCGCGGTGTCGGTGACCTGTTGGTTCATCGTGCGCGGCAAGCTCTACGAACAGGTCAACAACACCCTGGAGAACAACGCGAACCCGGCTCGGGCGGGGGTCCTGGCGAAGGTCCTGACAGAGTGCAAAACCACGCCCGAGACACAGAGCGACGGCAGGCCGCAGCCCTACTTCTTCCAGGTGGTCGGCAAGGACGGCAAGTCGTGCGTCTACCCGTACTCCGCGGGGCTGGTGAAAGCCACGAGCGTTGAGAGGGACATCGCAAAGAACCCGACCCGGGCCGTCTTCCACAACAGCACCGACAGCAAGGGCAACCCCGTACGGGTGCTGACGATGCCCCTGCTCATCGACAACCCTGGCGGCCATCCTCAGCCCGTCCCCGACTACGCCCTGGTCACCGGCTATCCGCTCGCGGGCACCAACAAGACCCTCAACGACCTGGCCCTGATTCTCCTGATCGTCTCCGGCATCGGAGTCGTCGGTGCCGGAGCCTCCGGCCTGACGGTGGCCCGCGCGGGCCTGCGCCCGGTCGACCAGCTCACCGAGGCCGTCGAACACATCGCCCGCACCGAGGACCTGACGACCCGCATCCCCGTGGACGAACAGAGCGAGGACGAGATCGCCCGTCTGTCCCGCTCCTTCAACTCGATGACGTCGTCCCTGGCGAGCTCCCGCGACCTGCAGCAGCAGTTGATCGCGGACGCGGGCCACGAACTGCGTACGCCGCTCACCTCCTTGCGGACGAACATCGAACTCCTCAGCCGCAGCGAGGAGACCGGCCGCCCGATCCCCGCGGCGGACCGCAAGGCGCTCCTCGCCTCGGTGAAGGCGCAGATGACGGAACTGGCCTCACTGATCGGCGACCTCCAGGAGCTGTCCCGTTCCGAGGGCCAGCGGGGCGAGCGCGTCCAGGTGGTCCCGCTGGAGGACACCGTCGAGGCCGCCCTGCGCCGCGCCCGGCTGCGCGGCCCGGAGCTGACGATCACGGCGGACCTCCAGCCCTGGTACGTACGGGCGGAGCCGTCCGCGCTGGAGCGGGCGGTCGTGAACATCCTGGACAACGCGGTGAAGTTCAGCCCCGAGGGGGGCACGATCGAGGTCGAGCTGGCGGACGGCGTCCTGAAGGTCCGCGACCACGGCCCGGGCATCGCGGCCGAGGAACTCCCGCACGTCTTCGACCGCTTCTGGCGCTCGCCCTCGGCCCGCGCGCTCCCCGGCTCGGGCCTGGGTCTGTCGATCGTGGCCCGCACGATCCAGCAGGCGGGCGGCGAGGTGTCCCTGACGCCGGCGAACGGCGGGGGCACGGTGGCGACGGTACGGCTACCGGGGGCGCCTACGCCTCCGCCGGAGGCGGTGTAAGAGGCTCGGCTTCTTGCCAGAAGACCTCTTCGACCACGATCTGGGGATCTTCGGTTCGGCGGACGAAACTGTACTTCAGCCAGCCGCTTCCGTCGTCGAACAAGCAGATGTGGCGGCCCTTCGGATCAGTGGACCGGCCCGGCACGACTCTCATTCCGTCGGGAAGTCCGGCATCAGCATTGATGCCGCGGAAATACGGGTCTTTCGCCGTGACCAGTTCGGCGCGCGCCGCGAGAATAATCTCACGAACGTGGTCGGGCAGTGCCTCGAAGGTGACGAGAGCATCGATCCGCCAGTCCGCTTGCCAAGGCGGCCCCATGAACCCATCAGTCACTCGCCGGGCTCCAGTTCTCGGACCCGGTAATGAATCTTCGCCGCCTCTTCGAGGAGGGCTTTGGCTTCAGCGATGTCGGTGCACTCGTACGCGGCTCGGTGTTCAAGATCGCGCACATGCGCGTCCAGCTTGGGGTCGCGGGCGAGGGCGTACTCACCCCACCAGCGGGCCATGAACGCCGGCACCGGACCGAGATCATAGGTGTCGGCGATCGCCCACTTCCAGTGCTCGTCGAAGTCGGGGAGGAGCTCGGGCGTGTGCTGTGCGATGGCCTGGCGCAGCGCCTTCGGGGTCCGCTCGGGCATGGGGGGGACGATGGGATCGGGTTCCGCAGCGTGGGCAGCCATGATCGATGTCCTCCTTCGACGCGCCGTGTCTACGACCATAGCCGCGCTCACCGTCCCCGCGCGGATTGTCCGCGCATTGGCTTCGACCAGGACAGCGAGCCCCGGGCGCGGATCTTCCCGGCGGCCAGGGCGTACAGGTTGGCCGACACCCCCGGCCCTTGATCGAGTTTCTCGTCGGTCAGCCGGCGAGCCATCCGCTCGCGCAGTGCCTCACGGGTGGCGGCGACACGTTCGGCGAGCTGATCGGCGGTGAGCCGCTGAGTCGCCAAGTGGTCGATGATCGCGTTCTCTGCCATGACGTCACCGTGGCTGGACCGCCCCCTTTGCAGTTCCGGTTTCCCGCCCGCTTCACACGAAGGTGTTCAGCTCCGCCTCACCCTTGACCTGCTCCACGAACACCGACCAGGACACGGCCGAGAAGACCAGCGGACGCCCCGCCCGTGCCTCCCCTTCCCCCGGTCCTCCCCTTACCCTCGTACCCATGACCAGCGACGACCCCGCCCTCCCGGCATCGCCCCGCTCCATCGAGACCCTCGCCGCGCTCTCCCCCGAACAGTCCGAGACCGTGCTCGCGCTGCTCGCCGAGGCAGCCCGGGTCGACGGGCAGCAGGCGGTGTCCGAGCAGGGCCGGCTGCAGTTGCGCGGCGGTGAGCGGGAGGGTGTCTCCCATCTCCTGCTGACGGTCGGCGACACCCTCGTCGGATACGCGCAACTGGAGGACACCGACCCGGTGGAGGCCCCGGCCGCGGAGCTGGTCGTGCACCCCTCGCACCGCGGCCACGGGCACGGCCGGGCCCTTGGCGCCGCGCTCCTCGCCGCCTCCGGCAAGCGGCTGCGGGTGTGGGCGCACGGCGGTCACTCCGCGGCCCGGCACCTGGCCCAGGTCCTCGGCCTCACCCTCTTCCGCGAACTGCGCCAGCTGCGCCGCCCGTTGACCGACCTCGACCTGCCCGAACCGAAGCTGCCCGACGGCGTCACCGTGCGCACCTTCGTGCCCGGCGAGGACGACACGGCCTGGCTCGCCGTCAACGCGGCGGCCTTCGCCCACCACCCCGAGCAGGGCTCCCTCACCCAGCGCGATCTCGACGACCGCAAGGCCGAGCCGTGGTTCGACCCGCAGGGCTTCTTCCTGGCGGAACGCGAGGGTGAGCAGGGTCCCGAACTCATCGGCTTCCACTGGACCAAGGTCCACGCCGAGGAGCAGCTCGGTGAGGTGTATGTCCTCGGCGTCCGCCCCGGCGCCCAGGGCGGCGGCCTCGGCCGGGCCCTCACCACGATCGGCCTCCGGTACCTGGCCGCCCAGGGCCTGCCGACCGCCATGCTGTACGTCGACGCGGACAACAAGGCCGCGCTCACGGTCTACGAACGGCTGGGCTTCACCACCCACGAGACGGACCTGATGTACCGGACGGAGACGTGAGCTGCGGGTGAGCAGCGGGCGGCCGCGTCCCGGAGGTGAGTCCAGACGGTCGTCAACGGTGTGCCCTCAGCAGCGAATCCATCGCACGGTGCCTGCGTATCGGCTCAGGTAGGAGCATCGCGCCCACCAGCAGAATGAGCGCCAGGAGCACCGCCCACCGCTGATGGGCCGCCGCCCAGCCGGGGTCGCCCTCCGCGACGAACAGGGCCCATCGCGGCCGGAGCAGCACCGCGAGCACCGTGGTCGCCAGCAGCATCGCCGCCACCCTCGCGCCCGGCTGCGGCTCGTCGGTGAACCGCACGGCAGCCGCCGCTCCGATGAGCGCCAGGGCCGCGAGGGCCGCCGCCTCCAGGGTCACGGCGCCGGCCGGCGGCCGTATCTCCCCGGGGACGAGCAGCAGGGCCGCCGTCCAGCACAGCCCGGCCGGCGGGGCGACAAGCGCCATCCGCAGCGCGGTGCGCACCGGTCGCCGGGTCGGCACCGCCTCCGTGAGGTGCCGTGCCGGGTCGTCCAGCAGGAACGCCAGCCCCAGCGCGAAGACGAGCGCCGCGGCCCTCAGGAGGATGAGGGCCGGCGTGGTGTCGAGCTCGCCGGGCACCAGCCGGGTGACTGCGGCGAGGGCCAGGCCCGACCCGCCCGCGGCACCGAGCACCGGCCAGGGGAGGGTGCGCCACACCGGTGGGAGGAGGGCACTGATCCGCGCGTACTTGTTGCCCGCTTCTAGCACGACTCCCCCTTGTCGGTCGCCGGCGGTACCCCCAGCAGTTCCGCCACCCGCGCCTCCGATGTCTTCGGGGACGTCAGCTCGGTCCAGTGGGCCTTCACGCGGGTCGCGACGCTGTAGCGCGGGCGCTGAAGCAGGTCCCGGACGATCCGGGTCTGCTCGGCACTCATGGAGACGGGTTCGGTGGGGGACAGGGCGGCGTTGGAGCCCTCGATGCTGTCGTCCAGGCGGACGCGGCGAAGGGCGGTCATCGGGTCGTCCTGCGTGGCCAGCGCCAGCCACATGACGGTCACCACCCGGGCGTCGCACATCTGGGAGATGGCCTGCTCGTCGCCCGCGACGAGCACCGAGGCGACCCCGACGGCGAACTCCGGGATGCGGGCGCCGCCCCAACGGGTGCCGGCCGTGACCTCGCCGGGTGTGCTCAGGGGCGTGATGGCGGAGTCGCTGGTCAGGTCGTAGATGACCGGTATCCGCTGGCGGACCGTCAGCCGCGCTCCTGCGGCGGCGCCGCCCGCGAAGCCCTGGACGCGGTCGACGACCGCCGCCCAGTCGTCCCGCCAGGCGGTCCACTCCGGGAAGGAGCAGTACGTCGACCGGCCGTGCACCGCGCACGACTGGGACGTCGCCGGCGCATGGCTCGCCTTCGTGCGGGCCGCGGTCAGGGACGCCTCGTGGCTGGGGGACTGTCCGGTGATCCCCGCGGCCGTGGCGCCGAGCGCGACCACCGTCAGCGCCTTCAGCATGCGCGTACGTCCCCCGCTCAGCAGGACCGCGACGCACAGCAGCAGTGCGGTGAGGCCCGCCAGATACAGGGCGTGCCAGGCGGCCGGGCGGCCCAGGAGGTCGGACGGGATCGCCACGCCGCCGTCCTCGGAGTCGATCGGCTGGAGCCAGTTCAGCCAGTGCACGCTCTGCCCGGTGACCGCGGAGGTGACCACGAGCGCGGCGTATCCCACGACCACGACCAGGGGACCACCGGCCACGCTGGGGAACAGTCGCGCGATCAGCACCCCCAGGGCCCCGGACAGCAGCACCACCAGCGGTCCCACCGCCAGCTCGGCCAGGGACCCGTGACCGACCGCACCCGGCTTCAGCGCCGCGCTGCCGTACTCGACGGCGACCACCAGCGCGGTGACCGCCGCGAACGGCACCACGGACAGCATGTGCGCGACCGTACGCCGCCAGGGCTCCATGACCAGGACGTCGAAGTGCCCGTCGGTGCCGTGGCGCCGGGAGCGCAGCGCGGCGGCGTTCACGCAGATGAGGACGGCGATACCGAGGAAGAACGCGGCAGGCTCGGTGGCGCGGTCGGTGTTCTGGAGGACCGGATAGTCGTACATGCCCTCCTCGGAAAAGAACAGATTCCAGAGCGCGCGGCCGATGTACAGCAGGAAGAACACGAACACCGGGATCTGCAGCGCGAGTTCACGGGCCTCGAAGCGGGCCAGCGCGAGGACGGCGGATGCCCTGCGCCGGTCGGTCCGTACGGGCGCGGGCACCGCGAGGGCCTTGTCCATGACCGTGCTCATGCGGACGCCACCTCCACGGGCTCGCCGTCGAGGGCCAGCAAGTAGCCGTCCTCCAGGGTGGGTTCGAGGAGGTCGGCGCCCTGGGGCGGGTCGCCGACGTTCCGGAACGTGCCCATACCCGTTCGCCAGCCGGCGCGGGCACCCGGGTCGCGTTCAGCGCTGCTCCACACGCGGCCCGCCGCCCGGGCGGTCAGCTCGGCCGGGGTGCCCTCGAAGCGGACGCGGCCGCGGGCCATCACGATCACGCGGTGGCAGAGCATCGCCACGTCCTCGGTCTGGTGGGTGGACAGCACCACCGCCCGGCCCTGGCCCGCCTCGGCGATCAACTCCCGGAAGCGCATGCGCTGTTCGGGATCGAGGCCCACGGTCGGCTCGTCGAGCAGCAGGAGGCCCGGGTCGCCCACGAGCGCGGCGGCCAGGGCGACGCGCTGGCGCATGCCGCCGGAGAGCCGCTTGATGCGCTTGCCGCGCACATCCGAGAGGTCGACGGCCTCCAGCACGCGCCGTACCTCGCGGTGGCGGGCGGCGCGGTCGGTGAGTTCCTTGAGGATCGCCACGTAGTCGACGAACGCGAAGGCCGTGAAATCCGGGTGGAACCCCGGAGTCTGCGGCAGATAGCCGAGCCGGCGCCGCACCTCCTGGCGGCCGACGGCCGTGCCCGGGTCGTGCCCGAGGACGGTGAAGGCGCCCCGGTCGGCGGGCACGGCGGTGGCGAGCACCCGCAACAGCGTCGTCTTGCCCGCGCCGTTGGGCCCGAGCAGCCCCGTGACGCCCTCACGCAGGCGCAGGGAGACATCATCAAGGGCGGCCGTGCCCCCGTAGCGCAGAGTCAGGCCGGAGGCCGAGACGGTGGGCGCGGTGGTCATGAGGCGCTCCTGTGGGTGAAGTCGGTGAAGAGGTCATGGGCCCGCGAGGCGTCGAACCGGTCCCGCAGGCGGTGCAGCAAGGCGGCCGCGACGGCCGCGACCACCGCGGCCACGCCCTGGCCTGCCCCTGTGAACGGCGGGAGTGTCCCGTGGGTGGTGGTCAGCTTGGCCACCACCAGCAGGGCGACCCAGCCACCGCTGACCAGGGCGGGCGCGAGCACCGGGCCCAGCCTGGCGGTCAGCGCGAGGCCCGTCGCGGTGAGGGCGAGGGCGGGCAGCAGCCAGGCCATGGCGTGCAGCCCGTAGGCCGGGAGGGCCAGCGTCGCCAGGCCGTTCAGCCCCAGGCTCGCCGTCAGTACCGCGACCGTGCGGATCATCAGCAGCCGGAAGCCGTGCAGCGGGGAGACGACCGTCAGCTCGTACGTCGGGTCGAGAGCCGGCGTGTAGGACAGCGCGACGCCCGCGAGCGGCAGCAGCGGGGCCAGGGCGAGGAACAGCGCGGGCGAGTCCTCCGCGTACACACTGATCACCGTCATGGCCAGGACCAGCAGGACCGAGCCCAGCCAGGAGGCGCGCAGGACGGGTGTCGCGGCGAGCAGCCGGGCGGTGTGGTCGGCGACCCCGAAGCGGATCAGCAGGGCCTCGAAGACCCCGGGCCGGGGGGCGTCCAGCTCGGCGTCGAGCCGCTCCCAGCCGGTCTCCAGTGCGACCGGGTCTGCCACCTCGGCCAGCGCCCGGCGGCAGGGCGCGCAGGCGACCAGGTGGGTGTCGACGGACCAGAGCCGGGGTGCCTGCAGCTCGCCGCGCGCATACGCGCGCAGATCGTCGGCGTCCGCGTGCCATCCGGCGCTGTCGCGCTCGTCGTCCTTCATGTCAGTTCCTCCCGCAACCGCTTCCGCGCACGCAGCGCCCGTGTCTTGACCGTGCCCGGGGGAATGCCGAGCAGGACGGCCGCCTCCCCGGTCGTCAGCCCGTCGATCACCGTCGCCTGGAGGACGGCCCGCAGCTCCGGCGAGAGCCTGGTCAGCGCCCCTGCCAGGTCGCCGTGCTCCACTCCGGCCAGGACACGCTCCTCCGCGGAGGCCTCGTCTCGGTGCCGCAGCCGCGCCAGCGTCTGCCACAGCCGGCCGCGCGCGCCGTCACCGCGCAACGCGTCCACCAGCCGCCGGGCGCCGATGCGCCAGAGCCAGCCGGCCACGTCCCCGTCCTCCCGGTAGCGCGCAGTGCCGCGCCAGACCGCCAGGAACGTCTCCTGCACGACGTCGTCGACGACCGCGGGATCGGCGCAGCGGCCGCGCAGCCGTGCCGTGAGCCACGGCGCATACCGCCGATACAACTCCTCGAAGGCGCGACGGTCCCCGTCTGCCGCGGAACGCAGCAGCTCCCCGTCACTTGTCGTTTCCCTCACGCCCCTTCATCGGACGAGCCCCCGCGATCGGTTCACGCCCAGGAGAAGAGTTTTGGGCAGGGAGAAAACCTCCCCTACCAGGAGCGCTTCCCACCGCCAGGAGCACCCCCCCCACCAGGAGCACTCCCCCCGCCAGGAGCGCTCCCCCCACCAGGAGCGCTCCCCCTGCCGGGAGCGAGCTCACCCCATTCCAGCCCCCTCATACACCCCTCCCAGCCCCTCGTACGCCGCCGCGCCCCCTGTAGACGTCCGCAGACGTCCGCGAGCCGCCCCTCGCTATCCCGCACGTCATGTCGCCGTAACCAGTGGTTCAGGCAGGCTTGCGACGCTCGGGCAATGAATGCCGCCGTGCCAGAGCCCCCTTCGCAACGGGGGAACGGGGACGGTGCGGAGCGCGGTCTTCCGTTTTCCGCGCTGCCGCACTCGCTCTCCGACGCGCCCGTCACCCGGTCGGCGCGGAAGAATGGATTCATGAGCCAGCAGAACGCCCAGGCACAGGCCCAGCCGTCCCCCACCACCGTCCGTGATGGAGAGCCTTCGGGTCGCGCGAACATGAATCATCAGCAGCCCTCCGTGGGCTCCATCGCCGCGCACCGCCCGCACACCGTGGCCGCGACGGTCTCCGAACTGGAACCCGAGATCGACACCGACCTCGACGCTTACGAGGAAGCCGACGGTGAGCGGCTTCCCCAGGGCCGCTTCCTCGACCGGGAGCGCAGCTGGCTCCAGTTCAACGAGCGCGTGCTCGAACTGGCCGAGGACCCGAACACCCCCCTGCTCGAACGGGCGAAGTTCCTGGCGATCTTCGCCAGCAACCTGGACGAGTTCTTCATGGTCCGGGTGGCGGGTCTGAAGCGCCGTATCGCCACCGGTGTCGCCACCCGGTCCGCGTCCGGCATGCAGCCCCGCGAGGTCCTGGAGATGATCTGGGCCCGCTCCCGCGAGCTCATGGCCCGGCACGCGGCCTGCTTCCACGAGGACGTCGCCCCCGCGCTCGCGGAGGAGGGCATCCACCTGGTCCGCTGGAACGAGCTGACCGAGAAGGAGCAGGCGCGCCTCTTCACGCTCTTCCGCCACCAGATCTTCCCGGTCCTCACCCCGCTGGCCGTCGACCCGGCGCACCCCTTCCCCTATATCTCGGGACTCTCGCTCAACCTCGCGGTCGTCGTCCGTAACCCGGTCTCCGGCCACCGCCACTTCGCGCGCGTCAAGGTCCCGCCGCTGCTGTCCCGCTTCCTGGAGGCCTCCCCGCAGCGGTACGTCCCCATCGAGGACGTCATCGCCGCCCACCTGGAGGAGCTGTTCCCGGGCATGGAGGTCCTGGAGCACCACGCCTTCCGGATAACCCGCAACGAGGACCTGGAAGTCGAGGAGGACGACGCCGAGAACCTGCTCCAGGCGCTGGAGAAGGAGCTCATGCGGCGCCGCTTCGGGCCGCCGGTGCGCCTGGAGGTCGAGGAGTCCATCGACCGGTACGTCCTCGATCTGCTCGTGCGCGAGCTGAAGATCTCCGAGGCCGAGGTGTATCCGCTGCCTGGTCCCCTGGACCTCACCGGCCTCTTCGGCATCGCCGCCCTCGACCGTCCCGAGCTGAAGTACCCGAAGTACGTCGCGGGCACCCACCGCGACCTCGCGGAGGTCGAATCGGCGTCCGCGCCCGACATCTTCGCGGCACTGCGGGAGCGGGACGTCCTGCTGCACCACCCGTACGACAGCTTCTCCACCTCGGTCCAGGCGTTCCTGGAGCAGGCGGCCGCCGACCCGGACGTGCTCGCCATCAAGCAGACGCTGTACCGGACCTCGGAGACCTCGCCGATCGTCGACGCGCTCATCGACGCGGCCGAGTCCGGCAAGCAGGTCCTCGTGCTGGTGGAGATCAAGGCCCGTTTCGACGAGCAGGCCAACATCAAGTGGGCCCGCAAGCTGGAGGAGGCGGGCTGCCATGTCGTGTACGGGCTCGTCGGCCTGAAGACCCACTGCAAGCTGTCGCTCGTCGTGCGGCAGGAAGGCGAAACCCTCCGCCGCTACAGCCACGTCGGCACGGGCAACTACCACCCGAAGACCGCACGTCTGTACGAGGACCTGGGGCTGCTGACCGCCGACCAGCAGGTCGGCGCGGACCTGTCCGACCTCTTCAACCGGTTGTCGGGCTACTCGCGCCGCGAGACCTACCGCCGTCTCCTCGTCGCCCCCAAGTCCCTGCGCGACGGCCTGGTCTCGCGGATCAACAAGGAGATCCAGCACCACCGGGCCGGCCGGCCCGCGTACGTCCGCATCAAGGTCAACTCGATGGTGGACGAGGCGATCATCGACGCCCTCTACCGGGCGTCGCAGGCCGGCGCCCCCGTGGACGTATGGGTGCGCGGCATCTGCGCGGTGCGCCCCGGCGTCACCGGCCTGTCCGAGAACATACGCGTACGGTCCATCCTCGGCCGGTTCCTGGAACACTCCCGCATCTTCGCCTTCGGCAACGGCGGCGAGCCCGAGGTGTGGATCGGCAGCGCGGACATGATGCACCGCAACCTCGACCGCCGCATCGAGGCACTCGTCAGGGTCACCGACCCGGCGCACCGGGCGGCCCTCAACCGGTTGCTGGAGACCGGCATGTCCGACACGACCTCCTCCTGGCACCTGGGTCCGGACGGCGAGTGGACCCGGCACGCGACCGACGTGGACGGCCAGCCCCTGCGGAACATCCAGGAGATGCTCATAGACGCCCGGAGGCGCCGGCGTGGCACAGCAACACCTTGATCCCCCCACCAACCCCACGGCCGGGCCCGCCCCCAAGCTCTCGGCTTCGCTGGAGCAGGGAGTTACCCCCACAGGAGACGCCCTCGCGGGCTACCTGCGGGCCCAGGCCACGGAGTTCCTCCGCTCGCTGCGGCAGCACCGGGAGACCGGTGCCGCTGTCGGCGGCCCGGAGGACTCCGGCGACGCGGCGCTCGCCCTGCGCCGGTCGGCCCGCCGCATCAGCGGCACGCTCCACACGTTCCGCCCCCTGCTCGACACCGACTGGTCCGAGGGGATGCGTCCCGAACTCGCCTGGCTGTCGGGCACGTTGGCTCGCGAGCACGCGTACGCGGCCCGCCTCGAGAGGCTGCTGCTCGCCCTGCACCGGCTGTCCGGCTCATCCGCCTTCCCCCCGCAGTCGGGGGGCTCGGCGGAAGTGGCCGGCACCGGCCCGGCCACCCGGCCCGCCGCTCCCGAGCGCGGCAACCTGACCGTGGGCGCCGCGAAGGCGGGCGCCCTGCTGGAGCGGCAGCTCACCCTGGCCCGGACGCGCGCCCACTCAGCGGCCCTCCAGGCCCTCGGGTCGAGCCGTTTCCACGCGGTGGCGGACAGCGTCGCCGTTCTCGCCAGCGAGGTCCCGCTCGCGCCCGCCGCACCGGCCGCCGACCTGCACCCGCTGGCCAGGGCGGCCGAGGAGCGGCTGTACGACGCGGTCGCCACGCTGCCGCTGGTCACCGCCGGCCACCCGTACAACGCGGAGGCCCTGATCCACGGCCTGTCCCCCGACCCGGCCCCGCACCCGCAGGACGCCCCCTGGCACCAGGTCCGGCTGCTGCTGCGCCTGCACCGCTACGCCCAGGAAGTGCTGTGCGGCCGGTACGGAGAGAACGCGCCCGTCGATGTACGGCTGCTCGCGGCGGGCCAGGCCCTGAACCGGCACCGGGACGCCTCGGAGGCGGCGGCGGCCGCCGCGGCGGCGGCGCGCACCCCGCGCATCGCGCCCGCGACGGCGTACGCCCTCGGCGTGCTGCACGCCGACCAGCGCCACGAGGTGGAGGCGGCCCGCTTCGCCTTCGAGCAGTCCTGGCAGAGGCAGGCGGTGGGTACTCCGTAGGCACCGGCACCGTACGACCGCATGGCGCGGGGGAGCCCCCGCGCCGCAGGCACGAGTGAGGAGCCGTGAGCACCCGATGACCGACGACACCATCCGCGCGGCGGGCTGTGTCCTCTGGCGCCGCTCCCCCATCGACGGCCGGCTGGAGATCTGTCTGGTCCACCGGCCGAAGTACGACGACTGGTCCCACCCGAAGGGCAAGCTCAAGCGCGGCGAGGACCCGCTCGCGGGGGCGCTGCGGGAGGTGGCGGAGGAGACGGGGTACACCGCCGCGCCCGGCACGCGTCTGCCCACCGTCCACTACGAGGCGAGCGGCCGCCCCAAGCAGGTCCACTACTGGGCGGCCGAGGCGACGGGCGGCTCCTTCACCCCGAACAGCGAGGTGGACCGCATCCTCTGGCTTCCGCCGGCCGTGGCCCGCGGCCGCATGACCCAGCCGCGCGACCGGGAACTGGTCGACGCGCTCCTCAACTCCCTGAACCTGACCTGAGCGACGGGCCGCCCCGCTGGACGGGGCGGCCCTTGTCGTGTGACGCGGCCCTTCTCGTGTGACGCGGCCCTTGTCGTGTGACGCGGCCCTTGTCGTGTGACACGGCCCTTGTCGTGTGACAGGGGGATGGGCACCCGGCCCCAGGAGGACGGTAGGGGGCGTCGAGTGAACGTGAAAGCCAAGAGGGACCAGCGAACAGGTGATCCGCGACAGTACGGTTCGCGTTCGGTTGAATGCGCACAGTAATGTCCCGAGGCAGAGGCTTCGGGATCGCCCTGTGTCCTCGATGTAAGCGTTCCGTGACCTAACCACACCGACCGCAGGGGTTCACCCCCCGTTCACTTCCGGCCATCGGCGGCTTCACCTGATCTGCCTAATTTCAGCCTTACCTGATGGCGGGCACGACCTCGGAGGACGCGTCCACATCACTCACACTTCGCACGCCGCCGAACAGGACGGCGGCTCCTGGAAGGAACGAAAGTGAAGCTTCAGCGCATGAACCGGCGGGCCCTCACCCTCGGTGCTCTCGCCGTCTCCGGCGCCCTGGCCCTCACGGCGTGCGGCTCCGACGACACGGGCAACAAGGCCGGCAGCGGTTCCTCGTCGTCGTCGACGACGAACGCGAGCTCGATCAAGTGCGACAACGCCAAGGGCCAGCTGCTCGCCGACGGCTCCTCCGCGCAGAAGAACGCGATCGACGCCTGGGCCAAGGCGTTCACCCAGGCCTGCAACGGCGTGCAGATCAACTACCAGGGCGGCGGCTCCGGCGCCGGCGTGACCGCGTTCACGCAGGGCACGGTCGCCTTCGCCGGTTCCGACTCCCCGCTGAAGCCCGAGGACGTCGCCGCCTCCAAGAAGTTCTGCTCCGGCGGCCAGGGCATCGACCTCCCGATGGTCGGCGGCCCGATCGCCCTCGGCTACAACGTCCCGGGGGTCTCCGACCTCGTCCTGGACGCCCCGACCATCGCCAAGATCTTCGACAGCAAGATCGTCAAGTGGAACGACGCGGCGATCAAGAAGCTGAACCCGTCCGCGAAGCTGCCCGACCTCAAGATCCAGGCGTTCCACCGTTCGGACGAGTCCGGCACCACGGACAACTTCACCAAGTACCTGATCGCCACCACCCCGGACAACTGGAAGTACTCCGGCGGCAAGGCGTGGCAGGCCAAGGGCGGCCAGTCCGCCCCGAAGTCCGCGGGTGTCGCCCAGCAGGTGAAGCAGACCTCCGGCGCCATCGGCTACTTCGAGCTGTCGTACGCCAAGGACGGCCTCAGCACCGTCTCCGTCGCCACGGGCGCCGGCACGCCGGTCAAGGCCAGCAGCGACGGCGCCACCAAGGCCATCGCGGACGCCAAGGTCGTCGGCACCGGCTCGGACCTGTCCCTGAAGCTGAACTACGCGACCAAGGCCGAGGGCGCCTACCCGCTTACGCTGGTCACGTACGAGATCGCGTGCGACAAGGGCAACAAGGCGGACACGCTGCCCGCCACCAAGGCGTTCCTGCGCTACATCGCCAGCACGGACGGCCAGGGCGTCCTGAGCCAGAACGACTACGCCCCGATCCCCGACAGCATCATCTCCAAGGTCCGCACCACCATCGAGGGCCTGAGCTGACCTGAGTGTGCGGTCCGGTCCCGCCCTCGGGACCGGACCGCACTTTCCGGTGCACCGCCGCCACGAGCCCTACGCCGAGTTCGGCTCAGCAGACCGGAGAACCCGATGGACATATCGACACAGAAAAACACCGAAGCACCTCCCCCCACGCACCGGTCGAACACGGCCGAGCAGAAGCGCGCGACCCGTGGGGCCACCCGACCCGGTGACCGGATCTTCCTCGGTCTCACCCGTGGATCGGGCATCTTCCTGCTCGTGATCATGGCCGCCATCGCGGTCTTCCTCGCCTACCGTGCCTCCCTCGCGATCAGCAAGGACCACGGCAACTTCCTGACCACCTTCGAGTGGAACACCAACCTCAACCCGCCGGTGTTCGGCATCGCGGTCCTGGCCTTCGGCACGATCGTCTCCTCGATCGTCGCCATGGTCATCGCGGTCCCCATCGCGGTCGCCATCGCGCTGTTCATCACGCACTACGCGCCGCGCAAGCTGGGCGGGACCATCGCGTACGTGATCGACCTGCTCGCCGCCGTGCCGTCCATCGTCTACGGCCTGTGGGGTGGCCTGGTCCTCGTACCGCACCTGAACGGCCTCTTCGGCTGGCTCAACGACTACCTCGGCTGGACCGGCGTCTTCTCCTGGGACGAGGGCGCCCCGCGCTCGATGCTCACCGTCGGCATCCTGCTCGCGATCATGATCCTGCCGGTCATCACCAACGTGAGCCGCGAGGTCTTCCGCCAGGTCCCGCAGATGCACGAGGAGGCGGCCCTGGCTCTCGGCGCCACGCGCTGGGAGGTCATCCGCATGTCCGTGCTGCCCTTCGGCCGCTCCGGCGTGATCTCCGCCTCGATGCTCGGCCTCGGCCGCGCGCTCGGCGAGACGATGGCCGTCGCCACCGTGCTCTCCCCGTCCTTCGACATCCAGGCCAGCCTGCTCAACCCGGGCGGCGGAACGTTCGCCCAGAACATCGCCAGCAAGTTCAGCGAGGCGACCGAGGACGGCCGTGACGCGCTCATCGCCTCCGGTCTGGTCCTGTTCGTCATCACCCTGCTGGTCAACGGCGCGGCCCGCGTGATCATCGCCCGCCGCAAGGAGTACTCGGGGGCCAACGCATGAGCACCGCCGCAGCCGTCACGGACAAGCGTCCCAGCACCCTGCAAGGTGCCAGCCTGCCCAAGTGGTCGCCCTGGGCGATCGCCGCGGGCTCCCTCGCGCTCGGAATCGGCATCAGCGCGGCCGCCGGCCTGGACAGCAAGGTCCAGTGGGGCCTGCTCGCCGCGATCTTCTTCGTCCTCGGTACGTACGGCATCGCCGCCCGCGTCGAAGGCCGCCGCCAGGCCAAGGACCGCGTCGCCACCTCCCTGGTGTGGGTCGCCTTCCTGCTCGCCGTCGTCCCGCTGGTCTCCCTGATCTGGGTGACCGTGCAGCGCGGTGTGAAGGTCCTGGACGTCTACTTCCTCACCCACTCGATGGGCGTGGTCGCCGACTCCGAGCCGGGCGGCGGCATCTACCACGCCATCCTCGGCAGCCTGGAGCAGGTCGGCCTCGCCACCGCGATCGGCGCGCCGGTCGGCGTGCTCACCGCCATCTACCTGGTGGAGTACGGGCGCGGCAGGCTCGCCCAGGCCGTCACCTTCTTCGTCGACGTGATGACCGGTATCCCGTCGATCGTCGCCGGTCTGTTCATCCTCAGCCTGATGCTGATCTTCAAGATGCAGCCCTTCGGCTTCGCCGGTTCGCTCGCCCTGGCCATCCTGATGATGCCGGTCGTGGTCCGCTCCACGGAGGAGATGCTCAAGCTCGTACCGAACGAGCTGCGCGAGGCATCCCTCGCCCTGGGCGTCCCGAAGTGGCGCACGATCCTGAAGGTGGTCCTGCCGACCTCCATCGGCGGTATCACCACCGGCATCATGCTGGCGATCGCGCGTATCGCGGGTGAGACCGCCCCGGTGCTGCTGCTCGTTTTCGGCAACCCGTTCATCAACGCCAACCCCTTCGAGGGTGCGCAGGCGTCGCTGCCGCTGTACATCTACCAGCAGTACGCGAACAGCGCGGGCGCGAACGCGGCCTACGACCGTGCCTGGGCGGCATCGCTGACGCTGATCGCCTTCGTGATGATCCTCAACCTGGTGGCCCGCGGCATCGCCCGCTGGAAGGCCCCGAAGACCGGTCGCTGACGCGGCCAATCAGCGACTGAGACTGGAAGAAGTGAAGTAGACATGGCCAAGCGAATCGACGTAAGCGGTCTCACCGCCTACTACGGCTCCCACAAGGCGATCGAGGACATCTCGATGACGGTCGAGCCGCGCTCGGTGACGGCGTTCATCGGCCCGTCCGGCTGCGGCAAGTCGACGTTCCTGCGCACGCTGAACCGCATGCACGAGGTCACGCCCGGCGGCCGGGTCGAGGGCAAGGTGCTCCTGGACGACGAAGACCTGTACGGCACCGGTGTCGACCCGGTCTCCGTCCGCCGCGAGGTGGGCATGGTCTTCCAGCGCCCGAACCCCTTCCCCACGATGTCGATCTTCGACAACGTGGCGGCTGGGCTGCGCCTGAACGGCAATTACAAGAAGAGCGAACTGTCGGACATCGTCGAGAAGTCCCTCAAGGGCGCGAACCTCTGGAACGAGGTCAAGGACCGTCTGAACAAGCCGGGCTCCGGCCTGTCCGGCGGTCAGCAGCAGCGTCTGTGCATCGCGAGGGCGATCGCGGTCGAGCCGAAGGTGCTCCTCATGGACGAGCCCTGCTCGGCCCTGGACCCGATCTCGACCCTCGCCATCGAGGACCTGATCGGCGAGCTGAAGGAACGCTTCACGATCGTCATCGTGACGCACAACATGCAGCAGGCGGCGCGCGTCTCGGACCGCACGGCGTTCTTCAACCTGGCGGCCGTGGGCCAGCCGGGACGCCTGATCGAGATCGACGACACGGAGCGGATCTTCTCCAACCCGTCGGTCCAGGCCACGGAGGACTACATCTCGGGCCGCTTCGGCTGATCGGTCGTGGTCAAGGACTCCTCGCGGTGCTGCATGGCGGTGCCACCGCGAGGCCGATGAGGGCCCGCCCCCGGCTCCCGGGGGCGGGCCCTTTGGCGTCCACGCGCTACTCGGCCACTTCGGTCCGCTCCCACCACTGGTAGACGTTCACCTGTCCCTCCTGGGTGTTCTCGTGCCGCGTCGTGACCTTGTAGTGCTCGTATCCGCCGCGGTGGGGAATCTTCAGCTCTTGTCCCGGAGGGACGACCGGCACGAGCTTGCCCGCCAGATCCTCCGGCCCGCCTTCGAGGAGTGCCTTGGTAGTCATAGCTCCAGTCTTGTCGCACCGCTGACAACCGCATCTCGAAACCGGGGCGGCGCAGGCCTGAGGGTGTTTCGCCCCCGCCGCCCCTACCCTTCCCGTCCCTGGGGGCTGCCGCCCCCAGACCCCCGCTGTCGGCCTTGCGGCCTCGTCCTCAAACGCCGGACAGGCTGAGAGATTCAGCCCGTCCGGCGTGAGGAGCAGGGGTTCGGGGGCCGGCCCCGAAAAGAGGCGGAGCCCCGCAGGGCCGGGGCGAAGCCGCCGGAGAGGACCCAGGAGGGCACAGTCCCGGGCCGGGGATACAGGAGCGGAGCCCAGCGGGGGCCGGGGCGAAGCCCCTGGAAGGGTCCAGGAGGCACAGTCCCCACCGGAGATTCGGAAGGCAAAGCCCCACCGGGGGGCCGGGTGCGAAGCCCCAGGAGGGGTGCAGGGGACGCAGGCCCCGCCGAGGGTCCAGGGCGCGAAGCCCCAAGAGGGGTGCAGGGGACGCAGTCCCCGCCCGGGGTGCAGGGGACGCAGTCCCCGCCCGGGGTGCAGGGGACGCAGTCCCCGCCCGGGGTGCAGGGGGCGGAGCCCCCTGGTGGGGTCGAAGGGGCGGAGCCCCTGGGGATGGGACGGGTAGGGGCGGCGGGGGCGAGGAAAGAAACCCCCCGCCGCTCGGCACCCGTCGGCTACAGGAACGCCAGGTTGATCACCCAGAACCCGCACGCCGCGACCAACGCCGCCGCCGGCATCGTGATGAACCACCCCAGGACGATGTTCTTGGCGACACCCCACCGCACGGCGTTCACCCGCTTCGTCGCCCCCACGCCCATGATCGCCGACGTGATCACATGCGTCGTCGAGATCGGCGCCTTGAACAGGAACGCCGTCGCGAACATGATCGACGCCCCGGTCGTCTCCGCCGCGAACCCCTGCGGCGGATCCAGCTCGATGATCTTGCGGCCCAGCGTCCGCATGATGCGCCAGCCACCCGCGTACGTCCCCAGCGACAGCATCACCGCGCAGACGATCTTCACCCACACCGGGATCGGATCCCCGTAGTCCTCGACATCCGCGATGACCAGCGCCATCACCACGATGCCCATCGTCTTCTGCGCGTCCTGCAGACCGTGCCCGAGCGCCATACCGGCCGCCGAAACCGTCTGCGCGATACGGAACCCCCGCTTCGCCTTGTGCGGATTGGCCCGGCGGAAGATCCACATGATCACCGTCATCACCAGGTAGCCGACGATCAGACCGACCACCGGCGACAGGAACATCGGGATGACGATCTTGTCCAGCACCCCGGACCAGTACACTGTCGTACCACCCGCCAGCGCCGCCCCCACCATGCCGCCGAACAGCGCGTGCGACGAGGACGACGGCAGCCCGAAGTACCACGTGATCAGGTTCCAGGTGATCGCACCGACCAGCGCCGCGAAGAGGATCCCCATCCCCTTGCCGCCCTCGGGCGTCTGGATCAGTCCCTCACTGACCGTCTTCGCCACCCCGCTGCCCAGGAACGCACCGGCGAGGTTCATCACCGCCGCCATCGCCAGCGCCGCCCGCGGCGTCAGCGCGCGCGTCGACACCGACGTGGCGATCGCGTTCGCCGAGTCGTGGAAGCCGTTCGTGTACGTGAAGAAGAGCGCGACCAGGACGGTCAGAATCAGAGCAAAGGTGTCCATGGACGCCTCAGGACTCCTTGACCGCGATGGTCTCCACGGTGTTGGCCACGTGCTCGAACGCGTCCGCCGCTTCCTCCAGCACGTCCACGATCTGCTTGAGCTTCAGCACCTCGATGGCGTCGTACTTACCGTTGAACAGATGGGCGAGCAGCTTCCGGTGGATCTGGTCCGCCTGGTTCTCCAGGCGGTTCACCTCGATCCAGTACTCGGTCAGGTTCTCCATCGTGCGGAGGTTCGGCATCGCCTCCGCCGTCAGCTCCGCGGCCCGCGCCAGCACCTCGATCTGCTGCTCGACGCCCTTCGGCAGTTCCTCGACGTTGTAGAGGACGACCAGGTCGACGGCCTCCTCCATGAAGTCCATGATGTCGTCGAGGGAGGATGCGAGGGAGTAGATGTCCTCGCGGTCGAACGGCGTGATGAACGAGGAGTTCAGCTGGTGGAAGATCGCGTGCGTGGCATCGTCACCGGCGTGTTCAGCGGCCCGCATACGCTCTGCGATCTCGGCCCGGGCGGAGGCGTCCGCGCCGAGCAGTTCCATCAGGAGTTTCGAGCCCGTGACGATGTTGTCCGCGGATGCGGCGAACATGTCGTAGAAGCTCGTCTCCCTGGGGGTCAGACGAAAGCGCACGTGGGGTCCTCAAGATGCTTCGGTTTCGGTCAGGCTGATGCTAGGCGCATCATCCGGCCACGGCTAAGGGGCCGTCCTCCAGTGTCGCCCATCGGCCAGAGTGGTCGGCACGCGGGCGGTACGGGGGCGGTCGAGGCCGTGACCATGGGCCGTATACCCAACAAAGTTCGTTACCATATACCCACCAGGGGTATATGTCCGTACCGGGTTGCGGAGGACCGGCGCCCACAGGCTTTCTGTCCGGATTCTTATCCCCATCCCCGGGCAACCGTCACCAGGAGGATGCGATGACGACCACCGAGGCCGGCGCGGGGGCGCCCTCCGAGGGCACCGGCACCGGGACCGGGTCCGTGGTGACCGACCACGACCGGGGCATCCACGGCTACCACAAGCAGAAGGACGAGCACCTCAAGCGACTGCGCCGCATCGAGGGCCAGATCCGCGGTCTGCAGCGGATGGTCGACGAGGACGTCTACTGCATCGACATACTCACGCAGGTCTCCGCCTCCACGAAGGCGCTGCAGTCCTTCGCCCTCCAGCTCCTCGAGGAGCATTTGCGCCATTGCGTCGCGGACGCCGCGCTCAAGGGCGGGTCGGAGATCGACGCAAAGATGGAGGAAGCGACGAAGGCGATCGGCCGAATGCTGCGGACGTGAGCAAGGCGGACGGTGAGAGCATCCGCCGCGAAGCGGCAGTGCGGCGGATCGGACAAGGCACTCAGCGCCCGGCACCCAGCACCCGACGCCCGGCACCCAGCACCCGACGCCCAGCACCCAGCACCCAGCGCCCGGCTCAGCCGCCGGAAGCATCCCTCTCTTCGGCCACCCTCAGCACCTCGTCGATGCTCTCAAGGCTGAGCCGGTCCTCGTGGGCGGCCGAGGCCGCGATGATCAGGTCGCCGCACAGCTCGATCTCGGCGAGGGCCACGTGGTCCTGAACTGCCGTACCGCCGACCGGAGCCACGCGCCTCACCTCTTTCTGCCGTCACCGACTTCCTAGAGTAGGGAGCGGTCTACACGCCGCGCATGGCACGGACGGACCATTTCCGGCCCCTCAGCCGCGTCACTTTCCGGCCCGCCTGCCCGCTTCCGGACCGGGCAATCCTCTCCACCGCGAGACAATCCTCACTGCTCCGCGATCTTCCCGGCGTAGATGTCCCTGGACGCCGGCAGCCGTACGTCGGCCGGGGCCCCGAAGTCGTACAGCAAGGTCGTCGAGGCCACCGCGACCGTGGTCTTCTGCTCGCCGTTGACGAAGCTGAACCGGTGGCGGACCTTCCGGATACGCCCCTGGTCGTCGAGATAGGCGTCGAACGGGACCTGCGCCGTGGCGAACCCTTTCGCCGCCGCCCGCAACGACTCCTTGCTCCCGGCGGCCGCACCCCGCGCCGCGAGCCCGATGTCGGCGACCCCGCGGTAGTGCCGCACCCGCGCCCCCGCGACCTCGGTCCTCCCCACGTACGTCGCCTTCCGCACTCCGCGCAGCAACTCGGCCGCCGCGTACGGGTCGGTGGCGCCGCCGGTGACGAGGTTGCCGTCGGAGAGCGTGGTCGTGTCGACTCGTACCCATTTGTCGGCGGGCACGCCCGCACCGCGGTTCTTCATGAACAGTGCGCCAGGGGCAAGCAGTTCGGTGATGGGGCGATGCTCCACGGCACCCGCGGGGTCCTGCGGCAGCGTCACCTTCAGCCGGCCGAGCCGGTCACGGTAGTCGTAGACACCCTCGCCGCGGATGGTGACCCGGGTGCCCCCGGTGGCCATCTCCATCGACGTACGGGCCTTGGAGCTGCCCGCGCGCTCCAGAACCGCGGCCGCCCGGTGCAGCGCATCGACGGCGGCGGTGGCCGAGCGCGCGTCGTCGGCTGCGGCCCCGCTGCCCGAACAGCCGGTGGCCGACGCGCCACAGACCACGATTCCCACCGTCGTGACGACCACCGCACCCGCGCGTCCGTGCTGCCGCACCACCATCGCCTGCCTACCCCCAGCCGGTCCGTCCCGGTGTCCCTCCTGTTGTTCCGGTTAACGACGGGTAGGAGCACCCGTCACGCGCACGGCGTGGCAGCACACTTGCCTTGGGTAACCTTGTGTGAGTGGAACAGCAGGACGCCCCCAACGGCCCCCAGGAACACCGCACTACGACGGTCGAGCAGGGCCGTTTCTGCGTGGCCCGCTGCACCTGCGGCTGGCGCGGGCCGGCGCGCAGAGCCCGCAGCCTGGCCAGATCGGACGCGGAGGGGCACGCGGTCGGCTAGCGGACGCCCGGACGCCCTCTTTCGCGCCCCCCGGACACGCCCCGTGCACCCCCGGACGCACCCCCGTGCACCCCCGGACGCACCACCCCCCTGCGCTGTAGCGATTCTGTGGCAATCACCTGCGGAACCCCTCGCCACGGGGCCCCGTCTCGATCCACGGAACCCATGGGAGGCGCACATGCAACGGCGTACGTTCATCGGCGGAACCACCGCCGCACTCGCGACGGCGGTCACCACCGCGTGCACCGGTGGCACGAGCGCCGCCACCACCACCAGCACCAGCACCACATCGAACGCCACCGGCACGCCCGTACGTACGGCCACCACCAGCACCCGCGTCGCCGCCAACTGGACCGCCCTGGCCAAGGACCTCGACGGCTCCCTGGTCCGCCCCGGCGACCGTGCCTGGTCCACCGCGCACCAGCTCTACAACACCCGCTTCGACTCCCTGACGCCCGCGGCCGTCGCGTACGTGGCGCACGCCGACGACATCCGCACCGCGATGGAGTACGCCCGCGCCCACCGCATCAAGGTCGCGATACGCAACGGCGGCCACTCCTACGCCGGTTGGTCCTCCGGGAACGGCCGCCTGATCCTCGACGTCTCGAAACTGAACAAGATCCGCGCGAGCGGCGGCGAGGCGGTCGTCGGCGCCGGTTCCAAGCTGATCGACGTCTACCGGGCACTCACCGCGAAGGGCGTGACGATACCCGCCGGCTCCTGCCCCACCGTCGGCGTCTCCGGCCTCACCCTCGGCGGCGGCCACGGCGTGGTCTCCCGGGCGTACGGGCTCACCTGCGACAGCCTCACCCAGGCGACCCTGATCACCGCGGACGGCAAGCAGCTCGTCGCGAACGCCACCGAGAACAAGGACCTCTTCTGGGCCCTGCGCGGCGCGGGCAACGGCAACTTCGGCGTCGTCACCGAGCTCAGGTTCAAGACGCATCCGGCGCCCCAGGCGGTGTCCGCCTACTTGACCTGGCCCTGGTCGAAGGCCGCCGCCGTCCTCAAGGCCTGGCAGGAGTGGGGCCCGGACCAGCCCGACGAGATCTGGTCCTCCTGCCACCTGGAGAACGGCGGCACGCCCACCGTCTCCGTCGCCGCGTTCTCGCTCGGCACGTACCGCGAACTCCAGAACGCGGTCGACCGCCTGGCCGCGAAGGTCGGCTCCCCGGCCCGCAGTGTCTCGCTCAAGCGGCATTCGTACGAGGGCGCGATGGAGGCGTACGCGGGCTGTTCCTCCTTCCCCACCGACGCCCAGTGCCATCTGCCCGGCTCGACGCCGGGCCGCTCCCCGCAGGGCGCCCTGGGCCGCGAGACGTACGCGGCCCGCTCGGACTTCTTCGACCGCTCGATCCCGGCGGCCGGCATCCAGACGATCCTGAACCAGGTGGCGCAGGCCCGGGGCGGCGCGGGCAGCGTCGCGTTCACGGCGCTCGGCGGTGCGGTCAACAGGGTCTCGCCGACGGCCACGGCGTTCGTCCACCGCCGCTCGCGGATGCTGGCGCAGTACATCGCGAGCTGGCGCGCGGGCACGTCCGGCACGACGGCCCAGTCCTGGCTCACGTCCGCGCACGCGTCCATGAAGAGCTACGCGTCCGGGGCCGCGTACCAGAACTACACGGACCCGACCCTGACGAACTGGCGGAAGGCGTACTACGGGGACGCGGCCACCCGTCTGACGCGACTCAAGCACCAGTACGACCCGAACGGTTTCTTCAGCTTCCCGCAGGCGCTGTAGCCCCGGGGAGCCCGGGAGGGCCTGAAGCCTGGAGAGGCCGCGAAGCCCCGAGAGGCCCTTAAGCCCTCGGAGAGGCCCTGAAGCCCGGACAGGCCGGAAGCCCAAGAGGCCCTGAAGCCCCAACAGGCCGGAAGCCCAAGAGGCCCTGAAGCCCCGACAGGCCTGAGGCCCAAGGGGCCTGGCCCCGAGGGGCTCAGGCCGCCAGATCCCGCTCCTCGGCCGTCGCATCCGCCCGCGCACCTGGAATCACGGCCTCCGCGGCACGCGCCCCGCGTGCCCGGATCAGCCACCCGGCACGCGGCGAGCGCTCCATCGCCTTGGTGAGCGGCGTGAGCAGAGCCGTGGCGAGCGGGGAGAGCAGCAGGGCGACGGCCGTGCCGAGCGCGAAGCCGCCGACGACGTCCGTCGGGTAGTGCACGCCCATGTAGACCCGGCAGAACCCTTCGAGGAGCGCCAGCCCGAGTCCGATGAGCCCGAACTTCCGGTTGGCGACGAACAGGGCGACCGCCATCGCCATGGTGAGCGTGGCGTGGTCGCTGACGAAGGAGTAGTCGGTCTTGCCGGTGACGAGGACGTCGAGTCCCTGGTGGTCGACGAACGGCCGCGGTCGCTCCACGAAGCCCCGTATCGGCACGTTCACCAGGACCGCGATACCCGCGGCCAGCGGGGCCCAGACGAGCGCGGCCACGGACGGCGCCGCCTCCTGGCCGCCGCGCCGGCGCACGCCCTGCCAGCACCACAGGATCAGCAGGACCATGGCGAGCAGCAGGCCGTACTCGCCGACGAACTCCATGACGCGGTCGAACCAGTGCGGCGCTTCCTTGGCCAGGCCATTGATGTCGTACAGCAGATCGACGTCGGGGTTCGACCCGGATTCGGCGAGTGCAGCCATCGTGCGCGGCCCCTTCGTCGTCTGTTTCCGTTCCGCGGACGCACCCGTACGTGCGCCGCTCCGCCACCCCCGTGGTCGTAGATCCGCTCCAACGCCAAGCCGACTGCCGTACGTCAACGCTCTACGTCAACAGGAACGCACAGTCTTCTTGTCTTCGTTCCACCCTCCACCGAATGATCACGCAGACGTTATCGAAGAGAGACTCGTCTTCGCAGCTCAGGGGGGAGATGTAACAGAGAGTTTCCGGTCGGTGTGCGCCCCTGCGGGCGCCTGTCACACCCCGATTCACACCGTTGTGGGCAGCGCTTTCGCGCCATCTTCGGTGACACGCGTCGCACCGAAGTATTCAGAGGTGTCAATCGGGTCGAAACGGATCACGGCGCCCGTCCTGGGAGCGTCGATCATATAGCCGCCGCCGACGTAGATCCCCACGTGATGGATGGCGCGGGAATTGGTCGGGTCGTGCGAGAAGAACACCAGGTCGCCCGGCAGGAGTTCGTCCCGTTTCGGGTGCGGACCGGCGTTGTACTGGTCGTTGGCGACACGCGGCAGGGTGATGCCCACGCTTTCGTACGCGGCCTTGGTCAGCCCGGAGCAGTCGAAGCGCCCGTTGTCGGCGGCGGTGCCGTCGCCGCCCCACAGGTAGGGGGTACCGAGCTTCTTCTGCGCGTAATAGATGGCCCCGGCCGCCTGCTTGGACGGGTCGACCCGTCGCACGGGCGCGGCGAAGCTCTTCTCCAGGGTCGTGATGATCTTCACGTAGTTCTGGGTCTCCCGATACGGCGGCACGCCCCCGTACTTGATGACCGCGTACGCCCCCGCGTTGTAGGCGGCGAGCATGTTCTCCGTCGGGTTCCCGGGTGCGTCCTTCACATACGAGGCGAGCTTGCAGTCGTACGAGGCGGCCGACGGGATCGCGTCGCGCGGGTCCCAGACGTCGGCCACGCCGTCGCCGTTGCCGTCGATGCCGTGAATGGCCCAGGTGCCGGGGATGAACTGCGCTATCCCCTCGGCCTTCGCGGGGCTCTTGGCGTTGGGGTTGAAGCCGCTCTCCTGGTAGAGCTGGGCGGCGAGCAGCGCGGGGTTGATCGCGCTGCACAGGTTGCCCCACTTCTGCACGAGCGTCGCGTAGGCGGCGGGCACGGCGTTCTTGGCGAGCCCGACCGATCCCTTCCCGATGCCGTTCGCGAGGTTCCCGGCGACCGTGTAGACCCCAACTACCAACAGCAGCACGAAACTCAGCGCGGCACCGACGGCAGCGGTCCCCCAGATCCACGCCTTACGCACCGTCAACCGCCCCTCGCCGCCCGGGAGTACGCCGAGGGTCAGTGTAGGGGCGCAGGCTGAAGACGGGACCGGGAAAGTCCTGGTCCGTCCCTCAGGAACGCACAAGATCGGCCACCGTCGGGATCACCGGGATCACCGGGGTCGGCGGCCGGAGCAACGGGGCCGAGGCGACGGGGCGGAAGCGACGGGACCGAGGCGACGGGCCGGGCGACGGATGAAAGGAGTCAGTCGCCCGAGGCGGCCCGGTACAGGTCCGCGGCCTCGTCCCCGAGGGCCACGCTGTAGGAGACGTCGGCGGTGGAGCCGCCCTGCTCATGGCCGCCGAGGACGCCCACGACGTCGCCGTCGCCGTTCACCCAGGGGCTGCCGCTGGTGCCGCCGGTGAAGCCGGGGCATTCGATGCGCTGTTGGGTACGGCTGTGGACGGTCGGCTTGTTGGTACAGGTGATCGGGGTTTCCCGCGAGTTGGGGTAGCCCGTGACGGTGACGGCGGTGGCGCCGGTCTCCCGCCCGGTGGCGAACCCGTTGCCCCCGACGACGTCCTGGACATCGACGTCGCCGATGGACTCCAGCGAGGCGAAGGCGACGTCGCTGTCCTCGTCCTGGTCACCGCTCCAGGCGTCGCCGATGTATGTCTTCGTCACCTTCCACACCCCGTACGGCGCCTGCCCGTCCCGGTAGCCGGGGACGAACCACACGGGGCCGCCGGCCAGGCAGTGCGCGGCCGTGACGATCACGTTGCGGCGCTTGCTGCGCACCACGGAGGCGGTGCAGAAGTGGCCGCCCTCCAGGGCGCCACCCGCACCGAAGAGCGCACCGACCCGTGAGGTGCGCGCACTGACCACCGCGTCGGTGGTCACTCCCAGCGGTCCGGGACCACCGTCGGCGGCCGCCACGGAGGAGGACGTGACGGCCAGCAGCACGACGGCACCTAGGAACGCGTGCCGCCGGTTACCTGGGGGGCGTGTGATGCGGTTCATCACCTCCCACTGTTACCCACCAAGGTGAGAAACACCCCGTGAGCATTCTGAAAATCGCCTAGGAGAATCCGTTGCTTCAGGTCAGCGCGTTTATCTGGGCCGCCTGGGCTTCCCCCCTTCGGGGGAATCCTGTTCGAGGGACTCCCGTCTCATCACGGTAGGCCACCCTGCTGACATTCGGCCCACAGCAGCTTCCCGCCCTTGGAGGCACCCAGCTCCCTCAGCACGGACACGCCCCAGGCGTCCGCGCACGCCCGTACGAGATGGAACCCGCGCCCGTGTTCTGCGTCCACCGGCGGTGCGACGGGGGAGGCCTCCTCTTTGAAGCCGGGTGGCACTCGAGGGTCCGTGTCCCAGACGGCGACGGTGAGCCGGTCGGAGGCGGCGGAGTGGATACGGAGGGCGTAGGGGCCGTTGGTGTGGAGATGAGCGTTGGCGAGCAGCTCCGATGCCAACAGTTCTGCGGTGGGGGTCAGTTGGGTGAGGTCATGGGCGGCGAGGGTGGCACGGGCGACGCCGGGGGCGCGGGGATCTCGCGGGAGTTGGAGGGTGTACGTCCACGGCGGGGATACGGTGGCCATGGAAGTCTCCGATCACTGAGGGGAGTTGAGAACGTGCGTACGGTTGCCCAGTGGCCGTCGCCGCTCCGTCGAGCGGGGCACTTCTGGGCGGGGCGCCGAGTTATAAAGTAGCGGCGCCCGTAAAAGGTCTTTCACGGTTCCGCTAAAAGGGCTTATCTATCACCTGTGTGGGTGACCTGTAGGACAAGGAGGCGGCCAGCCCGTGAGAAGCAACCCGACGGGACGGCAACTTCGCTTGGGCGCCGAGCTGCGCAAACTCCGCGAGCGTGCGGGACTGACCTCCACTCAGGCCGGTCAACTGATGGGCATCAAGCAGACCCAGATCAGCAACGTCGAGGCCGGCCGCGCGGGAGTGAGCCCCGAGCGCGTACGCACTCTCGCCTGCCACTACGACTGCGGCGACAAAACCCTCGTAGAGGCGCTCAGCGACATGGCGACCGAGCGGACGCGGGGTTGGTGGGAGGAGTACCGCGAGATCCTGCCCGCCGTGCTCCTCGACCTCGCCGAGGTCGAGCACCACGCCACGGCGCTGCGCACGGCCGTCACCGTGCACATCCCCGGCCTCTTCCAGACCACCGACTACGCCCGCGAGATCTTCCGCCAGGACGTGCCGGAGATGTCCCCGCCGGACATCGAGCACCGCGTGTCGTTCCGCATCAAGCGGCAGGCGGTCCTGTACCGGGACTCCCCGACACCGCAGCAGGCGATCATCCACGAGGCGGCGCTGCGCATGCAGTTCGGCGGCCGCACGGTGACCCGCGCGCAGCTCAAACATCTTCTGGACCTCAGCGAGCGCGACCACATCGCCCTGCACGTGATCCCGTTCGACGCCGGTGCGTTCCCCGGCTCGGGCCAGTCGATCTACTACTGCAGAGGTCCGGTAGCGCAGCTCGACACCGTGAACCTCGACCAGTCCCACGGCCCCGTGTTCCTTGACTCCGAGGCCCAACTCGACAAGTACCGCGTCCTGCTCGACCGTATGGAATCGACAGCACTCTCCCCCACCGAGTCACGGGACTTCATCCACAAAGCCGTCCAGGACCTGTGAAGGAACCCACCATGCCCACCAGCGACCTGACCTGGCAGAAGTCCTCCTACTGTGCCCAGGGCAACTCCTGTGTACACGTGGCCACCACCGGCCCCGGCACCATCCACCTCACCGAATCCGCCGACCCCAGCGGAGCGATACTCACCGCCACTCCGGCCGCCTTCGACGCCCTCCTCACCACCCTCAAGAAGGAAACCTCCCGTGGCTGACGTCCCCCCGAACCTCACCTGGGAACGCGCCGCACCGCCGGATGCGACCGGCCCTTGGATCGAGATCGCCTTCGGCGAGGGTGAAGGCGACGACGGGGACGCGCCCGTCTACATCCGTGAGACCGGCGACCCGGACAACATCGTCACCACGAACCGCCGCAAGTGGGACGCCTTCGTCCTCGGCGTCCAGGCAGGCGAGTTCGACCACTTCGTGGAGGGCGTCGAGGAGGTCGGGGGAGTCGAAGGCGGCGACACCCCCTAGATCCTCAGGGCGCAACTCCGCCCGCCGGCCCGGTCAAGCCACCCCCCAGTCCCCCACCATCGCCCCGCCAAGTGTCATGCGCGCCCGTTCGCCGTTCTACCTCGTTGCCCGGCGTGACCTGCCGTGATACACAGAGTGACCATGCACCCTTTTGGTATACCGATCCCCGCTCCCCTGAGGGTGCCCCGCGGGCCGGAGGCAAGGGAACATACGAATCCCGCCAATCAATGACGCCAAGTCGACATCCGAGAGCGCCATTGTCGGCGAGAATGAGTCTGACCTCTGCGATCGTGTCAGGGGGTACGGAACTACCCACTAGGGGCGGTGACTTACATGCTTTTCGCGGCCGAAAAGGGCGACATCAACACCATCATCGGCGGAATCGCCCCAGACTGGGGTCCCTTCGGCAGCCTGGGCAACGAAGCGCGCGTGATGGTCGAGGTGGTGATGGCCGTCGCCATCCTGCTCTGCCTGGCCATCGCGATCTGGGGTGCGGCCAAACAGCGCATCGGCGCGACGGCCCTGCGCGACACGTTCAGCGCCGAGCAGGGCAAGGGCCTCATCATCGCGGGCCTCACCGGGGTCTTCATCATCGGCTCACTCGGCACACTGTTCACGATCGTGTACGGCATGGCCGTCTAGGCCCGGCCGGCCCCGGACCGCCACGCCGCATCCGGCGCACCTGGCGCACCGTCAGTCCCGGCCGGTCGCGCCCGATTCGCTTCCCCCTTCGACCCATCCGTCCGTCGCGCCCACCGGCTGAGGTTGCGTTTCCCTGATGTCGAGTCACCACACCCCGCCCGCACGGGGACCAGCACGGCTACCGTCGTACTTCTACGTGTTCGGACACGAGGTGCGGAATGGCTACGAGGTCGAGGGGGCGTGCGCGGCGTGAGTCTCGATGACGGTGCCTCCGGCGGGGGCGACGGAGAGTACGGCGGTGTCGGCCAGACCCGGACACGGCTGCCCGACCGGGGCGGGGACGTGTACGGGGGTGCGCGGCGGGGCCGGTCCTCGTCGCGGAGCCTGGTCACGGTGGTCGGCGTCATCGCCCTGCTGATCGCGGCGATCGCCTTCGCGAACCGTGGGGGCGGTGAGTCGTCCTCTTCGGGCGGCGGGGGTGCCGGCGGCAGCAAGGCGGAGGCGGGCCCGACGGCGGCGACCGGGACGCGACCGGTCCAGTCGAAGGCCGGGGGGATCCCTTCGGGGTTCGCGCATGATCGGCAGGGGGCGCAGTCGGCTGCGGCGAACTATGGCGTGGCGCTCGGTTCCACGGGCATGTTCGACGCGAACCAGAGACGCACGATCGTCAACGCCGTGTACGCGCCTGAGGTCGCCGCCGCCCGGCAGTCGGACCTCGACAAGGCGTACTCCAGCGAGAAGTTCCTGGCCAACATCGGCCTCAACAAGGACGGCACGGCACCTGACGGCGAGACGTTCGTCTCACGGATCGTCCCGGTGGGCACCAAGGTCACGAAGTACAGCACCGACAGCGCGACCGTCGAGCTCTGGTACACGTCGCTCTTCGGCCTCTCCGGCGAGGGTTCCACAAACCCGGTGTCCGAGAGCTGGTACACAACGACGTACCAGCTGAAGTGGATCAACGGCGACTGGAAGGTCTCCGACTTCTCGCAGAAGGACGGGCCCGTCCCGGTCGGACGCGACCAGAGGGCCTCCACCGCTGACGACATGACCAAGGCCGTTGAAGAGTACGGAGGGTTCACTTATGCCCGCTAAACGCAGCGTACTCAAGGTTGTTGCTGCTGCCACAGCCGTGCAGACGGCCATGGTGCTGTTGGCCACCCACGCCTTCGCCGCTCCGAGCCCCACGCCCTCGTCGTCGAAGAGCAACGACCCCTGCGACCTCATCCGGGGCCCCGCCAAGAACTACTGCGAAAAAGGCAGTTCCTCCCGCTCCGGCGTCACCGACTCCCCCCTCACCGACACCCTCGACCCCCTCTCCTCCCTCGCCAAGGGCTGTGCCGACGCCGCCTCCTGGACCATCGACAAGCTCAGCGAGGCCGTGAAGGAGACCGCCACCGTCGACTTCACCAACGAGAAGTTCCTGCACCAGTACGAGATCGTCTTCGCGGCCTCCGCCATCCTGACCCTCGTCCTGTGGCTGCTGGCCGTCGCCAAGCGGGCCGTACGCGGCGTGCCGATCACGACCGCCATCTCCGAAGCCGTCGGCTTCCTCTGGCTCACCGTGCTCGCCTCCGCCTTCACCCCGCTGATCCTCTACACGGTCGTCTCGGCGACCGACAGCGTCAGTGACGTCCTCGCCAAGGCCACCGGTGACCAGACCGAAACGTTCTTCGGCACGTTCTCCGGCGCGCTGAACAAGGGAACGGACATCGGCGGCGGCCCCATCATGCTGATCCTGGTGTCGCTGGTCTCGATCCTCGCGGCGGGCGTGCTCTACCTCGAACTCTTCCTGAGGGCCGTCCTCCTGTACGTCGGCGCCCTCCTCGGAGTCGTCGTCTACTCCGGTCTCGTCGACAAGAACCTCTGGGGCCACGTCCGCCGCTGGGCGGGCATCATGATCGCGGTGATCCTGGTCAAGCCGGTGATCGTCATCGTGCTCGGCCTCGCCGGCGCCCTCGCCACGGACGACGGACCGGACGCGCTCGGGGCCGTCGTCTCCGGGCTCGCCATCATCCTGCTCGCCATCTTCGCGAGCGCCATGATCTACCGCTTCGTGCCCGGTTTCGGCGACGAGATCGCCGCCTCCCGCAACAACCGCATCATGCAGGGCGCCGAACGCAAGGCCGCCGCCGTCATCAGCTCCCCGGCGACCCTCGTCGCCCAGGGCATCAAGACCCACAGCACGCGCGCCGACAGCAACGGCGGAGGCGGAGCAGGCGGAGGCAGCCAGCCGCCCCGTCCCGCCAACCCCGTGACCGGCGGTGTGGCCGCGCACAGCACACGTACGCCGGGCGGCGGCGGATCCGTCCCCTCCGCTCCCCCGCCCCGTACCAGCCCGGCCAACACCCCCCACGCCAGCAACACCCGCAACAGCAGTACCAACCGCACAGGAGGTGAAGGGCGTTGACGACCGAGTCCCACGTGTCCCATCCGGTCACGCCCCGCCGGACGTATCTGATCGGCCGCGCCCGGCCGAACGCGATCATCGGCCGCAACCGCGAGTCCGGCGAGATCGTGCTGATCATCGCGGGCGCGTTCGTCGGCATGATGTGCGGGCTCCTCGTCCCCCTCCTCGCCCTGCGCATCGTGCTGCTGATGGGCTTCCCGCTGCTCGCGCTGGCCGCCGTGTACGTCCCGTACAAGCACCGCACGTTCTACAAGTGGTTCGAGATCAACCGCAGTTACAAGCGGAGTCTGCGCCAGGGGACGGCGTACCGCAGCGGCGTGATGGAAGCCGGCACGCAGTTCGACGGGCGCGAGGTCGAGATCGGACCGCCGCCCGGCATCGGCCGCATCACCTGGCTGGCCGCCCCCTTCGGACCCGACGAGATCGCGGTACTCCTGCACGCGGACCGGCGCACCGTCACGGCCGCCATCGAGATCGAGGGTCCTGGCGTCGGTCTGCGCGACAGCGAGGACCAGGAGGCCCTCGTCGACCGCTTCGGCACGCTCCTCAAGCACGTCGCCAACGGCGACGGCTTCGTCACCCGCCTCCAGATGCTCGCCCGCACGCTGCCCGCCGACCCGGACGCGCACGCCAAGGACGTCGTCCAGCGGGGCGACGAGCGCTCCCCGGCCTGGCTCCAGAAGTCGTACGACCAGCTCCAGTCCATGGTGTCGACGAGCAGCGAGCAGCACCGCGCGTACCTCGTCGCCTGCATGCACTACACCCGTGAGCTGGCCGCCGAGGCCCAGGCCATGGCGCGTGCCGCTCGCCCGCAGGGCGGCAAGAAGGTCGACCGGGACGCCGGGCTCGCGGTCGTCATGGCGCGCGAGCTGACCGACATCTGCTCGCGGTTGCAGGAAGCCGACATCCGCGTACGACAGCCGCTGGGACAGGGCCGGCTCGCCTCCCTCATCCACTCCATGTACGACCCCGACCACCCCATCGACCACATCCAGGCGATGACCCAGCGCAACGCCTGGCCCGCCGAGCTCGACGCCATGGAGCCCACCTTCCTCCAGGCCAAGACCCGGGAGTCCTCCACCCGCGCCCCCTGGTGCCATGCCACCGCCTGGGTGAAGGAGTGGCCGATGACGCCCGTAGGCGTCAACTTCCTGGCCCCCCTCCTCGTCCACACCCCGGACGTCATCCGTACGGTCGCCGTCACCATGGACCTCGAACCCACCGAGGTCGCCATTGAGCGCATGCTGACCGAGAAGACCAACGACGAGGCCGAGGCCAGCCGCGCCGCCAAGATGAACCGCACCGTCGACCCTCGTGACATCGCCGCCCACTCCCGTCTCGACCAGCGCGGCGAGGACCTGGCGAGCGGCGCCGCGGGCGTCAACCTGGTCGGCTACATCACCGTCTCCTCCCGCTCCCCCGAGGCCCTGGCCCGCGACAAGCGCACCATCCGCGCATCCGCCGGCAAGTCCTATCTGAAGCTGGAGTGGTGCGACCGCGAGCACCACCGGGCCTTCGTCAACACGCTCCCCTTCGCCACCGGTATTCGGAGGTAAGGCCCCGATGCGGGATCCGCTGTCCGTCCTGACCGACGCCTTCACGTCCTTCCTCTTCGGCAAGGTCGAGACGACCCGGCTGCCCGTCCGCACATCCACGGGCCAGGCCCAGGCCGTCTACCTGCCGACGGCCGCGCCCGGCCTCGGCGACTCCGGTGTGATCATCGGCCGGGAGGTGTACTCCGGGAAGGGTTACATCTACGACCCCTTCCAGCTGTACGGCCAGCAGCTCCCGGCCCCGCACTGGCTCGTCCTCGGCGAGTCCGGCAACGGCAAGTCGGCGCTGGAGAAGACGTACGTCCTGCGCCAGCTGCGGTTCCGCGACCGCCAGGTCGTGGTGCTCGACGCGCAGGGCGAGGACGGCGTCGGCGAGTGGAACCTCATCGCCGAGGAGCTGGGGATAACTCCCATCCGGCTGGACCCGACGGCGGCGCTCGACCACGGCATCCGGCTCAACCCGCTCGACCCGGCGATCACGACGACGGGGCAGTTGGCCCTGCTCCGGACGATCATCGAGGTCGCGATGGGGCACGGCCTGGACGAACGGTCCGGCTTCGCGCTGAAGGTCGCCCACGCGTACGTCAACGAGACCATCGTCCAGCGCCAGCCGGTGCTCACCGACATCGTCGAGCAGCTGCGGCACCCCGAGCCCGAGTCGGCGGAGGCGATGAACGTCGCCCTGGACGACGTACGGGCCTGGGGCCTGGACGTGGCGCTGGTCCTGGACCGCCTGGTCGACGGTGACCTCAGGGGCATGTTCGACGGCCCCACGACGGTCGGCATCGACCTGGACGCGCCCCTGATCGTCTTCGACCTCTCCCACATCGACCGCAACTCGATCGCCATGCCGATCCTGATGGCGATCGTGGGGGTGTGGCTGGAGCACACCTGGATCCGCCCCGACCGGAAGAAGCGCATCTTCCTGGTCGAGGAGGCCTGGCACATCATCAACAGCCCGTTCGTGGCCCAGCTCTTCCAGCGGCTGCTGAAGTTCGGCCGAAGGCTCGGTCTGTCCTTCGTGGCGGTCGTGCACCACCTGAGCGACGTGGTGGACGGCGCGGCGGCCAAGGAGGCCGCCGCGATCCTGAAAATGGCGTCGACAAGGACGATTTATGCCCAGAAGGCGGACGAGGCCCGGGCGACCGGCCGGGTGCTGGGTCTGCCCAGGTGGGCCGTGGAGATCATCCCGACCCTGACGCCCGGCATCGCGGTATGGGACGTCAACGGCAATGTGCAGGTGGTCAAACACCTCGTCACGGAGACGGAAAGGCCGCTCGTCTTCACCGACCGCGCGATGACGGAGTCGTCGAGCGACGTGACGGACGACGCGCTGCGCGCCGCGGAACTGGAGGCGGAGGAACGAGCGGCGGCGTTCGTGGAACAGCGGCTGAGCGACCTGGACGGCTCGTCCGAGTCGACGGTGGCGTAGACGTCCGGCACGGACGGTGGCATAGACATGGGGTCCCGATGAGACCAGGCAAGGAGCAGCGGGACGGGCAGGGAGGCATCCCCGACGGCCTGCTGGTGAGCGTACTCGCCTTCCTGATCGGCGTGACGCTGATGGTGTGGACGGCCACCGGCCTCGCGAGCCGGCTGGCACAGGGCTCCTGGCCGCACGGCGTCCGGTTCAGCCGTACGCCCATGGCCATGCGCCATCTGATCGCCCAGCCGCACGACATCGCGGGGGCCTGGCCGGACACTCCGCCCGATCAGCTGTCCGGGTACGGGCTGTTCTGGGGCCTGTTCATAAGCGAACTGATGGTGCTGTTCGTGCTGACCGTGTTCGCGATCGGCACAGTGGCACGCTGGAAGGCGGTGCGTGCGCGCCGAAAGGCGACTGCTCCGGTTCCGGACCCCGGCCGGGGAGCGGCGGAGCGGCAGGCCGCGGCAACACCGACGAGCACGGGGGCCGCGCCAGAGGCCGTGGCCGCGCCCTACGAGGTCCCGGTGGTACCGGTGGCCCCGGACGCCCCAGTGGCCCCGGTACCGGCGGTACCGGCGGTACCGCACGAGGTGGCCGCGCCCCACCAGACGGCCGTCGAAGCCACCGAGGCGGTCCTCACATCCGCGAAGTCGTCGTCGACACCGGCCGTTCCACCGGCCGCTCCCCTGGTCGCCGAGGGACGGCCCGCAGGCGCCTGGACGGCCCCCTCGGTGGTCCTCGGCACCCCTGAAACCCGCCGCCCCGTCGCCGCCCAGGCCGTACGCGACGCGGAGGGTCCGGCCCTCGTCATCACTTCCAGCCCCGCTCTGTGGGCGGAGACCAAGGACGCCCGCGCCAAGCTCGGCCCCGTCCTCCTGTACGACCCCTCCCACCTGTGCGACACCCCCGCCCGGCTGCACTGGTCTCCCGCCTCCGGCTGCGAGGACAGGGCGACCGCGGGGGCACGCGCCACCGCGCTGCTCGCCCCGGTGCGCCCCACGGCCCGTATCGACCAGGCGGTGGCCGACGTCGCGGAAACGCTCCTGCGGAGCTATCTGCACGCCGCCGCCGTGGACGGCCGCACCATCCGGCACATCCACCGCTGGGCCCAGGGCACCCAGGTGCAGGAGGCGGTACGAGCACTGCGGACGAACCCCAAGGCGTCGTCAGGTGCGGCCGGCGAGCTGGAGGCGGCCCTCACCTCGCACCCCGAACGCCGTGACATGGCACAGGAACTGACGGCCCGCGCACTGTCCTCCCTCTCCACGGTCAATATCCGCGAGGCATGCACATCCAACCGAAATGACAGCGTCGCCTTGGATTCCTTCGTGAACGAAGGGGGAACGCTTTATGTAGTGGGTGAAACCATCGAGGACCCCAGGCAACGTCCCGGTGCGATGCCCCTGTTGACGGCCCTCGCCTCCAGCGTGGTCGAGCGCGGCCGGCGCATGGCCGAACGGTCATCCTCCGGTCGCCTCGACCCACCACTCACCCTCGTCCTGGACGACGTGGCGGCCGTGGCCCCTCTGCCCCAGCTCCCGGACCTCCTGTCCACCGGAGCCGACCGAGGCCTGCCCACCCTGGCCTTGCTCCGCTCCCGCGAACAGGCAAGGGCCCGCTGGCCGCAGTACGAGCTTCCGGTGTAGCTGCGCCCACCCGGCAAGCGGAACCCACCCCCGGCCGACCCCGGCTGCTACGGCCGCTCGATCACGAACTCCAGCTCGTTCTCGTCCCCCGACACTGCCGCCACCGGCACAGTGACACCACTCGGCACGAACCCCACCTTGCGATACAGGGCCTGGGCCCGCCCGTTCCTCTCATGCACGATCAACCGAACACGCTCGGCCCCCCACCCCCACGCCCACTCCAGCCCGGCGTCGAACAGCTCCTTGGTCAACCCGGTCCCCCGGTGCTCGGGCCGTACGAACACCCCGACGACATGCCCCTGCTTCCGCTCGACCGGAAACCCGGCCCAGTCCGTCGTCCCGGCCTCCTCGACCAGCACGGCCAGGGTGCCGACCCAGCTCCCGTCCGGGGCCTCGGCGATGATCTGCCGCGCGCCGGCCGCCCCTTCGGCGGCTCCCGCCGCCCGCTCCTGCCAGAAGGAATCCGGCTTGGCGAGGGCCTCCTCGTAGGTCTCCAGGAAGGCAAGATGCGCCACCGGATCCTGCAGCGAGGCGAGCCGCAACTCCTTCACCGCGGGCCACTCATCAGGACGTATGGACCGAATCACATAGGACATGCGGCCACGGTAACGGCCGCACGCGACAGGTGCGGCCCCATTTTCCAGGCCCCTGCCTGGTGCCGTAAACGCAGAAAACCCCCGTGCCGATCGGCACGGGGGTTTTCTCAATATTTGTTCGGCGGCGTCCTACTCTCCCACAGGGTCCCCCCTGCAGTACCATCGGCGCTGTAAGGCTTAGCTTCCGGGTTCGGAATGTAACCGGGCGTTTCCCTCACGCTATGGCCACCGAAACACTATGAAACAGACAACCCGACCGCTGCTGTGACTACAGCGGGGTTGTTCGTGGTTTCAGAACCAACACAGTGGACGCGAGCAACTGAGGACAAGCCCTCGGCCTATTAGTACCAGTCACCTCCACACGTTGCCGTGCTTCCAGATCTGGCCTATCAACCCAGTCGTCTACTGGGAGCCTTACCCCATCAAGTGGGTGGGAGTCCTCATCTCGAAGCAGGCTTCCCGCTTAGATGCTTTCAGCGGTTATCCCTCCCGAACGTAGCCAACCAGCCATGCCCTTGGCAGAACAACTGGCACACCAGAGGTTCGTCCGTCCCGGTCCTCTCGTACTAGGGACAGCCCTTCTCAAGACTCCTACGCGCACAGCGGATAGGGACCGAACTGTCTCACGACGTTCTAAACCCAGCTCGCGTACCGCTTTAATGGGCGAACAGCCCAACCCTTGGGACCGACTCCAGCCCCAGGATGCGACGAGCCGACATCGAGGTGCCAAACCATCCCGTCGATATGGACTCTTGGGGAAGATCAGCCTGTTATCCCCGGGGTACCTTTTATCCGTTGAGCGACGGCGCTTCCACAAGCCACCGCCGGATCACTAGTCCCGACTTTCGTCCCTGCTCGACCCGTCGGTCTCACAGTCAAGCTCCCTTGTGCACTTACACTCAACACCTGATTGCCAACCAGGCTGAGGGAACCTTTGGGCGCCTCCGTTACTCTTTAGGAGGCAACCGCCCCAGTTAAACTACCCATCAGACACTGTCCCTGATCCGGATCACGGACCCAGGTTAGACATCCAGCACGACCAGACTGGTATTTCAACGACGACTCCACAACCACTGGCGTGGCCGCTTCAAAGTCTCCCAGCTATCCTACACAAGCCGAACCGAACACCAATATCAAACTGTAGTAAAGGTCCCGGGGTCTTTCCGTCCTGCTGCGCGAAACGAGCATCTTTACTCGTAGTGCAATTTCACCGGGCCTATGGTTGAGACAGTCGAGAAGTCGTTACGCCATTCGTGCAGGTCGGAACTTACCCGACAAGGAATTTCGCTACCTTAGGATGGTTATAGTTACCACCGCCGTTTACTGGCGCTTAAGTTCTCAGCTTCGCCCCACCGAAATGGAGCTAACCGGTCCCCTTAACGTTCCAGCACCGGGCAGGCGTCAGTCCGTATACATCGCCTTACGGCTTCGCACGGACCTGTGTTTTTAGTAAACAGTCGCTTCTCGCTGGTCTCTGCGGCCACCCCCAGCTCAGGAAGCAAGTTCCCTCACCAGGTGTGGCCCCCCTTCTCCCGAAGTTACGGGGGCATTTTGCCGAGTTCCTTAACCATAGTTCACCCGAACGCCTCGGTATTCTCTACCTGACCACCTGAGTCGGTTTAGGGTACGGGCCGCCATGAAACTCGCTAGAGGCTTTTCTCGACAGCATAGGATCATCCACTTCACCACAATCGGCTCGGCATCAGGTCTCAGCCTCATGTGCGACGGATTTGCCTATCGCACGGCCTACACCCTTACCCCGGGACAACCACCGCCCGGGATGGACTACCTTCCTGCGTCACCCCATCACTCACCTACTAACCGCTTGGTTCAGCGGCTCCACCACTTTCCTTTCCCCGAAGGGTCCGGAACGGCTTCACGGCCTTAGCATCACGATGCTCGATGTTTGACGCTTCACAGCGGGTACCGGAATATCAACCGGTTATCCATCGACTACGCCTGTCGGCCTCGCCTTAGGTCCCGACTTACCCTGGGCAGATCAGCTTGACCCAGGAACCCTTAGTCAATCGGCGCACACGTTTCTCACGTGTGAATCGCTACTCATGCCTGCATTCTCACTCGTCAACCGTCCACAACTACCTTCCGGTGCTGCTTCACCCGGCAGACGACGCTCCCCTACCCATCACAGCAGGCGTTGGCCCTATATGCTGCAATGACACGACTTCGGCGGTACGCTTGAGCCCCGCTACATTGTCGGCGCGGAATCACTAGACCAGTGAGCTATTACGCACTCTTTCAAGGGTGGCTGCTTCTAAGCCAACCTCCTGGTTGTCTGTGCGACTCCACATCCTTTCCCACTTAGCGTACGCTTAGGGGCCTTAGTCGATGCTCTGGGCTGTTTCCCTCTCGACCATGGAGCTTATCCCCCACAGTCTCACTGCCGCGCTCTCACTTACCGGCATTCGGAGTTTGGCTAAGGTCAGTAACCCGGTAGGGCCCATCGCCTATCCAGTGCTCTACCTCCGGCAAGAAACACACGACGCTGCACCTAAATGCATTTCGGGGAGAACCAGCTATCACGGAGTTTGATTGGCCTTTCACCCCTAACCACAGGTCATCCCCCAGGTTTTCAACCCTGGTGGGTTCGGTCCTCCACGAAGTCTTACCTCCGCTTCAACCTGCCCATGGCTAGATCACTCCGCTTCGGGTCTTGAGCGTGCTACTCCAACGCCCTATTCGGACTCGCTTTCGCTACGGCTTCCCCACACGGGTTAACCTCGCAACACACCGCAAACTCGCAGGCTCATTCTTCAAAAGGCACGCAGTCACGAGACACCAGCAAGCTGATGTCCGACGCTCCCACGGCTTGTAGGCACACGGTTTCAGGTACTATTTCACTCCCCTCCCGGGGTACTTTTCACCATTCCCTCACGGTACTATCCGCTATCGGTCACCAGGGAATATTTAGGCTTAGCGGGTGGTCCCGCCAGATTCACACGGGATTTCTCGGGCCCCGTGCTACTTGGGTGTTTCTCAAGCGAGCCGTACAGATTTCGACTACGGGGGTCTTACCCTCTACGCCGGGCCTTTCGCATGCCCTTCGCCTATCCATACGGTTTCTGACTCGCCGACCAACCGGCAGATTGGTCAAGAGAAATCCCACAACCCCGCATGCGCAACCCCTGCCGGGTCTCACACGCATACGGTTTGGCCTCATCCGGTTTCGCTCGCCACTACTCCCGGAATCACGGTTGTTTTCTCTTCCTGAGGGTACTGAGATGTTTCACTTCCCCTCGTTCCCTCCACACTGCCTATGTGTTCAGCAGTGGGTGACAGCCCATGACGACTGCCGGGTTTCCCCATTCGGAAACCCCCGGATCAAAGCCTGGTTGACGACTCCCCGGGGACTATCGCGGCCTCCCACGTCCTTCATCGGTTCCTGGTGCCAAGGCATCCACCGTGCGCCCTTAAAAACTTGGCCACAGATGCTCGCGTCCACTGTGCAGTTCTCAAACAACGACCAACCACCCGTCACACACCAAAACCTTGGTGCTTCACCGGGGCCGGCATCGAAGACAGACCTTGCGGCCGTGCCCTCAGACACCCAACAGCGTGCCCGGCCAGCTCCCGTCCGGAGATCATGCGTTCCACGCTCTTACGAGCAGTACTAGCAGCCTCCGACCCGAGGTCCTGGCCGAATAATCAACGTTCCACCCATGAGCAACCAGCATCGGACGTTCGCCGATGTACTGGCCTCTGACCGTGTCCCGAAGAACCCGGTAAGAAGTGCTCCTTAGAAAGGAGGTGATCCAGCCGCACCTTCCGGTACGGCTACCTTGTTACGACTTCGTCCCAATCGCCAGTCCCACCTTCGACAGCTCCCTCCCACAAGGGGTTGGGCCACCGGCTTCGGGTGTTACCGACTTTCGTGACGTGACGGGCGGTGTGTACAAGGCCCGGGAACGTATTCACCGCAGCAATGCTGATCTGCGATTACTAGCGACTCCGACTTCATGGGGTCGAGTTGCAGACCCCAATCCGAACTGAGACCGGCTTTTTGAGATTCGCTCCACCTCACGGTATCGCAGCTCTTTGTACCGGCCATTGTAGCACGTGTGCAGCCCAAGACATAAGGGGCATGATGACTTGACGTCGTCCCCACCTTCCTCCGAGTTGACCCCGGCGGTCTCCTGTGAGTCCCCATCACCCCGAAGGGCATGCTGGCAACACAGAACAAGGGTTGCGCTCGTTGCGGGACTTAACCCAACATCTCACGACACGAGCTGACGACAGCCATGCACCACCTGTACACCGACCACAAGGGGGGCACTATCTCTAATGCTTTCCGGTGTATGTCAAGCCTTGGTAAGGTTCTTCGCGTTGCGTCGAATTAAGCCACATGCTCCGCCGCTTGTGCGGGCCCCCGTCAATTCCTTTGAGTTTTAGCCTTGCGGCCGTACTCCCCAGGCGGGGAACTTAATGCGTTAGCTGCGGCACCGACGACGTGGAATGTCGCCAACACCTAGTTCCCACCGTTTACGGCGTGGACTACCAGGGTATCTAATCCTGTTCGCTCCCCACGCTTTCGCTCCTCAGCGTCAGTAATGGCCCAGAGATCCGCCTTCGCCACCGGTGTTCCTCCTGATATCTGCGCATTTCACCGCTACACCAGGAATTCCGATCTCCCCTACCACACTCTAGCTAGCCCGTATCGACTGCAGACCCGAGGTTAAGCCTCGGGCTTTCACAATCGACGTGACAAGCCGCCTACGAGCTCTTTACGCCCAATAATTCCGGACAACGCTTGCGCCCTACGTATTACCGCGGCTGCTGGCACGTAGTTAGCCGGCGCTTCTTCTGCAGGTACCGTCACTTTCGCTTCTTCCCTGCTGAAAGAGGTTTACAACCCGAAGGCCGTCATCCCTCACGCGGCGTCGCTGCATCAGGCTTGCGCCCATTGTGCAATATTCCCCACTGCTGCCTCCCGTAGGAGTCTGGGCCGTGTCTCAGTCCCAGTGTGGCCGGTCGCCCTCTCAGGCCGGCTACCCGTCGTCGCCTTGGTGAGCCATTACCTCACCAACAAGCTGATAGGCCGCGGGCTCATCCTGCACCGCCGGAGCTTTCCAAGTTCGAAGATGCCTCCGAACCTCGTATCCGGTATTAGACCCCGTTTCCAGGGCTTGTCCCAGAGTGCAGGGCAGATTGCCCACGTGTTACTCACCCGTTCGCCACTAATCCCCACCGAAGTGGTTCATCGTTCGACTTGCATGTGTTAAGCACGCCGCCAGCGTTCGTCCTGAGCCAGGATCAAACTCTCCGTGAATGTTTACCGGTAATCCGGTTCAACACCACGAGAGCGGTGCGAGAGGAGGAATAGTCCCCTCGCACACAGCGTCCTCGCTGTGTTTTTCAAAGGAACCTCGACCATCGGATTGTTCCGACGGACGGGGTATCAACATATCTGGCGTTGATTTTTGGCACGCTGTTGAGTTCTCAAGGAACGGACGCTTCCTTTGTACTCACCCTCTCGGGCTTTCCTCCGGGCGCTTCCCTTCGGTCTTGCGTTTCCGACTCTATCAGATCTTTTCTCGATCCGATTTCCTCGGTGCTTTCCAGGTTCCCGCTCTCGCGTTTCCCTTTCCGGCGATGTTGACTCTATCAGATCCCTCAGTTCCCTTTGGGGTCTGACTCCCTGTCAACCGGGTTGTCTTCCCGGGCCTTTCGGCCGTTCCGACGCCCCAAACCGTAGCGGATCTCTCCGGCGATTCCTAATCGAGTCGATCGGAGTCGCCGTACCCAATCGAATGGAATTCGGGCACACCGAATTCAACCCGGTCAGGTGATCGCGCTGAGTGGTTTTGTTGCCGCTACCGCGGCGGGAGGTGCTACCGAAGAACCGTTACGGCTCCGTGGCAACCCGAAGAACTTTACGGATCGGAGGGTGGGCTGTCAAGCCTTCCCAGGGCGATGCGCCGCCAAACTTTCGACGGCACCCGTCCGGGTTGCCTCGGTGACCTCAGTCCAGGTCGCTGAGGCGGCCGCCGGCGTCCGGCTGGGCGTGCTCCACGCGGCGCAGCAGGCGGGTCAGCACCTCGCCCAGGACGGTGCGCTCCTCAAGGGAGAGGTCCTGGAGGAGGTCCTCCTCGAAGACGGAGGCCAGGCGCATCGCCTCCAGCCACTTCTCGCGGCCCTCGGCGGTCAGCTCGACGATGACACGGACGCGGTTGGCCTCGTCGCGCTCGCGGGTGACCAGGCCCTCGCCGACCATGCGGTCGATGCGGTGCGTCATCGCGGCCGGCGTCAGGCCGAGCCGCTTGGCCAGGTCGCTCGGGCCCATGCGATAGGGGGCGCCGGACAGGACAAGGGCCTTGAGGACCTCCCACTCGGCGTTGCTGATTCCGAGTGCGGCGGTCTGGCGGCCGTAGGCGACGTTCATACGGCGGTTGAGGCGGGACAGGGCCGAGACGATCTTCTCGACCTGGGGGTCCAGGTCCTGGAATTCGCGCTGGTAGGCGGCGATCTGTTCGTCGAGGGTCGGCTCGCTGACGCCGGGGTTGTCGCCCATGGGCGCAGTATGGCACGCCCTTGCTTGGCATCGAAGTCCTTCAAGGTGTAATGTTCAATCTCGAACTTTAGCTTCGAAGTCTTCAGGGCTAACCGCTTCAAGGGTAAGACCTCCGGGTCGGGCCTCCGCGGGCCCTCTTCCTAAGGACAGGTGAACGTGACCAGGGCGATGGGCGCAGCGATGCGCCGGGTTCATGTGGGCAACGCACTCAGCGCGTTCGGCCTCGGCTTCACCGTCCCGTATCTGTACGTCTATGTGGCGCAGGTGCGGGATCTCGGTGCTGTGACGGCGGGTCTCGTGCTCACCGTCTTCGCCGTGGCCGCGCTCGTCGTGCTGCCGTTGGCCGGGCGGGCCATCGTCCGGCGCGGCCCGCTTCCGGTCCTGCTCGCCGCCCTGGTGACCGCCGCCGTCGGCTCGCTGAGCCTGGGGCTCGCGGCCGGCGCGGCGACCGTGCTGCTGTCGGCGGCCCTGCTCGGTGCCGGTCAGGCCGTGATGCAGCCGGCGCTGGCCACGATGATCGTGGACTGCTCGACGGCGGAGACACGGTCGCGGGCGTTCGCGATGCAGTTCTTCCTCCAGAACCTGGGGCTGGGCATCGGTGGGCTGATCGGCGGCCATCTCGTCGACGCGTCGCGCGCCTCGTCCTTCACACTGCTGTTCGCGATCGAGGCGGCGATGTTCCTGCTGCTCGTCGTGATCATGTCGACCGTGCGGGTGCCGCACGCGCCGGACATCAAGGCCGCGGCACCACAGGGTGGCAAGGCGAGCTGGAAGCAGCTGATGAACAACCGGGCCATGGTGCAGCTGTCCGTGCTGGGCTTCGTGCTGTTCTTCGCCTGTTACGGGCAGTTCGAGTCGGGGCTGAGCGCGTACGGCGTCGAGGCGGCCGGGATCTCCACGTCGGCGCTGGGTACGGCGCTGGCGGCGAACACGGCGATGATCGTGGTCGCGCAGTTCGCGGTGCTGAAGTTCGTGGAGCGGCGGAGGCGGTCGCGCGTGATCGCGAGCGTGGGGCTGATCTGGGCCGTCGCATGGGTCGTCGCGGGGTACGCGGGGCTGGGGCACGGCAGCCAGACGATGGCGACCGCCGCGTTCGTCTCGACGTACGCACTCTTCGGTCTCGGCGAGGCGATGCTGTCGCCGACGGTCGCGCCGCTGGTCGCGGATCTCGCGCCGACGGGGATGGCGGGGCAGTACAACTCGGCTTTCGCCCTGGTGAAGCAGTTGGCTCTCGCGCTGGGGCCGGCGGTTGGCGGGCCCCTGGCGGCGTCGCTGCCCAAGCCGTACGTCGTGACGTTCCTGCTGTTCTCGCTGGGCATCACGGTCCTGGCGCTGAGGCTTGAGCGGCTGCTCACGCCGGTGCAGAACCAGCCGTCGCTGGGGCGGAGCCGGGTGGTGGCGCAGGGAGGTGCGGCGACGGAGCCGGCGTCGGCGCGCGCGTGAGGGTTGGCGCCCCCGCCGCCCCTACCCTCCCCCAAGCTCTCGGCTTCGCTCGAGCAGGGGGGACCCCAGACAGGCTGAAAGACGCCTCACGGCAACACGAACTCGCACCACACCGCCTTCCCACCCCCCGGCGTCCGCCGCGATCCCCAGTTCGACGCGATCGTCGCCACGATCGCGATCCCCCGGCCCGTCTCGTCCGCCGGATCCGCGCGGCGGCGGCGCGGCAGGTGGTCGTCTCCGTCCGTCACCTCGATGATCAGGCGGCGGTCCGTGCGCCGGAGGCGCAGGCGCATGGGCGGGGTGCCGTGCTGGAGCGAGTTGGCGACCAGTTCGCTCGCCGCCAGGACGCCCAGGTCGTGCAGATCCGTCGGGAACCGCCAGCTCGTCAGCACGCCGGAGGCGAACGCACGCGCGCGTGGTGCCGCCTCCACGCCGCCGAGCAGCTCCAAGGCGGCATTGCGGAAGAGGTCGCCGTCCGGGCCCGTGCGCGACGGGTGCTGAAGGACCAGGACCGCCACATCGTCGTCGTGGCCCGCGGTGACGCCCGCCGAGCGGACCAGGCGGTCGCAGATCACCTGGGGCGTGCCCGTGGCGCCCGCGAGCGCGCTCTCCAGGGCCGCGATGCCCTCGTCCAGGTCGGCGTCCCGACGCTCGACCAGGCCGTCCGTGTAGAGGACGGCCGTCGAGCCGGGCCCCAGTGGCACCGAGCCCGACGCGTGCATCCAGCCGCCGGTGCCGAGCGGCGGGCCGGTGGGTTCGTCGGCGCGCAGGACCGCTCCGCTCTCGTCGCGGACGAGGATCGGAAGGTGGCCGGCCGAGGCGTACACCAAGCGGCCCTCGTTCGGGTCGTGGACGGCGTACACGCACGTCGCGATCTGGTTGGCGTCGATCTCCGAGGCGAGGCCGTCGAGGAGCTGGAGGACCTCGTGCGGGGGCAGGTCGAGACGGGCGTAGGCGCGGACCGCCGTGCGCAGCTGGCCCATCACCGCGGCCGCCCTCACACCGCGGCCCATCACGTCGCCGATCACCAGCGCCGTGCGGCCGCCGCCCAACGTGATCACGTCGTACCAGTCGCCGCCCACCGCGGCCTCCGTGCCACCGGGCTGATAGGTGGCGGCGATGCGCAGGTCGTCGGGCTGTTCCAGCTCCTGCGGCAGCAGGGAGCGCTGGAGCGTCACCGCCGTCTCGCGCTGCTCGCGCTCGCTCGCGCGCAACCGTTCGGCGGCCTCGGCGTGGTCCGTGACGTCGGCGGCGAAGATGAGCACGCCCCTGGCCTTGTCGTCGTCCGGTACGTCCACCGGAGTGCACGTGAACGTGTACGAGCGGCCGCTCGGCGCCTTGCGGGACTTGACCGTGCGCGGCTTGGAGCTGCGCAGCACCTGGTCCAGGAGCGGAAGGAGACCGAGTTCGTCCAGCTCGGGCAGCGCCTCGTGCGCGGGTTCGCCGACCGGGCGGGCGCCGAAGGCCGCCACGTAGGCGTCGTTGACGTACGCGATGCGGTGGTCGGGGCCGTGCACCAGGGCGACGAGGGCCGGGACGCGGTCCAGGACCTCGCGTACCGGGAGCTCGTCGACGGCGGGCACGCTCGGCCTGTCGTCGGTGAGCCGCTCACCGCGGGCCGCGGGCACGGAACCTTCCCCGCGCCGGTCCTGGGAGACCGCGTGCTCGGTCCGCGCTGCGGCGCGGCGCTGCGTTCCGGGGAGCCGGGCGCTCCAGCGCGTGAAGTTCACCGATTCCTTGCCTCGTCGTTGTTGTCTCCGGCCGGCTCCGGATCCGGTCGGGGGTCCGGGAGCCTGCCCCCGGGAGGTGTGCCGCACAGTGGGGTAAGCCTTGTGGATTCGTCAGGGCGAGGATCGGCCCGCCCAAGTCGTGGACCAGTCTCGCCGACCGGACCGACATCCGTCAGACGCCCGTCCTTTCGGCGGAGTTCCTGGATCCGGTCAGGACGACCCCTTCGGGTCTCCTGAAGGCTTTCCACCGGCCGCGAGTTCGAACTCCGCACGGGGATGTTCGAGTGAACCGAGGGAGACGATCTCCCTCTTGAAGAGCCCCGCCAGGGTCCATTCGGCCATCACTCGGGCCTTCCGGTTGAAGGTCGGCACCCTGCTGAGGTGATAGGTGCGATGCATGAACCAGGCAGGGTAGCCCTTCAGCTTGCGCCCGTAGACGTGCGCGACGCCCTTGTGCAGCCCCAGGGAGGCCACCGAACCGACGTACTTGTGGGCGTACGTCTCCAGGGCCTCGTCGCGCAGTGAGCGCACGATGTTGTCGGCGAGGACCTTGGCCTGGCGCAGCGCGTGCTGGGCGTTGGGGGCGGTCTCCTTGCCCGGTTCCGCCGCGGTGACGTCGGGGACGGCGGCCGCGTCTCCCGCGCCCCACGCGTGCGTGACTCCCTCCACGGTCAGTTCGGGTGTGCACTTCAGGCGACCGCGTCCGTTCAGCGGCAGGTCGGTGGCCGCGAGGATCGGGTTCGGCTTCACACCGGCGGTCCACACGACCGTACGCGTCCGGAAGCGTGCGCCGTCGGAGAGGACGGCGACGCGGTCGACGCACGACTCCAGGCGGGTTTCGAGGCGCACGTCGATGTTGCGGCGGCGCAGCTCGGTGACGGTGTACCGGCCCATCTCCTCGCCGACCTCGGGGAGGATGCGGTCCGAGGCCTCCACGAGGATCCACTTCATGTCCTCGGGCTTGACGTTGTGGTAGTAGCGCGCGGCGTAGCGGGCCATGTCCTCCAGTTCGCCGAGCGCCTCCACGCCGGCGAATCCGCCTCCTACGAAGACGAAGGTGAGGGCCGCGTCGCGGATCGCGGGGTCGCGGGTGGAGGAGGCGATGTCCATCTGCTCGATGACGTGGTTGCGCAGGCCGATGGCCTCCTCGACGGTCTTGAAGCCGATGCCGTGGTCGGCGAGACCGGGGATCGGGAGGGTGCGCGAGATGGAGCCGGGGGCCAGGACGAGTTCGTCGTACGAGAGCTGTTCCGTCTGCCCGGTCTCCTCGGTGGCGAGCGTGGCGATGGTGGCGGTGCGCTTGGCGTGATCGATGGACGTGGCCTCGCCGATGACCACGTGGCAGCCGTCCAGGACGCGGCGCAGCGGGACGACCACATGACGCGGCGAGATCGCGCCGGCGGCCGCCTCCGGCAGGAACGGCTGGTACGTCATGTACGGGTCGGGCGAGACCACGACGATCTCGGCCTCGCCTTTCTTGAGCTGCGCCTTCAGCTTCCGCTGCAGGCGCAGGGCGGTGTACAGACCGACGTAGCCGCCGCCGACGATGAGGATGCGCACGCACTTCGGGGGTTCGGGGGTCTGCCCCCGATGGATTGCAGCCGTCACCATCCCATGACGCACCGAGCGCTTGAGTTTGTCCACAGGCCCGGCAAATTGTGTGACCGGACGGCGGCATCGGGCGGGGTTGGCCGAATTACCGGAGTGCGGGGAAGCAGTGCAGGTCAGCGGGTGTGAGCGGGGTGACGTTGGGGGGCGCAATCAGGACGTATCCGGCCCGTACTCCGATCGGGGGGCGCTCCGTGCGGAACCTGCCCCTTCTGAATTGACTCCCGCTCAACTATGTTCGTGTGTCGACGGGGTGTAGGGGGATGCGCTCGACCGACGGGTCCGCGACGGGCGGGTCCGGTGATGTACGACGCTTGTTCCGTACGCTCCGGCTTTCAATGGCGGGGAGAGTCTCCGGGGGGAGACGTCATTACCGGGGGAACACTTATGCACATTCAGGACCCTCATTGGGCATCCGCGTCCGCCGTCGCACCGGCCGGCGCGGTGAGCGCGGCAACCGGGAACGGCCGCGGGGACGCGGCACGGACGACGCCGCTGCGCGTGGACGCACAGCGCAATCTGGAGCATGTACTGCGCGCGGCGCGCGAGGTCTTCGGCGAGCTGGGGTACGGCGCGCCGATGGAGGACGTGGCGCGGCGCGCCAGGGTCGGCGTCGGCACGGTGTACCGGCGCTTCCCGAGCAAGGACGTCCTGGTGCGGCGGATAGCCGAGGAGGAAACCTCCCGGCTGACCGACCAGGCCAGGGCGGCGCTCAGCCAGGAGGACGAGCCGTGGTCGGCGCTGTCCCGTTTCCTGCGGACGTCGGTTGCGTCGGGCGCGGGACGGCTGCTGCCGCCGCAGGTGCTGCGGGTGGGAGTCGTCGAGGACGGGCCCGAGGGAGCCGACGCGGTACTGGTGGACGAGGCGCGGGTGCCGCAGCAGCGGGACCGGTCGGCCACCGAGTTGCGGCTCGTGGAGCAGCGGTCCGCCCAGGAGTCGGACGACGCGGGTGCGGCGACGCTGCTGGAGGTCGTCGGACAGCTTGTGGAGCGTGCGCGCGCGGCGGGTGAACTGCGGGCGGACGTGACCGTGTCGGACGTGCTGCTGGTGATCGCGACGGCGGCTCCCTCGCTGCCGGATGCCGCCCAGCAGGCGGCGGCCTCGGCCCGGTTGCTCGACATCCTCCTGGAGGGCCTGCGGTCACGCCCGGCGTAAGGCGGGCGCGCTGCCCAGGCCCGACTCGTTCCACTTCGGCCGACCGGATTCCCGAGCGCGGGCGCTGCCTCATATCGCCTGTTTCGGTGATCTGCCTTACGGGGTCGGTCCGTTGACCGTTTGAGTAGTCGGATGGCTGCCGGCGCCGCCTCGCGCGGGTGCCCTCGGAAAAGTAGTTGGGACCCAGGGCGTGCTCGTGGCGGGCGTCCCGTATGGCACTCTGGCGCCGTGTTCGGGACTGGTTCGGCGGGCGGGGGCTTTCCGCGATGAGCGTTGACGGGCGGGACGAGTCACTCGGTGACGACGGCGTGGAGACCTCACGACGGGTGCCGAACCAGGGCGGGCCGTCGCGGGGCGCCACGGGCGGCTCCCGCTCCGGTGGGACCCCCGAACACAGCGTGCCGGCGCAGCGCGGGGGCAGTGCGCTGCCGCCCGCGGACGCCGGGCTGATCAAACGGATGCGCGCCGGCGACGACACGGCGTACGAGGAGTTGTACCGGCGCCATGCCGAAGCCGTGCGCCGGTACGCCCGCACCTGCTGCCGTGACGCCCACACCGCGGACGACCTCACCGCCGAGGTCTTCGCCCGCATGCTCCAGGCGGTGCGCGGCGGCTCCGGCCCCGAGCACGCCGTCCGCGCGTATCTGCTCACGACGGTGCGCCGCGTCGCCGCGGCCTGGACGAAGTCCGCGAAGCGGGAGCAACTGGTCGACGACTTCGCCGTGTTCGCCGCGCAGTCCGGCCGGACGTCCGACGTGTCCGACGACGCCGCGTCCATGGGCTCCTTCGGTACGGGCGTGGACCAGGGCGCCGATGTGCGTGCGATGCACGAGGCCGAGCAGTCCATGGCCATGCGGGCCTTCCGGTCGCTGCCCGAACGCTGGCAGGCCGTGCTGTGGCACACCGAGGTCGAGGACGAGTCGCCGAGCGAGGTCGCCACGCTCTTCGGGCTGGACGCCAACGGCACGCGCGTCCTCGCCAGTCGTGCCCGCGAGGGCCTCAGACAGGCCTACCTCCAGGCACATGTGAGCACCACGCTCACCTCGGACGAGGAGTGCGCGCGCTACGCCGACCAGCTCGGCACGTACGCCCGCCGCCGACTGCGCACCAGGGCCGAGCGGGGCCTGCGCAAGCATCTGGAGGAATGCGTCAAGTGCCGGCTGGCGGCCGGCCAGATCGAGGAAGTCGCGAACGGCATCCCCGCCGTCGTACCCATCGCGGTCATCGGCTGGTTCGGCGCCGCCGGGTACGCCAAGGCACTCGGGATCATCGCCGGGGGCGCCGGAGCCGCTGCGGCGGGTGCCGCGGGCGCGGCCGTCACGGCGAGCGGCAGCGCCACGGGCGGGGCAGGCGCGGGTGGAGCGGGCGTCGGCGGGGCGAGCGTGGGCGGTGGCGCGGCGGCCTCGGAAGGGCTCGGCGCGATGGTGAAGGCCGGTATCGCGGCGGGTGCCGCCGCGGTGACGGCCACGGCGATCGTGCTCGCGGTGTCGGGTAACCACCACCCGGCCAAGAAGCCCGAGGCCAAGGTGCAAGCCACACAGGCCGTGGAGTCCCAGAGGCCCACGACGGCCCCAACGGGCAGGAACCAGAACAAGCAGCCCGCCGCGCAGCCGCCGACGGCGGACCCGACGGGGGGCCCGGCAGCGAACCCGGCAGCGAACCCGGCGACAGACCCCGGGACGGACCCGACCGCAGCACCGACAGCGGCCCCGGAACCGGCCGTGACACCCACACCGAACGACGACCGGAAGGCCTCCGCCTCGGCCCCTGCTCCCACTCCGAGCAAGCCAACGCCCTCGCCCACATCGCCGTCCACCCCGACGCCGAAGCCGAAGCCCACGCCCACGCCCACACCGACCTCGAAGCCCACGCCGACCCCGCCCGCTCCGGCGGTCTACCAGTGGAACGAACTGTCGTACGACATCACGGGCGACGGCACCAAGCCCGAGATGCGGTTCGGCGAGAGCAGCTGGCTGTGGCAGCGGTGGGGGGTGTCGATCGCCGACCAGCACTACACGCACGGTGTGACCGTCCACGGCTCGTCGTCCGTCACGATCGACCTCAACCGTCAGTGCTCGGCGTTCGACGCGCTGGTCGGCGTCGACGATCTGACGAACGGCTACGGCAAAGTGCGGTTCTCGGTGTTCGTCGACGGGGCGCGGCTGTGGCGGTCGCCGCAGATCAAGGGCGGTCACCGCGCGGTGCCGGTCCATGTCGGGCTCGCCGGGCACAAGACGGTCCGGTTCGTGGTCGAGCCCCACAAGGGGGTCGATTCGGCGGCGCTCGCGGACTGGGCGGAGTCGCGGTTCACCTGCCGGTAGGCGACTTACCGCCAGGTTGTCCAGTGCCCGGCGTCGCGGCTGGGCGGGGCTGGGTCGCGCGGCCCGGCGGCGAGCCGGTTCACGCCCCCGCCGCCCCCAGCGCCCGCCCCCGTGCGGCGATCCCCGCCGGTACCGCGCGGGCACGGGCCGGTGTGCCCGTCCAGCATGTGCCGCGGCGGGCCAGCAGGCGGCGCAGCCACAGTTCCAGGGAGACCAGGTCCGCCAGGCCGTCCAGCGGGAGCGGTGCGCCGTCCGCCGCCGCGCGGACCGCCTTGCGCACGACGCGGGCCTCCACCAGGCCCGCCTCCGCCAGCAGCGGTGTGTCGAACAGGGCGAGCAGGGAGTCCGTGGCCACCCGCAGGCCCATGCGCGCCGCGGCCGCCGAGGAGGCGTGCGAGGGGGCACCCCAGCCCGCCGGCAGGCCTCCGACGCCCGCACCCTCCAGGACCGTCCGCAGGATCGCCGCCCGCGCCCCGGGCTGCACCCGCAGCGCCTCGGGAAGCTCCCGGCACGCGCGGACCACCTGGTTGTCCAGGAACGGCGCGTGCAGCCGCTGGGAGCGGATCTCGGCCGCCTGTTCCAGTACCCGGAGGTCCGCGGCATGCCGGGCGAGCGCCGCACGCGCGCGGAAGTCGCCGGGCCGCTGCCCGGGAGCGACCCCCGGCCGACCTGGGGCTCCTTGGAGGCGAACCGATACTTCAGCGAGGGCCTCACCGGTCAGCCAACGCGCCGCGGGCCCCGGTCTGGCCCAGGTGAGCGCGGCGAGCGACGCCCCCACCGCACCCCCGGGCTCCTCGAACCGCCGCCGCATCAGCCGGTCGGCGAGTGAGTCGACCCCGGCCCGGTACGGCGTGCGGGCCAGCTTCCGCGCCGCGCCGTACACACGCGCGGGGACCATCACGGAACCGTCCGCCTTCGCCAACGCGGCCACCGGGCGCACAAGATGGCGGCGCTTGCGGTCCATCAGCAGATCCGCGAGGCGGGCGGGGTGCGCGTCCAGGACCTGGCGGGCGCCGTAGCCCGTGAAGTGGTCGGCGCTGCCCGACGCCAGGCGCGCGCGGTGTCTGACCGCCGTCACCAGGGACGGGCCCGGTTCGTCGGTCAGCGGGCCGTCCAGGTCGGCATAGGGGAGCACCTCTTCGCCGCCGGTCACCACTACGTGGTGGAAGCGGGGGTTGGCCGCCAGCGTGCCGGCCCGTTCGAGTTCGGCCTCGCGCCCCTGGACGGCGAGGTCGTTGAAGGTGACGGCCAGCAGGCGTTCACCGGCTCCGGTGCCGTGTCCGAGGACCGTTCCGGGCATTCCGGGGAGTCCGGCCGCCAGCAGCGCCAGGGTTCCCGAGGCCGGCCCTCCGGAGAGGTCGGCACCGATGCCGGGGACGGGCATCCCGCGCGCGGCGCGCCGTTCCGCCGGTCCCATCCCGGGGACGGGCCCGGGGTCGATATCGGTGCCGGGCACGTGCCGCGGCGCCGACAGACGCGCGCGTACGGCGTCGACGAGGGCGTCCCGCACCCCGTCCACCGCGGCGGCCGGGTCCGCGGGGGGCGCCGCGACCGCGAGGGAGGCGACCGGCTCGTACCCGGCGATCTCCCGCGCCCCCGCCCGAAGGATCAGCGCGTGCCCCGGCGGAATGCGTCGTACGCCGTCGTACGGGGTCGAGTCGTGCACCGCGGCCGGCACGTCCGGGGCGGCGAGGAGGGCCGCCAGGTGCCCGAAGTCCAGGTTGGCCTCGATGAGGTCGGCGAGCGGGAGCGCGGCGGTCGCGTACGCCGTGCCGCCCGCCCAGGGGGTGTGGAACACCGGCCGCGCGCCCGCCAGATCGCCGCACACCGTGATCCTGCGTCCCACCTGGACGACGGCGGTGTAGCTGCCGGACCAGGCGGTCAGATGGCGAAGTGCCCCTCCCCTGGCGGCGAACAGGCCGACGCGCAGTTCCTCGTCGGAGGCCCCGCACGTGCCCAGGACAGCGATCCGGTTCTGTGCGTCGGCCTGTACGACGCGCACCTCGTCGGGGCGCCAGTCGCCGACCGCCCACAGCGGATCAGGGTCGCCCCACAGGAGTTGGGAGCCCACCGGGTGCACGGTCTCACCGTCGTATCCGGTTGCCCCGGCGACGCCGGGCTCGACGGCTCCAGCGGCGGTGCTGCTCCATCCCACCAACCACCGCATCGACGCCTCCACAGGCTGTGGACAACCAGTGCACCGTACGAACGGCTCCCATGCTGCCACGAAGAATGCGCGACTGAGGGCGTGTGCCATGGCTTGTGCGCCCCGGAACGCGCCCATGGGACCTCGCTGATGCGCCGGTGAACTCCCGCTCCAGGCACGGCGATGGAGAGGAAGGAGGCAAGGAAGAGGCAGGGGGGAAGCAGGGAGGAAGCAGCGAGGAGGCCGGGAAGAGACAGGGAAGTGGCTGGGAGGAGGCCGGAAACGGGAAGGAAGCGAGGAAGGAAACGGCGACGCGAATGCGCCCCCGGAAAGCTCCCCGAAAACCCCCTGCGCGCCGTCAAGAGTCGTGGTCGGAGCCTTGATCGCCCCCGAAATCCACCGTCGATTTTCGGCCAAATCGGTCGCGGGCGGGCAGACCTGTACACGCTCCGTACATGCCCTGCGCAACGCACAGTCCGGGAGGCGGAGTTCGCCTCCCGGACCGGTCCGCCGCCCGCGGGGATGAAGGCGGCGGTGTCCCCCAGCCCACTGGATCCAGTACAGCGGGCCGACCCACGCACGGCCCATGGAACCGTTCCCCAGGTGGCCGGAGAAGAGCGCACGGACGGGCGCACGGCCACACACCGGGAGCACGTGACAACACTGAGTACTGAGGTACGGACCACAATCCCGCCATCCGGATTTACGCCCCTTAACGCATGGGATCCGGCGAACTACGCTGGGTTTACGAATGCCGCGCGGTTATGCCACCGCCGCGGCAGCCGTCTGTGTCGAGGGGTGGCGCATGTCCAGGGAGCAACGCGGGCCGAACGAAAAGCTCGGCGCCGTTCTCGCCCTCGCGGGAATCAGCAACGCAGGACTCGCCCGGCGCGTCAACGATCTTGGCGCCCAGCGCGGGTTGACTCTTCGCTACGACAAGACCTCGGTGGCGCGCTGGGTGTCGAAGGGCATGGTGCCGCAGGGCGCCGCGCCGCACCTGATCGCCGCGGCCATCGGCCAGAAGCTCGGCCGCCCCGTACCGCTCCACGAGATCGGTCTGGCGGACGCGGATCCCGCACCGGAAGTGGGCCTCGCCTTCCCCCGGGACGTAGGACAGGCGGTGAAGTCGGCGACGGAGCTCTACCGTCTCGACCTCGCCGGGCGCCGGACCGGCGGCGGCATCTGGCAGTCGCTGGCCGGATCGTTCGCGGTGAGCGCTTACGCAACCCCTGCTTCCCGCTGGCTGATTACCCCGGCCGACAGCTCGGTGGCGCGCGACCCGGCCCCCGGCGACGGGTCCGGAGCACCGCTCAAGGTCGGCCACAGCGATGTCCAGAAGCTCCGCGAGGCCGCGGAGGACGCCCGACGCTGGGACTCCAAGTACGGGGGCGGCGACTGGCGTTCGTCGATGGTGCCCGAGTGCCTGAGGGTGGAGGCGGCGCCGCTGCTGCTCGGCTCGTACTCGGACGAGGTGGGCCGGGCGCTGTTCGGGGCGAGCGCCGAACTGACGCGGCTGGCCGGCTGGATGGCCTTCGACACGGGACAGCAGGAGGCCGCCCAGCGCTACTACATCCAGGCGCTGCGCCTCGCGCGCGCGGCGGCCGACGTGCCCCTGGGGGGCTATGTCCTCGCCTCCATGTCGCTCCAGGCGACCTACCGGGGCTTCGGCGACGAGGGCGTCGACCTCGCCCAGGCCGCCCTGGAGCGCAACCGCGGCCTGGCCACGGCCCGCACCATGAGCTTCTTCCGTCTCGTCGAGGCACGCGCGCACGCGCGCGCGGGTGACGCCCAGGCGGCCGGCGCGGCCCTGAAGGCCGCCGAGGGCTGGCTGGAGCGGGCCCGCGACGGCGACAACGACCCGTCCTGGCTCGGCTTCTACTCGTACGACCGCTTCGCGGCCGACGCCGCCGAGTGCTACCGCGACCTCAAGGCCCCGCGCCAGGTCCGCCGCTTCACCGAGCAGGCCCTGTCCCGGCCCACGGAGGAGTTCGTGCGCTCGCACGGGCTGCGCCTCGTCGTGTCGGCGGTCGCCGAGCTGGAGTCGGGCAACCTGGACGCGGCCTGCGAGCAGGGCGTGCGGGCGGTGGAGGTGGCCGGGCGCATATCGTCGGCGCGCACCACGGAATACGTGAGGGATCTTCTGCACCGGCTGGAGCCGTACGGGGACGAACCGCGTGTGGTGGAGCTGCGGGAGCGGGCGCGGCCGCTGCTCATGGCTCCCGCCTAGGACCGGGTGCCCGCGCGTCTGCCTGGCTGGTGCGGTCTTCGGGGTGCGGGTTGTCGGTGGCTGCGCGCGCCCACGCGGCGGAGCCGCATATCGATACAGCCCCGCGCCCCTTCCAGGGGCGCGGCTCCCCCGGGGTTTGAAGGCATTGTCAGTGGCGCAGTGCACTATCGGAACCGGGAGGTGGAACAGGTGCGGGAGATCGCGTACGACTGTGACGTGCTGGTGATCGGTGGTGGGATCGTCGGCCTGTCGACGGCGTATGCGATCACGCATGCCGCGCCGGGCACCCGGGTGACGGTCCTGGAGAAGGAGCTCGGCCCGGCCCGCCACCAGACGGGGCGCAACAGCGGGGTGATCCACAGCGGGATCTACTACCGCCCCGGTTCGCTGAAGGCGCGGTACGCGGCGCGAGGCGCCGCCGAGATGGTCAAGTTCTGCGCGGAGTACGGCATCGCGCACGCCGTCACCGGCAAGCTGATCGTCGCCACGGAGCGGGAGGAGCTGCCGCGCCTGCACGCACTCGTGCAGCGCGGCCGGGAGAACGGCATTCCGGTACGGGAACTGGGCCCGACCCAGATCGCCGAGTACGAGCCCGAGGTGCGGGGACTCGCGGCCATACACGTCGAGACCACGGGGATCTGCGACTTCGTGGCGGTCGCCCGGCAGCTCGGGGAGGCTTCGGGGGCGGAGATCCGGTACGGGTCCCAGGTCGTACGGATCGACCGGCGCCCGTCGCTCGGGGTCGCCGTGCGGACGGCGGACGGGACGGTCCTGCGCGCGCGGGTGATGGTCAACTGCGCCGGGCTGCACTGTGACGAGGTGGCCCGGCTGACCGGGGACGACCCGGGGATGCGCATCGTGCCGTTCCGGGGCGAGTACTACGCGCTGGCGCGGCCCGAGCTGGTGCGGGGGCTGGTGTATCCGGTGCCGGATCCGGCGTTCCCCTTCCTCGGGGTGCATCTGACACGGGGGATCGACTCAGAGGTGCACATCGGGCCGAACGCGGTGCCGGCACTGGCGCGCGAGGGATACGGCTGGGGGGTCGTACGGCCGCGGGAACTGGGCGCCACGGTGGCATGGCCGGGCTCGTGGCACATAGCGCGGCGGCACTGGCGGTACGGGGCGGGCGAGCTGCGGCGGTCGGTCTCCAAGGGGGCGTTCACGGCGGCGGTACGGCGGCTGCTGCCGGTGGTGGAGGCGGACGACCTGGTGCGGGTCCCCGCCGGGGTACGGGCGCAGGCGGTGCTGCGGGACGGGACGCTCGTGGACGACTTTCTGATCAAGGAGGGGGCGCGGGCGGTGCATGTGCTGAATGCGCCGTCACCTGCCGCGACCGCTTCGCTGCCGATCGGGCGGGAGGTGGCGCGGCGGGTGTTGGCTGTGTTGGGACGAGAGTGAGCGGTTACCCAGGGGTGGTTGCCGTTGGAGACCCCGGCCGGGCTGAGTGGTGCCGCTCTGCCTCTAAAATTGGTCCCACTGTGTCTGACTCCCTCAGCTTCGCTCCCGAAGATCCGCACGTCGCCCCCGGTGCTTCCACCCGGCACACCCGGGCCAAGGGTGAGCCCCGGTTCCCCGACGGGCCCAAGGCCGATCCCGCCGGGTCGCACTTCGAGCGGCGGATCCGGAGCTTTCAACCGCGGCGGAGCCGGGTGACGGCCGGGCAGGCGGACGCCCTGCAGCGACTGTGGCCCAAGTGGGGGCTGGACATCGACGGGCAGCGGGTCGTCGATCTCGTCGAGCTGTTCGGGAACACCAACCCCGCCGTGCTGGAGATCGGGTTCGGCATGGGTGAGGCCACCGCGCGGATGGCGGCGGGTGACCCCGGCACCAACATCCTCGCCGTCGACGTGCACACCCCCGGCCAGGGCAATCTGCTGGGTCTCGCCGACCGGAACGGGCTGAGCAACATCCGGGTCGGAAACGGCGACGCGATCATCCTGCTGCGCGAGATGCTCACACCGGACTCCCTCGACGGCCTGCGCGTCTACTTCCCCGACCCCTGGCCCAAGAAGCGCCACCACAAGCGGCGGCTCATCCAGCCCGAGTTCCTCACGCTCGCCGCCACCCGCCTCAAGCCGGGCGCGCTCGTGCACTGCGCGACGGACTGGGAGCCGTACGCCGAGCAGATGCTCGACGTGCTCACCGCGCACCCGGACTTCGAGAACACACAGGCCGACGGAGGTTACGCGCCGCGCCCCGGGTTCCGGCCGCTGACCCGTTTCGAGGGCCAGGGACTGGACAAGGGTCATGTCGTGAACGACCTGCTGTTCCGTCGCGTACAGCACCCAGACCAGCCCACCGCCGGCGACTGAGCGCCCTGCGGGCCCCCGCCGGGCACCGTCGCGGGCGGCGCCCCTCCCTCGTTAGGGTCGATGCCGTGGCCACCTTTCCCTCGTACCCGACGCACCCCCAGGGCGACGCCGGCGGTGGCACGCTCGGGCACGCGCACTGGTGGCAGAAGCGGTGGGTGCGGTACGGGGCGCTGATCACACTCCTCGCGCTCTCCGGGCTCGTCATCCTCGCCCTCGTACGGCAGCAGACCGGCACCGAGGGCTTTCTGGTCGGCCTCGGCCTCGCGGTCCTGCCCGTGCCTCTGCTCACCGCCGCGTTCCGCTGGCTGGACCGGGTCGAGCCCGGGCCCTGGCGGAACCTGCTGTTCGCCTTCGCGTGGGGTGCCTGCGCCGCCGCGCTCATAGCGATCGTCGCGAACAGCTTCGCCACCAGATGGATAGCGACCGCGACCGCCGATCCGAACAGTGCCGACACGCTCGGCGCGACCGTCATAGCGCCCATGGTCGAGGAGTCCGCGAAGGCAGCCGCCGTGCTGCTGCTCTTCCTCTTCCGCAGACGGGACTTCACCGGAATCGTCGACGGGGTGGTGATAGCCGGGGTCACCGCGACCGGCTTCGCCTTCACCGAGAACATCCTCTATCTGGGCACGGCCTTCGGCACGGACCAGTTGAGCGGTGAGCGCGGGCTGGCGTCCATGACGGCCGCGACCTTCTTCGTCCGCGTGGTGATGTCCCCCTTCGCGCACCCGCTGTTCACCGTGCTCACTGGTATCGGCTTCGGCATCACCGCACTGACGGCGGAGCGCCGACGCATACGCCGGGTGCTGATGCCGCTGGGCGGGCTGCTGCTCGCGATGGGCATGCACAGCATGTGGAACGGGTCGTCGACGTTCGGCCAGTACGGGTTCTTCGCGGTGTACGCGTCGTTCATGGTGCCCGCGTTCGGGTTGCTGACCTGGCTGGTCATCTGGACGCGGCAACGGGAGCTGCGGACCGTTCGGGAGGAGCTTCCCGCGTACGCGGTCGCCGGGTGGCTGAGTCCGATCGAGCCGTTCGTGCTCGGCTCCATGCGGGCGCGGCGGCTGGCCCGGGAGTACGCGAGACAGCACTTCGGGAAGGCGGCGGCGCGCTCGGTCGCGGAGTACGAGGCGTACGCGACGTCGCTGGCGTTCCTGCGCCACCGGGGGCGCCGGGGCCGGGCGGGGGCCGATTTCGTCGTACGGGAGCGGGAGTTGCTCGCCGAGCTGTGGGCGCGGCGGGAGGTGGCGCGCCCGGCGCTGGCTCATGCGGCTCGGTCCATGGCCCCGGCGGCTCCGCCGGCCTGGCCGGGGTACGGGTACGGGTACGCACCGGTGTACACGGCACCGCCGCCGTACGGATCGACGGTGCCGTACGGATCGACGGTGCCGTATCTGCCGTATCCCGGGTACAACCCGTACCGCTCGTAACGAGATACGCCGGTCCGGCACCACCGGAACCCGTGGCCACGACCGGCCGCCGCGGCAGCGGAGAAAAGCCACGGCTGACTGACGTCACACAGCGCCCCGCGGCCACGGGCAGCCGTGCCGCTGGGGCCTCGGGGCCCCGCCCCGGCCTCGGGCAGCGGGCCCCGACCGGCCGACGCCTTCGGGTCGTCCCTGTGCCGACCTACGCCGACGCCTCCGTCAGCCTCGCCACTTCCGTGTCCGTGAGTGTCAGGTCGCCCACCGCCAGCAGTGCGGGCAGTTGTTCCGGCGTGCGGGCCGAGGCGATCGGGGCCGCGACCGTCGGCCGGGCCGCCAGCCATGCCAGGGCCACCGTCGCGATCTCGGCGCCCCGCGCCTGCGCGACCTCGTCGAGAGCCGCCAGGACGCGCCGCCCGCGCTCGGTCTCCAGATGCTTGCCCGCGCCCGCCGCCCGCGCCGAGTCCACCGCCGTACCCGGCCGGTACTTGCCCGTCAGGAAGCCGGACGCGAGCGAGTAGTACGGGACGGCCGCCAGACCGGCGCGGGAGGCGACGTCCCGCAGCGCGCCCTCGTAGGTGTCCCGCGAGACCAGGTTGTAGTGCGGCTGCAACGCCACGTACCGCGCCAGGTCCTCGCGGTCGGAGAAGTCGAGGGACTCCTGGAGGCGCTCGGCGGAGATGTTGGAGGCGCCGATGGCGCGCACCTTGCCCGCCCTGACCAGTTCGTCCAGGGCGCCGATGATCTCCTCGACCGGCACTTCCGGCTTGTCGAAATGCGTGTAGTAGAGGTCGATGTAGTCGGTGCCCAGACGGCGCAGGGACGCGTCCGCCGCTGCCTTGATGTTGGCGGCGGTCAGCCCCTGGTACTCGGGGTGCTGGCTGACCTTGGTCGCGATGATCACGTCGGATCGGTTGCCGCGCGCCTTGATCCACTTGCCGATGATGGTCTCGGACTCGCCGCCCTTGTTGCCCTCGATCCACGCCGAGTACGAGTCGGCCGTGTCGACGAAGTTGCCGCCCGCAGCCGTGTACGCGTCGAGCACGGCGAAGGACTGTGCCTCGTCGGCGGTCCAGCCGAAGACGTTGCCGCCGAGGGAGAGGGGGAAGACCTCGAGGTCGGACGAGCCAAGCTTGCGAAGAGAAGTCATGCTCAAGCTCAACACGCGAGCCCTACCGGCTGCTTCCGGGACAGCCGCAAAGTTGGCGCAACCGAGCGGATGGCCGGATTCCGGCCCGTCGGGATCCCTGTGTCAGGTGATCCCCGTATCAGGTGATCACTGTGTCAGGTGATCCCTGTGTCAGGTGATCCCTGCGTCAAGTGATCCCCGCGTCAGGCGATCCCTGCGTCTGGCAGGCCCTGACGCATGGATCGACATCCAACCGGCAGCCCTGACGTCGGGGGGACGCCGTCAGGACCGCCGGGGCTCAGGGGAGGGGCGGTGTCAGGGGGTGAGGCCCTTGCTCCGCAGCCAGGCCATCGGGTCCACTCCTTCGGCACTGCCACCGGGGTGCACCTCCAGGTGCAGGTGCGGCCCGGTCACGTTGCCGGTGGCGCCCACGCGGCCGATGACGTCTCCCGTGGAGACCTTCTGGCCGACGCTGACGCTGATCGACGACTGGTGGCAGAACCACAGCTCCGTGCCGTCGTCCAGGGTGAGGATCGTGCGGTAGCCGTAGGAACCGGCCCAGCCCGCCTCCGTGATGGTGCCGCTGTGGATCGCCTTGATGAGCGTGCCCGTGGGCGCGGCGAAGTCGAGACCCGTGTGGTAGCCGGAGGACCACATGGAGCCGGCCTGGCCGAAGGTCGAGGTGATGGTGTACGAGGAGGTCGGCAGCGTGTACTGCTTGGCCAGCTCGGCCAGCCGCGCCGCCTCGGCCTTCTTCCTGGCCTCCTCCTCCGCCGCCTTCTTCGCGGCGGCGGCCTTGGCCTTCGCGTCCTCCTGCGCCTTCGCGGCCGCGGCGGCGGCCTTCTTCGCGGCGGCGGCCTCAGCGGCCCGCGCGGCGGCGCTCGCGACCTGGTCCTGCTGGGACTCGGCCTGCTGGATGATCCGGGCGCGCAGCGCCTCGCCCGCGTCCGCGCCGCTCTCGGCGGCGTCGGCGGTGGTCACGCCCACGCTGCTGAGGGCGGTGGCGGAGCCCTTGGGGGTGGGGGTGTCCTCGCCGATGAGCGACTTGGCCGAGTCCGTGACGGAGGACAGGTCCGGCAGGGATATCGACACCGGCGGCTTGCCGCTCTGCGCGGTGGCCATGCCGCCCGCACCGACGGCGGCCATCACGCCGACGCCCAGAACGGTGGAGCTGCGTGCGAGACCGCCCCCGCGCTGCTTGGTGACGCGGTGCCGGCCGCGGACGGGACGGAGGGAATCCTCGGTGGGGTTCCACTCCTCCCAGGGACCCTCGTCGGTACGCGGTGCGAATCCGAACGTCTGAGTGTCGTTCGGAGCGAACGAGGTGCTCTGGGCAGGCCGGTTGGACGCCACGTGGGCGCACTCCTTTCCTTCCGTCTCGCCTACCGGGTTAGCTGACGGGTTCGGAGAGGAAGGTCTCCTACGCGCGTATACCCACCGTGCTTCCACGGCGATATCCGCTCGATTCACCCCAAAAGGTGGTTCCCCGGTTCCCTTGCGGGATTCGGCACATGCGCACGGAGCCGCCTCTTGTGACGGCTGGGACAACCGCGCTGCGTTATCGAACGTTAATAGACCCGGGGGCTGGATTCCAAGCTGTTCGGACAGATCGTTGACGGCTATCGGCCAGGACTTTCACGCCATGAGCGGCGAAATACGGACGAGTTGACCGCACCTCAGGGACCCCGCAGGTATTGACTGTATGTCAGCTGTTACGCGGAGGGGTGCGGTTCGCTCACTCGCTGTGATAACGGTCGAGCACCGGGGCCGGCCCGTGCCGCTCAGGGGCGGCGCACGGCCAACAGGGCCATGTCGTCGGTGGCGTGGCCGCCGGTATGACGGGCGACGTCGTCGGCGACGGCGGTCAGCAGGTCACCGGGCCCGGGGAAGACGCCGCCTGCGAGGCGTTCGGCGGGGTCGTAGAACGTCCCCCGCGCATCCCGCGCCTCCGAGACGCCGTCGGTGTAGAGGAACAGCATCGCCCCGCGCGGAAGGTCCCACTCCTCCGCCCGGTCGGGTCGGATGCGCAACTCGGCCATGCCGAGCGGCAGCGCGGGTTCCCGGGGCTCCAACTCGCGCAGGCGGCCGTCCGGGAGCAGGAGCAGCGGGGCGGGGTGCCCCCGGTTGACGATCCGGACGATGCCGCGGCCGTGCGGGATCTCCGCGAGGACGGCGGTGGCGAACCCCTCCAACGCCTCGATCCCGGCGCGTCGGGCGGCTTCGCGCGACAGTGCCCGCTCCAGGCGCTGGGCGACGGCCTCCAGGGTGGACTCCTGCTCGGCGGCCTCCCGGAAGGCACCGATGGCGACGGCGACTGCGGCCACAGCCCCCATTCCCTTGCCGCGCACGTCCCCGACGAGGAGCCGGACACCGTGCGGGGAGTCCTGTACCGCGTACAGGTCGCCGCCGATGAAGGCGTCGGCCTGCGCCGCCTCGTACCGGGCGGCGAAGTCGAGCCCGCCGATCCGCTCGGCGGGCTCGGGCAGCACGGCGCGCTGGGCGGCCTCGGCGATCTCCCGGGCCGAGGCGAGGCGTTGGACGTTGCGGCGCACGAGCACGTTGATGAGGACGGCCAGGACGGCGACGGTGACGATGGTGACCACGTCGGTGATCGCGTCGACCTGTACGAGGGTGCCGAGCCTGAGGTGGACGAGAACGATGGCGATGACCCCGGCCACGCCTGTGAGGACGGTGCCGCGGAGCGAGTAGAGGGGGGCGGCGACGAGCGGGGCGGCGGTGAAGAAGGGCACGGCCGTGAAGGGGGGCGGGGTGAGGTGGTCGTAGAAGACGCCGCCGATGATGAGCAGCTCGGGCAGAGCACGCAGGAACGTGCGCGCGTACGAGATCCGGCGGGCCTCGGGCTCGACGGACGCCGGCGGCCGGTCGTCTCCGGCACTGGGGTCGGGCACGGGGGCGCCGGGGGCCCGGCCGCCGCCCCGGTCGTGGTCGTCGTGCGGCTCCCCGGACCGCCGCACACCTCCTTGCTGCCGCACCCGTTCATGCTTTCCCGGAAGCAGGGAGGGGAGCGACCTCTGGGGGCCGACTGGGGTACGTCCACCGGAGACCCACGGACCTCGGGGCTCCGCCCCCGCACCCCACTGGACCTCCGCCCCAGGACCGCTTTGCGAGATCTGCAGGCAGAGAAACGCCGAGGGCCGGAACCCTTTCGGATTCCGGCCCTCGGCCATCAGTAGCGGGGACAGGATTTGAACCTGCGACCTCTGGGTTATGAGCCCAGCGAGCTACCGAGCTGCTCCACCCCGCGTCGGTGAAACCAGTGTACGCCATGCGCGGCACGCGAAGCACACGGGTTTCCCGCCCACGGCTCTCACCAGCTTTTTCCGGCCGTCCACGGAGCCGTGACCCGGTGCGCGGCCCGCGCTTCGGCCGGTGCGGCGCCACGTGACGGCCGGTGCGGCGCCACGTGACGGCCGGTGCGGCGCCGCGTGGAGGCCGCATGTCGGCCGGGGCGGCGCCGCATGCCCGCCGCACGTCGGCCCGTACGCCACCCGCCCGCCACACGTCAGCCCGTACGCCCGCCCTCACGCCCGCCACACGTCAGCCCGTACGCCGCCCGCACGCCCGCACGCCCGCACGCCCGCCCGCCCGCCCGCCCGCCCGCCACACGTCAGCCCGTACGCCCGCCCGCCCGCCGCAATGTCGGCCCGTGCGTCAGGCCCGGGAGGCCGGCGGCACCAGATGGGCGTTCGGAGCCTTCGCTCGGTCCTCGTACTCCGGGAGCACCACCACGTCCACCCCGTGCGCCGCCAGCAGCCCGCTTCCGTCGGCCGACTGCACGAACGTGTCCGGTTCGCGCCAGGCCGTCACCACCCGTCGTACTCCGGCGTCGAGAATGAGCCGGGCGCACGGCGCGGGCCGGGAGGCGCGGCGGGCGCACGGTTCCAGGCTGCTGTACACCGTGGCGGTGACCAGCCGGGGATCCGCCGGGTCGAGCTTGGCCAGCGCCGCCTCCTCCGCGTGGACCACGGGGTCGCCCCCCTCACGGGAGTGCGCCCGCGCCAGCTCCGTACCGTCGGCCGCGACGATCACCGCCCCCACGCTGAAGGCCGTCGGGGAGGGCGGACACTGTGCCGCCAGTTCGCAGGCCACCTCCAGCCACCGCCGGTCCGCGGCGGAGGCGAGCCTCCCCGTGCCGGGCGCCGTGGGGACGTACCGCACCAGCACGACGTCCCCGACCGGTCGCGTCTCCACCAGCCGCATCCGCCCCGCCGGATACACCCCCGGCCCGAACATCCGCGGCGCGGCCGTCTCCCCCACGAACAGTGGCGCGACCACGAGCTGGAGCTCGTCCGCGAGCCCCTGCTGGAGCAGCTGCGTGTGCACGCGTCCGCCGCCCTCGACCATCAGCCGCCGTACGCCCTTGACGTCGCCCAGATGGGCGAGCACGGCCCGCCACTCGACGTCCGGCCCGAGCGCGGCCACCTCCACGTCGGCCGGCAGCAGTCCGCGCAGCCGCTCCGCGCCCTTGTCCGTCGTATAGACGATCTTCGCGCCGCCCGTGTGCCAGAAGCGGGCCTGCGGATCGAGGTCGCCGGACGCGCTGACCGTGACCTTCAGCGGGTACTCCGGCAGCCGCGCGGCGACCCGGGCCGCGCGCCGTTCGGCCGAGTAGACGAGCAGCCGCGGGTTGTCGGTGCGCAGGGTGCCCGCCCCGACGAGGATCGCGTCGCTGCCCGCCCGCACCTCGTCGACCCGGTCGAAGTCCTCCGGCCCGGACAGCAGGAGCCGCTCGGGCCCGGTGTCGTCCAGGAAACCGTCGAGGGAGACGGCGGCGGACAACAGGACGTAGGGGTGGGCCATGAGGTGCACTCCAGTAAGGCGTGGTCCAACAGGGAGGCTTGGTTCAACTTTTAAACAATAACTACACTGTCAGTATGACGACCCGCTGGCTCACCCCGGAGGAAGAGCGCGCCTGGCGCTCGTACATCGCCGCGTCGTGGCTCCTGGAGGACACGATCGACCGGCAGCTCCAGCAGGAGGCCGGCATGCCGCACCTGTACTACTCCGTACTGGCCCACCTCTCCGACGCACCCGACCACCGCATGCGGATGACCGACCTCGCCGAGGCCACGAAGATCACCCGTAGTCGGCTGACGTACGTCGTCACCCGCCTGGAGAAGGACGGCACCGTCCGCCGGGAAGGGTGCCCGACCGACAAGCGGGGCAGCATGGCGGTCCTGACGGACGAGGGCATGGCGCTCCTGGAGCGTACGGCGCCGGGCCACGTGGAGACAGTCCGCGCATCGGTTTTCGATCACCTCACCCCCGAGCAGGTGGGTCAGCTGGAGGCGATCTGCGCACGGATCACGGAGGCCCTCCAAGGGGACGAGGAGCAGTCGGCGTGCGGGGCGCTGCCGTGGCGAAGGCGTTCGTCGGCGCCGTAATTCCCCCCAAAAAAGGTTGCTTGAACTTTAAAGCAGGAGTTAGAGTCTCCGACCGAGGTTGTGCTTCAAATCTGAAGCATGGGGCGCACCCTCCGCACCCGCAACCGCCGGACCGGAGAAAGACGACACACATGCGCGACGCGAACGACACCCAAGCCGCGACCGACCTCCCCGCCGCCACGGTCCGCACCCGCGTGACGGTCCCGCTCCGCTTCGGCGACGGCTACACGGTCACCGCCGACCTGGTCACCTTCCACGGACTCACCGACGGCCAGGAGCACGTGGCCGTGATCCTCGGCGAGGTGCCCGCCGACCGCCCGCCGCTGGTGCGCCTGCACTCCGAGTGCCTGACCGGCGACGTCTTCGGCTCGGCCCGCTGCGACTGCGGCCCCCAGCTGCGCGAGGCGGTGGAACGCATCGCGGACAGCGGCGGCGTCCTGCTCTACCTCCGCCAGGAGGGCCGCGGCATCGGCCTCTACAACAAGCTCGACGCGTACGCCCTCCAGGACCAGGGCCTGGACACCTACGAGGCCAACGCCGCGCTCGGTCTGCCGGAGGACGCCCGGGACTACACGGCCGCCGGGCAGATGCTCCGCGCCCTCGGCATCGACACCCTGGACCTGCTCTCCAACAACCCCGACAAGGCGGACCAGCTCCGCACCCTGGGCCTCACCGTCACCCACCGCGTCCCCACGGGCGTCTTCACCACGGCCCAGAACGTCCGCTACCTCCGCGCGAAGGTGGTCCACACGCAGCACACGCTGCCACTCACGGAACTGACGGCGGGCTGACCGGCGCCTGGCCGGCACCCCCCGGTTCCAGGGCACCTGCACCGGGACCTTCCCGAGGGCGCCGAACAACCCGAGGTCGCCGAACAACCCGAGGGCGTCGACAACCCCGATGTCGCCCGACAACCCCGATGTCGCCGAAGAACGAAGCGCCCCGACCGGGCAAACCGGTCTGGGCGCTTCTGCGTGCCCTCGGCCATGTCCTGGGCCATGTGCTCGGTCTGCCAATGTCATGGCTCGGTCACCGTTCCGTCTCGGCGCGGTGCCGTGGGAGCCGATCCGTTTGACAGGTCTCGGCCTACCGCCACATCATCATTTCACTAATCAAGTAGCTAAAGGGTGTTGAAGCTCGTGGAGTTCCGCATCGACAGGCGGAGCGGGATCGCCGCCTATCAGCAGATCGTCCAGCAGACCAAGCAGGCCCTGCGGCTGGGCGTTCTGATGCCGGGGGACCGGCTGCCCACCGCCAAGGAGGTCGCCGAGACCTGCGCGGTCAACCCGAACACCACGCTCAAGGCGTACCGGGAGCTGGAACGCGAAGGTCTGGTCGAGCCACGGCCCGGCCTGGGCACCTTCATTCGCCGGTCACTGGCCCGCCCCCAGGCGGGCGCCGACTCCCCGTTGCGCGGGGAGCTGGAGGCGTGGATGACACGGGCACGCGAGGCCGGCCTGGAGCGGGAGGACGTGACCGCGCTGGTCACGTCGGTCCTGGAGGAGCGGTACGGCGAGAACACGGCGACCGCCGGAACGACGTTGAGTCCAGAAACGAGGTACCAGTGAGTAACGCCAGGGATGCCATGGACGTCGGGGGTCCGGCGGAGGCGTCGGCGATAGAGGCCTACGGGGTGGGCGTGAAGTACCGTCGCGGCTGGGCCTTGCGGGACTGCTCGTTCCGGCTGCCGGCCGGCCGGATCTGCGGGCTGGTGGGCCCCAACGGCGCGGGAAAGACGACGCTGATGGGCATCGCCGCCAATCTGCTGCAGCCGACGGACGGCACCCTCAAGGTGTTCGGCGCGGCACCGGAATCCACGGAGGCGGGACAGCGCACGGCGTTCCTCGCCCAGGAGAAGCCGCTGTTCCGCCGCTTCACCGTGGCCGAGACGCTGCGCATGGGACGCGAACTGAACCCCCGCTGGGACCAGCGGGCCGCCGAGAACGTCGTCCGCGCGGGCAATGTGCCCATGGAAGCGAAGATCGGCACCCTCTCCGGTGGCCAGCGCACCCGGGTCGCCTTCGCCCTCGCCTTCGGCAAGCGCCCCGACCTGCTGATGCTCGACGAGCCGATGTCCGACCTCGACCCGCTGGTCCGCCGGGAGCTCATGAGCACGTTGATGGCCGAGGCCGCCGAACACGGCACCACTGTGCTGATGTCCTCCCACATGCTCAGCGAGCTGGAGAGCATCTGCGACTTTCTCCTCGTCGTCTCCTCGGGCGGACTGCGCATGGCCGGTGACGTGGACGAACTCCGCAGCGCCCATGTGCTGTTGAGCGGTGTCGCGAGCGGCGAGGGCAACAGCCGGCCGCAGGGCCCCGCCCAGGGCGTTCCGGCGGAGCTCGCCGGCCACACCGTCGTCGAGTGCCGCACCAGCGGACGCCAGGTCAACGCCCTCATACGCCCCAACGGCCCGGTGACCGGCCAGTGGCAGGCCGTCACCCCGAACTTGGAGGAACTGCTGCTCTCCTATCTGCGCTGCCCCGACGCGCCACCCCTGATCAGCCCCGAAGCCCATGTCCCGGGGCAGGCCTACGGCTCGGGCGCCTCCAACGGCACGCGGACGGTGGCGGCATGAGCAGCCTGACCGGGACCTCCGCCATCGGGCCCAACGGGTCCACCGCGTCCCCCATGACCACTCGCGGCTTCCGGCTCAGCGGCCTGACGTGGCTCATCTGGCGCCAGCACCGGGCCGGCTTCTGGACCATCCTCGCCGCCACCGCCGCCTCCATGGCAGTGATCGCCTATCTGCGCACCGGCCTGGTGGACGCCCTCACCGCACATGGCTGGCCTGACGCGGCGTCCGACAAGTGGCTGGAGGGCGCACTGACGTACGCCCCCCAGTTCCAGCTGGTGGCCTACGGCCTCGGGTTCATCCCCATCCTGCTCGGCGTCTTCCTCGGCGCCCCGCTGCTCGCCGGTGACCTGGAAAACGGCACCGCGAAACTCGTCAGCTGCCAGTCCGTCAGCCCAAGCCGCTGGCTGGCCACCAAGCTCGGGATCAGCGCCCTGGTGGTCGTCGTGTCCACGGCGGCGCTGTCCGTCACGTTCGGCTGGTGGTGGCACCCCGTCAAGAACGTGGACCAGGTTCTGGGGTGGAGCGAGGGCCCCGCGTTCGACAACACCGGACCCGTGCCCGTCGCGCTCGCGCTCTTCACCTTCGTGGGCGCCGTGGCGATCGGCATGCTCCTGCGCCGCACCCTGATCTCCATGGTCGTCACCTTCGCCTTCGCCGTCGTCGTCCAGGTGGTCTGGCACATGCAGCGGCTGAGCCTCGGCCAGGTCGTCACGATCACCACCGACAAGGGAATCATCGGCGACACCGCGTACGCGCATCTGCCTGAAGGCGCCCTGGAGCTCGACCGGTCGTACCTCTCGGGTTCCGGGCAGACCTACGGCTGGGGCACCTGCGTGCGCGAGGGGCTGTCGGACAAGGCCTGTGCCCAGAAGTACGACCTCGTGGGCTGGTCGGTGGACTACCTGCCGAGCACGCAGATGAGCGGCATGCAGTGGTTCGGTGCCTCGATCCTCTTCGCCCTGACCGCCGCCGTCGCGGTGTTCGTCTTCCTCCTGGGCCGCAAGCGCATCGTCTGACGCTCACGAGCCGGTCCCCGGCACTCGGGTCGGCCCATCTCATCAACCGCTGAACGCCGTGCGCGCACGGCAGGCGGCAGCCATCACGACGCCCCAGGCAGTTGCCTGGGGCGTCCCGCGTCAGAGAGGAGCCCGATGTTCTCCTCGGCCTGGCCGCCTTCACGCTCGCCTTCTTCTATGCCTGCGGGACCTCGCGTCCTTTGCCCAGGTGATTGAAGAGCAGGTTCAGTGTGATCGCCAGCAGCCAGCCTGCCGAAATGCCCGAGCTCAGCACGGTCGCGACCTGCTCGGGGAAGGCGTGATAGAAGCCCGGGAAAGCGATGGGGAAGATCCCGAAGGCCAGGCTGACCGCCACGATGATCGCGTTCGATCCGGCATTCAGATCCACGGGCCGCTCCACGACCTCGCCGAGCGCGATCATGTCAGCGGTGGACTCGGTCATCGAGACCACCATCACCACCAGCATGGAGATGATCGAGGCTGCCTCGAAGCGCGGTGCGCCGAAGGCGAAGGGGTGCGGCAGCTCGAACACCGGCAGGCTGCTGAGCGCGTGCAGGTCGACCTCGGCGAGCGGGATCGCCGCGAGGGGGCCGACGAGCAGGCCGAGCAGGATCGAGATCCGCTGCAGGAAGCCGCGCAGTAGAAAGCGCCACCTTGTTCGTCAACGCCTCCCGCTCGATCGCCGCACTGCCAGGTGGGAATCTGGAGTTTCCTCCAATGGCCTGTCGGCGCTGCACCCGCCCGCAGGCCGGACCTCCGGCACCTCCCGCAGACAGGCGCGCCGCCGCGCCGCGCTCCTCTGCCATCGTGTGCGAATCGCCCCCCGGCCGATCTCGGCGAGCGGCAGCCGGCTCGGCTTCGGAACGACCTGACGGCTTGAGCCTGTTGGGTGCTCTCCACATGGGGCGTCCCCAGCCCGTCCGCTCACGCATCGCTCACGCAGAACCTCGAAAACGCCACAGCGCCCGAGTCGGCCGAAGCCGACCCGGGCGCTGCGTAGCAGGTCAGAGGGCATATAGCCCGCCTGCGAACCGTAGGCCCTGTGGGACTCGAACCCACAACCAATGGATTAAAAGTCCACTGCTCTGCCAATTGAGCTAAGGGCCCAGGCGATGTTGCCTACCCGAGCATAGCCGGACGTGGCCGTGTCTCCGATCGGGTATCGGGGACCCGGCCACGTCGAACGGCGGAACAGGGTGTCAGTGCTCCGGAAGTGTTACGGATCGACCGGTTCGGGCGAAGCCGCCCGCGCGGCCTCCCGCGCGAGCGTGCGCGCGTGGTCCGGGTTCAGGAACCAGTGCCGGGCGGATGCCAGCCACCATGTCGCCGCGAAGCCCAGCACCACCAGGACGGCGACCGGGGCGTAGTTGAAGGTCTCCCAGGTGACCGGGGAGACCTGGGGCAGCATGAAGAGGATCGTGATCACGCCGACCCACGCCACCGACACCACGCCGATCACCGTCGACCAGCGGCCCAGGTGCCAGGGCCCCCGTTCGAAGGCCTCGCCCTTGCGCAGCCGCAGCAGGGTCGGGATGACGTAGGCGACGTACAGGCCGATGACGGCGATGGACGTGACGGCGGCGTAGGCCGTGTAGTTGATCAGGTACGGCAGGCCGAGGGCGAGCGCGCCGCCCGCCGCGAGCCAGACGGCGGCGACGGGGGTACGGGTGCGGGGGCTGACCGTGTGCCACAGGTGCGAGTACGGCAGCGCCCCGTCCCGTGCGAAGGCGTAGATCATCCGGCTGTTGGCGGTCACCGAGGCCATCCCGCAGAAGAGCTGCGCCCCGATGACGACGAGCAGGAGCAGCTTGCCGGCAGTCGCGCCGAGCGCGTCGAGCAGGATCTGGGCGGGCGGCGCGCCGGTCGGGGACGTGCGGGCGCCGTCGTAGGACTGGATGGCGAAGGTGAAGCCCAGGATGAGGACGAAACCCGCGATCCACGACGTCCAGATGGACTGCACGATGCCCTTCGGGCCCGCCGTCGACGCGTCGTGGGTCTCCTCCGTCATATGGGCGGAGGCGTCGTAACCGGTGAAGGTGTACTGGGCCATCAGCAGGCCCAGCAGCACCACGTACACCCCGCTGCCCCAGCCGGTGTTGTTCACGAACTTGGTGAACACGAAGGAGGCCGACTGGTGGTGGTCGGGTACGAATGCCAGCGCGCCCACGATGAGTCCCACCCCCAGCACGTGCCACCACACGCTCACGCTGTTGAGGAGGGCGACGATCCGGACGCCGAAGGTGTTCAGCAGACCGTGCAGAAGCAGGATCGCCGCGAACAACAGGACCGTGCGGCCGGGCGTGACCTCGAAGTCGAACTGGAGGTTCAGATACGCGCCGAGGAAGGAGGCGGCCCCGAAGTCGATGCCCGCCGTCACCGCCACCTGGCCCAGCACGTTGAACCAGCCCGTGAACCAGGCCCAGGCGGCCGCGGTGCGCGGGGGCGCGAGGCGGTGGGCCCAGAAGTACAGGCCCGCGGAGGTCGGGTAGGCCGAACAGATCTCGGCCATGGACAGGCCGACGAACAGGGTCATCAGGCCGACGGCGACCCAACCCCAGGTCATCGCGGCCGGGCCACCCGTGTTCATGCCGAACAGGTAGAGGGTGAGGCAGCCCGACAGGACCGAGATGATCGTGAAGGAGACCGCGTAGTTGGAGAACGCCGACATGCGGCGGGCGAGAACCTGCGTGTAACCGAGCTGGGCCAGCCGTTCCTCGTCCGACAGCCCACTCACTCTGGCGTCATCTGTCATGCCCCCAGCGATTCCCTCACCGGGGGCGTGACATGCGTCACAGGGTGACTAGAAAATGCCCTTGTAGCTCTGCCAGCCCGTACCGATCTTCACCCGCGCCGCGAAGGTTCCGTTGCCGTAACCGGCCTGCCGGAAGAGATTCCCCGCCGTGTCGCGGGCGACCAGGTCCGCCTTCCCGTCGCCGGTGATGTCGCCGATACCGACGACCGCGTTGTACGAGGCACCCCAGCCGGTGGCGATCTTCACCCGCGGCGCGAAGGTGCCGTCGCCCTTCCCGAAGTACCGGTACAGGTTGTTCGCCTTGTCCTGAGCGACCAGGTCACCGATCCCGTCGCCGTTGAGGTCACCGGCCCCGACGATCTTCTTGTACGTCTTCCAGTTGTCGTACAGCTTCACGCGCGCTGCCAGCTTGCCGGTGCTGGTCCCCTTGTAGAGGTACACCGCGCCTGTCGAGGCGTTGCGGGCGATCAGGTCCGGGCGGCCGTCCTTGGTGACGTCACCCGGCGCGGTGAGAACGTCGTACTGGTTCCACCCGGTGCCGAGCGTCAGGCGGCTGTTCGACGGGGTGTACGACACGCCGCAGCGGCCCGTGTAGCGGCGCAGTTCGCCGTTCGGCATGCGGATCAGCATCTCGGCGCACCGGTCGCCGGTCAGGTCGCCGAAGGGAACGGCCACGGTCCCTGCGGGCCAGCCGGAGGCGGACTGCTTCCAGTCGAAGGTGCCCTTGCCCTTGGTGTAGTGCAGGGTCAGGCCGCCGGAGGAGTTGAGGGTGACCAGTTCGCCGTAGCTGTAGCCGCCCTGGTCGTGGTGGCCCTGCAGACCGCCGCTGAGCCCGATGATGCCGCCGGTGCTGTACGTGCCGGTGCCCTCGGTGGCCGTGGCCGTCAGGGTCCAGCTGTAGGCGGCGTTGTACAGGAGGGCCCCCGCGTCCGACTTGCCGTTCCAGCCGGCCTCGGGAGCGGTGCCGGTACCCGTCTCGGTGTGCACGGTGCGCCCCTGGGCGTCCTTCACGGTGAAGGTCCACCTGGCCGGCTTGTTGAGCTGCCAGGTGCTGTTCCACCAGAGGTCCTTGACGTCGACGTGCCCGTCGGCGACCTCGGACTCGATCACCGCCAGCGGCTGGGAGGGCACCCCGCTCTGCACCACGTGCACGCTTCCGTCCGCGTCCGCGTACGCGATGTCACCGCCGAACTTGTCCACGGACCAGGTCTGCCGCCGCTGGTCGGCGGTGTTCCCGGCCGGCAGGTCGGCGATCTCGCGCGCGGTCTCGGCCGTACCGGTGTGGAAGTCGGTGAGCATCAGCTTCCCGGCCGTCCGGTCGTGCCGGACGAGGTATCCGTCCCCGACGAGGGCCGGCCCGGACGGCACGGTGATCGCCCTCTTCGCCGTACGGTCGTACACGCCCGCCGGGCCGGTGGCGCCGCAGTTCCAGTAGACCCAGCGGCCCACCACCTGAAGTTCCTTGACCGTGCAGGGCGCCCCGGTGGCGAGCGTCTCGACCGTCCTGCGCTGCTCCAGGTCGTACCCGGTGACCGTGCCGTTCCCGGAGCCCGGCGTGTACAGCCGCTGGCCCCACACGGAGGCGGCGGTGACCGAGCGGGTCAGGCGTACGTCGTGCACGAGGTACGGCTGCACGGCGTCGACGTACTGCTTGCCGGTCGAGGCCGCGTTGTAGACGTAGTAGCGGCCGGTGATGTCGACGAACCGGCCGCCGGTGACGACGGGTTCGGCGGCCGAGTGGTAGCTGTTCCTGCTCGTCCAGATCTGGGCCTTCTCCTTGCCCTCCTCGCCCTCGGCGTTGCCGAAGAAGTAGCCGACGTCGCCGTTGCCCGCGGACCGCAGCGGCACGCAGGCGCCGGCGTCGCAGGGCACCTGCTGCACATGGGCGCCGTTCGCGAACGTGCCGGCATAGCCGCGGGTGTCGCGGTCGCCCGCCGTGGTGCCGTCGGCGGAGACCGGGCGGTTGGTGACGTACGGGTCGCCGTTCGGCGCCCGCTCCACCGTGGTGAGCACACCACCCGCGTAGTCGATGCCCCACAGGCCGTTCGGCTTGAACGGCAGGGTGATGGTGTCGGCGGCCGCAGGCACCGCGGTGGTCAGCGAGCCGGCGCCGAGAGCGGCCAGGCCCAGCAAGGTGAGTGCGATCCGGCCGCGCCGGGTCGCCGAAGAGCGTGCGCGAACGCGCCGAGACAAGGGTCCCTCCCCAAGGGAACGAGAACGGCATGCGTGGCGGCCGGAAGCTCCTCGGCCGCGCCCCCTCCATGCCAAGTCGAAGTCAAAGGATGCTAACAACTGTCCCAGTAGTAGAGGTAGTTGATAAACGGTGAACTGTTGATGCACCTCAGGAACGCGAGAAGGGCCCGCACGACCGGAGTCGTACGGGCCCTTCCGCGTTCAGTCGGCGTCAGCCGTTGCGCTTCCAGCGCGGCTTGTCCTCGCGGCGGCCGAAGGAGCCGGAGCCGGTGCCGCGGTGGTCGTCACGACGGCCGTAGGGGCGGTCGTGGGCGCCGGAGCGGAAGCCGGGGCGGTCGCCCTGGCGGTCGCGGTTGAACGGGCGGTCGCTGCCACGGTGACCACCGCGCTCGTCGCGCCGCTCGAAGGGGCGGCGGTCACGGTCGTTGTCGCGACGGAACCCGCCACGGTCGTCACGCCGCTCGAACGAACGGCCACCACGGTCGGCCTCGCGGCGGTCGCGGTCGAAGGGGCGACGGTCACGGTCGTTGTCGCGACGGAACCCGCCACGGTCGTCACGCCGCTCGAACGAACGGCCACCACGGTCGCCGTCCCGACGGTCGAACCCACGGTCGCCGTCCCGACGGTCGAAGCCACGGTCCCGGTCCCGGTCGCGGTTGAAGCCGCCCCGGTCGTCCCGGCGCTCGCGGTCGAAGGGGCGACGGTCACGGTCGTTGTCGCGACGGAACCCGCCACGGTCGTCACGCCGCTCGAACGAACGGCCACCACGGTCGCCGTCCCGACGGTCGAACCCACGGTCGCCGTCCCGACGGTCGAAGCCACGGTCCCGGTCACGGTCACGGTTGAAGCCGCCCCGGTCGTCCCGGCGCTCGCGGCGCTCGTACGACGACGAACCGGACGTACGCTCCTCACGCTCGACCCGCTCGGCGCGCACGACCCGCTCGGCGTCCTGTGCGGTCGGCTGCTCCGGTACGGAGATCTCCGCCACCGGCGCGTCGGCGGCCTCGGCCGAGGCGGTGGAAGCCTGCGCCGGGGCCTGCTCGGCCGCCGCCGAAGCCCCCGCGGCGGCCGCGATCGCCGCCTCCGGGTCCTCGCCCCGCTCCCGGGCGGCCCGGGCGACCAGCCGGTCGGCCTCCTCGCGCAGCTCGGCCGCGCGCCGCGTGGCGCGCTCCAACTGCTTGGTGAGGTGCGCGACGTCCCGCTCGGCCTGCTGCGCGGCGTTCCCGGCGGACTCGGCCTGGACCTCGGTCATGGACCGGGCGCCGGTGATCTCGGCGACCTCGGGGTCGAACGCGGCCCCGCCCTGGATGATGTGGCGCGAGGCGTCGACGCCCGCGTCCTCCATCAGCCGGAAGATCTGGCGCCGCTGGTGCGGCAGGGCGAGGGAGACCACGGTGCCCGTACGGCCGGCGCGGGCCGTACGACCGGCGCGGTGCAGGTAGTCCTTGTGGTCCCCGGCGGGGTCCACGTTGAGCACGAGGTCGATCCCGTCGACGTGAATGCCGCGGGCCGCGACGTCCGTCGCGACGAGCACGTTCACGTACCCGTCCTTGAAGTCGGCCAGCGTCCGGGTGCGCGCGCCCTGGGTCATGCCGCCGTGCAGCGCGTCCGCCTTCACACCTGCGTCGCGCATCTGCTCCGCGACGCGGTCGGCGCCGAGCTGCGTACGGACGAAGACGATGGTCCGCCCCTTGCGGGAGGCGATGGCGGCGGTGACCGGGGCCTTGTCCTTGGGCTTCACGACGAAGACGTGGTGCGACATCGTCGTGACCGCGCCCTGGGCGGCGTCGACCTCGTGGCTCACCGGCGCGTTGAGGTACCGGTCGACGAGCGTCTGGATCTCGTTCTCCATGGTCGCGGAGAACAGCATGCGCTGGCCGCCGGCCGGCACCTGGTCGAGCAGCTCGGTGACCTCGGGCAGGAAGCCCAGGTCGGACATCTGGTCGGCCTCGTCGAGCACGGCGATCTGCACGTCCTCGAGAGAGCAGGCGCCGCGGTTGATGATGTCGCGAAGGCGGCCCGGGGTGGCGACGAGGATGTCCACGCCCCGCTCCAGGGCGTAGATCTGGTTGCCCATGGAGGTGCCGCCGCACACGACCTTCATCTTCAGCCCGAGCACGTCGCCGTAGGGCTGCAGCGCGTCCGCGACCTGCATGGCCAGCTCACGGGTCGGGGTGAGGATCACGGCCCGCGGCTTCTTCTTCTCGGTACGGCCGCCGGCCAGGGTGGCCAGGGTCGGCAGACCGAAGGACAGCGTCTTGCCGGAGCCGGTGCGGCCACGGCCGAGGATGTCCTTGCCGACCAGGGCGTCCGGGATGGTCGCGGCCTGGATCGGGAAGGGGACGGTGACGCCGTTCTGCGCCAGCTTGCGGACGATGCCCTCGGGCAGACCGAGATCGGAGAAGGTGATCTCGGGGGCGGCGGTCTGGTCGGTGGCCTCGGCAGCCTCGGCGACCTCGACCTCGGTGTCCTCGGGCAGGACGATGTGCTCAGTACTGGCAAAAGACATGCGAAATGCGAACCTTCCGGAGTTCACGGCACGCGCCCAAACTCCGTGAAAGTCGCAATCGACCGCCTCAATGCGGTCCGGCCACGGCAAGGGAGAGTACGCGCCACACGCGGCGCGTCTATGTTGGCGCCGGGCAAATGGGATCAAACGATCTACCACCATACGCACCCGCCCCCACCAAGTGCAAACCGCGCCGCGCCCATCCCGAGTGACTCTCACCACACGGCCGCCCCGGGCCGCCACAGGCCCCCTGCACCCGCACCACCGGGGAGACGGCGGCCGGAGCCGCACCGGAGACGGAACGCCACACGGCACCCTCACCGGCTACGCCGCCGGATACCCCGCCCGAGGCGCCGGCTCCCTCCGCACCAGCTGCGTGGTCTGCTCGTGCGCCGAGGACGACGGCTCGGCGGTCGTCGGGGACGGCGACGGCGGATCCGGCTCCTGGGTCGGCGACGGCTCCTCCGACGTCTGCGTGGGATCGGGCTGCTCCTCCGTCGGGGTGGGCGGCACCACCCCGCCACCATCCCCGTTGCCGTTCTTCGACGTCCCCTTGGCGGTCGGCTTGGCACCCTTGTCCCGGTGGCCGTGCCCGGACTCCGACGCGGAAGGCGACGCGGAGGCCCCGGACGCGGACTCGTCCGGCTCGGCCGAACCTCCCTTGACCGCGGCTCCGCCCCAGCCCCCGCTCCCGCCCATGCCCGCCGTCGACCCCCCGTCCGGCGCGGCCCCACCGCGCCGTCCCGCCGAGTGCGACGGCGAAGGACTGCCCGCGTCGTCCCCGACGCTCATACAGCCGGCGGCCGCGGTGACGGCCATCACCGCGGCGGCCAGACGGACGGGTACGTAACAGGCGCGCACGGGCAGCCACCTCCAGGGGGGTGTGAGGAGTCCCCCTGCCCAACTCCCGCCGCCCGCAAGAAGACACGCGCCACGCCGACAGAGCGTCACACGTCCGTGATCAGAGACCCGTGACCAGAGGCCCGTGATCAGGCCTGCGATCACGCCCGTGATCACACGCCCGTGAACCCGATGTCACCCGTACCCGAGCGTATGCAACCGTTCGTCGTCGATCCCGAAGTGATGCGCGATCTCGTGGACCACGGTCACCTCGGTCTCCGCCACCACGTCCTCCCGCGTCTCGCACATCCGCAGGGTCGGCCCCCGGTAGACCGTGATCCGGTCCGGCAGCACCCCCGCGTACCACTCCCCGCGTTCCGTCAGCGGAGTCCCCTCGTACAGCCCGAGCAGCTCGGGGTCGTCGACGGGGGGCTCGTCCTCGACGAACACCGCCACGTTGTCCATCAGCCGTGTCAGCTCCGGCGGGATCCGGTCGAGCGCCTCCGCGACCAGTTCCTCGAACTCCTCGCGCGTCATCTCCAGCACAGGCTCATTGTCGGATACGACACCCTCCTACGAGAGCCGTACACCCTTGTACGAGAGTCGTGCGGCGCCCCGCATACCCACCCCGGAACCTGGGCATACGGGACCAATGGCCCGCGTCCTCCTCGCAGCCCCGGACCGCATACGAAGGGTGTCAGGCGCCCTCACCCGGCACTACCGCTCACTCCGTCCCCACCCGGCCGTCGAACTCGTCCCCCAGCCCCACCCCTGGCTCCGGGCACTCGGCATGGTCGCCGTCGTACTCCTGGGTGCCTGGCTCGGCCTGCTGATCGTGGGCGCCGTACGGGTCCCGGTCGGCCCTATGAACACCACCATGGCCCTGCGTCCCTCCCTCACCGGCGGCACGAAGATCAACGTGTCCCCGCTCGGCGCACTGAAGCTGGACAGCCACGAGGCCCCCGTCCGCCTCGACGTCAACGTCGACCAGCTCGACCCGGTCCGCGCCCAGGCCCTGGTCGACCACCCCGAGCGGATCTCCGGCCTCCAGCAGGAGATCACCCACGACGTGGCACACGGCACGCTCGACCTCGCCGTCCGCTCCTGCGTGGCGGTGGTCTCCGGCGCCACCGCACTGGGCCTGGCGGTCTACCGCCGGCCACGCCGCGCCCTCGCCGCCGGCGGCCTGGCGCTCACCCTCCTCGCCGCCTCCGGAGGAACGGCCTACGCCACCTGGAACCCCCGGTCGGTCCTGGAACCGAAGTTCTCCGGCCTGCTGTCCTCCGCGCCCTCCCTGGTCGGCAACGCCCGCAACATCGTCACCGAATTCGATGTCTACCAGAAGGAACTGGCACGCCTGGTGACGAACGTGACGAGACTGTACGACGTCACGTCCACCCTCCCCGCGTACGAACCCGATCCGACGACCATCCGCGTCCTGCACGTCTCCGACATCCACCTCAACCCGGCGAGCTGGAAGATCATCGCGTCCCTGGTGCAGCAGTACGACGTCAACGTGATCGTCGACTCGGGCGACACCATGGACCACGGCACGGCGGCGGAGAACGGCTTCCTGGACCCGATCGCCACCCTCGGTGCCCCGTACGTCTGGGTCCGCGGCAACCACGACTCCCGCATCACCCAGCGCTACCTGGAGCGCATGAAGAACGTCCACGTCCTGGACGACGGCAGGGCGATCACCGTCGCGGGCCTGCGCTTCGCCGGGATCGGCGACCCGCAGTTCACGCCCGACCGCTCGGTCGCACCGGGCGGCGAGCAGGCGGAGGAGCTGGCGGGCGACCGTCTGGCCTCGTCCCTCCGCGACCAGAAGGCCGCAGGGACCCCCGTCGACATCGCGATCACCCACGAGCCGACGGCCGCCCGCAAAACCGACGGCGAGGTGCCCCTGGTCCTGGCCGGCCATCTGCACCACGAGGAGATGGAGGTCATGAAGCACGGCACCCGGCTGCGCCTGGAGGGCTCGACGGGCGGCAGCGGCCTGCGCGCGGTCGAGCACAAGTACCCGGCCCCCATCGAGGCCTCGATCCTCTACCTGGACCGGGACACCCGCCGGCTCCAGGCCTGGGACGAGATCAGGCTCGGCGGTCTGGGCCTGACGACGGCGGAGGTGACCCGCCACCTGCCCGCAGAAAACCTGCCGGGCGCAAGCCCCATCCCGAGCAGCGCACCCCCGAGCAGCACGCCCCCCAGCAGCACGCCCACGGGCCGTTCCGGCGCGAGTCCGACCCGGCCCGGCGCGGCCTCCACGCCGAGCGCCCCCTAAACCGTTTTGGCGAACCCTCCTCCCATCCCATATGCTTCTCACGTCCCCGACGCGCTGAGAAGCGCCCAGGCGGGCCGATAGCCCTCATCGTCTAGCGGCCTAGGACGCCGCCCTTTCAAGGCGGTAGCACGGGTTCGAATCCCGTTGGGGGCACGCAACATCGTGTGCGACACTGTCGTACACAACGCTTGGTCCTGTGGAGCAGTTTGGAGTGCTCGCCACCCTGTCAAGGTGGAGGCCGCGGGTTCAAATCCCGTCAGGACCGCTGAGGTTTCACGTGAAACCTCGTGGCTGGGTAGCTCAGTTGGTACGAGCGTCCGCCTGAAAAGCGGAAGGTCGCCGGTTCGACCCCGGCCCCAGCCACAGCCGCCCTACCAGGGCAAACACCCCCGCCGAAGATATTCGGCGGGGGTGTTTTCGTGTCGGCTGCCGATCACGTCCATATCGGCGTGCCCGGCGATCCACCGAAAACCGGATCCGCCCCAAGTCCCCTTGTTCTTCCCGGTTTTGAGCAAGGAAAGGGTGGATCATGGCCGTTTCTTGGGGCCGAGGTGGAGATCATGGCGGTGCGTTTCGACGCTGGGCATCACGCCCCAGGGCTCATCGCCTCCCCCGCGCATCCTCCATGGAGACTTCATGCGTAGACCTCGCCCCGCTGTCGGGGTGCCCGTGGCCGTGCTCGTCGTGGCGGGGATGGTGAGCGGCTGGGGCACCGGTGAGGCGACGGCGGACGCGGAATCGGCCGGGACGTTGTACGTGAACCACGACGTGGCATGCAGCGACAGCGGTGCGGGCACTCAGGACGTGCCCTTCTGCACGGTGCAGGCGGCGGCGGATGTGGTGGAGCCGGGGCAGACGGTCCGGATCGAGTCGCCGAACAACAACCCGTACTCCGGATCGGTGACCTTGACGCGGTCGGGCACCAAGGACGCGCCGATCACGTTCACCGGGGCGCCCCTCGGCGTGGGCGGCTCGCGGGCGGTGCTCGCGTGGCCCGGCTCCGCGCCGGCGCTGACACTGAAAGCGGTGCATGACGTACACGTCGAATCGCTGACGGTCGCCTACGACGACGGAGACGGGGTGGCGGTGACGGCGTCCGAAGGCGTCACCCTCGACCGGCTGACGTACAACCGCCCCGTGCTGTCGGCCTCCGGCACGGGGACCGCGGTCACCGTGGACGGCACGTCCTCGGACGTGACCGTGTCGCGGAACTGGATCGCCGACGGATACGCGTACGGCGTACGGGTGGAGGCGGGAGCGGCACGGGTCACCGCCACGACCAACGTGGTGACCACCCCGCGGCAGGGCGGGATCGCGGTGAGCGGGACGACCGGCGCGGACGTGACGAGCAATACGGTCTTCACGCCGTGCGCCACCGGAATCTCGCTGGACGGCGGAAGCGCCGGGGTGGTGGAGAACAACGTGGTCGCCTCCGCGGCGGCGAGGCAGAGCGCTACGTGCCCGGCACCCACCGCTCCGCTCTACGCGGTGTCGGCCGACTCGGCGGGCGGGGTCACCGGCGACTACAACGTGGCGGCGAACGGTGTCGGCAGTTCCGCCCGGCCGCGCGCCGAGTACTCCTGGGCCGGCGCCTCCTACGCCACCACCGCGGCACTGCGGGACGCGACCGGGCAGGGCACACACGACATCGACGGGCTCAATGTGCTGTCCCTCGCGGCACCGTCCGAACACTCCCCCCTCATCGACTCGGCCGACGCAGACGCGCCCGGCGAGCTGAGCGCCGACATCCAAGAAGCCCCGCGGGTCGACGACCGACTCGTCGCCGACACCGGCACGGGCACGACCCACCCCGACCGGGGAGCCTTCGAGCGGCACGACATCATCGCTGTCCCGAACGGCGACTATCCGTCGCCGGCGACCGGCGTCGCACCGTTGGTCACCTCGTTCAAGACCGGCGCCACCAGTTCGTGGGGCGAACCACTCACGTACTCGTTCGACTTCGGGGACGGCAGCGCCCCGGCCACCGGCACCCCTGGCGACCCCGTCGCGCACAGCTACACCACGCCGGGCAGGTACAACGCGAGGATCACGGTGACCGACGCCGACGGTACGAGCCGGACCGGGTATGAGAACGCTGCCGTGGCGGGTACGGCCGTCCCACCCACCGCGTCGCTCTCCGGCGCCGCGGACACCACGAACGACGGGCAGGTCAACGCGGGGTACGCGCGCTTCACCATTCCGAAACCGGCGGACGCGTGGGAGATCGCGTACCGGACCCTGACGTACGGCGACGGCAGCCAGGAGAACCTGGCCGTCGATGCCCAGCAGGCGGAGCACCAGTACCCGGCGCCCGGCACCTACACCGCCACGCTGACGCAGACGGATCTGCTCGGCCGGACCACCACCGCCAAGACGGCCTTCCACGCCGCGGACGCCTTCGTGCCCATGACCCCGGAGTACGACACCGAGAAGACCATCCCCGCCCACGGGGTCCTGAAGCTCTCGGCGGCCACCCTGCAGGCCAATAGCAACGGTGTGGACGCGGCCCAACTGCAGATCGTCACCAGCGAGGCCAAGGCGAGCGGCTCCCTGACCCTCTACACCGCCGGCACCACCCGGCCGGGCACCTCCAGCATCAACTTCGAGGCCGGCCGGACGGCCACCAACGAGGCGACCGTCAAGGTCACCCCGACCGGTTCGGTCGACCTCTACAACGGCAGCTCCGGCCCGGTGACCGTCGAGGTCGCCACGGTCGGCCTCCACTCGCACGCCCAGTTCGCCCGCACCTACCACCCGGCCACGCCGGTCCGCCTGCTCGACACCCGCACCGGCACCGGTGGCATCACCGGCCCGGTCGCGGGCGGCCACTCGGTCACGCTGTCGGTCGCCGGCACCCACGGCGTCCCGACGGGGGCCGACGCGGTGGTGCTCAACGTCGCGGCGACCACCACCAAGGGGTCGGGCCACCTCACCGTCTCCACCCACGGCATTTCCGGCTCCGATGTGACGGGCCCGTACTGGACCACGGGCCAGACCGCGTCCGACCAGGTCATGGTCCCGCTGGTGGACGGCAAGGTCGTGCTGCACAACACCAGCAGGTCGTCGGCGAACCTCGTCGCGGACCTCGTCGGCTGGTACGGCCCCACGGCGAACGGTGCGGAGTACCAGCCCGTCACCCCGGCGCGGATCCTCAACACCCGGACCGGCACCGGAAGCGGAAGGATCGCCAAGCTCGGTGCCCACGCCACGCTCAAGCTCAAGGTCACCGGGGCGCACGGGGTCCCGGCGAGCGGGGTGCGCGCCGTCGATCTCAACCTCACGGTGCCCACGCCGTCCGGCAGCGGCTACCTCGTCGCCTACGCCGACGGCACCTCCCGCCCCGGCGTGCACTCGGTCGACTTCACCGCCGGTCACACCGCGGCCAACGGCGCTCTGGTCAAGGTCGGCGCCGACGGCGAGATCGCCCTGTACAACGCCGGCTCCACCTCCGTCGACGTCTACGCCGACCTGCTCGGCGACTACGCCGTCCACCCTGTCGGCTGACCGCCCGGCGGCCGCCGGCTTTCGGGGTAGCGGGTCGCGGTGATCACCGGGGCATCAAGGCCGTCTCCCACACGGGGCAGTCCATTGCCCGGGAGCGAGCGACCTGCACCCGGGCGGCGTCTCCTGCTCCCAGGGTCTGTCGTCCCGGCAGGCGAGCGGTTGTCGACCCGCCGGGGCCGGACACGCACGCCGCACGCTTCCACCGGCCAGGAGCGCCCCTCGCCCGAACCGCCGGAGGCAAATCGTTAGCCAGGAATTTCCCCGAGATGAGATCCTGGACCGCGTATGTCTACGCATCCCGCCCCCGCCCTCGGCACCCTCGCCCCTCGCCTGACCGAGCTCTCGCTGCGCGACGCGCACCGCCTCGGCCGCAGGCTCGAAGGCGCGCGCAAGATCCGCAAGCCCGAGGCCCGGGCCGCCGTACTCGCCGAGATCGAGGCGGAGGTCGTCAAGGCCGAGGACAGGATGGCCGCGCGCACCGCCCGCGTCCCCGCCGTCACGTACCCCGAACAGCTCCCCGTCAGCCAGAAGAAGAGCGATATCGCCGACGCCATACGCGACCACCAGGTCGTCATCGTGGCCGGTGAGACCGGCTCGGGCAAGACCACGCAGATCCCCAAGATCTGTCTTGAGCTCGGCCGCGGCGTCCGCGGCATGATCGGCCACACCCAGCCCCGCCGTATCGCCGCCCGCACCGTCGCGGAGCGCGTCGCCGAAGAGCTCGACACGCCCCTCGGCGAGGCCGTCGGCTGGAAGGTCCGCTTCACCGACCAGGTGAACCCGGACGCCACCTTCGTCAAGCTCATGACGGACGGCATCCTGCTCGCCGAGATCCAGACGGACCGCGAGCTGCGCGCCTACGACACGATCATCATCGACGAGGCCCACGAGCGGTCCCTCAACATCGACTTCCTGCTCGGCTACCTGGCCCAGCTCCTGCCCCGGCGCCCGGATCTCAAGGTCGTCATCACCTCGGCCACGATCGACCCGGAGCGCTTCTCGCGCCACTTCAACGACGCGCCGATCATCGAGGTCAGCGGGCGTACGTACCCGGTCGAGGTGCGCTACCGCCCCCTCCTCGAAGAGGACTCCGACGACGCCGACCGCGACCAGATCACCGCGATCACGGACGCCGTCGAGGAGCTGATGGCGGAGGGCAAGGGCGACATCCTGGTCTTCCTCTCCGGAGAGCGCGAGATCCGCGACACGGCGGACGCGCTCACCAAGAAGAACTACCGCTTCACCGAGATCCTCCCCCTCTACGCCCGCCTCTCCCACGCGGAGCAGCACCGCGTCTTCCAGCCGCACACGGGCCGCAGGATCGTTCTGGCCACGAACGTCGCCGAGACCTCCCTCACCGTCCCGGGCATCAAGTACGTCATCGACCCCGGCTTCGCCCGTATCTCGCGCTACAGCCACCGCACCAAGGTCCAGCGCCTGCCCATCGAGGCGATCTCCCAGGCGAGCGCCAACCAGCGCAAGGGCCGCTGCGGCCGTACGTCCGACGGCATCTGCGTCCGCCTGTACAGCGAGGACGACTTCACCACCCGGCCCGAGTTCACGGACGCCGAGATCCTGCGTACGAACCTCGCCTCCGTCATCCTCCAGATGACCGCGGCCGGCCTCGGCGACATCGAGAAGTTCCCCTTCATCGACCCGCCGGACCACCGCAACATCCGGGACGGCGTGCAACTCCTCCAGGAGCTGGGTGCGCTGGACCCCGCCCAGAAGGACCCCCGCAAGCGGCTCACGGACAGCGGCCGCAAGCTCGCCCAACTGCCGGTCGACCCGCGCCTGGCGCGCATGGTCCTGGAAGCGGACCGCAACGGCTGTGTCCGCGAGGTCATGGTCATCGCCGCCGCGCTGTCCATCCAGGACCCGCGCGAGCGCCCCGCCGACAAACAGGCCCAGGCCGACCAGCAGCACGCCCGCTTCAGGGACGAGACCAGCGACTTCCTCGCGTACCTCAACCTGTGGCGCTACATCCGCGAGCAGCAGAAGGAGCGCGGCTCGTCGTCGTTCCGCCGTATGTGCAAGCAGGAGTACCTGAACTTCCTGCGCATCCGCGAATGGCAGGACATCTACACGCAGCTGCGCACGGTCGCCAAGCAGATGGGCATCCACCTCAACGAGCAGGACGCCCCCGCCGACCGCATCCACATCTCGCTCCTCGCCGGCCTGCTCTCGCACATCGGCCTGAAGGACGTGAAGGAGTCCAAGGACTCCGGCCCCGCCGCCCGCAAGGACGGCGGACGCAACGAGTACGTCGGCGCCCGCAACGCCAAGTTCGCGATCTTCCCGGGCTCGTCCCTGTTCAAGAAGCCCCCGCGCTTCGTGATGTCGGCCGAGCTCGTCGAGACCTCGCGCCTCTGGGCACGCGTCAACGCCAAGATCGAGCCGGAGTGGGTCGAACCGCTCGCCGAACACCTCCTCAAGCGGACCTACAGCGAGCCGCACTGGGAGAAGGACCAGGCGGCCGTGATGGCGTACGAGAAGGTCACGCTGTACGGCGTCCCGATCGTCGCCCAGCGGAAGGTGAACTACGGCCGTATCGACCCGGAGACGAGCCGCGAGCTGTTCATCCGCAACGCTCTCGTCGAGGGCGACTGGCGCACGCACCACAAGTTCTTCGCCGACAACCGCAAGCTCCTCACCGAGGTCGAGGAGCTGGAGCACCGCGCCCGGCGCCGGGACATCCTGGTGGACGACGAGACGCTGTTCGACTTCTACGACCAGCGGGTGCCCGAACACGTCGTGTCGGGCGCGCACTTCGACTCGTGGTGGAAGAGCAAGCGGCACGAGCAGCCCGACTTCCTCGACTTCGAGCGCGAGATGCTCATCAACGAGAAGGCGGGCGCGGTCACCAAGGACGACTACCCCGACTCGTGGCGCCAGGGGCGCCTGAAGTTCAGGGTGACGTACCAGTTCGAGCCGGGCGCGGACGCGGACGGCGTGACGGTGCACATCCCGCTGCAGGTCCTCAACCAGGTCACGGACGAGGGCTTCGACTGGCAGATTCCGGGCCTCAGGGAGGAGGTCGTCACCGAGCTGATCCGCTCCCTCCCGAAGCCGATCCGCCGCCACTACGTCCCCGCGCCCAACTATGCGAAGGCGTTCCTGGAGAAGGCGGTGCCGCTTCAGGAGCCGCTGACGACGACCATGACGCGTGAGCTGAAGCGTATGGTCGGCGTCCCCTTCGAGGCGGAGGACTTCGACTGGGCGAAGGTCCCCGACCACCTGAAGATCACCTTCCGGATCGTCGACGAGCGGCGCCGCAAGCTGGCCGAGGACAAGGATCTGGAGGCGCTGAAGCTTCGTCTGAAGCCGAAGGCGCGTCAGGCCCTCTCCCAGGCCGCGGCGGCGACGGCCGAGCGCCAGGGCGGCGAGTCCCTGGAGCGCGACGGCCTCACCGACTGGACGATCGGCTCCCTCACCCGTGTCTTCGAGACCCGCCGCGCCGGCCAGCCCGTGAAGGCCTTTCCGGCGCTGGTGGACGACGGCGACACGGTCTCCGTACGCCTCTTCGACACGGAGGTGGAGCAGGCGGAGGCGATGTGGAAGGGCACGCGGCGGCTCATTCTGCGCAACATCCCGGTCAATCCGGCGAAGTTCGCGTCCGAGAAGCTGACGAACGCCCAGAAGCTCGCCCTGTCGGCCAATCCGCACGGCTCGATACAGGCCCTGTTCGACGACTGCGCGATGGCGGCGGCGGACAAGCTGATGGGCGACTTCGGCGGCCCGGCGTGGGACGAGGAGTCGTACCGCAAGCTGTACGACAAGGTGCGTGCCGAGATCGTCGACACGACGGTGCGTACCGTCGGGCAGGTGCAGCAGGTCCTTGCCGCCTGGCAGGCCTGTGAGCGCCGGCTGAAGGCCGCACGCAGCCCCGCGCTGCTGGCAAACCTGGCGGACGTGCGCAAGCAGCTGGACGCCCTTGTGAAGCCCGGCTTCGTCACATGGGCGGGCCTGCGCCGCCTCCCCGACCTGATGCGCTATCTGGTGGCCGCCGACCGGCGCCTGCAGCAGATGCCGACGGGAGTCCAGCGGGACACCTCCCGCATGGAGAAGGTCCACGAGATGCAGGACGAGTACGCCTGGCTGCTGGAGCAGCTCCCCCAGGGCCGGCCGGTACCGCAGCAGGTCCTGGACATCCGCTGGATGATCGAGGAGCTCCGGGTCAGCTATTTCGCCCATGCGCTGGGCACGGCGTACCCGGTGTCGGACAAGCGGATCGTGAAGGCGATCGACGCGGCGGCGCCGTGACGGAGACGGTACAGAGGGTGAGTTCGACCAAGGGGCTCACCCTCCTGTACAGTCCTTCTCGCAGCACAGCGCAAGACAAAGTGCCGCGAAACCTGGTCCTGTGGAGCAGTTTGGAGTGCTCGCCACCCTGTCAAGGTGGAGGCCGCGGGTTCAAATCCCGTCAGGACCGCAGAACGAAGGCCCCGCATCGGTGAGATGCGGGGCCTTCCTCATGCAGAGCGAGGGCCCCGCATCCAGTGGATGCGGGGCCCTCGTGTCACGGGCCGCTCCGCGGCTCCCCGGGCTTCGGGCCACCACGGCCCACATCCCCCAACCGCTCCTTGGCAGTGAGCGGGAGTGAGTCCGCCCACCGGCACGCCCCGAACGGTTTTGGGCGCACTGGTCGTCCCCCGCGGCCGGAGGCCGCTGATGGAGCACTGCCGCAACAGGGCGGCGACACGGATCTTGTCCGTGGTCCAGTCCCGGAAAGGCGGAGTCCCTCACGACCTGGCCAGGTGAACGCGGCCAGAGGCGACGGGGAGGCCCGTGCCGTCGTCGTCGGGGCATCCGGTGCCTTGACGGCGTCACATTCCACCGGTACCCCAGAAACCAGAGCCCCGACTGTCCGGGCCTCGGGAGGTGGCGTATGGCGGCATCCGCTCGGCATGAGACACGCGCTCTGCTCCGTGCTCACCTGTCCGCGGCTACCGGGTACCGCCATCTGACGCGGCACTGCCCGATCTGCCATCAGCTCCTGCGCCTGGCCATGGAACCCGCCCACGGCGGCGAGGAGAGCCCTGAGACGGTCTCCGAGGACGAAAGCCCCTCCAAGGCGTGAGCCGGCCCGGTACGCGCCTCCAGCGCGCGCCGGCGCCCGGCCGTGGCCCCGAACGGTCCGAAAGGATGCCGCGCCGGGGGTTCGTACCGCCTCCGCCTGGGCACCCCTGGACGTACGGTCTCCCCAACACCCGCCCCACGACGCCGTGTTCCTCTAGCAAAAGCACCGCGAGCGCAACAAGGACTCTGGCATGTGACGGGTGTCACCAGAGAAGTTTTGGGAACCGCAGAACTTACACCCCTCCTACAACAGGTCAATTTAATATGTGCAATTGCACCGCTGTTTGAGGGACTGCACAGCAGATCCGACACCCCTCCCCAGACTCCGACAAGGCGCTCACAGCCCGGCCCCGAACGCACAGCCCACACACAGTCAGGGCACAAAAAAGATCGCGCTGGACCCGGCGGAGTCCAGCGCGATCGACGACGCACCCTTGTCGTGCCTCTAGTGACCTTGGGAGAGGGCCCTGTTGGGGCAGAACCCACGTCGCTTGGAGCTGTGGTTCGGACGTCGCAGCAGGTTGGGGGACCTACCGAGATGTCCGGGCTATGCGCTTGCTCAGGCCTCGCTGCGCTGCTGCGGGATACCCGCGAGCAGAGCACGGACCTCGGCCTCGCGGTAGCGGCGGTGCCCGCCGAGCGTGCGGATGGACGTGAGCTTTCCGGCCTTCGCCCACCGCGTGACCGTCTTCGGGTCGACGCGGAACATCGTGGCGACCTCAGCCGGGGTCAGCAGCGGCTCGGCATCAGGGGTGCGAGCGGTCATGAGCGGCCTCCTCGGGAGAACCGAACCTTCTCGGTTCTTTCCTCTAAATTCTGCACCTTGACCCGCGTTGCCCGAAATGGCGGACGCGAGTCGAGTCGGTTATAGGACGAACGGCTTGTCCTCGGCACTACAACTACACCATCTGTCCAGCCGCGTCGGCCAAACCGATGGAATTGCCCTCCCAGGTGTTCATCAGCGACGGAAGCCGATGGACCATGCCATAGCGGACAGTCACGCCACTGTGACGATCAGTCACAGGGCGATCAGGAGTCATCAGACCCCCCAAAGCGTGCAATGCTGAGTCTCCGCCCATAAGTGGGCAGAAGGAACCTCCCCCGGGCTCCTTGTCCTATTTTGGCATGAGGAGGGCCGTAAGGCGCAAGGTCCGCGTAAGTGCAGTCCGTCACGCTTGACGGCATTAGCCCGGATCGAGACCTACGTCCCCGGCCCCTACCTGCGGTACGTCAACCATGGGCCAACGGTTGTCACTTCACCATGTCTCACGGGTCACAATTCGCTCACTGGTTCGCGAAGGCCCCGGCTGAGGACCCGCCCTCAGTTCGCCGACCGACGGTCCCCTACGGCCCGCCAGCGCTCCACCAGCCGCCCGTACGCCTCCCCGGCCGCCACCCCGTCCCCGCGCCGCAGCGCTTCGATCCCCTCGGCGACATCCGCGGCCGAGTGGTCCCGGTCCAGCTCCGCGGCCGGCAGGACGTGCACGAGCCCGCCGTAGTCCAGCTCGACCAGCGACCGCGGATGGAACTCCTCCAGCCACCGCCCCACGTCCACCAGACCGTCGATGAGCGGCCCCTCGTCGATCGCGTCCCTGAGCGTCCGCAACGCCCGCGCCGTCCGCCGCCGCGCCTGCACCATGGGCGTGCGATAGCGCAGCATCGGCGGGACGTCGCCCAACCCCTTGTCGTACCGGCGCTCGTCGTCGGAGACGAGCACGAACCAGTTCAGCGGCACCTGCCAGGTCGCGGTGCGGATCCACGGGCGGGCGTCCGGGTTACGGGTCAGCCAGCGCTCGTAGTCCTGGGCGGCCTGGCGGCGCACCACGGGCGGCAGGACCGCGTCCAGGACCGGCGCCGGCAGCTCCTCGGCCAGCTCCCCGAGCGCCTGCCAGCCGCGCAGCCGGGTGCGCCAGGGGCAGACGCACAGCACCCCCTCGACCTCGGTCACGAAGGCGTCGCCGCTCTCGTGCACCGGCACCGGGATGGGCGGGGTGGGCAGCAAGTCGGCCAGAGAACGGCGCAGTTCGTCCTGGTACGAGGGCCGGTCGGGGCGCCGGGCGTACCGGGCCCAGTGGCCGCGTTCCGGCTCGGGGAAGGCGGCCAGCGGTTCGTACACGCGCAGATAGGCCGCGTACGGGACGATCACCGAGGACACCTTGGGCACGCCTGCTCCCTCCCCACCGGACCTGACCCGAAACCCGTCCGGGCGCGGCCCGGGCGGGGTGGAAAACCATTGCAAATCGTCCCACGAACCGGCCGGGCCTTACTCCGAGGGAGGGTGATCCTCGGCACTGCGCCGATCACGGCCGCCTCCACGCTCTACGCTCATGCCCACGGGGCCCGCCACCCGTACGGGACCCGCCCCTCAATCGCCGCTACTCAACCGGGAGTCACCACAGTGACCGACGTAACCGACGGCGTCCTGCACACCCTGTTCCACTCGGACCAGGGGGGCCACGAGCAGGTCGTGCTCTGCCAGGACCGGGCCAGTGGCCTCAAGGCCGTCATCGCGATCCACTCCACCGCCCTGGGCCCCGCCCTCGGCGGCACGCGCTTCTACCCGTACGCCACCGAGGAGGAGGCCGTCGCCGACGCGCTGAACCTCGCGCGCGGGATGTCGTACAAGAACGCCATGGCCGGCCTGGACCACGGCGGCGGCAAGGCCGTGATCATCGGTGACCCCGAGCGGATCAAGACCGAGGAGCTGCTGCTGGCGTACGGCCGTTTCGTGGCCTCGCTCGGCGGGCGCTACGTCACCGCGTGCGACGTCGGCACGTATGTGGCCGACATGGACGTCGTGGCGCGGGAGTGCCGCTGGACCACCGGCCGCTCCCCGGAGAACGGCGGCGCGGGCGACTCCTCCGTCCTCACCGCCTACGGCGTCTTCCAGGGCATGCGGGCCTCCGCCCAGCACCTGTGGGGCGACCCGACGCTGCGCGGCCGGAAGGTCGGCATCGCCGGCGTCGGCAAGGTCGGTCACTACCTGGTCGAGCACCTGCTGGAGGACGGCGCCCAGGTCGTGATCACGGATGTGCGCCCCGACGCCGTACGCCGGGTCCTCGACGCGCACCCGGAGGTCGTCGTCGCCGCCGACACAGACGCCCTCATCCGCACCGAAGGGCTCGACATCTACGCGCCCTGTGCGCTCGGCGGCGCACTGAACGACGACTCCGTGCCGGTGCTGACGGCGAAGGTGGTGTGCGGCGCGGCCAACAACCAGCTCGCGCACCCGGGCGTGGAGAAGGACATCGCCGACCGCGGGATCCTGTACGCGCCGGACTACGTCGTCAACGCCGGCGGCGTCATCCAGGTCGCCGACGAGCTGCACGGCTTCGACTTCGCCCGGTGCAAGGCGAAGGCGGCGAAGATCTTCGACACCACGCTGGCCATATTCGCACGCGCGAAGGAGGACGGCATTCCGCCGGCCGCCGCGGCCGACCGGATCGCCGAGCAGCGGATGGCGGAGGCACGCGGCCGGTGACCTTCGTCGGGGGAGCCCTCCGGGTTTGAGCGGTACCCGCCGGTGGATGGTTGGAGAGAACTCTCACTTCTATCGGCGGGTCGTCCGCCAAGAAGTGGTTAAAATCGGCCGTGACCAGCGAGGACGGGGCGCCTCGGCGGTTCTGTGCACACGCCCGTCCTGCGGGCGACGTACCGTATGGGCGTGGGCTCAGGTACCGTGGAAGCCCTACGGACCGGTCTCTCCACGGAGAGCCCGTTCCGGATCATGAACGCGTGTCAAGACTCTGGGGCCGTCGAGCCCCGTCATCGAGGGGGTCGAGCCATGGGGCGCGGCCGGGCCAAGGCCAAGCAGACGAAGGTCGCCCGCCAGCTGAAGTACAACAGCGGCGGGACTGACCTGTCGCGTCTGGCCAACGAGCTGGGCGCTTCGACTTCGAACCAGCCGCCGAACGGCGAGCCGTTCGAGGACGACGAAGACGACGACCCGTACGCCCAGTACGCGGATCTGTACAACGACGACGATGAGGACGAAGAGGACGAGCAGTCCGGTCCCACGTCGCAGCGTCGCGGCGCTTGACGCAGCACGCTTCGCATTTCCCGTAACAACCGCACTTCACCCGGTCCGGGCTTCAAGCTCCGAACCGGGTTTCGTGCTGCCTGTCAGGCGTAGTCGCCGACCAGGAGGGCGCCCGTCTCGTGCTCGCCCCGGTCCGTGATCTCACCGGCGACCCAGGCGTCGACCCCGCGGTCGGCCAGGGCGGCCAGCGCCACGTCTACCGACTCCTCCGGCACGATCGCCATCATGCCGACGCCCATGTTCAGGGTCTTCTCCAGCTCCAGGCGCTCGACGTCGCCGGTCCTGCCGACGAGGTCGAAGACCGGAGCCGGGGTCCAGGTGGAGCGGTCGACGATCGCGTGCAGGTCGTCCGGGATCACCCGGGCCAGGTTGGCCGCGAGTCCGCCGCCGGTGATGTGGCTGAACGCGTGCACCTCGGCGGTGCGGGTCAGCGCCAGGCAGTCCAGCGAGTAGATCTTGGTGGGCTCCAGCAGTTCCTCGCCGAGGGTGCGGCCCAGTTCCTCGATGTGCTGGTCGAGGCCGAGCTTCGCCCGGTCGAGGAGGACGTGCCGCACGAGCGAGTACCCGTTCGAGTGAAGTCCGGAGGCCGCCATGGCGATCACCGCGTCACCCTTGCGGATGCGTTCCGCGCCGAGCAGCCGGTCGGCCTCCACGACGCCCGTACCGGCGCCCGCGACGTCGAAGTCGTCCGGGCCGAGGAGGCCGGGGTGTTCGGCCGTCTCACCGCCGACCAGGGCGCACCCGGCCAGCACACAGCCCTCGGCGATGCCCTTGACGATCGCCGCGACGCGCTCCGGGTGGACCTTGCCGACGCAGATGTAGTCGGTCATGAACAGCGGCTCGGCGCCGCACACCACGATGTCGTCCATGACCATGGCGACCAGGTCGTGGCCGATGGTGTCGTAGACGCCCATCCGGCGCGCGATGTCGACCTTCGTACCCACGCCGTCGGTGGCGGAGGCGAGCAGCGGACGCTCGTAGCGCTTGAGGGCGGAGGCGTCGAAGAGGCCGGCGAAGCCGCCGAGGCCGCCGAGGACCTCGGGGCGCTGCGTCTTCTTCACCCACTCCTTCATGAGCTCGACGGCACGGTCACCGGCTTCGATGTCCACGCCGGCGGCGGCGTAGGAAGCGCCGGACTTCGTCTCAGACATTGCCTGGGATCTTTCGGGTTGGTGGCTGGGCCTTCTGGGGTCCCCCGGACCGGGGTCCGGGGGTGTTCACCCGGACCCCCTGGTCTTACGGGCGACGGATCGCGTCGGACGCGGCCGTGGCGGCAGGACCGGCCGCCAGCTCGGTCTCCAGCAGCTGCTTGCCCAGCAGCTCCGGGTCGGGCAGCTCCATCGGGTACTCGCCGTCGAAGCAGGCACGGCACAGGTTCGGCTTGGCGATGGTGGTCGCCTCGATCATGCCGTCGATGGAGATGTACGCCAGGGAGTCCGCGCCGAGGGACCGGCCGATCTCGTCGACCGACATGCCGTTGGCGATCAGCTCGGCGCGGGTGGCGAAGTCGATACCGAAGAAGCAGGGCCACTTCACGGGGGGAGAGGAGATCCGGATGTGGACCTCCGCCGCGCCCGCCTCGCGCAGCATCCGCACCAGCGCCCGCTGGGTGTTGCCGCGCACGATCGAGTCGTCGACGACGACCAGGCGCTTGCCCTTGATGACTTCCTTCAGGGGGTTCAGCTTCAGACGGATGCCGAGCTGGCGGATCGTCTGCGAGGGCTGGATGAAGGTGCGGCCGACGTACGCGTTCTTCACCAGGCCGGCGCCGAACGGGATGCCGGAGGCCTCCGCGTAGCCGATCGCGGCGGGGGTGCCGGACTCGGGCGTCGCTATGACCAGATCGGCCTCGGCGGGTGCCTCCTTGGCGAGGCGGCGGCCCATCTCGACACGGGAGAGGTAAACGTTCCGGCCGGCGATGTCGGTGTCGGGGCGGGCCAGGTACACGTACTCGAAGACACAGCCCTTGGGCTTCGCTTCCGCGAACCGGGACGTACGAATGCCGTTCTCGTCGATGGCGACGAACTCGCCCGGCTCGATCTCGCGGACGAAGCTGGCGCCCGTGATGTCGAGCGCGGCGGTCTCTGAGGCGACCACCCAGCCGCGCTCCAGACGGCCGAGGACCAGCGGGCGGATGCCCTGCGGGTCGCGGGCCGCGTAGAGGGTCTCCTCGTCCATGAAGACGAGCGAGAAGGCGCCCTTGACCTGCGGGAGGATCGCGGCGGCCGCTTCCTCGATGGTCAGCGGCTTGCCGTCGCCGTCCACCTGGCCCGCGAGGAGGGCGGTGACGAGGTCGGTGTCGTTCGTCGCGGCCACCTGCGTGGCGCGGCCGTTCTCCTTGGGGAGGGCGGCGACCATCTCGGCGAGCTGCGCCGTGTTGACGAGGTTGCCGTTGTGGCCGAGCGCGATGGAACCGTGCGCGGTGGCGCGGAACGTCGGCTGGGCGTTCTCCCACACGGAGGCGCCGGTGGTCGAGTAGCGGGCGTGACCGACCGCGATGTGACCCTGGAGCGAACCGAGCGAGGTCTCGTCGAAGACCTGGGAGACCAGGCCCATGTCCTTGAAGACGAGGATCTGAGAGCCGTTGCTGACCGCGATACCCGCGGATTCCTGGCCTCGATGCTGGAGGGCGTAGAGCCCGAAGTACGTGAGCTTTGCGACCTCTTCACCCGGAGCCCAGACACCGAAGACGCCACACGCGTCCTGGGGGCCCTTCTCACCGGGGAGCAGATCGTGATTGAGTCGACCGTCACCACGTGGCACGCCACCGAGTGTAGGCGAGATCGCGCACTGGTCCGAATCCCGTCATGTGCCCGACATCGCTCCCGACCTCGGCGGATTCCCGGTGTCACTGCTCGGCGACCACGTTGACCCCCTTGCCGTTTTCGCTGGTCAGCGTGGCGCTGCGATGATCGATGGCGTAGGCGAGCGGTCGGCCGAAGAGCCCGCTCAGGGTCTTCTCCGTGTTCATGAGTGAGGCGTCGCACATCTTGCGGGTCGTCCTGGGAGCGCCCAGAGTGAGATGACCGTCGCGTACGGTCGCCCTCGCCGTGAACCGGTTGCAGCCCAGGCTGCCCGATGCCGTGCCGGACTCCTTGTCGAGGACGAACCAGACCCTGCCGGTGGCCGCGGCGGGCAGGGAGGACGCGACGTCCCCGTCGACCAGGGAGGTGACCTGCCACCTGGTGCCGTACAGCGGCGCGCCGTTCTCCTTGGTGAGGCGGACGCGGTCGCCGTCCTCGGCGGTGAGCGTCAGTTCGTTCCGGTCGACGGCGGCGGTGAGCGAACCGTCGGCGAGCGTGCGGGAGAAGGCCGCTTCGAAGGCCATCGGAGCCTTCTCGCAGGCCATGTCGGTGGACTGGGCGGGGCCGAGGTCGATGCGGTCGCCCCGGACGGTGGCGGGCGCGCCGAAGCTGTTGCAGCCGTAGTTGCCGTGGGCCTGGCCGTGGTCGTCGATGCGCAGGTACGCGCCGGCGGGGGCGTTCCTGGTGGTGCCGCCGGTGGTGAGGCTGTCGACGCGCCAGTGGACGCCGGTGACGGGTGGGTCGGTGTCCACGCCGACGGAACCGCCGCCGCCCGAACCGGCTTCGGTACCGCAGGCCACCGCGAGCGGGAGCAGGGTCAGGACGCTGAGAGTCAGCCGGTGCTTGTCCATGGGGGTGGGACGGGTGGGGCCGGACGGCGGTTCCCCCGTCGTGTCGGGCGCGCGGCCCGGTCCCTCACGCCATCAGGGGCAACAGAGCGCCGAGGTCGGCCCGTTCGCCGCTCGCGCCGACCTTGGCGTCGGCGAGAGCGGACTGCCACCCCATTCGGCCCGTCGCCAGCCGGATCCAGGTCAACGGGTCGGTCTCGACGACGTTCGGCGGGGTGCCGCGGGTGTGGCGGGGGCCCTCGACGCACTGCACGACGGCGTACGGCGGGATGCGTACCTCGGTCGAGGCACCGGGTGCCTTCACGGCGAGCGCGTCGGCGAGCAACCGGGTGGAGGCGGCGAGGGCCTGACGGTCGTACGGGATGTCGAGGCCCGGGACGGCGGCGTTCAGGTCGTCGGTGTGGACGACGAGTTCGACGGTGCGGGTGACCAGGTAGTCGCTCAGCGGCATGGCGCCCGCGCTCGTGTCGAGCAGTCGGCTGCCGGGGTGCCGCGCGAGGTGTTCGGTGAACTGCTTCTCGATGCCGGCGAGGAAGGCGTCGAGGTCGGGATTCCGCTCGGCCAGTTGCTGGGCGACCTCGGCGATGGCCCCGGAGTTGGCCGAGGTCGCGAACGGCCAGTCAAGGACCGTCGCGTCCTGCTTCGGCGGCTCCGGCTTGTCGAGGAACCGGCCGACGGCCGCAAGAGCCATGCCGGTGTGCGCGATCAGTTCCCGGACGGTCCAGTCCCCGAGCCGGGTGGGGAGCACGAGTTGCTCGGCGGTGAGGGTGGCGACGGCTTCCCGCACGTTCCCGAACTGGGCGAGGACCGCGGCGCGGGTCTTGGCGGGGTCGTACGTCCGTGTGCGCTTCTTGGCCGGGGGCATGGCGTGAGCCTATGCCTTCACCGCGCACCCGCTCAGGCCCTTTTCGATCAGGTCGAAGGCGCGCCGGGCGCGCTCGGCGGCGGCGACCTCGTCCAGGCTCTCGCCTTCCGCGGTACGACGATGGTGCCCCTCGACCAGGGCATCGCGCGCGGCGCTGAGCGTGACGGCGGCGATCGTGGCGAGCATCAGGTCGCCGGTCTCCTCGGCGAGGTGGGCCGCCAGATCGCGCGTGCCCTTCTGGGCGGCCAGGAAGGCGCGTTTCCAGCAGCACGGGCGTGCCGGCGACGAGGTTGGTGCACCTGGCGGGCGAACGACTCGCTGTGCAGGCTGACGGACGGGTCGCGCGCCTCGACTTTGCAGGCCGACGGACCGGTCGCGCGCCTCGACTGTGCGGCATGAGGAAGGCCCCGCCCGGTTTCCACCAGGCGGGGCCTTCACCGTCGTACGGCTGCTGACCGCTTACGCGAGCAGCGCCGGGATCGTGGCCTCGTGCGCCTCGCGCAGCTCGGCCAGGGAGAGCGCGAACTCGCCCTGGATGTCCACCGAGTCGCCGTCGACGACACCGACACGGGTGGCCGGCAGGCCCCGCGCGCCGCACATGTCGTTGAAGCGGACCTCCTCGGAGCGCGGCACGGCGACGATCGCACGCCCCGCCGACTCGGAGAAGAGGAAGGTGAACGCGTCGAGCCCGTCCGGCACGACCAGCCGAGCGCCCTTGCCGCCGAGCAGCGCCGACTCGACCACGGCCTGGATCAGACCGCCGTCGGACAGGTCGTGCGCCGAGTCGATCATGCCGTCGCGGGACGCCGAGATCAGGATCTCGCCGAGCAGCCGCTCGCGCTCCAGGTCGACCTGCGGGGGCAGACCGCCCAGGTGGTCGTGGACGACCTGCGACCAGGCCGAACCACCGAACTCCTCACGGGTGTCGCCGAGGAGGTAGAGCAGCTGCCCCTCCTCCTGGAAGGCGACGGGCGTGCGGCGGGCGACATCGTCGATGACACCCAGGACGGCCACCACCGGCGTCGGGTGGATGGCGACATCGCCCGTCTGGTTGTAGAGCGAGACATTGCCGCCGGTCACCGGGGTACCCAGCTGCTGGCAGGCATCGGCGAGGCCACGGATGGCCTCCGCGAACTGCCACATCACCGCCGGGTCCTCGGGCGAGCCGAAGTTCAGGCAGTCGGAGACGGCCAGCGGCTTGGCGCCGGTGGTCGCCACGTTCCGGTACGCCTCGGCGAGGGCGAGCTGCGCGCCCGCGTACGGGTCGAGCTTCGCGTACCGGCCGTTGCCGTCGGTCGCGATGGCGACACCGAGACCGGACTTCTCGTCGATGCGGATCATGCCGGAGTCCTCGGGCTGGGCGAGGACCGTGTTGCCCTGCACGAAGTGGTCGTACTGCGAGGTGATCCACTTCTTGGAGGCCTGGTTGGGGGAGCCGACCAGCTGGAGGACCTGCTTCTTCAGCTCCTCGGCGCTCTCCGGGCGCGGAAGCTTGTTCGCGTCGTCGGCCTGGAGCGCGTCCTGCCACTCCGGGCGCGCGTACGGGCGCTCGTACACCGGGCCCTCGTGCGCGACCGTGCGCGGGTCGACGTCGACGATCTTCCCGCCGTGCCAGTAGATCTCCAGGCGGTCGCCGTCGGTCACCTCACCGATCACGGTGGCGATGACGTCCCACTTGTCGCAGATCTCCAGGAAGCGGTCGACCTTGTCGGGCTCGACCACCGCGCACATGCGTTCCTGCGACTCGCTCATGAGGATCTCCTCGGGCGAGAGCGTGGAGTCGCGCAGCGGAACGTCGTCCAGGGTCACGCGCATGCCACCGGAGCCGTTCGAGGCCAGCTCGGAGGTGGCGCAGGACAGACCGGCGGCGCCCAGGTCCTGGATGCCGACGACCAGCTTCTCCTTGAAGGCCTCCAGGGTGCACTCGATGAGGAGCTTCTCCTGGAAGGGGTCGCCGACCTGGACCGCCGGGCGCTTCGAGGGCTTGGCGTCGTCGAAGGTCTCGGAGGCGAGGATCGAGGCGCCGCCGATGCCGTCACCACCCGTACGGGCGCCGTACAGGACGACCTTGTTGCCCGCGCCGGACGCCTTCGCCAGGTGGATGTCCTCGTGCCGCATGACACCGATGGCACCGGCGTTGACCAGCGGGTTGCCCTGGTAGCAGGCGTCGAAGACGACCTCGCCGCCGATGTTCGGCAGGCCCAGGCAGTTGCCGTAGCCGCCGATGCCGGCCACGACGCCCGGCAGGACGCGCTTGGTGTCCGGGTGGTCGGCCGCACCGAAACGCAGCGGGTCGACGACCGCCACCGGCCGTGCGCCCATCGCGATGATGTCGCGCACGATGCCGCCGACGCCCGTGGCCGCGCCCTGGTAGGGCTCGACGTACGAGGGGTGGTTGTGCGACTCGACCTTGAAGGTCACGGCGTAACCCTGGCCGACGTCCACGACACCGGCGTTCTCGCCGATGCCGACGAGCAGCGCGTCGGACTCGGGGGCCTTCTCGCCGAACTGGCGCAGGTGGACCTTGCTGCTCTTGTACGAGCAGTGCTCGGACCACATCACCGAGTACATGGCGAGCTCGGCGCCGGTGGGACGGCGGCCCAGGATCTCGACGATCCGCTCGTACTCGTCCTTCTTCAGACCGAGTTCGGCCCAGGGCAGCTCGACGTCGGGGGTCGCGGCCGCGTGCTCGACCGTGTCCAGAGGCGTCCGGCTCATGCGTTGACCAGCTTCTTGAGGATCGAGGTGAAGAACGGGAGGCCGTCGGTGCGGCCGGTGCCGATCAGCGGCTCGACGGCGTGCTCGGGGTGCGGCATGAGGCCGACGACGTTGCCGGCCTCGTTGGTGATGCCGGCGATGTCCCGGAGGGAGCCGTTGGGGTTGCCGTATCCATCAGCGGCTTCGCCGCGGACCAGGTACCGGAAGACGACCCGGCCCTCCGCCTCCAGCTTGTCGAGCGTGTACTCGTCGGCGACGTACCGGCCGTCCATGTTCTTCAGCGGGATGTGGATCTCCTGGCCGGCCTCGTAGTCGCTGGTCCAAGACGTCTCCGCGTTCTCCACCCGCAGCTTCTGGTCGCGGCAGATGAAGTGGAGGTGGTCGTTGCCGAGCATCCCGCCCGGGAGGAGGTGAGCCTCGGTGAGGATCTGGAACCCGTTGCAGATGCCGAGGACCGGGAGGCCGGCCTTCGCCTGCTCGATGACGGTCTCCATCACCGGCGAGAAGCGGGAGATGGCACCGGCGCGCAGATAGTCGCCATACGAGAAACCACCCGGCAGCACCACGGCGTCGACCTGCTTGAGGTCCTTGTCCTTGTGCCAGAGGGCGACGGGTTCGGCGCCCGCGAGGCGGATCGCACGCTGCGTGTCCCGGTCGTCGAGGCTGCCCGGGAAAGTGACGACGCCAATACGAGCGGTCACTTCGCGGCCTCCGCCACTTCCTCCACCTTGACGGTGAAGTCCTCGATCACTGTGTTGGCGAGGAAGGATTCCGCAAGATCGTGGATGCGGGCGAGCGCGGCGTCGTCAACCGGCCCGTCCACCTCGAGTTCGAATCGCTTTCCCTGACGTACGTCGGAGATGCCTTCGAAACCGAGGCGCGGCAGTGCGCGCTGCACCGCCTGGCCCTGGGGGTCGAGGATCTCCGGCTTGAGCATGACGTCGACTACGACGCGTGCCACTGGCACTCCCGGTGTGTGGTGCTGAGCAGGTTCCTTCAGACTACCCGCACAAAATTTCTACTCGCGTAGATTCGTAGCATCCTACGTGACCACCATCACGATCAGGCATCGGCGCGGGGGCTCGTGCGGGAAAATCCTCGGAAAACCGCAGAAGAGCGGCGGGGGCCATTGCGCACGGACACGCGGAGGTATTCAGTCGGTCTTCACAATGCATTGCGGTGCACTGTACAAAGGAAAAGGCAATAGCCGATACTTTGCCTAATTACTGCCGGACAGTCGACATCTCCCCGACATCACCCGGACGTCTACGCACGTCGTGGTGGGTGATCACGGAGGTGTCGCACGAAGGGACCGATATTCGTGGCGCAGCGTGTCGTGGTCACTCTCTCTGACGACATCGACGGCTCAGAAGCGGCGGAAACGATCGTCTTCGGACTGGACGGCAAGTCGTACGAGATCGACCTCAATCAAGCCAATGCCAAGAAACTGCGTAAGGCGCTGGCACCGTACGTCGAGGCCGGCCGCAAGAAGGCGAAGTCCGGGAAGGCGTACACGCACACGGCGTTGACGCCGGACCCGGCCGCCGTCCGCGCCTGGGCCCGCTCCAACAAGATGGACGTCCCGCCGCGGGGCCGGATCCCGAAGAAGGTGTACGAGGCGTTCGCTGAGGCCCACTGAGCGCTCCGCGGGGCTCGGGTGTCCGGGGTGCCGTCATGGGGCTGCGCCCCGGGCCCCGGGCCCTTTGTCACCCTTGGGGTTCTGATCGTCCGGGGCTCCGATCGTCGCGTTCGCAGCGGCTGTCGCGGGTTGCTCGCGCCCACACGGCGGAGCCGCAGAGTGTCGGAGCCTTGCCCTGCGCCCTGTCGGGGCGCACCCGTCCCCGGCCCTGGCCGATCCGGCCCCGCCCACAACCGACTTGCGTTGCACCCCTGGCGATCAGCTAGAGTCTGGAACACGCCGAGGGGCGAGGCCGAAAGGTCAAGACCCAAGGAGTCATGCGGGTGTAGTTCAGTAGCAGAACACCCCCTTTCCAAGGGGGAGGCGCAGTGTGCAATTCCTGTCACCCGCTCTGCAGCATCGGTCCGACCATCCTTGTGGATCAGGTAGGCTGGTGCTCGCACCGATCGGTGAGAGCCGGTCGGGGGCAATGCGGACGTAGCTCAGTTGGTAGAGCGCAACCTTGCCAAGGTTGAGGTCGCGAGTTCGAGCCTCGTCGTCCGCTCAGGTAAACGAAGGCCCCGGTCAGTCGACCGGGGCCTTCGTCGTGCGGGTTCTCCTCCGCGCCGTCTGACATTTGTCACAGGGACCGATGACACCGCGCACTGCTGTCGCTCCCCGGCGGGGAAGACGCTGGATCCATGAACACGAACGAGCGCGAGCATGTGATCGAGGTCACCGATCTGCGTCGCGTGTACGGGGGCGGCTTCGAGGCCGTGCGCGGGATCACCTTCTCGGTGGGCCACGGCGAGGTCTTCGCGCTCCTCGGCACCAACGGCGCGGGCAAGACGTCCACGGTCGAACTGCTGGAGGGCCTCGCCCCTCCGGCCGGCGGACGCGTCCGGATCCTCGGCCGTGATCCCTACCGGGAGCGGGCGGCCGTCCGGCCCCGCATCGGCGTGATGCTGCAAGAGGGCGGCTTCCCCTCCGAACTGACGGTCGCGGAGACCGCACGGATGTGGGCCGGCTGCACCAGCGGCGCCCGGCCCACACAAGAGGCACTGGAACTCGTCGGGCTGGCCCGGCGCTCCGGTGTGCGGGTCAAGCAGTTGTCCGGGGGCGAGAAGCGGCGTCTGGACCTCGCGCTCGCGCTCCTCGGCCGTCCCGAGGTCCTCTTCCTCGACGAGCCGACGACCGGGCTGGACGCCGAGGGTCGCCAGGACACCTGGAGAGTGGTCCGCGAACTGCGCGACGCCGGCACGACCGTACTGCTGACCACGCACTACCTCGAGGAGGCGGAAGGACTCGCCGACCGGCTCGCGATGCTCCACGAGGGGCGCATCGCCGCCTCCGGCACGCCGGCCGAGGTGACCGCGACCCAGCCGTCCCGGATCTCCTTCGACCTGCCCGAGGGCTACTTCCTCGGCGATCTGCCCCCGCTCACGGACCTCGGTGTGACGTCCCACGAGACGGCGGGCCGCACGGTCCGCCTGCGGACGAACGAACTCCAGCGCACGGCCACCGCCCTGCTGCTGTGGGCCCAGCACGCCCGGGTCGAACTGCGCGGCCTCGATGTGCGGTCCGCCTCACTGGAGGAGGCGTTCCTGCGCATCGCCAGGGAGGCGGCGGCAGGAACGGGCCGCACGAGCACGGACGTCGGGACGCCGGACGACGCGGCGAACCGAGGCGTGACCCGGAAGACGGAGGCGGCGGCATGAGCAACCTGGTCCCGGACACACCGAACACACCGAATACGCCGAACACACCGGACACGCCGAACACGCCGCAGACACCGAACACGTCGATGTCATCGATTTCATCGACGACCACATTGGCCTCATCGACCGCAATGACCACACCACCCTCGCCGCCCTCGCCGCCCACGCCGCCCACGCCGCCCACGCCGCCCTCGCCGCCCACGCCGCCCACGCCGTCCAAACCCGCTCCAGCGGCCGCGACGACCACCCCAGCCGGACGGCTACGAGCCCTGGCACGCGCCGAATTGACGCTGCTGACCCGTAACAAGGGCATGATCGTCACGGCGCTGTTCGTCCCCTTGGCGCTGCCCTTCAGCGTGCGGCCCGCGGTCGAGCAGATGGACCTCAGGGCCGAGGGTCTGACGATGGGTGCCGTGATGCTGACGGCCGCGATCGGTTTCTCCCTGCTCTTCGCGGTGTACACCTCGCTGGTGAGTGTCTTCGTCGCGCGTAGGGAGGAGCTGGTGCTCAAGCGCCTGCGTACCGGTGAGCTCGGCGATGCCGAGATCCTCGTCGGCGCCGCGCTTCCGGCGGTGTGCGTCGGCCTCGCACAGTCCGTGCTGCTGGCCGTCGGCTGCGGGGTACTGCTCGACGCCGGAACGCCACGGGCCCCTCACCTCGCCCTCCTGGGACTTGCGTTGGGCCTCGTGCTGTGCGCGGCGCTGGCGGCCCTGACCGCGAGCTTCAGCAGGACTGTCGAGAGCGCGCAGGTAACCGCGCTGCCGATGCTGTTCGTCTCCATGCTGGGCTCGGGCATCGCGATCCCCACGGAGCTGCTGCCCGACCGGGTCACCTCCGTCTGCGAACTGCTGCCGCTGTCGCCGGCGATCCGGCTGATCCGTGGAGGCTGGAGCGGCGGTATGTCGGTGTACGACACACTGGGCGCCGTCGCGACAGGGATCGCCTGGGTGGTGATCGCGGTGTCTGCCGCAGGACGGTGGTTCCGCTGGGAGCCTCGGCGCTGAGAACTGGGGGGAAGAGGGACTTATGCGCAGGCCGGGGGGCTGGTGGCGGAGCAAGAGCACGCCGGAGAAGGTGGAGACGTACACACGCTGGTCGTTTCACTTCTTCGGAGTCGTCGAGGTCGCGGGACTCGGGCTGCCGGTCCTGGGCACGCTGGGGCCGTGGCTCGGCGGAACACTGCTCGGCCTGGTGGTGCTGCACGCCACGGCCTGCATGGTGACGGTGTCCCGCGCGGTGGACTGGACGCGCGGGCGGCGTCCACAGCCGGTGCGGCTGCTGTGGACGCTGACCGCCCTCACCGCCGTGATCGCCGTCACGGCGGTCGGCATCGCGCAGCACGGGCCGGCCGGTGACGCCGTCGACAGCGCGGCAGGCGGTGTCTTCGGCGCCGTGCTGGTCATCTCGGCCGGGGTCATCGCGCTGGGGGTGCGCGAACGGCGGCGGGTGTACGCGATCGTGGGCGGTTTCGCGTTCGGCGCCGGAGTCATCTCGTTCCCGCTGGGCGTGCCCGGGCCCGCCACCCTGCTCACCACGGTGGGCGTGTTCCTCGGCGCCGGTTTCCTCGCCTTCAGCGCCGTCTTCTCCATCTGGCTCCTCAACGCGGTCTACGAACTCGACGAGGCCCGCGAGACCCGGGCGCGACTCGCCGTCGCCGAGGAACGGCTGCGCTTCGGCCGGGACCTGCATGACGTCATGGGCCGGAATCTCGCCGTCATCGCGCTCAAGAGCGAGCTCGCCGTCCAGCTGGCGCGGCGCGGACGTCCCGAGGCCCTGGAGCAGATGACCGAGGTGCAGCGGATCGCGCAGGAGTCGCAGCGGGAGGTCCGCGAGGTCGTGCGCGGCTATCGCGAGGCCGATCTGGGGGCGGAACTGGCGGGTGCCCAGGGCGTGTTGACGGCTGCCGGAATCGACTGCACGGTCTCCGGGTCGGCCGACGGGCTTCCGGCGCCGGTGCAGTCCGCGCTGGGCTGGGTCGTGCGGGAGGCGGCGACGAACGTCCTGCGCCACGGGGACGCCGCGCGATGTGCCGTGTCCCTGCACGTGGCGGATGAACGGATCACGCTCAACGTCGAGAACGACGGGGCACCGGACGGCAGACAGGGAAGGGGATCGGGACTCGTGGGACTGCGCGAGCGGCTGTCGGAGGTCGGGGGCACCCTGCGGGCCGGGCCCGCGGGTGACGGGGTGTTCCGGCTGACCGCGGAGGTGCCGCTGCCGCCGCCCTCGTCGTCTCCCGTCGCCCCGGGCCCGGTGGGGGAGGTGGTCTCATGACGTCCGTGGCACCGATCCGCCTGCTGCTCGCCGACGACGAGCATCTGATCCGGGGGGCCCTGGCCGCGCTGCTGGCGCTGGAAGAGGATCTTCTGGTCGTGGCCGAGGCGGCGACCGGACCGGAGGCGCTCGCGATGGCGCGGGCGCACTCGCCCGATGTGGCGGTCCTGGATCTCCAGATGCCGGGGGCCGACGGTGTGAAGGTCGCCACATCGCTGCGGGCCGAGCTGCCGGAGTGCCAGGTGCTGATCGTGACCAGTCACGGGCGGCCGGGGCATCTGAAACGGGCGCTGGAGACGGGTGTGCGCGGGTTCGTTCCGAAGACCGTCAGCGCCCGGCAGCTGGCGGAGATCATCCGTACGGTCCATGCGGGAAACCGGTATGTGGACCCCGAGTTGGCCGCCGACGCCATCGCCTCCGGGGATTCTCCGCTGACCGCCCGGGAGGCCGAGGTGCTGGAGTACGCGGCCGACGGAGCGCCGGTCTCGGAGATCGCCGAGCGGGCCGCGCTGGCGGAGGGGACCGTGCGGAACTACCTGTCGTCGGCCGTCTCCAAGCTCGGGGCCGAGAATCGTCATGCCGCGGTGCGTCTCGCGCGCGAGCGAGGTTGGGTATAGTTGCTCTCGCGCAGCGCGCAGTGCGGACGTAGCTCAGTTGGTAGAGCGCAACCTTGCCAAGGTTGAGGTCGCGAGTTCGAGCCTCGTCGTCCGCTCCATGGGAAAGCCCCCCGGCCCAGGCCGGGGGGCTTTTTCGTGTGCACCCGAGGATGCCGGAGCCGGTGGGCTCGGGGCCCGGCGAGCCGCCGGGCCCCTCGACGGCTACGACCAGCTGACGCCCGTCAGACGCTCGTACGCCTCCACGTACTTCGCCCGGGTCGCCTCCACGATCTCCTGTGGCAGCGGCGGCGGGGGCAGCTCGCTCGCGCGGTCCCAGCCGGAGGCGGGTGAGGTCAGCCAGTTGCGTACGAACTGCTTGTCGAACGACTGCTGGGCACGGCCCGGCTCCCACAGGTCGGCCGGCCAGAAGCGGGACGAGTCCGGGGTGAGAACCTCGTCCGCCAGCACGAGAGCGTCGTCCTCGAAGCCGAACTCGAACTTGGTGTCCGCGAGGATGATCCCGCGGTCGCGGGCGATGTCACGGGCCCGGCCGTAGACGGCGAGGGTCGCCTGTCGCAGCTGGGCGGCGGTCTCCGCGCCGACCTGGCGGGCGACCTCCTCATAGGAGACGTTCTCGTCGTGCTCGCCGACCGCGGCCTTGGTGGCCGGGGTGAAGATCGGCGCGGGCAGCTCCGAACCGTCGACCAGGCCCTCGGGGAGGGCGAGGCCGCAGACGGTGCGGGACTCCTTGTACTCGGCGAGGCCCGAGCCGGTGAGGTAGCCGCGGGCCACGCACTCCACGGGGACCATCCGCAGGGACTTGCAGACGAGGGTGCGGCCGGCCCAGTCGGCCGGGGCACCGGGCGGAAGTTCGGTGCTCAGGACGTGGCTGGGGACCAGGTCGGCGAGCTGGTCGAACCACCAGAGCGAGAGCTGGGTGAGGATCCGGCCCTTGTCCGGGATCTCGGTCGGCAGCACCCAGTCGAATGCGGACGTACGGTCACTGGCGACCATCACGAGGTCGCCCGCCTCGTTCTGGTACAGGTCGCGCACCTTTCCGGTGTGCAGATGCACCAGCCCCGGCACCTGGACGGGCTCGGGCTTTTCAACGAATCCGGACACGGTTCCTCCCCGTGGTTCTCTCCAATTGGCTCGATTCTCCCGTATGCGGGGAGCGAACCGTTCCGCGGGGCCGGTGCGGGTCGGAGTCGATGTCGGATTCAGTCCCGTTTGCAGATGCGGTCGAGGAGGTTCGCGGTGGCCTGCTGGATCCGGGTGTCCACGTGGCCGGGGCGGTCCAGTGCGGGGGACCAGGCGAACGTTCCGGACGCGAAGATCAGGGCGCCGGAAGGGGCTCGGTAGAGGGAGGTCTCCTGGTGGCGCAGGACACCCTCCCCGTCCCGGTACGGGGAGTGGGCGAGCAGGATGCGGCCCTGGTGCTCGGGCAGCGGCGCGCGTGGGAAGTAGCGGTCGGCCTCTCCGGCGACCATCCCCGCGAGTTCTTCGCCCTCGTCGGCACCGGTCGCCTCCCACAGCCAGTGGTCGGCGTTGCGGACGACGAGGGGGTGGGGTTCGGGCACGCGGCCCGCGTACTGAATGCCGATCATCTCCTGCTCGGGACGGTCGATTTCCCGCCACAGCGCGGACTTTCCGGGCCCGCGGCGCTTGCGGCAGGTGAGCAGACGGTCGGCGACGCCGGACGGGGACGGGCCCAACTCCACCTGCCAGTACATGGTGTTGGCGGAGAGGAAGACGAGCGAGGTGCCGTTCTCGCGGGCCAGTTCCACGGTGCGGCGCATCTGCGTCGACCAGTACTCGTCGTGGCCCGGGAAGACCAGGCCCCGGTAGCGGGTGGGGTCGATGCGGCCGGCGTGCAGATCGCGGGCGTCGGCGTAGGCGAGGTCGTAGTGGTAGCGCTCGGCCCAGCGGATGAAGTCGTAGGCGTGACCGACGTGCAGGGGGAGGCCGGCGCCGGCGTACGGGCGGTCGAAGGAGACCGTGGTCGCGGCGTCCGCCTCGCCGAGCAGGCGACCCTGCTCGTCCCAGGCGTGATAGAGGCTGGCGCCGGTGTGGCCGTCCTCCGGATAGAGGTTGTACGCCTGCCAGGTGATGTCGGGCAGCAGCAGGAGCAGGTCGGCCGGGCGGCCGTCGCGGACGGTGAACGGCACGTGGGAGCGGTAGCCGTCCGCGGTGGTCAGGACGGCGACGTAGGCGCCGATGCTCCAGTACGACGGGATCTGAAGCCGCCAGGAGAGCCACCAGTGGTGGCAGGAGACCGTGCGGTCGGCGGTGAGCGGGGGCGGCTGGACGATGCCGGAGAGCCGGGGGCTGGTGGTGATCTTGGATGCCCCGTCGCCGTCGTAGTGCCCGATCCGGTACACGTCGACGCCGAACTCCTGGGGCGGGTCGACGGTGATGTGGAAGTCGATGGCCTCGCCCGGGGCGACGGCGCCGGTGGAGGTGAAGCCCTTGATCTGGCGGTGGACGTCGTCGGCGGAGCGGGGGCCGCTGGTGCGGGGCGCCGGGATGCGCGCTCCTTTGCGGCCCTGGGACGGGACGTGGGGCGGGGCCGGATCCACGTACCAGGGGACCACCTGGCCGGTGTCGTCGAAGTACGTCTCGCTCCCCCGGAGCCAGGGAACCGGGCCCTGGCCGAAGGGGTCCGTCACCGCGTGCGCGAAAGCACCCGACTCCCAGCGGCGGATGTGCTCCGACCCCATGCGATGTCCCCTCCCTCGTCCCCCCGCGAGCCCTCGCAAGCCCTTGCCTCGTGCGCGAACGGTCCCAGCACATCACAATATGCACGCACTCCGTCACCGTTCGTCGCAAATTGATGTGAACGGAGTGGGAGGCTCCGGCCAGGGGTCGGGGTTGCGGAGGCCAGGTGGGCGGCATTGCCGCAGGTGAGTGGGGTGGTGGTCGCCGAGGGGCCGGGGCCGGGGGTGGGGTGGTGGACGCCGAGGGGCCGGGGCCGGGGGTGGGGTGGCGGACGCCGAGGGGCCGGGGCCGCGGGCGGAATGGCGGACGCCGAGGGGCCGGGGCCGCGGGCGGAATGGCGGACGCCGAGGGGCCAGGGCCGGGGGCGGAATGGCGGACGCCGAGCGGCCAGGGCCGCGGGCGGAATGGCGCACGCCGAGCGGCCAGGGCCGCGGGCGGAATGGCGCACGCCGAGGGGCCAGGGCCGGGGTGGGGGCGGTCGGGCACCCGGGTCTCATACCAGCCGGACCGGTTTCTCGGGGCGTACGCCCAGACGGACGAGCCAGGTGCGCAGCGGGGCCGGGTCGCCCGCCTCGACGAGGCTGAGGACGCGGGGGGCCAGATCGGCCGCGCGTTCGCCCCTGACCAGGAGGGACGGGCCGTCCAGCCAGTCGAGGCCCGGTGCCGCTCCGGCCGTGTCCGTCGCGGCACAGCAGACCATCGCGGTGACGTGGTCGACGAGCAGTTCGCGGCCGGTGCGGGGTGGCTGGAGCGGGAACAACGGGAGCACGCCGTCGTCCCACAACGTCCGGTCCGGCCCCGGCGGCTGCCCGGCCCCGACGCCGACTGTCGCCCCGGCGGCCGCCTCCTCCCGTGCCATCTCGGCACTCAGCCCGGCGGCGAGGGCGGCGGTCCGCCCACAGGCGACTGCGCCGTCGTCTTCGTCGCCGTAGGTGCCCCCGCCGACAGGGGAGCCCTCGGCCTCGAGTGTGCCCCGGTCGCGCAAGGCCTTCCCGCCCGGCTCAACCCGCTCGGCACCCTCGGCCTGCTCACCCCGCTCGGCCCCCGTCCTCTCACCAGGTATGGCACCGCCGGTGCCACGCGCAACGCCCGGCGTGCCGACGCCCGCACCGGTACCCGCCCCCGCGCCCGTCCGGACCGTCAGATACTCCAGCACCCGGTCCAGCGTCGGCCCGTCCGCGCCGGGTGTCGTCCTTTCCGTGGCGTGGCGAACGCCCAGGCCGTCCAGGACACGGTGGAGACGGGCCGCGTCCATGCGCCATTTGCGGTCGACGACCTCGTCCGGGTACTCCTGCCAGCCCACCGGAGCCCAGTCCCGGCCGGACTCGGCCGGACCCCCGTGGAAGAGGCGGGCCGCGAGCAGCGACGCGGCTTCGTCGATCGCGCCGGGTTCTTCGAGCAGGTCGCAGGCCGGCCGCTCACCCAGGCGGGAGGCGAAGCCCTCGGCCAGACGGTCCCGGCGCGACAGCTCCGTGAGCGCCGCGACCACGCCCGCGTCCAGGCGGGACGGCCAGCGGCCCATCCGCCAGGCCGGCAGCGCGACCCGGGTCAGGAGCCGGTCCCAGCCCGCGTACGCCAGTCCCACCTGCTCCTGCGCGACGATCCGCAGACCGTAGTCCACAGCCTGTGCACGCTCGGCCGCGGCCGCCGCCACCCCCCGCTCCATCTCCGCCGCGTGCCCACGGCAGCTCCGCAGCAGCAGACGGGCCACCCAGCCCACAGCGGCCATGACCGCACGGGTCAGGGGGCTGTGCGCGGGCGCCGACGTCACGGCCACGGCCGCGTCCAGCCCTCGTACGAAACGACGCGCTGCGGCTATGTCCGGGTGCGCCGACGGTCCCGTACCGGCGACGACCGGGGCGAGGACCGCGCGCAGCTCACCCACCCGCATCCACCACAGGAACGGTGAACCGATGACGAGCACGGGCGCGGTGGGCGCGCGGTGGTGCCGGGCGGCCCACAGGACGCGTATCCCCCGCAGGCCGCGTATCGCCTCCCCCGAGGCGGTCGGCGGCGGGCCGTGGGCGGGATGGGTACGGTCCTCCAGCCAGCTGTCGCAGTCCGGGGTGAGCGCTATCGCGGACGGGGCGGGGACGTCGAGGCGATCCGCCAGGTCCCGGACCATCCGGTACAGATCGGGGGCCGCGGCCTCGGTGATCGGGACCGTCGGGCTCATGGCCGGCCGGGCGCGGGCGACGACGAGGGCGATACCGGCGGCGGAGAGCAGGACGACCGCGGCTGTACCGATCATGATCGAGCGCGCCGTCCCCCACTGCTCACCGCTGATATGGCCGGTGGAGCCACCGACGAGCAGCACGACGGCGACGGCGGCGGGCAGCAGGGCGACGGCCAGCGCCCTGCTGCGCACCCGCAGCACGGCGAGGGCCCTGGAGCGCGCGGCCTGCGCGCCCGCTTCCACACCCATACCGGTCACGACCGGACGTCACCCCCTCTGTCCCGCCTCAGTCCGACGCGACGCCCGCCGTGACGGTCGCCGTCACGGAAGTCGCCGCCGGATGCCCGTGCGTTGCTCACTCCCCCACTGTGGCACCCGCCACTGACATCGCAATGCCGGTGGGCCAAGTGCCGGAACGCTTGCGCCGCACCCTAGTTGGGGCTCCTGCACTCGTCAGCCGGACGGATTACTGATCACCCGATGGAATGGCTTTGGGGAAAGGTGGATGACGCAGGGCGAGGATTCAGACCCCGTTTTCGCGCTCGGCCCGCCGGATTCCCCCCAACAACATCCCCAGCGCGCGACACGGGCCCCGAATCCTGAGACGGATTCGGGGCCCGAGGGGTTCATCGCCCGGCCGGGGCACGGCATCGCATCGCGGCGAGGCGCGGCCGGGGCACGGGGCGCGGCGAGAGCGGCCGGGGGCAGGGGGCAGGGGGCGCGGCAACGAGTGGTTGAACCACGACGTCGGGGCGCGACGCGCGGCCCGAACCGCCACGTCGGGGACGACGCGCGGCCGGGGCACAACACGGTGCGCGACACGCGGCCGAACCACCACGTCGGGCGCGACACGCGACCGAACCGCAGGTCCGCGGCGAGGCGCGCCCTGACTACGACGTCGGCCTCAGACGTCGGCTCCCGCCGCCTTGGCCGCGATGTCCGTACGGTGCTGGGAGCCGTCGAGCCCGATACGGCCCACGGCCGCGTACGCGCGCAGGCGTGCCTCGGTGAGGTCCGCGCCGGTCGCCGTGACGGACAGCACACGTCCGCCCGCGCTCACCACCGCGTCGCCCTCCTGCCGGGTACCGGCGTGCAGGACGTACGCGTGCGGGGCGTCCTGGGCCGCCACCTCGTCGAGCCCCGTGATCGGGTCGCCGGTGCGCGGGGTGCCGGGGTAGTTGTGCGACGCCACGACCACGGTGACGGCGGCATCGTCGCTCCAGCGCAGGGGCGGGAGGTCGGCGAGGGTGCCGTTCGCCGCGGCCAGCAGCACGCCCGCGAGCGGGGTCTTCAGCCGGGCGAGCACGACCTGGGTCTCGGGGTCGCCGAAGCGGGCGTTGAACTCGATGACCCGTACGCCGCGCGAGGTGATCGCCAGACCCGCGTACAGCAGGCCGGAGAACGGGGTGCCACGGCGGCGCATCTCGTCGACGGTCGGCTGCAGAACCGTCTGCAGGACCTCGTCGACCAGCTTCGGGTCGGCCCACGGCAGCGGCGAGTACGCGCCCATGCCGCCGGTGTTCGGCCCCTCGTCGTTGTCCAGGGCGCGCTTGAAATCCTGGGCGGGCTGGAGCGGGAGGACCGTCTCGCCGTCGGTGATGGCGAACAGGGACACCTCGGGGCCGTCGAGGAACTCCTCGATGACGACGCGCTCACAGCCGGCCGCGTGTGCCTTCGCGGCCTCCAGGTCGGCGGTGACGACGACGCCCTTGCCGGCCGCGAGGCCGTCGTCCTTCACGACGTACGGGGCGCCGAAGGCGTCGAGCGCCTCCTCGACCTCCTCGGCGTTCGTGCAGACGTACGAACGGGCGGTGGGCACGCCCGCGGTCGCCATCACGTCCTTGGCGAAGGCCTTGGAGCCCTCCAGCTGCGCGGCCTCCCCGGACGGGCCGAAGACGGGGATCCCGGCCTCGCGTACGGCGTCGGCGACACCCGCGACGAGCGGCGCCTCCGGGCCCACGACGACCAGTTCGGCGCCGAGCTCGGTGGCCAGCGCGGCCACGGCCGTTCCGTCGAGGGCGTCGACCTGGTGCAGCTGGGCCACCTCGGCGATGCCCGCGTTGCCGGGGGCACAGTGCAGCGCGGTGACGTCGGGGTCGAGGGAGAGAGAACGGCACAGGGCGTGTTCGCGGGCGCCGGTACCGATGACGAGGACCTTCACGGGATCAGCCTAACGGGCGCGGACCGGTGGCCTTGTGGGGGCCACCGAAGGGGGGTGGGGCAGGGGTTTGTGGGTTCGTCCAAGAGAAGGGGCTCCGTACTCGCGGCTCTGCACCCGCGGCGCCCTGCTCGTGACTCCTTACGCGTGGCTCCTTACTCGTGGCTCCTTACTCGTTACTCGTTCGAGAACTCCTCCACCACCGTCGCCCCCAGCTCCTTGACGATCAGTTCATGGCCCGAGAGGGCCGACTCGTCGAGGTCGGGGTCGTCGTCCTCCGGCATGTCGTCCTCGGGGGCGACCACGTGCCGCTCCGGGGCGGGCGGCGAGACCGGGGCCGGGGCGGGTGCCGCCGGCGCCGGGGCGGCCGGGCGCGCTGCCGGAGCCGGCTGCTGCGGCGCGGGGCGCGGCGCGGCCGGTGCGCCTCCGCCGTAGCCTCCGCCCCCTCCCGCGTTGAAACCTCCGCCGCCGAACCCGGAGCCCCCCGCTCCCGTGGCCGGGGCTGCCGAGCCGCCCGACGGGTCGACGATCGCCTCGACCTTCCACTGCACGTTGAACTGCTCGGCCAGCGCCTGTCGCAGTACGTCCTCGCTGCCGCTGCTCGCGAAGTTGTCCCGCGCGCCCGCGTTCACGAAACCGAGCTGGAGCGTCGTGCCGTCGAAGCCCGTCACCTGCGCGTTCTGGCTCAGCAGGATCCAGGTGAAGCGGCGACGGTTCTTCACCGCCTCCAGGATGTTCGGCCAGAGCATGCGGGGGTCGAGCGCGCCGTGCGCCGGTGCGGGAGCCGCGGCCGGAGCGGACGCGGAGGGTGCCGGCGCGGCGGGCGCCGACGGGGACGCGGGCGCGGTCGGTTGCGCGGGCGGCGTGGTGGGCTGCCCCCCGCCGGCGGGCGCGGCCGTGGGCCAGCCGCCGGGCCGTCGGCCGCCGCTCCCCGCGGAGGCGGCGGTGGGCCAGGCACCGGGAGCCGCGGGAGCGGGAGCGGCAGGCGCCTGCGGCTGAACGGCCGCAGGGGCGGCGGGAGGAGCGGAAGCGGCGGGGGCGGACTCCGGCGCCGCGGGTGCCGGCCCCGGAACAGACGTCGTCCCCCCGGTGTCGTACGACCCCGGGCCACCGGCGCCCGCAGCCCCGTACGCACCCGCACCCGGACCCGCCGGGCCACCGGCCGAACCGGACGCACCGCCGGCACGCACCGCGGCACGGGCCGCCGCGGCCCCGCCGGCGGGCGGAACGGGCGCCGCTCCCTGCGGCACCGGCCCCCCGGTCATTCCTCCGTGCACCTCGGGCCCCGGCACGTATCCCATGGCGGGCCCGGCGCCGCCGCCGGAGAAGCTGACGCCCCGCTCCAGCCGGTCCAGTCGGGCCATGACCGACCGCTCGTCGCCGTAGGCGGCAGGGAGCAGCACGCGCGCGCAGATCAGCTCCAGCTGGAGGCGGGGCGAGGTGGCCCCGCGCATCTCGGTCAGCCCCTCGTTGACGAGATCGGCGGCGCGGCTGAGCTCGGCCGGCCCGAAGACGCCCGCCTGGGCCTGCATCCGTTCCAGCACGTCGGCGGGGGCGTCGATGAGCCCCTTCTCGATGGCGTCGGGAACGGCGGCCAGGATCACGAGATCCCGCAGCCGCTCCAGCAGATCGGCGACAAACCGCCGCGGATCGTTCCCACCCTCGATGATCCGGTCCACGACCTCGAAAGCGGCGGAGCCGTCCCCGGAGGCGAAGGCCTCGACCACGGAGTCGAGAAGCGACCCGTCCGTGTAGCCGAGGAGCGAGGTGGCCATGGCATACGTCACACCGTCGGCGGCCGCGCCCGCCAGCAGCTGGTCCATGACGGACATGGAGTCACGTACGGATCCGGCGCCCGCACGCACGACGAGCGGCAGGACCCCGTCTTCGACCGGGATCTTCTCCTTCTCGCACACCTCGCCGAGGTAGTCCCGGAGGGTCCCCGGCGGCACGAGCCGGAAGGGATAGTGATGCGTACGCGACCGAATGGTCCCGATGACCTTCTCGGGCTCGGTGGTCGCGAAGATGAACTTCAGATGCTCGGGCGGCTCCTCGACGACCTTGAGCAGCGCGTTGAAACCGGCCGACGTGACCATGTGGGCCTCGTCGATGATGTAGATCTTGTACCGGCTGCTCGCGGGCCCGAAGAAGGCCTTCTCCCGCAGGTCACGGGCGTCGTCCACACCACCGTGGGAAGCGGCGTCGATCTCGATGACGTCGATGGATCCCGGCCCGTTCCTGGCCAGGTCCTGACAGGACTGGCACTCCCCGCACGGCGTCGGCGTCGGCCCCTGCTCGCAGTTCAGGCACCGGGCCAGGATCCGCGCACTGGTCGTCTTCCCGCAGCCGCGCGGACCGCTGAACAGGTACGCGTGATTGACCCGGTTGTTCCGCAGCGCCTGCTGCAGCGGGTCGGTGACATGCTCCTGCCCGATGACCTCGGCGAACGACTCCGGGCGATAGCGGCGGTACAGCGCGAGAGACGACACGCATACGAGGTTATAGGCGCCCACCGACAACGCGCCCCGCCCGAGCCGCTCCCCGGGGCCGACCCTCGCACCCCCTGCCCGGCCCCTGCCCAGGAACGCAGAAGACCCCCCACGCACCCGCCAGAGCCGACCTACCCTTGCTGCCTTCCGGCCCTGGGGGAGTTCAGTCAGATAGCGCCGCGTGAGGGGCTGAGCCCAAGCCTACCCGATCGCCGGGGGCCGAACGAGTTCGCTAGCACTCCCCAACGTCATGTAATGTTTCCGGCGGAGGATTCGCCTAGAGGCCTAGGGCGCACGCTTGGAAAGCGTGTTGGGGGCAACCCCTCACGAGTTCGAATCTCGTATCCTCCGCCAGTGCCTCACCGGGCACGATGTCGAAGGGCCCCACCGCATGCGGTGGGGCCCTTCGACGTTGTCCGTCTCAGTTTCCGTCTCAGTTCGTTTTCGGGAGCTCCCAAAGTGCGTCGCCGACTTGCTGCGCGACTTTGCGGAGCATGGTTCCCGTCACATGCATGTACCGGGCGCGCATCCGGGCCCCTCCCCCGGGCTCCCATCCCATGATCGAGTCGATCACGACGTCAGGGACGCCAAGGATCAGGAGGACGGTCGCGGCGGTGTGGCGAGCGTCATGGAGACGGCCGCCTCGCCCGCGTCCCGCAGAAGCCTCTTCCAGACGTGGAAGTCGGTGTTCGGGCTCAGCGGCCCGCCGACCGGCGACGCGAAGCGTGTTGGGGGCAACCCCTCACGAGTTCGAATCTCGTATCCTCCGCAGCCGCCCAGCAGGGCAGACGAAGGCCCCGACCGGTTCGCCGGTCGGGGCCTTCGTCGTGTTCCGCCCCAACCCGTGATCGCGTCGACCCCGACGTCAGGGACCCTTCTCCGCGCTGACGCAGGTCACGCGCGCTCGTGCCGGAGTGACGCGGGCGGGATGCTCTGCTCGTACTGGAAGACGTTGTGGGGGTCGTACTTCGCCTTGATCTGGCGGAGCCGGTCGAAGTTGGATCCCCAATAGGCGGTTTCCCAATCCTGCTGCCCGACGTTCGGCACGTTGACGTAGGCTCCGTTCACGTAGGGCCGCAGCGCCTGGCTGAACTCGGCGATCCAGGCCTGGGCCTGCGGGGTGAGTGGGTCGCCGACGCCTGGTTGATCTCCACGAGTCCCCCAGCCGACGCCGGGCTCGGAGTAGAAAAGCGCGTCGCGATGCACGAACGCGGCGCCGCCGCGAGGGCTCCTCCTGGCCGCCCCGCCGAAGGCCTGGGTGAAGAAGTTGCTGTCATCCGTCGGGGCGTCCCGCATGAACGAGGCGATCACGTCGATCGCTTCCTTCGGGAACGGCTTTCTGGTGAACTGCGAGAAGAACTTCCAGTTCGCGGGTTCGTCCTTGGTCGGAGTCTGGAATCCCGCATATACGTCACCCCAGTTGCCTTCCTGCACCGAGACCCGGGGCTTCCCGACCGACAGAATCGGGGCCAGCAACTCCTTCGTCTCTTCCGGCGATCCTTCCGCGAGAACCGCGAACAGCAGGGTCTGGGGTTTGTGGATCTCAAGCTGGGTTCCGAGGCGATTTTCGGCGACCGGCGCCGTACGCTGCCATGCGTTGAAAATCCCATGCAGGTCCCCGAGGCCTTCCCACGTCGCCTGCAGATAAGTGACGCTCTTCAGCGGAGCCACTTTGTAGGTGAGCGACGTGACGATCCCGAAGTTTCCGTTTCCGGCCCCGCGGAGCGCCCAGAGCAGGTCCGCGTGGTTCCTCGAATCCGCCCTGATCACCTTGGCGCACTCGGTACCCGACGGGACGACGATCTCAGCCCCCACAAGGCTGTCGCAGGCCAGGCCGAGCCAGCGGGTGAGGAAGCCGAATCCGCCGCCGAGCGTCGCACCGGCCAGGCCTACGCTGCCCTCCGTTCCGGTCGTCACCGCCAGGTCCTGCTTCGCGAGCCTGGTCACCGCTTCCAACTGGTTGAGCCCGGCGCCGACCGTCGCGATACGAGAGTCGGTGTCGATGCGGACCGACTTCAACTCGCTGATGTCGATCACGATGCCGTTGTCCACGTTCGACCAGCCCTCAAGGCTGTGGCGGCCGCTCCGCACCCGCAGCGCGACGTCATTCTGCCGCGCCCATGTGAGGGCGTTGACCACGTCCTGGGTGTTCTGGGCGAAGACGACGACCAGCGGATAGTGAGAGAAGAGCTGGTCCCAGCCGAGCCTCGCATCCCTGTACCCGGGAGCGTCGGGGTGGACGACGCGGCCGGTCAGCTGCGCCGGCGGACACTTCACTCCCCCGGGCCCTTCACTCGCGGCGCTCGCGCCCCCGGTCTCCACGGCCGTAACACCCGGGACGACGACCGCGCCGGCGCCGGCGACCGCCGTCGCCTTGAGCAGGCCGCGACGAGAAAAGTCGTGCATGGTCCGTATCCTCTCGACCGGACTACGCCAGAATTTCAGCTAATGTTACTCGAAACACTTATCGGGGGCGGTCACGAATTAGCCCATCCGTGTGAATCCGGCGGGCTTGATATTCAACCTGCCGGGGCGATTTCGGGTCGCAAAAGTACACGTCGAAACGTTTTATTGCCGTGAAGTTCAGCATGTGACAATTTCCCTCACCCGGCCTCAATCGGGGAAGGCTCGGAAAGCATTGCCATCTTCTTGATCTGAATCCGCCGACAGCTCGCTCAGGGCACGGAAGGGCCGCTGATGTAGTGGCCTTTGCGGTCGTAGGGCCAGGCGTTGGCGACGCAACCCTTCAGGCCCTTGATCTGCTGCATCATCGCCGGGGCGGGGCGTCCGGGACCGGGGCAGGTTTCGTGGCCGTGGCCGATGAAGTGGCCGACCTCATGATTGACGATCAGCGCACGGTACTCGCCGACCGGCCCGTCGAACTCCGGGGAACCGCTCACCCACCGCTTGAGGTTGACCATGACATCGGTGCTGACGGTGCAGTTGACCTTGCCCTTGGTCCGCAGTCCCGCGGCACCGCAGACCTCGTCCACCGTGCCCGGAGTGGCGATCTTCACCACGAAGTCGTAAGAACCCGAACCGACCAGCTGAAAGGAGTGGATGCCGTCGCGGGTCCAGCCTCGACGGTCGCCCAGGACCGCGGAGATCTCGGCCGCGGCCGTCTCGGGAGAAATGTCGATGCCGTCCTCGACGAGCACCTTGTAGCGCCGCAGCCGGCTGCCGTGACCGACGACCTTTCCGCTGGTGTGGGCGGTGCGGAAGGTGCCGGGGCCCGTGGCGGGGACGGTGATCACGGAGGCGCTGGGGCTCGCGGACGGAGAAGCGGGGGCGCCCCCGGGATGGGTGGACGGGCCCGGTGATATCACCGGGCGGGCTGCGTTGCTCGCCCGGTCCGCGGCATCCGAGGCGTCGGTCGTCCGGTCGTGCGTCACCGGGTTGTACCCGAACGCGAGGGCGATGCCCGCGGAAACCAGCACGGCACCCAACGCCATACCGACCCGGACCGCACGGGCACTGCGCCTGCGGAAACGCCCGCGAAGGCGGGTTCTGCGGCTGTGACCTCCTGGTGCGGCTCCGCCGGAGCTGGAAGTGCGGTCGTACGGGTCGGCTGTGGGCTGCTCCACGCGGCTTCCTTTCTGGTGCTCGCGCAGGAGGACGGACGGACGGGTCCTGCCGTTCCTCCGCAGCGGTCCGGAGTGGCACCACATCTGTTGGCCCGGCTGCGCTCGGAGATCAGCCAGGGATGATGTGCCCCTGCCTCGCGGAACCGGTCGGGGCGAGCGTGGACGTCATGCGCTCGATGATCATGGCGTACGCATGTGAGGAAGTTGTTGTGGGGCGTACGCATGTGCGAAAGCCGTTATGGAGCCGCTGGTCAGCCAGGGTCCGGCCGTCGGCTCGCCTTTCGGACGCCGCCCGCGGGAGCGGGCGGCGTCCGGCGCCGTGCGGCTCTGTGGCCTCAGGCTGTGCGGGGTGAGGCGGGCCCAGGGCCGGCCGTGGGGACGACCGTGTAGGAGAAGCGCCCCCAGCCGCCGGCCCTTCGCAGGGCCAGTCCGAGGCGGCCGAGGTGCGGCTCCAGTCTCGGCATGCGTGCACGGAGGGCGGCCCTGTTCAACGGCTGCTCGGCCGACCCCAACAGGCGGGTCAGATCGTGGCAGCACCAGGGGCCGGGGTCGGCGAGGACGAGATTCAGCAGGACTCTCTGCGACGCCTGCGCGGGAAGCAGGTGAGCCGGCAGGGGGTCCCGCTTCCGTGACCGGCGGACGTGCGGTCCCCTGGCGATCCACCGCTGATCCGCCGTCAGCCGGGCAGCCAGTTCCTCGATCGGCATGCTGCGGGCCAGGACGTTGGTCGCACCCGCTTCGAGGAGCGCCGCATGACACGTGTCGTCGGGCGCGAGGACCGTCACCGGCGCCAGCCGTCGCAGAATGCCGACGCGCTGTGCCAGTTCATGCACGCATCCTTCGTCCGGCACGTCCAGAACCGCCAGCGGGTGCGGTCGTCGGGTCAGGAGCTCCCCGTAGGCGTGCAGCGTGCCCCAGGGGTTGACCACCGGTGGCAGCAACTGTGTTCTCCGCGCGTCCCTCAATAGCCGACGGCTCCGCTCCCGGTCGAGGGAGATCACCACACACGGCACAGCCGGGGTGTCCGCCCCGTCGACATCGACTGATTCAGCCGATTCAGCCGATCTGGGCCGTTCGTCCTCGACCGCGGGCGGCAAGGCGCTCGACTGTGGGAAAGGAATCACGACACCTGGGTGTCCTTGCATCGTCTTTTGTGTCCCTCCGCTGACCGGCGTTGCACAGGCCAGCTGTCGGTCTTGACGGGTTTCTCGCCCTGCTGGCCGACGACCGCGGTGCCGCATGACGGCGGTGCCGCATGAAGGCGGTGCCGCCGAACAGAGTTACGGCAGGCGGCGTCGACAGCGTCGGGGATCTCAGGCATGCCGGGGGTCTTTCCGGCTGCCTCGCAGAGCGCCGAGGCGTACGCGGGTGGTGTCCCCGCCGGGGATCCCTAGCGGGTCCGCTCGGCCACCAGCGCGATGAAGAGATCGGGGGGAAAGAGGCGTGGTAAACCGCTCCGGGAAGCCCGGGGAGTTCGAGGAGTCCGAGGAGTCCGAAGGGTCCGAAGGGTCCGAAGGGTCCTGGAAGCTCGGGGAGTCCAAGGACTCAGAAGTGTCCTGGAGACCCGGGGAGTACGGCGGCTCGTGTCGTACACGATCGGGGCGGCCTCGCCCACCACGGCCCGGCGGCCGTCACCGGGCGGGATCGCCGCACCCGGCACCTGGGCGACGGTCATTGGCACCAGCGCCCTTTCCGCCGCGTCACACCGGTCGTGAGCACCAGACTCAACCGTAATCTTCCCTCCGCCCATGAAACGGCGGAGACCAGCCGCTTTCGCCGCCAGAAACAAGCCAAGCAGCCGGGATTTGCGGATACCAGGCACAAGACAGGCAGAAAAGAAGGCTGAACTCAGTCGTCGCAGTGAGCGAGTTGCTGCCGGGCCTTGGTGACGGACTCGGGATCGGCGGAAGGTCCGAGGGACAGACAGCGGGTGAACGCGTCCCGGGCCTCGGTCCCGTGTCCGGCGGCCAGCAGGGCTTTCCCGAGGTGGACGAGAGCACGGCTTTCCAGGCCCGTGTTGCCGCTGTCGCGGCACAGGCCGACCGAGGTACGCAGATGGTCGATCGCCTCGTCCCAGCGTCCTGTGCGAGCGCAGGCGCCACCCGCGCACATGTGCAGGGAGCCCCGGGTGACCTGGGCCACGTGGGGTTCGATGCGATCCCCGGCCTGATCCATGAAGGCAAGCGTGTTCAGGAAGGAGTCGAGGGCTGCCTCGACTCGGCCCAGCTCCATCTGGGTGATACCGCTGCTGTGCATGGCGTGCAGCATGCCGTGCAGGTCGCCGACCGCCTCGAAGAGCCGGGCGGCCCGGTGGTTGTGGTCGGCGGCCGACTCGAAGTCCTGGAGCATTTGGTGGGCCCAGGCGGCATAGGCGTGGGCCCAGGCCTGCTGGGGCAGGTCGTCGGCGCGTTGCGCGGCGGCGAGGGCCTCGGCGGAGCGGGCGAGGCTGTCGTGGTGGCGTCCCTCGCACATGAGCAGTGCCCAGGCGTGGTAGTTGAGCTGGGTGGCCTCCAGGAGCGGATCGCCGAGGGCCTGCGCGCTGCGGGCGGCGGTGCCGAACACCTCGGGCCAGTGGCCCCAGAAGATCCACAGGTCGGAGAACCAGTGCATGGCCTCGGCCACCTCCACCACGGTGGCGTGCTGTCCGGCGGTCGCGGCCGCACGCAGCGCGGCCAGCCAGTTGTCGCCCTCCGCCTGAAGCCACTCCCGGGCCCGGTCGGCGGTGGAGAGGTCGACAGTGCCCCGCCGGCCGGGGGGCGGTGCGCCATGCTCGGGCTCGTACCAGCGGCCGGCCACGACGGCGGTCTCCAGCAGCCAGCGGTGCATCGCCGCGCGGGCCCGGGTGGCGTCCTCGGCGCTCTCCTCGGCCTCCAGGCGGGACCGGGCGAACAGCCTCAACAGGTCGTGGAAGCGGTAGCGGTCCCGCTCGGTGCCCAGGAGTCCGGCCTCCACCAGCTCCTCCAGGGTGTCCTCGGCCTCGAAGAGCGACTGTCCCGTCAACCGGGCGGCGCAGGCGGCCCCGACGTCCGGACCCTCGACCAGGGCGAGACGCCGGAACAGGCGGGCCGCCGCGGGGGTGAGCTGGCGGTAGGACAGATCGAAGGCGGCCGAGACACGGACGTCTCCGGCCGCCAGCGCGTCCAGGCGCCGCTCCTCGAAGGCGAGTCGGTCGGCGAGACGGCGCACGCTCCAACCGGTGCGGGTGGCCAGCCAGTTGCCCGCCACCCGCAGCGCCAGCGGCAGGTGGCCGCACCGCTGGGCGACCTCCGCCAGCGCGGCCGGGTCCGCATCGCAGCGCTCCGCGCCCACCAGACCGGTGAGGAAAGCGGCCGCCTCCGCCGCGCCCAACTCGCCGAGCGGCAGACGGTGCACGCTCTCCAGGCCGGTGAGCATCCGCCGGCTGGTCACCACCACCATCCCCGCACCGGCGCCGGGCAACAGCGGGCGGACCTGGGCCTCGTCACGGGCGTTGTCGAGCACGAGCAGGCACCGCCGGTCGGCCAGCAGGTGCCGGTACAGCGCGGGGTGGCCCTGCGGTCCGGCCTTCGCCAGGACCCGGTCGGCCACGCCGAGCGCCTTGAGCACGCCCGCCATCAGTTCGGCCGGCTCGGGCGGAACGTCGTCCATTCCGCGCAGGTCCACCACCAGCTGCCCGTCCGGGAACCGGTCGGCCAGCTCCCGGGCGGCATGCAGCGCGAGCGTCGTCTTGCCCGTGCCGGGAGGGCCTGACACCGCGGCCACGACGGGCTGTTCGGCGCCCGGCCGCACCGGCTGCCCGTCGGCCGCTGCTCCGGGGTCCGGCTGTCCAGCCGACAGGTGCCGGTCGGCGGACAGGTGGCGCCTCGCTGCCATGTCGGCGAGCTCCGCCAGTCGGGCCAGCTCCGGCTGACGGCCCACGAAGTCGTGGATACCGCGTGGGAAGGCCCGTACCCCCGGCGGACTGTACCCCGGGCAGCGTCCCGCCCGAGCGGCCGCGAGCAGCCGCTCCCGGTCCTTCTCGTCCAGCCCCAGGCCGTCGGCGAGCGCGGCCACCGTACGCCGCTGCGGAGCAGCCCGCCGCCCTCGTTCCAGATCCCCGATGCCCCGCACACTCACGCCCGATGCCTCGGCCAGGCCTTCGATCGTCAGGGACGCACCCAGCCGCAGCTCGCGCAGGAGCGCCCCGAACGCCGCGCTCTCTTCGGCCACCGTGCTCCCTCGTGCGTGCCGCCCGAGCGGGGATGCCCGAGCGCGATCACGAGGATATTAGGTGGCCGGATTTTCCCAGTAACCCAAGAGCGGTCGACATCTTCGGCTTCGAAGATCAAGTCAAGGACGGCTCAGTCCCCGTCCGGCTGGCAGTGCGGACACCACACCGTGCCGCGGCCTGCCATACGGGTCCGGCGCAAGGGGTTGCCGCAGCGCGGGCAGGTCGGGACCGGGTCGTCGCGGTGGCCGGTGAGCCAGGAGTCGCGGGGCGGGACGCAGCCGGTGGGGACTGCGGAGCGCAGGGTGCGGCGCATGTGTGTGTACAGGCGACGGCGCTCGTCCTCGGTGAGATCGCCCGCCCGGCGGGTGGGGCGCAGCCTCGCCCGCCACAGGATCTCGTCGGCGAGCAGATTGCCCAGTCCGGCCACGACGGACTGGTCGGTGAGCACGGTCTTGACTCTGCCGCGGCGCGAGGAGAGCGCGTCCTCGAACTCCGCACGGTCCACCGCCAGCGCGTCGGGGCCCTGGCGGTCCAGCATCCGTGCGACATCGCGGTCGTCGCCGGCCAGCCAGAGGCCCTGAAGTTTGCGTTGGTCGCGGTAACGGAGCTGCCGGCCGCCGCCCACGGTGAACAGGACGCGGTCGTGCGCATCGGCCGCGTCGCCGGGACGGCCGCAGACCAGCCGACCCGTCATGCCGAAGTGCAGCATGAGGGTGGGGCCGTCGCCCGTCGGGGCGAGCAGCCACTTCCCGTGCCGCTTCGGCTCGGTGAATCGCCGGCCTTCCAGCGCGTCGCGCAGCCGCCGCACGCTCACCCCGTGCAATACGCCCGCGTCGCGCACCTCGACACGTTGGATGACCCTGCCCTTCGCACAGGACTCCAGCACCTTCCGGAATCCCTCGACGTCCGGCAGCTCGGGCATGGATCCCAGGGTCCTCCGGAATGCTGTGCGACGCGACGCGAGTGGCCCCGACCGGTTCACCGGTCGGGGCCGTCGTCGTGTTCCCTCTCGCCTGCGCCCTCGGGTCCCGGGCCTCACAAGCGCACCCCCGTGCCCGGGCCGGCGCGCCCTCGTTCAGGAGTTCTGCATCGCGGCCAGGAAGATCGGCACCTTGCGGGGGTTGCCGGAGGCCGACTTGGCGTCGGTGGATCCGACCGAGAAGACCAGGGTCCGGTCGATCCGGCCGTAGGCGTCCAGCGTGGCGCCCATCCCCGTGAGGTAGCCGTAGCGTTCGCCGGTCTTGCCGTAGGCGACGGTGCCGTCGGGAAGCACCAGGCGGGTGAGCCCCATGGTGTACGCGGCGGGGTCCTCGCTGTCGTACATGGTGATGCCCTTGGGGGCCTGGAGCATGTGGTGGAGCTGGGCCTTGGGGACGACCCGGCCGCTGAACAGCGCCACGGTGAAGCGCTCCAGGTCGGCGGCGGTGCTGATGATGTCTCCCGCCGCCCAGCCGGCGGAGACGTTCCAGTCGGTGACGTCGACCAGCCCGCCGGGGGTGCGCTGGTAACCGAGATTGTGCGGCCCGTGGATGTGCGGGTCGTCGCCGGGGTAGTAGGTGTCGCGCATACCGAGCGGGTCCAGGATGCGCCGCTGGACCTGGTGCTCGTAGGAATCCTTGGTCACCTTCTCGATGAGCAGGCCAAGGACGGTGTAGTTGATGTTGAGGTAGTGCTGCTTCTCGCCGGGGGTGAACTCCAGCGGGTGGGCGGTGGCGGAGGCCACCATCTGCAACGGGGTCGTCGTGTCGAAGCGGTGGGCGTACTGGTCCTCGAAGGAGTCCCCGGGGCCGTCGGCGGCCCGCAGTCCACTGGTGTGGTTGAGCAGCTGGGCGACGGTGATCGCCGGGTAGTCGGCGGGAAGCAGCCCCGGCAGGTAGTGCTGGACGGGGCGGTTCAGGGCGACCCTGTGCTCCGCGACGAGTTGCAGGACGACGGCCGCGGTGAAGACCTTGGTGGTACTCCCGGCGCGGAAGCGGCCGTCGGCCAGCACCGGCTGCCCCGATGCCACATCACGGACGCCCGCGGCGCCCCGCCAGCTGCCGGCCCGGCCGCTGACCCTGATGACCGCGGAGGTGGCGTCGTCGGCCGGCAGGTCGGCGATCGTCCGCTGGAGGGCCGCGATGTCCAGGCCGGCCAGGCTGGACGCCGAGGCCGTCCGTGCCGAGGCGGTCGGTGCCGTGTGCGCCATGGCCGGGACGGCGACCGGGCCCGCCGCGACGGCCAGGGCGATGGCGGCGACCAGAGCGGTGCGGATCGGGGTCTTCATCGGTGCGCTCCAGGAGGGGAGTCGGGGTCGGTCGGGAACGACTTCCATCCTGGTGATCAAGCCCTTTGGGCGGATCGCCGGAGCGAGCGATCTCCGGCGGCCCGCGGCTCCCCCGCGCGGGGGAGCCGGTCACCCCGCGGTGACCAGGCCGGTCTCATAGGCGCAGATGACCGCCTGGATGCGGTCGCGCAGTCCGAGCTTGGTCAGCACATTGCTCACATGCGTCTTGACGGTGTGCTCACTGACCACCAGCTCCGCGGCGATCTCCGCGTTGGACAGGCCCCTGCCGAGCAGTTGGAGGGTCTCCCGCTCCCGCGTGGTGAGCACGGCCAGCCGGTCGGGCCGCGGCGCGGCGGTCTGCCGGGGTCGCCGTACGAAGTCCTCGACCAGGCGGCGGGCCACCGAGGGCGATAGCAGTGAGTCGCCCGCGCTCACCACTCGGACCGCGTGGACCAGGTCGTCCCGGCGGACGTCCTTGAGCAGAAAGCCGCTCGCCCCGGCATGCAGGGCGTCATGGACGTACTCGTCGGAGTCGAAGGTGGTCAGGACGAGCACCCGGCAGTCGGTCTCCCGGCAGATGGCCCTCGCCGCCTCGATGCCGTCCGTTCCGGGCATACGGATGTCGAGCAGCGCCACGTCGGGGGCATGCCGGCGCACCGCCTCGACCGCCGTCGCGCCGTCCCCCGCCTCGGCGACCACCTCGATGTCCGGCTGGGCGTCGAGGATCATCACAAAGCCGCTGCGGACCAGTTCCTGGTCGTCGGCCACCACCACACGGATCGTCACTGTCCCACCCCGAGAGTCACAACCACCTCGAACCCCTTGCCGCCCGGCCCCGGCCCGGTACGGGCGGTGCCGCCGTGTGCGGCGGCACGCTCGCGGAGGCCGATCAGGCCGTGGCCGCCGCCCGGACCGGAGGCAGCGGGCCCCCGGCCGTCGTCGGTGACGGTGATGCCGAGCGTCTCACGGCCGTAGTCGAGCCGGACCGCGACCCGGTCGGCGGCCGCGTGCTTGACGACATTGGTCAGGGCCTCCTGCACCACGCGATAGACGGTGGCCTCGGTGTCCAGCGGCAGGGGCCTGACCACGCCGGTGGTGTCGTACGAGACGGCGAGCCCGCTGCCCGACACGCGCTCGAGCAGCGCGGGCAGTTCGGCGACGACGGGCTGCGGCCCCCGTGGGTCACCGGCGTCCTCGCGCAGCACGCCCAGCATCCGCCGCAGCTGGACCATGGCCTCCCGGCCGGTCTCGGAGATCGCGTCGAAGGCTGCCTCGGCCCGGTCGGGGTCGGTGCGTACCGCGACCGGTCCGGCTTCGGCCTGCACCACCATCAGGGCGACGGAGTGGGAGAGGACGTCGTGCATCTCCCGGGCGATCCTGGCCCGTTCGCGGACCACCGCCTGTTCGGCGGCCCTGCGCTCGGCGGCCGCGGCATACGCCTGGCGGGTGCGGGTCAGGGTGCCGAGGGTGCAGGCGCCGAAGAAGACGATCAGGGTGAACAGCAGTTCCCGGACCTCGCCCGTGTTGACGGCCACGCCGACCGCGATCAACGGCACCGCCAGCACCATCATCGCGATGCGCGCGCGCCGTGGGGAGAGCGCGGCGACGGTGTAGACGGCCACCAGTGGGGCGTACGGCAGGGGCTGTCCCGGGCCGTCGAGGGCCAGCCGGTAGCCGAGCCCCGCGAAAGAGATGGCGCAGAGCACGGAGAGCGGTGCCCGCCTGCGCCACACCAGCGGCAGCACGCCCAGGGTCGTCACCGCGTACGCCGACCAGGTCGCGGGCGGTAGTTCGGGACCCCGGGGGACGACGAACGGCATGGTGACGGCCAGCTGCACCAGCAGCGTGATGCCCAGGTCCGAGGCCGACGGGGGCAGGGTCCGCAGCCTCCGTAACAGGCGAGCGCCGTGGCTCGTGGGGTTGGCCTGATGAGGGCGGTCGAGGCCGTCGAGGACGCGCCGCGGACCTGAGGTGCCGGCCGGTCCGGGCCGCGGACGCCGCCATGGGTGGCGGACGGGTCCGCCGCGCGTCATCTCGGAGAGGATCTTCGACATGCCGCCCATCGTGCCCTGCCGCCGCCCCTCTACTCGTTCCCTCTACTCGGTCGTGGTGGCAGGAACGATCACGATCTTGCCGACGGCCGTGCCGGATTCGGCGTGGCGCAGGGCGGCGGAGGCCTGGTGGAGCGGGTAGACCCGGTCGATCTTCGCCTCGATCGCTCCGGAGCGGAGCAGAGCGAAGATCTGTGCGAGGTCCTCGCGCAGTTCCGCGCGGTACTTCTCGGGACGCCGCGCCTTCCCGGCCCACAAGTTGAAGAAGTGGGCGCCGCGCCGGTTGGGCAGGACGTTCCACAGGCCGAGCCTGGCCAGGAGCTTGAGCACGGTGATCATCCCGTTGCCGGCCTGGTCGCGGGTCGATGCGCTGCCGTAGGACACCAGGGTGCCGCCCGGCGCGAGCATCCGCCAGGAGTCCTTGATGCCCTTGCCGCCGACGTGGTCGAAGACGGCCGCCACGCCCTGGGGCGCCAGTTCACGGACCCGTGCGGCGATGTCGCCGCGGTAGTCGACGGGCAGGGCGCCCATGGCGGCGACGGCCTGCTGGTTGCGGGCGGAAGCGGTGCCGATGACGGTGATGCCGTTGCAGCGGGCCAACTGCACCAGCACGCTGCCGACGCCGCCGTTGGCCCCATGCACGACGATGGTGTCGCCGGGTCGGACGTGCGCCGTGCGGTAGAGCATGCGCCAGGCGGTCGCGCCGTTGGTCACCACGGTCTCGGCGTCCGCGGCCGCCACTCCGTCGGGAACGGGCACCAGGTCGGCCGCGTCCAGCAGGACACGGTCCGCCCAGCCGCCGGTCTTGGTGAGGGCGGCGACGCGCTGTCCCACGGAGAGCGCGGTCCGTCCGGGCACTGGAGGTCCTACCTCCTCGACGATGCCGACCAGGTCGTAGCCGGGGACGAAGGGGAAGGCCGGCATGTCGTAGTACTTGCCCCGGCGCATCTGCTGTTCGGCGAAGGTGACCCCGCTGGCCTCGATCCGGACGACGGCCTGACCGGGTGCGGGCCGGGGCAGCTCCCGTACCCGAAGCCGCAGGCTCTCGGGCTCTCCGACGGCGGGAAGAACGATCTCGGTGGCTTGCATGGCTGCTCCTTCTGAGTAGTACCGGGGCTTCCTGAGGGTGAGGTCGAGGAAGACAGAGATAGAGTGGTTCATCACTCACTCTTTGCCCCTACGAAAGGGCGGCAGTCAATCCACGTGGAACCGAACGGCCACCCGGGAGGCGGAAGCGGGTCAGTAAGGGGTTTGTGTGAGTAGCTAACCACTCACACTCGAGGCCGTCAACACCGATGCGGTGGGAACCGCGAGGGCTCAGTTCAGCACCGTCGCGACCAGCACCAGAACCAGTACGGCCACAGCCACCGCCGCCGAGCCGATGGCCGTGAAGTGGACGACCCGCTGCCGGGAGGGGCGTTCGACGACCTCGATGCCCGTGCGGGACGGGAACGCGAAGTAGACACGGTCCGGGTCGGCGTGGGCCGTCACCCGGGCCAGGGGCAGATGGCGGAGGGTGACCCGGCGGCCGACCTCGTTCTCCTTGACGGACAGGTGAGGGGCGATCATCGCCCGGTGTTCCGGGGCCAGGTCGTCCGGGAGTTTGTCCGTCGTGCTCGTCAGGGTCGTCCCGTGCCAGTGACCCTTGGCGGTGGCGTCCCTCGGCCGGCGAAGGTACAGGGGTGCGGGCTCTTCCACCGTCTTGACCTCGGGGGCGTGGCTGATCACCGCGCCGGTCCAGGTCGTGAACAGACCGGCGCCCCCGCACTGCACGTGCTTCACCCGGCCCGCGCCCTTACAGGACTGGCATTCGACGAAACCCGCCCCCTTGCAGACGGTGCAGTCCGTGCGGCCGCGGCCGAGGCATGTGGGGCAGGCAGAGTCCGGACGGTGGCAGCGTACGCAGCGAACGCGTTGCGGAGCGCCCGCGGGGCGGGGTTCCGTCGGTTTGCCGCGCGGTCGGGGGCGGCCGGTGCCGTCACAGTCCCAGCAGGCGTCGATCCCGCCGCCGCAGCCGTCGCACTTCACGAACTCGGGGCATGCGCGCCCGCCGCGCCCCCGGCACGCCACGCACTCCTTCCGGCCGCCCTCGCAGCCCTCGCACGGCACCTCGTCGAGCGAGCCCAGCAGCACGAGCTCCAGCCTCTGTGAGGTGTCCGGGTCCGCGGGCGGGTCGACCGGGTGTTCGGCGAGGTCGGTGTACGTCGGGCGCTCGGCCAGATCGGCGCGCCGGCCCTTGTCCTTCATCGAGCGTTCGTCGCGTGTCTCGATACTGCGGACGATGCGGCAGTCGAGCAGGGACTGCCAGGAGAGGTCCGCCGTACCGGGGGACGTGAGGCGCGCGCTGATCCCGTGGCGGGAGACGTGTTGTTCGACGGCCCGGAGTATCTCCTCGGCGGACGGTTCCCTGGCCAATGCCGCCCCCTCCTCGACGGATACGGAAGGGCAGCAGGGTAGGAGCCGCGTCGGCAGCCATCAAGAGGGCCTTTTCGGCACGCGGTGCGACGAGGGCGGGGCCCCGGCCGGTCACAGCCGGGGCCCCGCCCCATCAACAGCCGGGTCGGGTCAGCCTCGCCGCGGCTCGCGGACCACCGCGACCTCTCCCGGTCCCACCGTCACCACGCCCGGCGCCGGCTTGCCCGTGAGGAGTTCCACGGCGTCCTGCGCGACGGTCACCTCCGCGCCCCGGCCCGCGTGGTCGATCACGAACAGGTAGTCCGCGGACGGCGACCGACGCCGGATCACCTCCACGCCTTCCGGTGCCGTGGCGGCCGACTCCACGCCCGCCTCCGTACGGATGCGGGTCAGCAGGGACGCGAGGGTGGCCGGGTCCGGCTGCGTGGCCAGGTACCAGGCCGTGCCCTCGCCGTGCGCGTGGCGCGTCACGGCGGGGACGTCCGTCAGCGGGCCGTCGGTGTACGACGTCACCGCCTCCGCACCCTCCAGGCGCAGACGTTCCGACCACAGCGCCCCGGTGCCGCCCCCGCTCAGGGACACCTGCTCACCCGGCAGCAGCGGGAAGAGCTCGTCCGACCTGACGCCCAGCGCCTCGCGGAAGGCTCCGGGGTAGCCGCCCAGCCGTGCATGGGCGTTCTCGTCGACCGCCCCGCTGTGGAAGCCGACCGCCAGCGTGCCGCCGCGCTCCGCGAAGCCGGTGAGGTTCGCGGCGCCCGCGTCGTCGACCAGGTACAGGCTGGGCGCGAGGACCAGCCGGTACGCCGACAGGTCCGCGTCCGGGCGTACGAAGTCCACGGCGACGCCCTCGCGCCACAGCGGCTCGTACCAGGCGCGGACCAGGTCCTGGAAGCGGAGCTCGGCGCTCGGCTGGGAGGGGAGCTCCATGGCCCAGCGGGAGTTCCAGTCCCAGACGATGGCCACCTCGGCGGTGCCGGTGCTGCCGCGCACCTCCGCGAGCGCCTTCAGGTCCGCGCCCAGGCGCACCACGTCCCGCCAGATCTGGCTGTCCGTGCCCGCGTGCGGAACCATCGCCGAGTGCCACTGTTCGGCGCCCGCCTTCGACTGCCGCCACTGGAAGTACGCGATGCCGTCCGCGCCGTGCGCCACATGCGCGAGGGCGTTGCGGCGCAGCTCACCCGGGCGCTTGGCACGATTGACGTGCTGCCAGTTCACGGCGCCCGTGGAGTGCTCCATCAGCAGCCAGGGGCCGCCCGCGAGCGAGCGCACCAGGTCGCCGCTGAGCGCGACGTCGATCTCCGACTCGGGGTCGGCGGACTGGAGGTAGTGGTCGTTCGAGACGATGTCCAGCTCAGGGGCCCAGCGCCAGTAGTCCAGCGCGTCGAAGTTGTACATCACCATGAAGTTGGTGGTGGCGGGGATCGACGGGGCCGCCGCGAGCAGGACCTCACGCTCCGCCTTGTACAGCGACAGCAGCTCGTCCGAGCAGAACCGGCGCCAGTCCAGCTGGTGCGTCGGGTTGGGGACGGCGCCCGTCGGCCGCGGGGGCAGGATCTCGTCCCAGTCGTAGTACCACTGGCTCCAGAAGGTGGTGCCCCAGGCGTGGTTCAGCGCGGCCAGGTCGCCGTATTTCTCCCGCAGCCAGCGGCGGAAGGAGGCCGCGCTCGTGTCGCAGTAGCACTCGGCGTTGTGGCAGGCGTACTCGTTGTGGACGTGCCACATCGCGAGTGCCGGGTGGTCCGCGTACCGCTCGGCCAGCGCGCCCGCGATGCGCAGGGCGGCCTCGCGGTAGGCGGGGCTGCTCGGGCAGAAGGTCTGACGGCTGCCGTACGAGAGGGTGCGGCCGTCGCGGTCCACCGGCAGGGCCTCCGGGTGGGCCCGGAAGAACCAGGCCGGCGGGGCCGCCGTGGGGGTCGCGAGGTCGGCGGCGATGCCGTTCTCGTGCAGCAGTTCGAGGATCCGGTCCATGCGCGAGAAGTCGTACTCGCCCTCGGACGGCTCCAGCAGCGCCCACGAGAAGATGCCGACGCTGACCATGTTCACGCCGGCCTCGCGCATCAGGCGCATGTCCTCGGCCCAGACCTCCTCGGGCCACTGCTCGGGGTTGTAGTCACCCCCGTAGGCGATGCCGGGGACGGACAGGGTGCGTTCGGCGGTCATGCGGCGGCTCCGGAGGACAGCAGGCGGCGGGTCGTGGCGACGCCCCACGCGTCGAGGGACAGCAGTCGGTCGCTGGAGGCCATCAGGCCGCCGGTCGCCTCCACGTGGGCGGCCCAGCGTTCGCGGGTCTCCACCGCGGGGCGGGCCATCAGGCAGTCGGGGTCGTTGACCCAGAAGCGGCCGTGCTGCCATTGGCGGCCGACCCCGGTGAACTCGGCGGGGTCCTGGCCGGGCTGGCTGTAGTCGTCCGCCTCGGGACGGCGGTGCGGGGCCGTGTCGGGGCTGACGCGCATCGCGTCGAACAGGCCGATGGAGGGCAGGATCGGCGCGCCGCAGCCCAGCAGGTAGGCGTCCGGGCCGATGGCGTCGCGGATGAGGGCGATGCCCGCGCGGTACGCCGTGAGGGCGTCGACACCCTCGTCGTGCCGTACGCCGTCCAGGGCGCCCGCGTAGAGGAAGTCGACCTTGAAGTAGTCGTAGCCCTCGGCGCGGAGCGTGGTGAAGACGTGCGTCAGGTACGCCGCCGCGTCCGGGTGCGTGGTGTCCAGGACGTACAGGTCGTGGCCCCAGTTGCGGCCCGCGTGCAGCGGCGCGCCCTCGGTGTCCCGGACGAGCCACTCGGGGTGGGAGGTGGCCAGCTCGCTGTCCGGGGCGACCAGGAACGGCGCCGTCCAGATGCCCGCCCGGCGGCCGCGGGCGCGGATCGCGTCGGCGATGTCGGCGCGGGAGCGGAAACGGCCGGAGAGGGTGAGCCAGTCGCCGAGGGCGCTCTGGTAGCCGTCGTCGATCTGGACGACGTCGATGGGCAGGTCGAGGGTGTCCATCGCACGGAGGTTCTCGTGGATGTCGTCCTCGGTGACCTTGGTGAAGTACTCGTACCAGGAGCACCAGACGGTGGGCGCGGGGCGCGGGGGCGTCACGCCCAGGCCGTCGGCCCACTGGGCGAGGACGGACTGGATGTCCGCGCCCGTCAGCTCCTTGACCGGGCCGTCGGCACTCACCTCGGCCTGCCCGTCCCGTACCTCCAGCCGGATGGAGGGGACGGCGTGGTACGGGTCCGTCGCCGCCCACAGCCGCACGGGCGACCCGTCACCGGGGTCGAGCGCCAGCAGCCCCTCGCCCTGGAAGGTCCCGGCGGGGACGGTGCGGCCGGGGCGGTAGCAGACGGTGGCCCAGTTGTCGTTCGTCGGGCGGTAGGGGGTGTCGCCGAGGGCGTAGGCGCCGCTGGGGCTCCAGGACTGCCAGCCCTCCTCGTGGACGCGCGCGGTGCGCACGTCCACGGGCACGGAGGCGACCGGCGTGAAGGGGTCGAGCACGGTGGTTCTCTTTCGCAAAAGTGCGGGTCAGCCCTTGTTGGCGCCCAGGGTGAGGCCGCTGACGAACTGGCGCTGGAGCACGAAGTACACGATCAGGGTGGGGATCGCGGTGAGCAAGGCGCCGGCGGCCACCAGGTTGGGGTCGGTGAAGTACTGCCCGGAGAGGTTGTTCAGGGCCGAGGTGATCGGCATGTTCTCGCCGGTGGAGATCAGCACGATGGCCCAGAAGAAGTCGTTGTAGATCCAGATGGACAGCAACGTCGCCAGGGCGGCCATCGCGGGCTTGCACAGCGGCAGCACGATCTGCCAGTACAGGCGCCAGACGGAGGCGCCGTCGACAAGGGCGGCCTCGGTCAGCTCGTGCGGCAGCGAGCGCATGTAGTTGCTCAGCACGAAGGCGCAGAAGCCGGACTGGAACGCCACGTGGATGAGCACCAGGCCCAGTGCGGAGTCGTACAGCTTGCCGCTGACGGTGATGCCCGGCAGGTCGATCAGCAGGTACATCCGGTACAGCGGGGTGATGATGACCTGCTGCGGCAGCAGGTTGCCGGCCGTGAAGACCAGCAGCAGGAACACGTTGAGCCGGAAGTCGAAGCGGCTGACGTAGAACGCGACCATCGACGACAGCAACAGCGTCAGCAGTACCGCCGGCACCGCGATCAGCAGCGTGTTGCCGAAGTAGTGCATCATGTCGGACTGCTTGAACGCGTTGGTGAAGTTGTCGAAGCTCAGCTTGTCCGGCCAGGAGACATAGCCCTTGTTGCTGGTCTCGGAGTACGGCCGCAGTGCCGCGAACACCGCCCACAGCAGCGGGCCGAGCCAGGCCAGCGAGGTGACGACGAGGAACACGTGCAGCAGGACCCTGGCCGGACGGAGGGGGGTGCGCTGCTTGGCGCCGAGCGCGACGGTGGGGGTGCTCATGCGCGCCGCTCCTTCCGGAAGGTCGCGATCAGGTACGGGATGATCACGGCGAGCGAGATGACCAGCAGGACGACGGCGATCGCGGAGCCGTATCCGATGCGGCTGGACTCGCCGATGATGTTGTTGGTGATCAGGATCGACAGCAGCTCGGTGCCCTGGGCGCCCTTGTTGAAGACGAACACCAGGTCGAAGGCGCGCAGGGCCTCGATGATGGTGACGACCAGGACGACGGTGTTGGTGGGCCGCAGCGTCGGGAAGATGACGTTCTTGAACGTCTGCCACTCGTTGGCGCCGTCCAGGGACGAGGCCTCCCGCAGCGACGGGTCGACACCCTTCAGACCGGCCAGGTAGAGGATCATCATGTAGCCGGTGTGCCGCCAGGACGCGGCCACCAGGATGGCCCACAGGTTCAGGTGCGGGTCGCCGATCCAGTCGATGTAGTGGCCGGGCTTGTTGGCCCCGATGAGGCTGTTGATCAGACCGGTGTCGGGGTTGTAGATGAGCTGCCAGACGAATCCGGTGACCGCCAGCGACATCACGACCGGCAGGAAGAACGCGGTCTGGTAGACGCGGCTGAAGCGGATCTTCTTGTCCAGCTGCACGGCCAGGAAGAGCCCGAGCGGGGTCGGGATCAGGATGAGCACGACGAACCAGATGATGTTGTGCTCGACGGCCGGCCAGAACTGCGGGTTGTCGGTGAACAGCTGCTTGAAGTTGTCCAGCCCCACCCACTTGATGGAGTCGAAGCCGATGCCGTCCCAGGTGGTGAAGGCGAGGGCGATCGACGCGAGGGCGGTGACCCAGACGAGGGCGACGTGCAGGACCGTGGGCACGCCGGCCATCAGGCCGAGCGTGATCCGGTCACGGCGGGTGAGCAGGCGCCGGTGGCCCTGCGCGACCCGCTTCTTCTCAGGCGCGCGCCCCGGAGGCGGCACGGCGGCCGCCTCCGGGGTCTTCGTGGTGATGTCGGAGCTCATGAGGAGGCGAAGATCGTCTTCTTCTGGCGCTCGATGTTCGACAGCAGGCTGTCGACGCCCTTGGGGTTCTGGAGGAACTTCTGCAGGGCGGGCTGCATCACCGTGGAGGTGAAGTCCGGCCGGCTGTCGCGGTCCATGAACTGGGTGAGGCTCTTGGCGCCGCTGATCATCTCGTACGCCTTCTTCTGCAGCGGGGTGTACGAGGAGGTGTCGGCCTTGCTGGAGGCGGCCACGACGCTGGAGTCGGCCTTGAGGTAGATCGACTCGGCCTCCGGGGTGCCCAGGAACTCCAGGAGCTTGGTGACGCCGTCCTTGTTCTTCGGGGCCTTGCTGACCATGAAGCCGTCGGTGGGCGCCTCGACGGTGTCCTGGCCGAACGCGGAGTTGATCTCCGGGAAGGCGAAGAAGTCGAGGTCGTCCAGGTCGGCCTTGTTGGTGAACTGCTGGGCCACGAAGGAGCCCAGGAGGTACATGCCGGCCTTCTTCGACACCAGGGTCTGCGCGGCGTCCTGCCAGGTGCGGCCCATGAAGCCGTCCTGGTGGTACGGGAGGAGCTCGGCCCAGTGGTCGAAGGTCGCCTTCACCTTGGCGTCGGTCCAGGACGCCTTGCCCGCCATCAGCTCGACGTGGAAGTCGTAGCCGTTGAGACGGAAGTTGATCTGGTCGAACGTGCCCATCGCCGGCCAGGCGTCCTTGTCGCCGAACGCGATCGGGACGAGACCGTCCTTCTTCATCTGCTTGCACAGGGCGACGAGCTGGTCCCAGGTGGTGGGGACCTGGTAGCCGTGCTGCTTGAAGACGCTCTTCCGGTAGAACAGCGCCCACGGGTACGTGTACAGCGGCACGAAGTAGTACTTGCCGTCCTCGCCCTTGCTGAGCTTCTTCATGGCGTCGGGGAAGTTGTCCCCGATCTTCGCCCACACGTCGTCGATCGGCGAGGCGAGCTTCTTGGCCGCGAAGAACTGCATGCGGTAGCCGGCGAACCAGTTGAACACGTCGTCCGGCGTGCCCTGGAGGTAGGAGTTGATCTGCTCCTGGAAGGTGTTGTGGTCCTTGGTGTTCACGTCGACCGTGAGGCCGGACTTCGTCTTGAAGGCCGCGTAGATCTCGGCGAAGGCCTTCTTCGGCACGGCGTCCGAGGCGTTGGAGCCGAGCGTGACGGTCTTGGCGTCACCGCCGGAACCGGAGCTGCCCGCGCAGGCGCTCAGCAGGGGTATGCCCGCGCTCAGCGCTGCCGCGCCGCCTATCCCGCGCAGCAGGGTGCGGCGGCTCGGACCGGGGACGGAGAGACCGGACGGGGTGTTGTGCATGACGGCTCCTGGGGGCAGGGGGCGGTCACGGCTGGCTCTCTGGCGAGAGGGTCAGAATCAACCAGAAACCAACTTGACCAAACATCGTGGCCGTCATAAGACTCGCATGTCCGGTCATGCGTCAAGAGCTACCGTCGCCCGTTTTTGAAACGTAATCGACATCGCCTTGATCACCATCGCTAACAAACGGACAGCGGACGGAGCACGTCCGCATCGGGACGCGCCCGCGACCAGGACCACTCCAGCGCAGGTCACGCACGTGGGCGCGCGGCCGGGAGGTGAGTCCGGGAGGGTGAGCCGGGGGTCGGCGACGGCGTGACGCACACGGGGTGATCCCGACGAAAGGTACTACCCCGATGCCCCTCGGGGCACGTCGTGACGCCCCCGAGGCAACCCCCCAAGCACCCCGGAGCAAACGCTTTCCATCACAGCCGCACAGCCGACTCAACGTCAAACTCCGCCCGTGACCCGCGACATCACGGACGAAGGTGCGGATTTCCGCGTCCGGTCAGTTTTTTCCGTTCCGCTCAGCCGATTCGCACAGTCTTCGACACTGTGACCTGGTCGAGGTCGGTCGTACGGACCGTCGCCTTCATCGTCCAGGTGCCCGCCAGCGGGAGGTTCAGCGTGTCCGCGGCCCAGTAGCCACCCCGGTCGGTGACCTTCGCGTCGAGGGGGCCGATGCCACGTTCCGCGAACGTGAAGGTGAGGCGCAGTTCGGGGACGGTCGCGATACCGCCGTCGGGCCCGAAGATCACGGCCTGGACGCTGTTCTCGCCCACCCGTCCCGGCGTCAGTTCGATCTGCACCTTGCCGTGTCCGCCGGGCGTGCCCACGTCGAAGGGGATCACCGTGGCGGAGCCGAGGGGCTGCCCGGCCTCCGCCGTGGCCTCCGCCGCCTCGGTCGCAGCCCGGCCGGGCTGCGCGCCCGTCAGCAGCGTCGTGATCACGAGCACCACGATCCCGATCGTGACCTCCGCCAGCACCGAGCGACGCAGGGCCCGCCGAAACGGCGACGGCTCCTCGCCGGCTCCCCGTCCCAGCTCCGCGCGCACGGCTCCCGACTCCAGTTCCGCGCGCAGGGTCCCCGGGCCCGAAACCCGTACGGACACGGCGTCGCCGACCCTCAGGGCCGCCTCCGTCCGTCCCGTCCCGCCCGCCCGTGCGGACACGGTGGCGTCCCCGGAGGCTGCCTCCGGCGCCGTCGCCGCCCACACGGACACGGCGCCCTCTCTCAGGGCCGCCTCTGCCCCCACCGTCTCCGCCACCCTCGGTAGTGCCAGGTGGGTCGTCCAGCGGCGTGAGTACGCCGCCGCCGTCAGCAGGAGCAGGACCGCGACCAGCTTGGCCGTGAGCAGCCTGCCGTACGGCGTGGAGGTGAGCGCGTCGAGGGAGCCGAGGCCGCGCCAGGACTGGTAGGCACCGGTGGCGACCAGCACGACGACGGCCGTGAAGGCCAGCCGGGAGAAGCGCGCGACCGTGGGGGCCAAAAGCTCCTCGGGCGTCCGGTACAGCGCCGTGAGGAGGGCCGCCAGGCCGCCCAGCCACACGGCCATCGCCAGCAGGTGCAGCACCGCCGAGGTCATCGCCACGGGGACCTGGATTCCGGCGGAGGCGTGCTCGGCCACCGCCCAGGTGAGGGCCAGGGCGAGCGACAGAAGGATCGCGATCGCGATGCGGGGGCGGCCGACGGCGGCGCGGACGCCGTCACCGGTCCGGTCCTCGCGCCCCGTGGGCGCGAGCCACGCCCGGTCGGCCACCGCCGCCACGACGAGCACCACCACCCGTGTCAGCAGGGCCAGTCCCGGGCGGCTCGTCGCCGTGTCGCGCACGAGCGCGAGGTCGAAGGCCGTCGTCGGGTCGGTGCCCCGTTCGTACGGGCCCCGGAGCAGCAGCAGCGCGAGCGTGGACGCCAGCAGCGCCCACCAGCCGCCCACGAGCAGCCCGCGGGCCGCCGCCACACCGGTCACGGTCGCGAACGCGATGACGCCGAGCAGCAGGGCCAGGCCGCCGTAGGCGACATAGCGGGCGATGTCGTAGAGCGTCGCGGTGGCGGCGTCCTGGGCCTGGTCGGACGGCAGCACCGCCGTGGTCGCGGACTGCTTGCCGACGGAGAACGTGAGCGCGCCGGACACCGGGTGACTGTCCGCGGAGACCACCCGCCAGGCGACGATGTACGTGCCCTGCGCGAGGCCCGCGGGGAGCGTGACCCGTGCCGTGTTCGAACGGCCGTCGGCGTGCTCCTGCCTGCCCGTGTGGACCCGCCGGTTCTCCGGGTCGAGTACACGGACGGAGTTGTCCAGCAGGCCGACCGACTCGGTGAAGGTGAGCGTGACCGCCTTCGGTGCCGTCTTCAGCACGCTGCCGTCCACCGGATCGGTGCCCTTCAGCGCGGCGTGCGCGGACGCGGAACCGGCGCCCGCGAGCAGGGCGAAGGGGACGACGAGCAGTACGAACACGAGGGCCCGCAGCCGCCCCGCGCGCGCTGCCGCCCTCGAAGGTCCCCCACCCACGCGTCCTGCGCCCACGTCATGTCTCCCGTATCCGCCGGTCCCGGGTCTCGGTTACGTACGGACGCGGCGTCCCCTCTGCTCAGTTTTGAATCGTTCGCCGGAGGCGGCGGCATCACCGGCCGCCCGTACGAGAGTCACGCCATCATGACCGGCAGCGGCGTCACCACGTCGGCCGGGCCGACACCCCGCCGTCCACCACCAGGTCGTGGCCCGTGATCCAGGACGCGAGCGGCGAGGCCAGGAACACGCAGGCGTCGCCGACGTCCTCGGGACGGCCCAGACGACCGGTGGGCACCGCACGTTGCCACCGGCTCACCCCGTCCGGCCAGGCCTCCGCCAGGCCCTCGCGTTCGATCAGGCCGGGCGAGACGCTGTTGACGCGGATGCCGTACGGGCCGTACTCCAGGGCCGCCGACCGGGCGTGCATGACGACGGCGGCCTTGGACGCGCAGTAGTGGGCGTGCGCCGGGGCGGGGTGCGCGGCCTCGATCGAGGCGATGTGGGTGACCGAGCCGCCGCCCGCCTCGCGCATCACCTCCGCCGCTGCCTGCGTACAGGCGAACACGCTCGACAGGTTGGCGTCGACCACCGCCCGCCACTCGGCGGCCGTCATCCCGCCCAGTTCCCGCACCGGCTGCACCCCCGCGTTGTTGACCAGCGCCGTCAGCCGCCCACCGCCCCACTCGGCCGCCTCACCGACCAGGCGCCGGCACTCGTCCTCCGCCGTCAGGTCGGCCCGGAGTACGACGGCCCGCCCGCCCGTGTCCCGGATGCGCGCGGCCACGTCGTGCGCCGCCGCCACCGACGTACGGCAGTGCACGGCGACCGCCGCACCCTCCTCGGCGAAGCGCAGGGCGATCCCCCGGCCGATGCCTCCGCCCGCCCCGGTGACGAGGGCCACCTGCCCCGTCAGCAGCCCGCTCACGACCGGCACAGCCCCGCGATCCGGGCCGCCTCGGCCGGATAGCGGGCGGTCAGCCGGTCCGCGTCCCCGTGCTCGTACCCCTCGTAGGTGAAGCCCGGCGTCATCGTGCACCCGAACAGCGTCCATGCCCCGCCCGCGGCGACCCGCCCGCCCATCCAGGTGCCGGCCGGCACGGTGAACTGGACGTGCTGGCCGCCGAGGAGGTCCGGTCCGAGGACCGCCGTACGGGCGCCGCCGTCCGGATCCAGGAGCAGCAGTTCCAGCGGATCGCCGAGGTAGAAGTGCCAGACCTCGTCCGCCGGGAGGCGGTGCAGCGCCGAGTAGTCGTCCGGTTCCGCCGTCAGCAGGGCGATGATCGCGGTGCCTTCCGGCCGTCCGTCGGCGCGCTCCGGTCCCGCCCAGGTCCGCCGGAACCGCCCGCCCTCGCGCGGGATCGGTTCCAGGCCGAAGTGGTTGACGAGGTCGTCAGGGGTCACGGCACGCAGGCTAGTTGCCGAAGGCCGCTTCCCGGGTGAGGAACGCCAACCGGGCGCGCTTCTCGGGCAGGTACACGTCCGGGAGGTCGATCTCGGGCAGGACGACGGCCGGCCCGGGGACGAAGCCCTGGCGCAGGAAGCGGGCGATGGCCTTCTCGTTGCGCACGTCGGGGTCGACGACGATCCGCCGCCGGTCGAGGCCGCTCAGGACGTACGACGTGAAGGCGGCCAGCAGGGCCGACGTCCAGCCCGGCCGCGGGCCGCCCGTTCCGGCGGGAGCGAGAAGGAGGTGGACGCCGATGTCGCCGGGCTCCACGTCGTAGCACTCGCCGACCCGGTCGGCCTCCGGTTCGTAGGTCTGCAGCAGCGCGACCGGTTCGCCGTCCTTGACGGCGAGGAAGGCGTGGTGGGTGTCGAGCGTGCCCATGTGCGCGTAGATCCCGGCCACCTGATCCTTCGTGAGCCCGTTCATGCCCCAGAAGGCCGCGCGTTCCTCGCTCACCCAGGCATGGATCACCTCCGCGTCGGCCTGCGGGTCGAGAGGCAGGATGCGGACGGTGCCGAAGCCGTCGACCAGCTGTTCGTGGACGGTCTCGCGGGCGGGGCCGTAGGCGTCGGTGGTCATCGTCGCTCTCCTTCGTCGGATTCGTCGGACAGTTTCGGGTTCACATCGGTTTCCTCCGGTTCGAGGCGGTTCCAGTCCGTGACGACCGGGACGAGATCGCCCTCGATCCACAAGGGGAGTTGGTCGCGGTGGTGGGGCGAGCCCGGGACGCCCGAGGCACCGAAGGGGACCACCCACAGGCTGTGGTCGCGGCGGGCGAGGTCCCAGACGTAACGGGCCGCGGGGCCGCGCGCGCTCTGATCGGTCAGACCGGGCACGGCGGAGGTGCACAGGACGCAGTCGTGGTCGCCGGAGAGACCGGGTTCGTCGTACGCGTCGGCCGGCAGCGCGCGCCAAGGGGCGAGGCGGTGGGTGTCGCCCCAGGCGGCCGGCTCCGCGGTGGCCGCCTCCTCGACGGCCTCCCGCACGATCGTCGCGCGGTCGACGCCGTACAGCTCCTCGGCGGCCTCCCGCACGATCGTCGCGCGGTCGACGCCGTACAGCTCCTCGGCGGCCAGCAGGTGTTCGAGGGCGAAGCCGATCCGGGGGACGAGGGCGAGCCAGGGCAGGAAGACGTCCGGGTAGGCGGGCGGGGTGGCCAGTGCGGCGAAGGCGGGGTGCGCCGCGAGCCGTCGGACGACCGCGCCGCGCACCGCCGCGTAGGCCGCCGACTCCGTGCTGCCGGCGTCCATGCGCCGGTCCCAGCGCAGAAGGCGGTCGCGCAGGGCATGCGCCTCGGGAGTGAGGTCGTCGAGGGCGGAGAGGCGGTCCAGGAGGGGGGCGGCGGAGGCGAGATGAGTGTCCATGTGGATGGCCGGCATGTCCGGGGCGGACCACGTGCGCTTCTCGTTCAGCAGATCGCGGATGCGGGCGGCCCGGTGCCCGGGGGCGAACTCGACGCCGAGGGGAGAGGCCGGGCCGCGCTGGTTGGCCATCACGGCGATGCCGTTCTCGACGCCTCCCCGGGGCATGTCGTGCCAGCCCCGCCACTCGTGACCGGGATCCCAGGCGGGGACGAGCCGGGTCCGGTTGGCCTCGGCGCGCAGGGGCACCTGGCCGGCGACACGGTGCAGCACGCCGCCGTCGACGTCCGCCGCCAGCACGACGTTGACGGGCTCGGCCCATCTCTCCAGCGCCCGGTCGATGTCGGCGACGTCACGGGAGCGGAGGAGGGGGAGGAAGGCGCTGACGCCGAGGTCCTCGGTCACGCGGGGCGGGTAGCGCAGGGCGACGGCAAGAGGGGTGTGCGCGTCGGTGCCGGTTCCCTCCGGGCCGCCGATGACGACCGGCCCCCTGGCCGTCTCGACGACCTCCACCTCCACCGGATCGCCTCCGGCCACCTCGACCGTCTCGATCAGCCGAGCGGCCGTGCGCCACTGCCCGTCCGGGTCGAGGGCCTCGACGCCGCCGTCCGCCGTGCGGCGCAGGCGTTCGCGGTAGAGGTCCTGGTAGTCGGCCATGGCGTTGGTGATCGCCCAGGCGACCGTGCCCGTGTGGCCGAAGTGGGCGATGCCGGGAAGGCCCGGGACGGCGAGGCCGACGACGTCGAACTCCGGGCAGGAGAGGTGGATCTGCTGGTAGACGCCGGGGTCCTCGATGAAGCGGTGGGGGTCGCCCGCGATGATGGCCTGCCCGGTGTCCGTGCGCTCGCCGCCGACGATCCAGCCGTTGCTGCCGGAGGTGCCGGGTCCGTCGGTGGCGAATAGCGCGACGGCGTCCTCGCCGAGGTGCTCCGCGACCTCCTCGCGCCAGAGCTTGGCCGGGAAACCGGCGAACAGGATGTGGGTGGCCAGCCAGACGCCGAGCGGGTGCCAGGGCTCCCAACGGCCGGGGGCGAGGCCGGTCCCGGCGAACTCCGGTGTGCGGCGGGCGCCTTCGCCCAGCCCGTCGTTGACCCCGTCGGCGTACGCGCGCAGCCACGTGGCCGTCTCGGGGTCCTGTCCCTCCAGCGCGGCGAAACAGCGTCTGGCCGTGTCGTCGAGGCGGGCCCGCCTCGCGAACCGGTCCCAGGCCAGGGCCTCGGGGCCGAGGAAGGACGCCGAGGTGCCCTGCGCGCGGTGCCGCTCCACCTCCAGCTGCCAGGCCCGGTCCAGAGCGGTGACGCGGCCCTGGGCACGGGCGAGTGCGAGCGCGTCGTCGGCTCGCAGATGCGGGATGCCCCACTCATCGCGGTAGATCTCGGTGGTCACCCTGTGGTCCCTCTATTTTAGGTTAGCCTTGCCTAAGTTGTCCGTGGCGGAATCGTACGCGAAGGATGCGGAGCTGATGGGGCAGGGGCAGGGGCAGGGGCGGGGCTGGGAGGGCACGGTCCTCCGGCTGCTGCGCGCGAAGGACTTTGTATGCACCGTGACGGACGCGGAGGACGTCACCCCGCACTACCGGCGACTGCGCCTGACCGACGGCGGCATGCTCGCGGCGACCGGTGTGCACCCCACGATGTGGGTACGGCTGTGGTTCGCGAACGACGGCAGGCCGCACCAGCGGGCGTACACGCTGGTCGACCCCGACCCGGCGGCCGGCACCTTCGGCCTGGAGTTCGCGCTCCACGAGGGGTGCGCCAGTGACTGGGCGCGGGCGGCGAAGCCCGGGGACACGGTCGAGGCGACGGTCCAGGGTTCGGCCTTCCCCTGGCCCCGGCCCGAGCCCTCACACGTCTTCGCGATCGCCGACCCGGCGTCGCTGCCCGCGCTCAACTCCCTTCTCGGCGCGCTGGATCCGGCCCCGGCGACCATCTGGTTCGAGGGCAGCGCCGACGGCCTTCCCTTCCACACCGACCCGACCCGCCACGACCTGCGCCCGGTCCCCCGCCGCGACTCCGGGGCCCATCTCGTCGCCGAGGTGAAGTCGGCCCTGCCCGTGCTGCTGCGGACCACCCCGGACCCGTACGTCTGGATCGCCTGCGACACCATGACGACACGGGCGCTGAGCGCGTACGTGCGCAAGGAACTGGGCGTGGCGAAGCAGCGGGTGAACGCGCTGGGGTACTGGCGCGCGGCCTGAGCCCGCACGGGGGATCATCGACGCATGGACGTCACCCTTCACCTCTCCCAGGATCCCGAGGCCGACGCGCTCCTCGGACGCAGTCCGCTCGCCGCGCTGATCGGGATGCTGCTGGACCAGCAGGTTCCGATGGAGTGGGCGTTCAAGGGGCCCCGGACCATCGCGCGGCGGCTCGGCACGGACGACCTCGACGCGCACGAGATCGCGGTGCGGGACCCGGAGGTCTTCGCCGAGCTGCTGTCGCAGAAGCCCGCGGTACATCGCTACCCGGGGTCCATGGCCAAGCGGATCCAGCAGTTGTGCCAGTACCTCGTCGAGCACTACGAGGGGGACCCCGAGGCGATCTGGAAGGACGCCGGCAGCGGGCGGGAGCTGCTGAAGCGGCTCCAGGAACTGCCCGGGTTCGGCAAGCAGAAGGCACAGATCTTCCTCGCGCTGCTCGGCAAGCAGCTGGGCGTGCGGCCCGAGGGGTGGCGGGAGGCGGCGGGGCCGTACGGCGAGGCGAATTCGTACCGGTCCGTCGCCGACATCACCGGGCCCGACTCGCTGGCGAAGGTCCGCGCGCACAAGCAGGAGATGAAGGCCGCGGCGAAGGCGGGGAAGGCGGCGGGCAGGTAGGCAAGGCGGCGAGGCGGCGGTAGGTAGGTAGGCGAAACGGGGAAGGCGGCGGGCAGGTAGGCGGGGATGTGGATGGCCGGGTAGTGGCCCGGAGGGGCGCGCCACGGCGGGCGGGCAGGAAGCGGCCGCCGCTCGGCGGGGCGCCGCTGACCAACACCAGGTCGGGCGCCACTCGACAGGCCACGCTCGACAGGGCGCCGCTGACCAGTACGAGTGTCAGGACGCCACTCGACAGGGCGCGCTCGACAGGCCGCGCTCGACAGGCGCACTCGACAGACCGCACCCGACAGACCGCACTCGGCAGACCGCGCACGACAGGGCGCACCCGACAGACCGCACTCGACAGGCGCACCCGACAGGGCGCACCCGACAGACCGCACTCGACAGGGAGCGCCTGCGAGCGCGTCAGCCGTGTGGACCGTCCGGGATGGCGCGGCATCCGTGCCCGGTCCAAGCATGGATCATGACCGACATACCGAGCGGCTCCCACATGGGACCCGAGTACGACGACCGCCGCGTCCACGCCACGCGTGACGCGCACGGAGCGAGACCGCCGTCGGAGCTGGAGCCACCCTTCGAGGGGCTTCTGCACCTCCTGGCCCGCACCGCCTGGCAGGTCGTCCTGGCCACCGGCGTCGCGTCCCTGATCCTGGGCATCCTGGTCCTGGTCTGGCCGGGCCCGTCCCTGCGCGCCGCCGGGGTCCTCTTCGGCCTCTACCTCGTCGTCAGCGGCGTGCTCCAGCTGGCGTCCGCCTTCGGCACGCACAAGGCGACCTCGCTGCGCGTCCTGGCCTTCATCAGCGGCGCCCTGTCGATCCTGTTGGGCCTGTTCTGCTTCCGGGGCCCGATGGAGTCGGTGCTGCTGCTCGCCCTGTGGATCGGCATCGGCTGGCTGTTCCGTGGGATCGCCCAGACCATGGCCGCCGCCCACGACCCGGCGGTGCCCGCACGCGGTTGGCAGATCTTCCTCGGCATCCTCACCTTCGTCGCCGGGGTCGTGCTGATCATCTCGCCGTTCACCTCGATCACCGTGCTCACCCTGGTCGCCGGCTGGTGGCTGCTCGTGGTCGGCGTCGTCGAGATCATCACGGCGATCCGGATCCGGAGCCGTGCGGAGCGGCTTCCGCGCACCGTGTGACCTGCGTCAACCCCGCGCCCGAAAGGTACGCCGAACAAGCGGTTTACGCCTCCGCGCGATGAACGACGCACGCCCGGTGGGGAGATGACCCTTGTGAGTCCGTCTCCGCATGCCCCTCGCACCACTTGTCGGCACGCCTGGCTGCGGGTGCTCGTGGTGCTCGTCGCGCTGCTCGCGGCGGGCGCGCACACCGAGGCGGTGGCGGCCGAGTCCGGCGCGGTGTCCGCGGCACAGTCCTGCGGCGCGGAGCACGACATCCTCGACACGGCACTGCGGCCCGGCGTCCCTCCGGGGCACCGCGTCGCCGCGCCGCTGCGGCCGGCGCCCCGGAGGGACGCCGGGCCGTCCGCGCCGGCCGGCTTCCCGCCCGCCCTCGCACGGGCGCCGCACTGCCCGGCCCTGCACTCCCTGCGCACCGTGGTCCTGCGCTGCTGACAGATCCGGCCTCCGGAACCGTCACCCCATCAGCAACGCGAGGACACAGTCATGCCCATCGACCCGTATGCGGCCCTGCACGCCCTGGTGCGTGCGGAAGCCGTCCGCAGAAGCGCGAAACCGCAACCGGAACCCGAGTCTCCCGAGGAACACCGGCAGACGACACCTCCGCAGGAACAGGAACAGGAACACGAGTAACGCACACGGCGGCCGCCCCCGCACCGGGCGGCCGCCCCTTTCGAGCGAGCGCCCGCACGGTCCACGCAGCCGACGCCCACCCCGGCCGGCCGCTCGTGCGCCCGCCCCATGGACAGTGACCCAGCCCTCGGACGGAGCGACCCGGGAAGCCGACCCCGGGCCTCGGAAAGGAGGGCCGACCCTGCCCTCAGAAGTACGGCGCCCGCACCACGGCTCGGTCCGTGGACAGTGACCCCAGGCCTCACAAAGGGCGGCCACGGCCCCCGGGTCGTGGCCCAGGCCCGGTCCCGCCGTCGCTCCCCTCGGGCTCAAGATCCCGTTTTGCCCATCCTTGAGGCATCTTTTTCGGTGCCGCACTCCGTCGCCATGGCTGCGCCCGGAACGTCTTGACCGGTAGGCTTTCCGTGTGATCTTCAAGCGCATCGGAAACGGCCGGCCGTACCCCGACCACGGCCGGGAAAGCACCCGGCAGTGGGCGGACGTCGCGCCGCGCCCGGTCCGCCTCGATCAGCTCGTGACGACCAAGGGCCAGCTCGACCTGGAAACCCTCCTCGCCGAGGACTCGACGTTCTACGGCGACCTCTTCGCGCATGTCGTGAAGTGGCAGGGCGACCTGTATCTGGAGGACGGCCTCCACCGCGCGGTTCGCGCGGCGCTTCAGCAGCGCCAGGTCCTGCACGCGAGAGTTCTCGAGCTCGACTGACCCGCCCCGGCGGCCCGCTCGCCGGCGTGGACCCGTTCAGCCCTCTTGACCCTTTCGGGTTGGAGTGCACGGCGTCCAATGATCATCTAGTAGGCATTGCCGCCCCGGCGCACTACGCTGCGCCCATGAGCATGCTGACTCCCCCCGGCATGGGCGGCCAGTACCGGATCACGGGGGACAAGTACCCGCGGATGCGCCGACCCCGGCGCCGCGGCAGGCTCGCGTTCGCGATCGTCGCGTCCGTGGCCGCGCTCGGCCTGATCGGCTGGGGGACCCTGCAGCTCATCGACGTCTTCACGGGCGGCGGCGACAGGGCGTCGGCGTCCGGCTCGAAGGCGTGCACGACCAAGGCGAGCGCGTCGCACGCGGCCGCCGCCAAGGCCCTGCCTCAGCCCGGCCAGATCACCGTCAACGTCTTCAACGCCACAGCTCGCACGGGCCTGGCCAAGGAGACCGCGGACGAGTTGAAGAAGCGCGGCTTCCGTATCGGCACCGTGGGCAACGCGACCAAGGAGTACGACAAGAAGGTCAAGGGCACCGGGATACTGCTCGGCGCCAAGGCCTCCCTCGGCACCTCGCTGCCGGTCCTCGGCACGCAGCTCGCGGACGCCGAGCGCCGCGCGGACGCGTCCCGCAAGGACCCGGCCGTCGACCTCGTCCTGGGAGACAGGTTCAAGTCGCTGACGAGCAAGGCGGAAGCGGACAAGGCACTCGCGGCGCTGACCGCGCCCACGCCGTCCCCGTCGGCGGGCAAGAACACCAAGAAGAGCTGCTGACGCCCCGTACGACGTCCTGGGGCCTTCCAGGAACGGGGCCTTGAGCCCTTTCATTCGCCGGAACGGGGCCTTGAGCCCCTTCGCTCCCCGGAACGGGGCCTTGAGCCTGCCCGGAGCGGGACCTGTCCCAAAGATCCCAGAGATCCCGGAGATCCCGGAGATCCCAGAGCACGGGATGCCCCGCCCAAAGACGAGGGAGGCGGCCCCCTACGAGACCGCCCCCACCCGAACCCTGCCTACTCCGCCGCCCCGTACAGCCGGTCGCCCGCGTCTCCCAGCCCCGGCACGATGTAGCCGTGCTCGTTGAGGCGCTCGTCGACCGCGGCCGTCACGACCGTGACCGGCGTTCCCGCCAGTTCGCGCTCCATGACCTCGACGCCCTCCGGAGCGGCGAGCAGCACCACGGCCGTCACATCGTCCGCACCGCGCTTGATCAGCTCCTGGATCGCCGCGACGAGCGTGCCGCCGGTCGCCAGCATCGGGTCCAGGACGTAGACCTGGCGCCCCGAGAGGTCCTCCGGCATGCGCGAGGCGTACGTGGAGGCCTGGAGCGTCTCCTCGTTGCGGATCATGCCCAGGAAGCCCACCTCGGCGGTCGGCAGCAGCCGCACCATGCCGTCGAGCATGCCGAGGCCCGCCCGCAGGATCGGCACCACCAGCGGGCGCGGACGGGCGAGCTTGACGCCGGTGGTCGAGGCGACCGGGGTCTCGATGTCGACCTGCTCGGTGCGCACGTCCCGCGTGGCCTCGTAGGCGAGCAGGGTGACGAGCTCGTCGGCGAGCCGACGGAAGGTCGCGGAGTCGGTGCGCCGGTCGCGCAGCGTGGTGAGCTTGTGGGCGACCAAGGGGTGGTCGACGACATGGAGACGCATGTCCCTAACAGTAACCGGGCTTTCCGCGCCCACCACGCCGCCGTACGACAACGTCGGCGACCCGCCGGACAAGCGGCTCCCGCCCGCCTCACTCCGACGCTGGCATCAAAGCCCCCATCAGAGGGAAAGTGAGAGGGACGGAACGGGGGTGGTGTGCCTATGCCCGACCGGGAGTCCCACGAGGAACCGGAAGCGCAGGAGACGGACGCCGAGCGCAGGCGGCGCCGGGCCCTGTTCCTGCGTGAACTCACGGAGGCGCGAGAGCTGCGCGACCGTGTCCAGCCCCGCCGCGCCAAGGTCGCACGCCTGCGTCACGCCATGCGCATGCGCACCTTCCGCTGGTAGCGACGCGGCCGCCTTGGGGGTGGCCGTGCGGCCACATCGCCCCGGGCCGCGTACGATCCGCTGGTGGCGGCAATGAGTGCGCTGGTGAGTGGACTGCTTTGATCGGAGTATCGGCGATCAAAACGGCCAGACACAGGGAGCCGAAGACGTCCCCTGAACGCCTTGTTTCTGCCACGATTCCGAGTGGGCGGGGCTCGGAGAAGCACTCCCCGCCCACAACCTCCGCCGGGGGGACCCCCAACCGGCACGCCTATGACCAGTGGGAGAGTCACGGTGTACTTCGCCGCACTGCTCGCGCGCACCGAAGACGGGTGGGAAGCGAGCGACACAGAGCTCGACGATGTGGAGACCCTGTCGGATCTGACCGACCTGGCCCGCGACGCCTCGGTCGACGAGGACACGGTGCTCGTACTCATCGAGCAGGAGGACGCGTGGTTCGGCGTCGTCCGCGTGGACGGCGAGGACGACCCTCGTATCTACGTCTCCGACGCCGCGGCCGCAGCCCGCAGTTCGTACGGGGAGATCCTGCTCACCGACGAACTGCTCGGAAGGGAGCCCGGCGACGACGGCGCCGACCTGGACTCCCTCGACCTCGACGGCACCGAGGACGGTGAACCCGACGACAGCGACGACGAGGACGGCGCGAGCGCCGACGCCGCCGTGCCGCACAGCCCGGTGGGAGACAGCGAGATCCTCGACGACCTCGGCGTCGGCGAGAAGGAACTGCGCTCCCTGGACGCCGAGGACGCCCTCGCCTCGATCGCCGAAGCCCTGGGTGCCTCGGAGGTCCTGGAGACCGTCCGATAGCGGTGTCGTCTGGATCAGCGCGGAGGAAGGGGCGGCGCATGGCGCGGGCGATCGCAAGGCGCCGAAGCGTCCTGATGGCGGAGCCATTCGGGCGTTCCGGCAGCGCGGCGAGCGTATGTGCCAGGCGTCGCGACGCCGCGGGGATCCGTAGGACACCCCCTGGGTGCACCGGGTGACCGAGGACGGGACGCCCGCCCCCGATCCGGTGCGCGACCGGTGGCGGGCCGCGATGCGGCTCGCCCTGGACGAGGCCGGGCAGGCCACAGCGCACGGTGACGTGCCGGTCGGCGCCGTCGTGCTGTCCTTGGACGGCTCGGTACTGGCCACCGGTCACAACGAGCGCGAGGCGACGGGCGACCCGACGGCCCACGCGGAGATCCTGGCGCTCCGCCGGGCCGCGACTGCCCTCGGCGAATGGCGGCTGCCCGGGTGCACGCTCGTCGTCACCCTGGAGCCCTGCACGATGTGCGCGGGCGCGCTGCAGCAGTCCCGGGTGGACCGGGTGGTCTACGGCGCGCGCGACGAGAAGGCCGGCGCGGTCGGGTCGCTGTGGGACCTGGTGCGCGACCGACGTCTCAACCATCGCCCGGAGGTGATCGGCGGCGTGCTCGCCGACGAGTGCGCCGGGCTCCTCACGGACTTCTTCAGGGCCCGTTGAGGCCCCCCGGCCCGAGCGGTGCCGGGAAACGGATTTCAGACCACGGCCCACCTTGGGGTAGGGTCTCCCTCGGTAGCGTGTCCGAGCGGCCGAAGGAGCTCGCCTCGAAAGCGAGTGTGGCGCAAGTCACCGAGGGTTCAAATCCCTCCGCTACCGCCGTGAACGAAGGGCCCGGTCCATAGGACCGGGCCCTTCGTCGTTTCCCGCCCCACTTCCTGTCCTACTTCCCGTCCCGGTCGGCCGCGCGGCGGGCGTCGGGTCCCCGCGGCCGGGCTCGCCTACTTGTCGACCGCGGTCAACCACGTGCCGACACCGGCCAGGGCGCCGACCCCGTTGTCGGATTCCACGTCGGCGGCCAGGTCGGCGATGGTGATGGCCCGCAGGGCTTCCCTTCGTGCCGACTCAGCGGCGGCCATCGCGCGGGCGATGGCGCAGGGCGCGGTGCACGACTCGGGCGCGGCCGCCAGCGGGCCGCGTTGGCGGATCTCCGTGCACACGAATGCCGCGCCGGGCCCCTCGACCGCATCGACGACGTCAAGCACCGTGATCTGCGCCGGGGACCGGGTCAGGACGTAGCCGCCCGACTTCCCCTGTACCGATCGCACGAGTCCGGCCCGCGAGAGGGCCTGGAGCTGCTTGGCGAGGTAGGTCGGTGAAACGTCGTGCAGCTCCGCCAGCCGCGCCGCGGGCACAGGCTCCTGCACGGATGTCAGCACCACACAGCAGTGCAGCGCCCACTCCACACCGCCGGACATCTTCACGTCGTCATCGTAACAACGCTCACGTTGACCCGGACAGGAGATGTCCGAGTATCATCCCGGATGAAAGATGTCCGAGTTTCGGGTCCGGGGTGCCGCCTGGCTTCATCCGGGGCGCCACCTGGCCTCATAAGGTACATATCGGACACGAAGAGTTCGGACACGAAGAGTCGAGAGCAAGGGCAAGGGCCAGCCATGAAGATCGCAGTCATCGGGGGAACCGGACTGATCGGGTCGCAGGTCGTGGAGAACCTGAAGGCGGCCGGACATCAGGCCGTACCGCACTCCCTGTCCACAGGCGTCGACATCATCACAGGCCAGGGCCTTGAGGATGCCGTGGCAGGCGCCGACGTCGTGGTCAACTTGACCAACTCCCCGACGTTCGACGACGCCTCACCCGAGTTCTTCCGCACGTCCATGACCAACCTTCTGGCCGCGAGCGAGAAGGGTGGCGTCGGCCACTTCGTCGTGCTCTCCATCGTCGGCGTGGACCAGGTGCCCCAATTGGACTACTACCGGGCCAAGACGCTCCAGGAGAACATCCTCGCCGACGGCCCGATCCCCTACTCCATCGTCCGCGCCACGCAGTTCATGGAGTTCATGGACGCGGTCCTGACATGGACGGCCGACGACGAGACGGTCCGCCTGCCGCACACGCCGATCCAGCCGATCGCCGCCGCGGACGTCGCCGCCACCGTCGCCGAAGTCGCCGCGGGCAGCCCACTGAACGGCATCCTCAACATCGCGGGCCCTGACGTCTACACCCTCGACGAACTCGGCCGGATCACCCTCACCGCCAAGGGCGACAGCCGCTCGGTCGTCGTCGACGACACCGCCGGCATGTTCGCGGCCGTCCAGGGCGACGTCCTGATCGCCCCCGGTGACGCCCGCATCGCCCCGACCCACTACACCGACTGGCTCGCCTGAGCCCCGGGCTGTGGCACGCCCACGTCACCGAGGGTTCAAAACCCTCCGCCACCACTGAAGAAGGGCCCCGTCGACAGACGGGGCCCTTCGCGCGTCCACGGCCGTCCGCGCAAGGTCCACCCACACCGCGACCGCCCAGCCGCCCAGCCGCCCAGCCACCCAGCCGCCCAGCCGCCCAGCCGCCCGGGCACCCTCCTACGGGACCAGGCCCGGCGCCTCTGGACCTCCGGGACTTCCTCCCGTCCGTGACGGGCGGGGGAAGCGGCGACGGGGACATGCCGCTTCCCCCGGTGAGGAGACGGACCCGCGGTCCGCGTCGCGTATCGCCGAAGCCCGCGGCGCGAACCCCGCAGCCGGGCCCGGTCCCCGGCCCTCCGGCCTCCTGCCAGATCCGGAGGGCGCCTCACCATCCTGCGGTCCGCGGGTGCCCCGGCGGCCCGGCAAAGGGCCCCTTTCACGGGGCCGTTGGTCCCTGATGACCGCGTATGGAAGAACCACGTGAGGACACGTGGTGCATACGTGATCATTTGCGAGCCCCGAACACCTGGGCGGGTTAAACTCACCGGCGGCAAACCGGGCCCCGCGGGGCGGAGCAGACGGGGGAGGCCGCGGTGGCGGTGCAGGGAAAGAAGATCGCGCTGTACGTACTCGTGGTCTTCGTGCTCTACGTGATCATCACCGACCCGGCGAAGGCCGCCGACTATGTCCAGATAGGGTTCGAGGGCATTTCGAGTGCCGCCAAGGCCATCGGCCACTTCATGACGTGGCTCGCCGACGGAGCCAAGTAGGGCCACCGAGCAGACCACCGGCCGGGCGGCCGCCCTCGCACCCCTGGGAGCGCCCGTGATCCGCCACCTGGTCCTCTTCAAACTCAACGAGGGCGTCCAGCGCGACGACCCGCGCGTCGTGGAGGGCGTGCGCGCCTTCGAGCCCCTCGGCGACCTGATCGACGAGCTGCGCTTCTGGGAGTTGGGCTGGAACGTCAGCGACCGGCCCATCGCGTACGATTTCGCGATCAATTCGGCGGTCGACGACACGGACGCGCTCAGGCGCTACCTGGAGCACCCGGCGCACCAGGCGGGCGTCGCGCTGTGGCGCGAGTTCGCCACTTGGGTGATCGCCGATTACGAAATCTGAGCGACTTCGCCCACGGATTCGGGGCGACACCGCCCACGGAGCCCTCCATCGGGACGATGGGGGGCTCCCCTGTTTCTTGTGCCCCTTCTTACGCCCTCTCTTGTTCCCCTTCTTACGCCCTCTCTTGTTCCCCTTCTTGCGCCCCTTCTCGTGCCCCAACTCTCCCTCAACACGGAGTTATGCGGTGCTTGCACAGGGTGTCAATTTCTTGTGATGCTATGACCGCTTTTGACGGTGAGTTGACAGGTGCTTGACGGATGAAGAGGTGGCGTTGACCGTGTCGGCCAGTACTGCGCCGCCCCAGGACGAGGCACCGGCCCCGGCCGCCGCCGGGCCCGAGGTGTCCGCCACGGCTCCCGACCCGCCTCTGCCATCCGATCAGGCCACCGCCCCCCACAAGCGCCGCGGCGCCGACACCCGGGCCCTCACACAGGTGCTCTTCGCCCAGCTCAAGGATCTGCAGCCGGGTACACCGGAACACCACCGCGTACGCGGGGCGCTCATCGAGGCCAACCTGCCGCTCGTGCGCTACGCGGCCGCCCGCTTCCGCTCCCGCAACGAGCCCATGGAGGACGTCGTCCAGGTCGGCACCATCGGCCTGATCAACGCCATCGACCGCTTCGACCCCGACCGGGGCGTGCAGTTCCCCACCTTCGCCATGCCCACCGTCGTCGGCGAGATCAAGCGCTACTTCCGCGACAACGTCCGCACGGTCCACGTCCCACGCCGGCTGCACGAGCTGTGGGTGCAGGTCAACAGCGCGACCGAGGACCTGACGACCGCGTACGGGCGCTCCCCGACCACCGCCGAGATCGCCGAGCGGCTGCGCATCAGCGAGGACGAGGTGTTGTCCTGCATCGAGGCGGGCCGCTCGTACCACGCCACCTCGCTGGAGGCGGCCCAGGAGGGCGACGGACTGCCGGGCCTGCTCGACCGGCTCGGCTACGAGGACCCCGCACTCGACGGGGTCGAACACCGCGACCTCGTACGGCATCTGCTCGTCCAGCTGCCCGAGCGGGAGCAGCGCATCCTGCTGCTGCGCTACTACAGCAACCTGACCCAGTCGCAGATCAGTGTCGAACTGGGAGTCTCCCAGATGCATGTGTCAAGGCTCCTCGCCAGGAGCTTCGCGCGTCTGCGATCCGCAAACAGGATCGACGCGTAACTCGCGCGAGCGAATCGCCTGCAAGCCCCCTTTCCGACAGTTCTGTACTGAAAGACCCTCAGAAGCCTTTCAACCAGGGCGCATTCACCTCTGACATGTCGACATGTCACTACAGCGTGTTGCCGACATGTGACATTCTTCCCCAAGCGCGTTTGCCGCAGCCTCGCGGCCGGTATTCAGGTGGAGGCTGCGTTCCTCCGACGGGAGCGTCCGCCGCGACCGTCCCGCGACCCAAAGGGGGTGGCATGTCCGCAGACCAGGGCAGCTCGAAGGTGCTCACGCTCACGCAGAGCGACTCCGCGCCCGACGTGCTTCAGGACCTTCAGGCCCCTCAGGACCTCCCGAGTGCCGAGACCCTTCCGGCCCAGGACCTCCCGGGCACCGAGGGCCTGCCGGCCACCGCGGAGGCCCCGGACCTCCCGGCCTCGGCGGCCCTCGACACCCGCACCCTGTCCCGCTCCCTTTTCCTGCGGCTCGCCGCACTCGACGAGAACAGCCCCGAGCGCGCGTACGTCCGGGACACCCTCATCGAGCTCAACCTCCCGCTGGTGCGCTACGCGGCCGCCCGCTTCCGCAGCCGCAACGAACCGATGGAGGACATCGTCCAGGTCGGCACGATCGGCCTGATCAAGGCGATCGACCGCTTCGACTGCGAACGGGGCGTGGAGTTCCCGACCTTCGCCATGCCGACGGTCGTCGGCGAGATCAAGCGCTTCTTCCGGGACACGTCGTGGTCGGTGCGGGTGCCGCGCCGCCTCCAGGAGCTGCGTCTGGCCCTCACCAAGGCCAGCGACGAGCTGTCCCAGAAGCTGGACCGCTCGCCGACCGTCACGGAACTCGCCTCCGTGCTGGGCGTCTCGGAGGAGGACGTGGTCGACGGCCTGGCCGTCGGCAACGCGTACACGGCGTCCTCGCTGGACTCGCCGGCCCCCGAGGACGACGGCGGCGAGGGCTCGCTCGCGGACCGCCTGGGCTACGAGGACTCGGCCCTGGAGGGCGTGGAGTACCGCGAGTCCCTCAAGCCGCTGCTGGCCAAGCTCCCGCCCCGCGAGCGCCGGATCATCATGCTGCGCTTCTTCGCCAACATGACGCAGTCACAGATCGGCGAGGAGGTCGGCATCTCGCAGATGCACGTCTCCCGGCTGCTGACCCGCACGCTGGCACAGCTGCGGGAGGGCCTCATCTCGGACTGAGGCGCCCGGGATCCCTCAAGGGGCGCCCCGGGATCCCTCAAGGGGCGCCCGGGACCACCGGTTCGCCTGAGGGTTCCCGAAGGTGCCTGAGGGTTCCGATTTGACGGAGCGTCAGCCACACTGGCGCGATGCTGCGAGCGACGTGGTGGCGGAGCCGTCGAGGGGTCGTGATCGGTGCCTCGACGGCCGCCGTGTGTCTGGGCGGACTCCTGGCCTCGTGTGCCGGCGGCGCGGACGGTGACGGTTACGTCGCGGTCGGGCCGGCGGGCGGCACGCCACGCGCGTCCGGTGCGGCGGTGGCTCCGACGGGCGACGTGACGCTGGTACCGCTCGACGGGACGAAGAGGCCCGGGGCCGGCGGGACGCAGCGGAACCCGATGACCGGAGCGGGGAACGTGCCCGCCTCCGACGGAAGTTCGAACGGAACCCCCGACACCGGCGGAACTCCCGACACGGGCGGAACCCCCGACACGGGCAGCATGCCGGGAGACGGCAGCCCTTCGCCCGGCGGCACGAAGTCGGCGCCCACGAGCCCGGGTTCGCCTTCCGCGACGGCAACCCGCCCGGGCGCGACACCCGGTGGCCCCGCCGCGCTCGCCGTGGGCGAGCCCGTACGGGAGGCCACCGACCAGCGATGGTGCGAGAAGGTGACCGTCCCCTTCCACAACACCGGCGGCAGCGCGGTGCGTTCGGGCACGGTGACCTTCGGTACGCACATCATCGGGGCGCTCGGCATCGACTGGGCGACGATCGAGTCCACGGAGCCGCTGCCCGCACCGATCCGCGCCGGGGCGTCGGTGAAGAAGACCTGGACGGTGTGCGTCGACGCCTGGCGTGTGCCGCTGGGCATGCACATCGAGACGCGGGACGTGTCCGTCCAGTGGAAGTAGGGCCTCGCCCCGCTCGCATCGGCGCGTTCAGCGAGGCGGGCGACTTACTTCAGCGCGAGCCAGGCGACAGCGGCGACGACCGCCACGACGGCGATCACGCCGATGATCAGGCCGATGCGGGGGCCCGCGGCGGCCTCCTGCTGCTGCTGCCGGCCGCCCTGCGGGGCCTCGTCGACGAAGGCACGGAACATCTGGGTGTTGCCCGCGGGGTCGTAGTTGCCCTGGGGGCCCTGGGTGTTAGCCATGGCCCGAGACACTAGCGAATACGTGGGGACTGCCCAAGTGCGGGTTCCTCATTGCCGCCCGTTTGCCGGGCGCGCGGCGGCGGCACCCTCCGGGGGCCGCCGGTACCGGACCCGCGTCTCGGCCTGAACGGCCTCGCGGTCACCCGCCGGACGGGTCGACCGCACCTCCCCCCACCTGCGCGTTTACGATCGCCAATACTTGCCTTTGCCAACTTTTTAGCCCCGCGAGGGCCGTTTTCATTTGCCTGCAGCAACCAATAGTACTTATGGTTGCCCTAAGCAACGAACCAGGGGAGGTGCCATGGCTGAGCCCACGCAGTACGAGGAGCTGGCGCGTCAGCTCAGCGCCATCGGTGCCGTGAAGAGGGACCTCGGACGGATCCTGCCGTCCGACTGCCCGAGCGGCTCCGTCGCCGTGCTGACACTGCTCGGCCGCCACGGCGACATGCGCATGAGCAAGCTCGCGGAGCTGCTCGCGGTCGACATGTCGGTCACCAGCCGCCATGTCGCGCACGTCGCGGACCGGGGCTGGATCGAGCGCTGTCCCGACCCGACGGACAAACGGTCCCGCATCCTGCGCCTGACAGACCCGGGCCGGGACCGGCTCGACGAGCTGTCCCGGCGCGCCGCCGGACTGCTGGCGGAACGGCTGAGCGACTGGACCGACGACGACGTCGGCCGGCTCATCCACCTCATGACCCGGCTGCGGGAGAGCTTCGGCGACTGCCGGTCCGCTCCCCGGCTCCCGCAGGCCGTATCCGCGGCCGAGTCCGTTGCTCACCAGACCACCCGTACACCCGCATAAGAACGTAAGAAAAGGAAGCCCATGGCAACGACCACACCAGCCGGTGTGCGGGCACACGCCAAGCACGGGGCAGGCTCCCCGGACGGCGCTCCGATGACGCATCGGCAGATCATGGAGGCCCTCTCCGGGCTGCTGCTCGGCATGTTCGTGGCGATCCTGTCGTCCACGATCGTCTCCAACGCCCTGCCGCACATCATCGGCGACCTCGGCGGCGGCCAGTCGGCCTACACCTGGGTCGTCACCGCCTCGCTGCTGGCCATGACCGCGACCACCCCGCTGTGGGGCAAGCTCGCGGACCTCTACAGCAAGAAGGCGCTCGTCCAGATAGCCCTGGTCATCTACGTCCTGGGTTCGATGGCCGCCGGTCTGGCCCAGAACCCCGGCATGCTGATCGCCTGCCGTGTCATCCAGGGCGTCGGCGTCGGCGGTCTGTCCGCGCTGGCGCAGATCGTCATGGCCGCGATGATCTCGCCGCGTGAGCGCGGCCGTTACTCCGGCTACCTGGGCGCCACCTTCGCCGTCGCCACCGTCGGCGGCCCGCTGCTCGGCGGTGTCATCACCGACACCTCGTGGCTCGGCTGGCGCTGGTGCTTCTACGTCGGCGTTCCCTTCGCCGTCATCGCGCTGATCGTGCTCCAGAAGACCCTGCACCTGCCCGTGGTGAAGCGGGACGTGAAGGTCGACTGGGCGGGCGCGCTCTTCATCTCGGCCGCCGTCTCGCTGCTGCTGCTCTGGGTCACCTTCGCCGGTGACAAGTACGACTGGCTGTCGTGGCAGACGTACACGATGGTGGCGGGCGCGATCGCCCTCGGGCTGATCTTCGTCTTCGTCGAATCCCGGGCGAGCGAGCCGATCATCCCGCTGCGTCTGTTCCGCAACCGCACGATCACCCTGTCGTCGCTCGCCTCGCTCTTCGTGGGTGTCGCGATGTTCACCGGCACGGTCTTCTTCGCCCAGTACTTCCAGCTGGCCCGCGACGAGTCCCCGACGATGTCCGGTGTGCTGACGATCCCGATGATCGGCGGTCTGTTCGTCTCCTCCACGGTCTCCGGCCAGGTCATCACCAAGACCGGCAAGTGGAAGGCCTGGCTGGTCGCCGGTGGCGTGCTCGTCACGGCCGGTCTGGGCCTGCTGGGCACCATCCGCTACGACACGGCGTACTGGAAGATGGCGATCTTCATGGCGCTGCTGGGTCTCGGCATCGGCATGATGATGCAGAACCTGGTGCTGTCCACGCAGAACCAGGTGGACCCGAGCGACCTCGGTTCCGCCAGCTCCACGGTCACCTTCTTCCGCTCCCTCGGCGGTGCGGTCGGCGTCTCCGCGCTCGGCGCGATCATGGCCCACCGGATCACCGACTACGTCAAGGACGGCCTCGCCGACCTCGGTCCCAAGTACGCCTCCCTCGCCTCCGGTTCGAGCTCCAGCGGCTCCATCCCGGACATGGACAAGCTGCCCGCGCCGCTGCGCACGGTCATGGAGAGCGCGTACGGCCACGGCATCGCCGACGTCTTCCTGATCGCGTCCGGCACGGCGTTCCTCGCCTTCCTGATCACGCTGTTCATCAAGGAGGTCCCGCTGCGTACCAAGGGCGGTCTGGCGCAGGCCGCGACGTCCGAGTCCGAGCGCGAGGCCGCGCCGGCGGCGGCCGCCGAGGCTGCCGCTCCCGCCGAGGAGAAGGTCCCCGCCTGGGCCGTCGCCCCGTCCACGGAGGCCGGCCCCGAGGGCGCGCAGCAGCAGAAGCTGTCCGCGGTCGCCACGGTGGCCGCGCCGGGCGAGTCCGCTCCCTCCGGCGGCATCCCGGTGCGCGGTCACGTCCGCGGCGCCGAGAGCGCGCCCGTGCCGCAGGCCGCCGTCACGCTGATCTCCCTCGGGGGACGGCAGCTGGGCCGCTCGGTCGCGCAGGCCGACGGTTCCTATGCGGTGGACGCGCCGGGCGCGGGCTCGTACGTCCTGATCGCGTCCGCCGACGGCTTCCAGCCGCAGGCCTCGACGATCGTCGTCAACGAGGACCCGGTGTCGTACGACATCCTGCTCAGCGGCACCAGCGGGCTGAACGGTGTGGTCCGGGCCGCCGAGAGCACGCTGCCGGTCAAGGACGCGATGGTGATCGTCACGGACGTCCGCGGTGATCTGCTGGCCACCGGCACCACCGGTGAGCAGGGCGACTTCGCCTTCACCGACCTGGTGCCGGGTTCCGTGACCGTCGCGGTGAACGCCGCCGGCTTCCGGCCCCGCGCCCTGCCCGTCGAGGTGGGCGGCACCGGGGTCACCCGGATCGAGGTCGACCTCGACTCCGGCGCCCAGCTCCAGGGCGTCGTGCGGGCCCCGCACGGCCCCCTCGCGGACGCCCGCGTGACGCTGGTGGACGCGGCGGGCAACGTGGTCGGCACCTCCACGACCGGTGCGGACGGGGCGTACGCCTTCACCGACCTGAACAGCGGCGAGTACACCGTCATCGCGACGGGCTACCCGCCGGTGGCGACCGCGCTGACGGTGAGCGGCCGCGGCGTCGACGACCACGACATCGCGCTGGCCCACCCGGGCGAGTAGACCGGTCCCCGGTTCGTGGGGGCGCGTTCCTGGCGGAGGCGCGCCCCCACGGGCCGGATTTTTTTGAGCCTTCTACGGGGATATTCAAGGATTTAGAGGGAGACCACACGATGGGACTGACCGCACGGATCCGTACGCGCGACGGATGGGCCGTGTCGCACGCGGTCGTCACCGTGACCGACATGACCGGTACGCAGGTGCTGCGCGCCGAGGCCGACGGGGACGGGGTCGTACGGGACGAGACCGCGCTGGCGCCCGGCGCGTACACCGTGATCGTGACGGCGGTCGGGTACGCGCCCGTCGCCGCCGGCGCGATCGTCACGGCGAGCGGGCGGGCCGAGATCGGCACCGTGACGCTGGCCCGGCAGGGCGGCACCGAGCTGCCGCCGCCCGGCCCCTGGACCATCGACCCGGCGCACTCCTCAGTGGCCGCGGTCGCGCAGCACCTGGGCATCTCCAGCGTGCGCGGCCGGTTCACGGAGTTCGCCGGGCGCATCGAGATCGCCCCGGACGAGGTGGAGAAGTCCCGCGTCGAGGCCGTCATCCGCGCCGCGTCCATCGACACGGGCAACGGTATGCGCGACGACCACCTGCGGTCGGCCGACTTCCTGGACATCGAGAACCACCCGGAGATCACCTACCGCTCGACCGGTCTGACGGCGGCGGGTCCGGACCGCTGGACGGTCCACGGCGAACTCACCATGCGCGGGGTCGTACGCCCGGTCGCCCTCGACCTCGCCCACCTCGGCACCGGCTCCGACCCGTGGGGCGGCACCCGTGCGGCCTTCCGGGCGACCACGGAACTGCGCCGCGAGGACTTCGCGATGAACTACAACCAGGTGGTCCAGGCGGGCATCGCCGCGATCGGGACCACGCTGAGGGTGGAGCTGGACATCCAGACGGTCCAAGGGGAGTCGCTGCCGCAGACGTAGGCACAGCAGGGTCACGCTGTTCCGGCGCCTCAGCCCCTAGGCTGCGTCCATGGCACCGAACATCGCGACGAACACCGCCGTAACGCTGGCCGAGCTGCTGGACTTCGTACGACCCCGACACCGCGCGATCCTGCTGACGCGACGCGCCGACGGGAGCCCCCAGGGATCGCCGCTGACCTGCGGGGTGGACGACTCGGGGCGGATCGTGGTCTCCACCTACCCGGAACGCGCCAAGACGCGCAACGCCAAGCGGGACGAGCGGGTCAGCCTGATCGTGCTCAGCGACGAGTGGAACGGGCCGTGGGTCCAGATCGACGGCACGGCCGAGGTCATCGACGCGCCGGACTCCGTCGAACCGCTCGTCGAGTACTACCGCAATATCGCGGGCGAGCACCCGGACTGGGACGAGTACCGGGAGGCCATGGTCAAGCAGGGCAAGTCGATCATCCGGGTCACCCCGGAGCGGTGGGGGCCGGTCGCCACCGGCGGCTTCCCCGCCAGGCTCGCTCCGCAGGAGTGACCGGCGACTGAGCGGGGCTGGTGTCCGGCCAAGCGGGCTCGGCGAACTCCGGTGCGGTTCGACAGCGCCCCAAAGGGGCGCGGGGCTGTTACAGCATGCGGCTCCGCCGCGTGGGCGCGACCAGCCACGACGCACCCGCAGGTGGAACACCGGACATCCAGCGGAGCGCTCAGCCCCGGGCCACCATCGCCTCGATCCCCGCGATCAGCGTCTCCAGCGCGAACGTGAAGTCCCGGTCGCGCATCTCCTCCACCGTGTCACCGCCGCGGGCCTCCATGAGGTCCGCGGACCGGTGCACGATCTCACTGAGCCCCGGGTTCTCCGTCACCGCGCTCATGGCCTGGCGGAAGTACTCGTCCTGGCTCATCCCGGCCGCCGCGCAGCGCTCGATGAAGTGGCCCTCGATCGTGCCGAAGCCGTACACGAACTGGAAGACCGCCGAGATCGCACCCATCTGGCCGTGCGCGGGCAGCCCGGTCAGCCGGATCACCCGCTGCACGGCGAGCGAGAAGGCGACGGAATGCGGGCCGATGTTGAGGAACGTTCCGGCCAGCGGCGACACCCAGGGATGGCGTACCAGCAGCGCCCGGTACTCCGCGGCGAGAGCCCGCAGTTGGTCGCGCCAGTCCTCGTCCGAGTCGCCGGCCGGCGGCCGCATCTCGCCGTGGACCGCGTCCAGCGCCAGCTCCAGCAGGTCGTCCTTGGTGTCCACGTACCAGTAGACCGACATCGCGGTGACGTTCAGCTCGGCGGCCAGACGGCGCATGGAGAACTTGGCGAGGCCCTCCGCGTCCAGCAGCCGTACGGTCGCCTCGGTGATCCGGTCGCGGTCCAGGCCGGACGGCTGACCGCCACCGCGCGATCCACCGCCCCGGCGTGTCCTGCCCTCCAGCCAGACACTGGTCCGCGCCGCACGCCCCGCCCGCTGGGCTGCCTTCACCATGGCGCACCTTCCTAGACACTCCGGACTCCGGCCACTGCTCACGATGCTAGGCGCCCCGTCAGGGGCGCGGGGGTGTTACATCATGCGGTTCCGCCGCATGGGAGCGGCGCCGTGCGCAGCGCGTGGGGCGAGGTGCAGCCGTGGTCGAACGGAAAAGCGGTGGCCCGGGGCTCTGTGCCCCGGGCCACCGTCCTTCTTCAGTGGAACGTCAGCTGCTGCTCGCCTTCTGCGTGAGGTCGTAGAAGGTGGCCGAACCGACCGTCACCTTCTTGAAGTTCTGCTGGACCCACGAGCTGATCTGCGAGGAGACGTTCGATCCGCCGCTGCTGTTGCCGCCACCGCCGCCGAAGCCGCCGCCCGCGATGAAGTAGTGGATCTTGCCTTCCTCCACGTACTTCTTGAACTGGTCCAGCGTCGGCGACGGGTCGCTGCCGTTGAAGCCGCCGATCGCCATCACCGGCTCCTCGGTGGAGAGTTGGTAGCTCGCCGCGTTCTGCGCGCCGATGGCCGCCGCGACCCAGGTGTAGTTGTTCGCGTCCGCCTCCAGCAGCTTCTTGGCCTCGGAGCTGACGTCGGCGCCGTTGAGCAGACCGCCGATGCCGCCGCCACCGCCCATGCCGCCGTCGCCCATCTGACCGCCGGGGCCGCCCTGCTGGTTCTGGCCGGTGCCGTTGCCCTGCCGGCCGTTCTGGCCGTTCTGGCCCTGGGTGTTGCCGTTGCCGTTGCCGTTGCCGTTCTGGCCGGGCATGCCGCCGCCGAAGCCGCCGTTGCCGCCGCCCGGGAAGCCCTGCTGGCCGTTCTGGCCGTTCTGGCCGTTCTGGCCCTGGGTGTTGCCGTTGCCGTTCTGCTGGTTCTGGCCCGGCATACCGCCGCCGAAGCCGCCGCGCATGCCGCCACCGCCGGGACCGCCGCGGCCGCCCATCATGCTCGCGCCCGCCGGACCCGCCGTGACGATCGAACCGGTGTGCCCCTGGTCCACAGTGGTCAGGGTGTACGCGGTCGGGCCCGCCAGCGAGGCCACGATGCCCAGGCCCACCGACGCGAGGGCGAGCTGCCGCCCGATCCGCGCCGCGAAGATCAGGCCGAGGGCGCTGACCAGACCGCCGATGAGGACGAGCCACTTCAGCCAGGGCAGGTAGTCCGGCGTGCGGTTGAGGAGCACGTACCCCCAGGCCGCGGTCGCCGTGACGGTGGCCGCGAGGGTGAGCGACGCCCACACCTTCGACCGCTCCTCCCACAGGACCGTGACGCCCATGCCGACCAGGGCGGCGATGTAGGGGGCCAGGGCCACCGTGTAGTACTGGTGGAAGATGCCGGCCATGAAGCTGAAGACGAGCGCGGTGATCAGCAGCGAGCCGCCCCAGGCCAGGAAGGAGCCGCGGACCAGGTCGGCCCGCTCGGCCTTGCGAGTGAGCACCAGGGCCGCCACGAGCAGGATCAGCGCGGCCGGGAGCAGCCAGGAGATCTGGGAGCCGATCTCGGAGTTGAACATCCGGTCCCAGCCGGTCTCGCCCCACTGGCCGCCGTTGCCGCCACCACCGCCGCCGACGCTGCCGGTCTCGTCGCCGTTGATGCGGCCGAGGCCGTTGTAGCCGAAGGTCAGCTCCAGGAAGGAGTTGTTCTGCGAGCCGCCGATGTACGGGCGGGAGGACGCCGGCCACAGCTCGACGATCGCGACCCACCAGCCGCCCGACACGACCAGCGCGACGGTCGCGAGGCCCAGCTGCACGAGCCGCTTCTTCAGCTTCACGGGCGCGCAGACGCCGTGGACGAGCGCCAGCGCGGGCAGGATCAGGAAGGCCTGAAGCGTCTTCGTCAGGAAGGCGAAGCCGACCGCGACGCCCGCCCACACCAGCCACTTGGTGCGGCCGTCCTCCAGGCCCCGGATCACGAAGTAGACCGTGAGCGCCATCAGCAGCGCGAGGAGCGCGTCCGGGTTGTTGAACCGGAACATCAGCGCCGCGACGGGGGTGAGCGCGAGCACGGCGCCCGCGATCAGGCCGGCCGCGGGGCTGAACCGGCGCCGGACGGCCGCGTACACCACGGCGACCGTGAGGACGCCCATGATGACCTCGGGGACGAGGATCGCCCACGAGTTCAGGCCGAAGATCCGCACCGACAGGGCCATCGGCCACAGCGAGGCCGGGGGCTTGTCGACGGTGATCGCGTTGGCCGCGTCGAGCGAGCCGAAGAAGAACGCCTTCCAGGACTTGCTGCCGGCCTGGACGGCCGCGGAGTAGAAGGAGTTGGCGTACCCGGAGGCGCTCAGGTTGTACAGGTACAGCAGCCCGGTGGCGAGCAGCAGGCCGAGGAACGCGGGGCGCGCCCAGCGGGGGTCCTCGGGGCGGCCGCGCCAGAGTCTGCGCGCGAACGGCTGCTGGGGCTCGCCGGCCCCGGGGGCCGGAGCCGGCACGGCCACCGGCTCCTGCACGGCCGTCGCCCGGGACGAGGGCGGCCCCCAGGACGAGGGCCCCGCACCCCCCGGATGACTTGTCCGGTCGTAGTCAGTGGTCATCGTGGGTCCCTCGGGTCGGTGTCGTGCGGACGCACCGGCTGCAGCGGCATGGTCGCGTCCCTCCAGATGGTGCTGTCCGCGGCATCACCGGCGCGGAACTGCGATGTGTCGTACGCGGCCCGGGGCGCCATGGGGCGCTGCGGCAGCGGCTGCTGCTGGTACCGCTCGTACTGCTGGAACTGCTGGAACTGCTGGTCGTAGCCGGTGGCCGCCGTCGCGTAGGTGGGCGAGGAAGGGCCCTGGGCGGTGACGGTCGACGGGGACGACGGGAAAGACGGGGAAGACAGGAAAGACAGGGAGTCGTCGCGCCGGTCAGGGAACACCCAGGCCCGGAAGAGCAGGAACCGCAGCACCGTCGCCGCGAGGTTGGCGGCGATCAGCACCGCCAGTTCCGTGGAGTGCGCGGGGTTGCTCGCCGCCGCGTTCAGGGCGGCGAGGGAACCGCTGGTCAGGGCGAGACCGATACCGAAGACGACCAGGCCCTGCGCCTGGTGCCGGACGGCGCCGCCCCGGCCGCGCACCCCGAAGGTGAGCCGGCGGTTGGCCGCCGTGTTGGCGATCGCCGAGACCAACAGGGCGAGCGCGTTGGCGATCTGCGAACCCGAGAACTGCCGGAAGACGCTGTAGAGCGCCAGGTAGAAGAGGGTGGACAGGCCGCCGACCACGCAGAAGCCGACGAGCTGGCGGGCCAGGCCCTTGGGTACGTCCTTGATGTCGCGGTCGCGCGGGTCGTCACCGAACGGGCGGGCGATCCGGTCCAGCGGCAGCGAACCGGTGGCCAGGGCCTTGCCCACGCGCCACACCCCCTTGAGGTCGTCCGTCGCCGTCTTCACGATGTGCACCGTGGAGTCGGGGTCGTCGACCCAGTCGACCGGCACCTCGTGGATCCGCAGGCCCGCGCGCTCGGCGAGGACCAGCATCTCGGTGTCGAAGAACCAGCCCGTGTCCTCGACCAGCGGCAGCAGCACCTGGGCCACATCACGCCGGATCGCCTTGAAGCCGCACTGCGCGTCCGAGAAGCGCGCCTGCAGCGAGCCCCGCAGAATCAGGTTGTACGTGCGGCTGATGAACTCCCGCTTGGCACCGCGCACCACGCGCGACGAGCGGGCCAGCCGCGAACCGATCGCCAGGTCGGAGTGACCCGAGATCAGCGGTGCCACCAGGGGCAGCAGCGCGTTGAGGTCGGTGGACAGGTCCACGTCCATGTAGGCGAGGATCGGGGCGTCCGAGGCGGACCAGACGGTCCGCAGCGCCCGGCCGCGGCCCTTCTGCTCCAGTCGGAAGGACGTCACCTCGGGGATCCGCTCCTCCAGCCGCGCGGCCACCCGGGGGGTGGTGTCCGTGGACGCGTTGTCCGCGATCGTGATGCGGAACGCGTACGGGAACGTGCGCTTGAGGTGCTCGTGCAGTCTGAGCACACATGGCTGGAGGTCCTTCTCCTCGTTGTAGACGGGGATCACTACGTCCAGGACAGGCGTACCGGCGTCGCCGGCCGGGAGGTGCTCCCGCGCCGGCAGGGTGCCGGGAGAAGAGTCGGTTCGCATGCCGACGACTCTCGTCAAACGCCCTGTTGCACCCATGTGGTGGCGCTGTGCTGTACCTGTGAGTGCCGTTGCCGGTTCGTTTCGGGATCGGGTGTCGGCACGTACGGGGCGAGCGCGGGCAGATGCACGGTGAACACGGTCTGCCCCGGCACGCTGTCGACGGTCACGGCACCGCCGTGCGCGGTCGCGACGGCCTGCACGATGGCGAGCCCGAGTCCGGTCGAGCCGGTGGAACGGGACCGCGCGGAGTCGCCGCGCGCGAACCGTTCGAAGACGTGCGGGAGCAGATCCGGCGGAATGCCCTGGCCGTCGTCCTGGACGTCCACGCACATCCACGGCCCGCGCCTGGCCACGCGCGCGGTGACGGTCGTACCGGGTGGGGTGTGGGTCCGGGCGTTGGCGAGCAGATTGACCAGCACCTGCTGGAGGCGTGCCGCGTCGGCCGACACGAGCGCCGGATCGTCGGGCAGTTCGAGCCGCCAGTTGTGATCGGGTCCGGCCGCGCGCGCGTCGCTGAGCGTGTCCACGACGAGGTGGACGAGGTCGGTCTCCTCGAACTGCAGCGGCCGCCCGGCGTCCAGCCGTGCCAGCAGCAGCAGGTCCTCGACGAGCAGGGTCATGCGTCCGGCCTCGGACTCGATGCGCCGCAGGGCGTGGCGGGTGTCGGGCCCGGTCTCCTCGCGCCCCCGCCTGGTCAGCTCGGCGTATCCACGGATGGAGGCGAGCGGCGTGCGCAGCTCGTGACTGGCGTCCGCGACGAACTGCCGTACGCGCGTCTCGCTCTGCTGCCGCGCGTGCAGGGCGCCGTGGACATGGTCGAGCATGCGGTTGAGGGCGGCCCCGACCTGGCCGACCTCGGTGTGCGGATCGGTCTCGGACTCCGGGACCCGTTCGTTGAGGGTCACCTCACCGGTGTGCAGCGGCAGCTCGGAGACCCGGGTGGCGGTCGCGGCGACCTTGCGCAGCGGCCGCAGGGCGAGCCCGACGAGCACGGAACCGGCGATACCGGCGGCGACGAGACCGGCGGCGGTGACGCTCACCTCGACGAGGATGAGGGTGTCGATGGTGTTGGTGACCTCCGCGGTCGGCAGGGCGACGTAGTACCCGCCATTGCCGTCCTCGGCAGCCTGGTACCGAACCCGGTACTCCCCGAGACCCGGGATGTCCACGGTGCTCGGGCTGGTCTTCGACGCGGAGGCGAGGGCGGCCTTCTGCGCGTCGTTGAGCGTGCCGGCTTCCATGCCCTTCGCGCCGAAGGGGTCCTCGGACTTGTTCCTGGCGAAGACCCCGTTGCTGATCTTGCCGTTGCCGTCCACGTAGGCGGCGACGGTCTTGTACTGCGTCGGCCCCCGCGAGACGAAGTTGTTCAGTTTGACGCTCGGCGTCTCCTTCACCGCCACGTCACCGCGCGGCGCCGCGTCGGGAGTGTTGCCGCCCGGATTCCTGGGGCCGCCGCCCGACACGCGCATGGCGCTGTCCTTGAGCTTGCCGTCGTCGAGCTGCCGGTACAGATGCTGCCCCAGCGCGATGGTCGTCACCGTGCCGATCACGGCACACACCACGGCGATCAGAGTGACCGCGGAGACGACGAGCCGCGTCCGCAGCGTGCGCGGCTGTCGTCCTCGCCTCTGCGTACGCGGCTGTCGTCGGCTGCTCATGACGCCGCGGGCTTGATCAGATAACCGGCCCCGCGCCGGGTGTGGATCATCGGCTCGCGCCCGGCGTCTATCTTCCGCCGCAGGTAAGAGATGTAGAGCTCGACCACATTGGCCTGCCCGCCGAAGTCGTACGACCACACGCGGTCGAGGATCTGCGCCTTGCTGAGCACGCGCCGGGGGTTGCGCATCAGGAAGCGGAGCAGTTCGAACTCGGTGGCGGTGAGGTGGATGCCCTCACCGGCCCGCGACACCTCGTGGCTGTCCTCGTCGAGGGTGAGGTCACCGACGACGAGCACCGAGTCGGAGCGGCGGTCGGCGGCACCCGAGCGGCGGATCAGCCCGCGCAGCCGGGCCACGACCTCTTCGAGGCTGAACGGCTTGGTGACGTAGTCGTCGCCACCGGCGGTCAGCCCCGCGATCCGGTCCTCCACGGCGTCCTTGGCGGTCAGGAAGAGGACCGGCACGTCCGGCAGCTCGCGCCGCAGCCGCCCCAGAACGGTCAGGCCGTCCATGTCCGGGAGCATCATGTCCAGGACGACGGCGTCGGGGCGGAACTCGCGCGCGGTCTGGATCGCGCCCTGTCCATCACCCGCACTGCGGATCTGCCAGCCTTCGTAACGGAGGGCCATGGAGAGCAGCTCGGTGATAGACAGCTCGTCGTCCACCACCAGCACTCGGACGGGGCTCCCGTCCGGCCTCAGCAGTTCGGTGCGCCCCTGGGGCGAGGTCGTGGTCATGGTGGACACCTTGTCGGGGTCCTCTAAGAGCGCCCTTTCACCAATCTGTGATTTCCCTGAGAAACTCACAGGCGCCTCTCAGGGAACACCTGGGAAGATCGAGAAATCGCCTGGTTCACGGCGCCCATGGCGTCGCCGCCGGGCGTGGACGAGACCCGGAGGAGCGGCCGTCCCCCATGAACAGGCTGTGCACCGACTGGGAGTGACGGCACATCAGAGCCGCACAGGGAACGGCGCTACCCCGGTTCAGTCAGTCCTGCGCCCGCTCGAAGGTGTGGCTGCGCTCGACCTTGGCGACATGCAGCGTGTACGACTCGTACCAGTGCGCGCGTCCGTGCTTCTGGGCCGCACGGTGATCCAGGTTGCCCCGCCACTCCTCGATGGCGGCCAGGTCCCGGAAGTACCCGACGGTGATCGAGAGCCCGCCCGGGGTCCGGGCGTGGTCCATCCCGAGGTAGCCCGGGACCTCCTTGACCAGCTCCTCCATCCGGTCGGAGGTCTCTCCGTATCCGTTGTCCCCCTCGGTCCGTACCGAGGTGAAGACGACGGCGTAGTAGGGGGGTTCATGGGCGGCGACAGGTGCAATGCGGTGATCGCTCATGTCGTCCACGATCGGCCGAGGCGCCGCCCCAGTCCACCCCTCATGCCGAACGGGGTCCGAAAGGGATCCGACTCTTGACCCTCGCGCCCCACGGCGAGGTCGCGCACGGACGGCGGATACGGCGGACGGCGGATACGGCGGACGGCGGATACGGCGGACGGCGGACGGCGGACGGCGGACGGCGGACGGCGGACGGCGGACGGCGGACGGCGGACGGCGGACGGCGGACGGCGGACGGCGGACGGCGGACGGCGGACGGCGGACGGCGGACGGCGGACGGCGTCAGAACAGCCCGTCCTGCACCCCTGTGTCCCCCCACTCCCGTACCGGTACGGTCACTTCGTCCCGCTCGGCAACCGCCAGCTCCCACCCCGTCATCAGCCGCGTGTCCAGTACGACGACCCCGCGCCCGGTGGCCAGATGCAGATCGGGCCCGGCGGCAGCCAGCACATCCCCGCTCACCGCACCGCCGGCGATCAGCTCGCTCACCACACCGTCCACGCGTGGCAGTCCGTCGAGCCCGAACACCCCGCTGTGGTCGACGGCCCGGAACGGCGCCCGCTCCAGCGACTCCGGCCAGCCGTCGAGGGCCACCGCGCGCGCGTGCAGCTCCGCCAGCTCGGCGGTCCGCTCCCCGGCCGGCGGCAGCACGGCCCGCACCGCCCGCTTGCCGGCGTACGCAATGCGGTCCGGCACCCGCAGCGCGGCCCGCAGCAGCTCCTCCGCCCGCCGCGCCGCCATCAGCGGCCCGCGCCCAAGCCAGCTGAAGGAGACGGCCCCCTGCTCCAGCAGCCGCGCCGGACCGCGCTCGACCGCGGTGATCCCGACCTTGACCATGCCGGGCCCGAACCAGGCGAGATACACGCGATACGGCCGCGGATCGTCGGCGACGGTATCGGCGGCGACGGAATGCGCCCGGTCGAGCCGCGCGCATTCCTCGCACCGCGCGCTCGTACTGCGCCCCGGTACCTCGGCCCGCATCGGGCACCCGTGTCCACGCGCGCCCACGCACGTCCGCGCGCTCCCCGCCACGACCGCGAAGGCGACCCGCTTCCCCCGCTCCAGACCACTGCGCCGCCCCCCTTCCCACCCCAGCACGGGCACGCCCTCACCCCACCGCAGCCCCGTGCATCTCCACACCTGTGTCATCGCTCCCGAGCCTAGGGGCCACCGCTGACAACGCGGGACGGGCGCGGGGCCCGCCCCTCATCATGGGAAATCCTCAGTAGGCGTGCCGGTCCGGCTTTTCCGTCCAGGCCGCGTACGCCTTCTCACCCAGCTCCGGATGCATCTGCTCGATGTGGATCCGCCGTTGGTCCAACGGCTTCTTGAAGTCCTCGTACTGGTAGACGTCGTCGAAGCCGATCTCCCGCGTGGCATCCAGGTCGCAGCTGAAGTAGACGTTGTCGATGCGCGACCAGTAAATGGCGCTCATGCACATCGGGCACGGCGCGCCGCTGATGTAGATCGAACAGCCCTGGAGCATCCGGGCCCGCTCGGGGACCGGGTCGGGAGACCCTTCGGGACGCGGCACGTATGCGAGGGTGCTCTCGTTCTGGTGCTCCTCCGAGATGGTGGGGGCCTCGGGGTTGAGACGCTGCACCGCCTTGCGGATGGTCTCCATTTCGGCGTGCGCGGTCGGGTCGCCGGTGAGAAGCACACGATTCTGTCCCCGGGCGACGACCTCGCCGTCCCGGGTGAGCACGGCGCCGAACGGGCCGCCCCAGCCGTGCTCCACCGACTCCGTGGCCAGCCGCACCGCTTCTTTCAGGAACTCCTTGTGACCCATGTCGACCTCCGTTCCACCCCACCATCTATTACGATTTCCTCCTGGTTTGTCCGATAAGTTCCTTTGGGATTAGGCTACTCAATATGAACGCCAGCGCAAACCGCGATAGCGGCGGAGCCGGAGCGACCGTCGTGACCTCCCAAAAGGTCGTCCCCGGTTGCGAGGAGGACTACCAGCGCTGGCAGGAACAGGTGAATCGGGCCGTACGCGACTTCGAAGGCTTCGAGGGAACGGAGTTGTACCCACCCGACTCCCCCGAGGACAACCAGTGGGTCGTGGTCTTCCGCTTCTCGGACGTCGACCGGTTGACCGCCTGGCTCCGGTCGGGAACGCGCCGGCAACTTCTCCATGAGGGTCGCGAACTGTTCGAGGAAGAGCCCTCCCAGGAGGTTCTGCGCGGCGGGCAACGACCCCAGGAAGCCGTCACGGCGGTCATCTCCCATGATGTGAAGCCGGGCCGGGAACGGGACTTCGTGGGCTGGCAGGACAAGATCCTGAAAGCCCAGGAGAGGTACCCGGGGTTCATGGGGTCCGAACTCTTCGCCCCGGTGGAGGGGATCCAGGACCGCTGGGTCGTCGTCTTCCGGTTCGACACCCGCGAACACCTCGACCAGTGGCTGGAGTCGGACGTCCGCGAGAAACTGCTGACCGAGGGGCGCGACTACTTCGCCGGCTACGACGTGCGCGAGATCGCGTCGGCCTTCAGCGGATGGTTCCGTTTCGGCGAAGGGGAGCAGGCGGGTGTCCCGCCCAACTGGAAGCAGGCCATGTCCGTGCTCCTCGCGCTCTATCCGACCGTCATGGTGCTCAACCTCACCGCGGGCCGTGCCCTCACGGATGCGGGCGTTCCGGGGTACCTGGGCCTCTTCATCAGCAATGTGCTGAGCGTCGCGATTCTGACCTGGTTCATGATGCCGCTGGTCGTCAACCGCGCCCTGGCCTTCTGGCTGGCACCGGACCGGCCGCGTTCGCGCCGCGTCGACATGGCGGGCGCGGCCGTGGTCGCGGTCTGCTACGCGGCACTCGTCGCCCTGTTCGGCCTCACCACCTGACTGACCTCAATTTGATTCGCCGAATTTCCTCATGCCAAGGGATTTCATGGTGCCAGTGGCAATCTCTGCCGGCCACGAGTCGTCTCGGCACGGACTGCGAGGTACGCTGGAATGCGCTTGAATTCCCCAACTGCCCTGAAATTATCACTGACCTGAAATCAGCACCGACCTGAATCGGCACGGAATAACGCCTCTTCAGCGTCTTCCACGACCGTAGTCTCCGCAACTTCTCGGTCGTGCGGGCGTGAGGCGAGCAGGGGGTGCCGAGGCGAGGAGTACAGGTGATGAGCCGGCACACGCAGATGCGCGGTCTCGGGGCAATCGCGGTACGGCGGGACGACGCCGATTACGAAGACGTCCGCAGGTCCGTGCTGTGGAACGAGCTCGTACCTGCGCGCTTCCCGGACGTCATCGTTCGCCCGGCGTCGGCCCATGAGGTCGTGGAAGCCGTCCGCCTGGCCCGGTCCCAGGGACTCCGCGTCGCCATGCGGTCGGGGGGACACAGCTGGTGCGTGTCACCGCTGCGCGACGGCGGCATGCTCATCGACCTGTCCGGGCTCCGCACGTGCACCGTCGACCCCGCCTCCGCGACGGCGACGGTACAGCCGGGCACCACAGGCCAGGAGCTCACCTCGGAGCTCGGCCGTCACGGGCTGGCCTTTCCCGCGGGCCACTGCGGGTCCGTCGCCGTCGGCGGATACCTGCTGAGCGGAGGGCTCGGCTGGAATTCCGGCGTCCGCGGTCCGGCATGCGCCGACGTCCACGAGATCGAAGCCGTCACCGCCGACGGCGAGCCGGTCACCTGTAGTGAGCGCGAGCACCCCGACCTGTTCTGGGCGGCGCGGGGGGCGGGCCCCGGCTTCTTCGCCGCGGTCACCGCCTTCCGCCTCAGGCTGTATCGGCAACCCGGTGCGATCACGAGAACCACGTGGACCTTTTCCCTCGCGGACGTCGCCGAGGTGATGGACTGGGCGACCGGGGCGGCCTCGGGGCTCTCCCCGAACGTCGAGCTGAGTTTCTCCCTCGGCACGGCGGACCCCGGCACGACGCCGGGACGCAAAGTGGTGACCGTGACCGGGACCGCCTTCGCCTCCACACGGGAGGAAGCCGACGCGTTCCTCGGACCACTCCGTTCCTGCCCTCTCGCCGAGCGCTCCCTCGCCCGGCAACTGGACGCGCCGATGACGTTCAGGACCCTGTACGAGGGCTCGGCCGCCCTGTGGCCTCCGGATCACCGCTATGCGGCGGACACCCTGTGGTCGGACGCCGACTTCCCCACGCTGCTCGGGCAGCTCGCCGACGCCGTCGACGCGGCCCCGTCGAGCAGATCGCTGGTCCTCGCTCCGGTCACGCCGGCCGCCCCTCCGTCCCAGGACATGGCCTTCTCCGTGCTCGGGGAGAGCTACGTCGTCCCCTACGCCGTCTGGGACGATCCCCAGCAGGACGCCGCCAACATCGACTGGCTGCGCCAAGCCATGCACGCGGTCGAATCCCTGGGCACGGGGCACTACATCGCCGAGACCGACCTCACCGCCGCCTCGTCCCGCGCCCGTCGGTCCTTCACCCCGGACGACTGGCAGCGCCTGGGAACCCTCAAAGCGCGGTACGACCCGGACGACGTCTTCTGCTCGTATCTGACACCGGAGGACGCTCCTGCCTGACGCCGGAGCACACCATGACCGTGCAGGTAGCCACCCGGTCACGGGTAGCCAACCCCGTCCCGGAGTGTGCCCCTGGATCGGGGCCGGCAGACGCGGACGCCGCACAGCGCATCACGGCCACAACGCCAGAGGCCCCGGACACTCCGGGGCCTCTGATCGGTGCGCACTCGGCACGAGTGGCTGTACCAGTGTCTACAGCTTGCGCACCAGTGTGTCGAGTCGTCGCAGCGTGGCTACGTAGGGCAGTTGGCGTTGCGGCTTCTTGCCAACAGCCAGAGGGCGCATCATCTCGATGGCGCCGCCTGTCGAAGCGCCGTCCTCGTGGGAAAGGATGTGGCAGTGCCAGACTGAGGTTCCCGGGATGGTGTATGTGCCGACCCAGGCGGTGATGAAATCCGGAGGGGACACAAAGGTGTCCTTGGGGCCGGATTCGTAGGCGGCTGCCGGTTCGAAGGGTCCGATGGTGCCCGGCACGGGCCTGCCGTTGGCATCCCACTGCCCGACGTGCCATCGTCCAACCAGCCGGAGTTCGACGATGTGTTCATGGAAGGGATGCGCGTCCGGGCTGTGGTTGCGCATGGCCCAAACTTCCGTGGACCCGAGTTGGGGCTTCTCGGTGGGCGGGTCGAAGTAGTTGAGCAGCTGCTTCTTGTCCCCGATCTGGGGCACGCCAGGCGTGTTCTCGCCGGCCTGAACCGTTCGGAGACGAGCCTCCCTCAGCGTGCGAGCGAGTGGCTCGGTGTTGTTGGTCTCCCGGATTTTCTTTGGCACTCGTGAATGGTCCGGAGACGTCACATGGGGGCCCACGTCGAATCGCATCAGCCGAGGAATCAGCGGCGCTGCGTTCGGCCCCGGGTAGGGCGCGGGAGCGTCGTTGGCCAGCACCCACTTCTGCGAGTTGTGGCCGGTGAAGTCGACGACCACCCTGTATCGCTCTCCGGGGGCGATGAGCAGGTCTCTGACGGGAGCGGGATGCAGCAAGTAGCCCTCGTCATTGCCGACCACGGTCATCGCCGGGGGGCCCGAAGGAGCACCGCCGACCTGCTGGAGGCTCAGGTGATAGAAGCGAGAGTCGGAACCGTTGACCAGGGTGAAGGTATAACGTCTCGGCTCCACGTTCTGCTTGGGTGCGATGGTCCCATTGATCACGGGGAGGTCGCCGAAGAATTCCGGGTCTGCGTGCGTGTAGCACAGCGAATAGTCGGCGTTGAACGACTTGTCCTGAAGCACGTAGGACTTGGCGAAATCACCCCGCGGCAGCCCGAACGAACGCTCCCGCTTGTCGGTGTTGGGCGCCAGCCCTGCCAAGCCCTCATAGACGTGGTACGAGTCCATCGCATCGGCGTGGTCGTGGTACCACAAGGGCGCCGCAGCCTGGTCGTTCGGATAGTGATTCGTCTGCGACCCACCTGGTGGGACTTCCACTCCGTTGGGTGCAGGGACACCGTCGCTTTTCACAGGCTGGAGACCGCCATGGCGGTGTGTGGTGATGGTGTTGTTGTTGTTCGGCTGGTCGAAGGGAAAGACAGGCGTGCCCGCTGCGGGCAGGTTGTTGACGACCCGCACCTTGATGGGGCGGCCCTCCCGGGTGACGATCGTCGGCCCGAGGTAGTCCACGGTGGCGTTGGCCGTGCTGTAACCCAGCGTCCTGGTCGGCCCCCACGCGCTGCTGAATTTGTGGGTGTTGTGTACGTCCACCGTGAGCGTGTACCGCAGTCGGTCGTCGTCGTGCCCTCCCAACCCGCGCTGGTGGCGCCTGTCTGGTGCGGCAACCGGCGGCTGCTGCACATTATCGATGAAAGGCGTCACCGCGGGCGAGGGGCCGCAGGACGTAGGCTGAGCAGCAAGCGCGGTGGTCGCGAACGATCCAGCCGCCATCAGCGACCCGGCCCCGACGACAGCCATGCTGGTAAACCCCGCCAGCACACGCTGCGGTACCAGATGCCTGGCAGACCGCCCGGGCTGCCGATGCCATGTCACCCTGAGCAAGAAAAACCTCCCACAAAGCGTTACCGGCACTCGGACGCCGTCGACGCGTTGAATTTTGCCGTCACCGATCGGACGCGATTGGTGAAATTTGACGCGTCTGTGAACCGTCAGAGAGAGCCTGCGATCTGCGTCGGATACGTCGGCTTAAGAATGCATGCCGCCGGACGTGCTCCCCTGAGACGCGTCGACTTGGGAACCGAATGTGCGATAAGATCACTCGAATGAAGTAAGGGCTGGTGATGGCACGTAACACGCCACACCCCTCTGAGGCGGTTTCCGTCAAACAATGCCGTCAAAGCAACAGGTCAGAGGCCCTGTAGATCACTCCACAGGGCCTCTGACCTGTTGCGCACTCGGCAGAATTCGAACCTGCGACCTTCTGATCCGTAGCCCTGGAGAGGGCGGTCAGTGGAGGCAGGTCCGGTGTCCTCAGCTCACGGCGTAAGCGTTGTACACCGTGGTCGTCGAGCTGTCGCCGTGGGTGTCGGTGACCGTCGAGCGCAGGCCGACACGGCCGGAGGCCGGGTTGTGAACGGCGATGGTCCACTTGCCGCCGGACAGCTTCGCAGTGGTGGCGTGCCAGGTGGCGCCATTGTCGGTGGTGTACCAGGCCCGCACGGACTTCACGCTGTCCGACAGCTGACGCACCGTGCTGTCGTCCGTGCCGTTGCGCTGCATGCCCAGAACGACGGTCGTGGTCGACCCAGGGACCGCTTGATTCCTGCTGTTCAGCGCCTCGGGCCAGAATCGGGTGATGTAGTCCCGGATCTGCTGGTTCTTGCTGGGGTCCGCGTAAAAGTGCAGGGTGAGGCTGGAGCTGGTCGACAGTGAACCGGACGGCAGGCTGCGTCTGCCGACTTCACTGAGCGTGTACCAGCCCGCCTCGGGTATCCGCGGATGTGCGTCGATGTCCTCCCCTCGGGCGTAGTTGTGGGAGTAGAGCGTCTTGCCCGCGTGGGTCAGCTTCACGGTGCCGGCGGCCAGCGTCCCGCCGTTCGGAAGGGTCGGGTCGGCGAACGGGTTGATGGACCCGAAGTACAGCTGGTGGTACCAGGTGTTGGGCAGCCGCCCGCCGGGCCCCCACACGGCGTGGCCGAGGGTCAGCGAAGTCGTCTTGCCGGCCGCGTACTTGTGGAACCCGTCGTAGATGAAGTCACCGCTCTGCTGGCCCACGTTCCACTGACCGGGCGGGAGATGGACGGCGAAGGAGTTGGGCAGGTCCCGTTGGAACCCGAGCGAGTTCGTGGACATCGAGCAGCCGTCGCCGCCCGTCGACTGGTAGCTGAACGAGAACTGCGCCTGTCCGCTGTCGGGGCCCGAACGGGCAGACAACTTGAGGGTGGTCAGCCCGGACTGCTTGAGCTTCGCGGACACCCCGGACGGCACGCCGCCCCTGTGTGTGGCGGACGCCAGCCAGAAATCCCCGCCGGCTGTCGACCGCGGCTGGTACGCGGTGCCGTAGGACAGCTCGTACGCCTTGCTGCTCGACGGGATGACATACAGGTCACCCGCCTCGGCCGACATCCCCATGGTGGCAGGGCTGTTGTCGGAGGCGCAGACGTACGCGCTGACCGTGTGGTCATATCCGCTGCCCGGGTTCGGGCTGAGCGAGACGTTGACCGGGCGGCCCTTCCGGGCGTCGAACGTGGTCTTCGTGGCCCCTGAGACCTTCACACTGTGGCCGCCGACAGTGGCGCCGTCGTCCCGGGCGTCAACGAAGGATGTGACGAGTTCGTAGCTGCCGTTGGGCAGCGACGTCGCCTTGTTGCTGGCGATGTAGCGGAAGTCGTTCGTTTGCGTGTTGTAGACCGCCACTTGGGCGTAAACCGGCTTGCCGCTCCGGTCTAACGTCGTGACGGTGAGTGATCCCTTGGCTGTGGCCGATGCCGTTGAGGCGCCAGCCAGGAGAAGCGGCACGAGTACGGTGACGGCACTCGCAGCCGCGGTGGTTCGCCGCATCAAACCCCCCATAGGTGCGCGACAAAAACGAGTCACCGTAGCGCACAGGGGACGCGTCACCCTCACCGGCCCTCACCGGCGATCGCCGAGGCCGCTGTCCGGCTATGACCGAGGAGCCGTGTGGGCACGCGGCCGGCCACACCTGCTGCTCAGTGTTCCCCGTTGTTCCCCGTTGGTTAGGATCTCACGCCTGCTTCAACGTGTCGTGCGGTCAGGGGAGTTGGGGGAAATCGTGGAGACGGCTCGGGTCTTCTTCGGCCTCGCTGCACCAGTGGTGGTCTCCTGGGAGCGAAGGTGGTTCACAACCCGTCCTGGACGGTCGATTCTCTTCACTGTCGCATACGGCACTTACGCCATAGCTCCATACGTCGATGAGCTCAAGCCTTGGGCGGCCCTAGGGGTCGCGTTCCTGCTGTCGCTGGGCGCGATCCTGCTGCTGAGGTCTCATGTCACACCGTCGCTCGGATTCTCGATCACGACTCCGCTCAGCATGGGGGCGGTCACCGCTACGAAGCGGTTAGGTGCGGCCGCGGTAGGGCTTGCGGCACTTGCGGGGCTGCGGATCGGATGGGCCACGGCGTCCAAGCTCGGCACCGATCTGCTATTGAGTGACAAGCTGGCTGTGATGTCCTCCAGCCTGCTCATTGCAGTGTTCGGTGGTGGGACATTGGCCCAAGCGATTACCGCTCCGGTCGTGAAAGAGATCTACAACCTCCCCACCGGGCCGAACAGAGACTCTGCCATTGCCTTGCTCGACAGTGGCGGACGGAGCATTGGTCTCATTGAACGCGGACTCCTGTTCACCTTCCTCGCCGCTGGTCAGCCAGAGGCTGCCGCGCTGGTACTGGCCGCCAAGGCGCTGGCGCGAGCTCCAGTCGATCATGTCAACCACGCATCCAAGTACTTCCTCATCGGTACGCTGGCGAGTGTCATCGCGTCAATGGCCATGAGCATGGCTGCTCGCACCGCGGTTGGGCTGCCTGTCTTCTAGGAGGTCCTTTGGAACTCAGGCGGCATCCATTCATCTGTGAGTTGCTCTCCCTGGACCTGCCTTCGTCTGACTACGTCGTGGCCGGCAGCGGCCCGCTGCTGGCCCATGGCCTCAGGCAAGACGTGAGTGATCTCGATGTCGTAGCGAGAGGCGATGCTTGGAAGATCGCATCGAGCATGGCCGAGGCGACGCCGCCTCCTTCGGGTCATGGCCTGATGGTGGTGCTGTTCGATGGTGACATTGAAATCTTCGATCGATGGCTTCCAGGCACGCAGGACGCTGACGGCTTGATCGATTCAGCGGAATTCATTCAGGGAATCCCCTTCTGTCCCCTCTCTGAGGTTATGGCTTGGAAGACGAGATCCAATCGGGATAAGGATAAGCAGGACATCAAACTTCTCAGGAAATATGCGGGGATGGTTTAGCCGCGTTACCTTCGGCGTGCCCTGGCTCATGGAAAATGCCGACCCAAGCCACCGAAAGCCGGCAGCGACGGCGGCTGCGCCGAGCGAACACCCGCCACATGACCTTCAGCCTCTCCAGGCAAAGGGTCCATCTACCCGTACAGGAACGGCTACGCAGCGTATGCCCAGCTGCGCGCACGCAGGGCAAGGACGCCAAGTGTGCCCGGCTCGGCGCCGGTGCTGCGCCGTCGGTGAGTGCTGCGAGGCGTACCCGTCGCGCCGGGTGATCGAGACAACACGGGACGCCCTTCGAGCCGCGCTGACCCCCACGTCGTCGCCGTGGAAGCGAGGAGAGGGACGTACGCGCGGCGCTCGACCCTGAAACGCCACAGGCCCCGGAGTGATCCGGGGCCTGTGGTCTGTGCGCACTCGGCAGGATTCGAACCTGCAACCTTCTGATCCGTAGTCAGATGCTCTATCCGTTAAGCTACGAGTGCTTGTTTTGTTTTCTTCCCCGCTCCCGGCCCTTCCGGCCCGCTCGCGGCGACAGGAAGAACATTACATGACTGCCGCCGCCATGTGAAATCCGTTTGCCGCACCCCTTGTGACCTGCGGAAACGTCCCATCGGACGGTTGAGAGCGGTTCGTGGGGCGGTCCCGGAAACACCGAAGCCCCGGCCGCAGGGACCGGGGCTTCGTGATCAAGCGCGGAGGCGGAGGGATTTGAACCCTCGATGGGCTTTAAGACCCAAACCGCATTAGCAGTGCGGCGCCATAGACCGGACTAGGCGACGCCTCCAGCACAACCTCCCGCGCAAGCGCGAGTGGTGCGTGCAGATGATGACACAGCCGAGTGGGGTGTCACCAATCGCCCCCTACGGTACTAGGCAGCAAGGCCGCAGGGCAAAGCCATAGGCCCGCGATCCCCAGGACGGTTCCCACGGACTGCTCAATGGGCCCCGGCCACCGCAACCACCCCGCCCCGCCTCCGTTAATCAGGGCATGGTCCAGATCACCTCGCGCGGCCTGCTGCTCGCTGCCGTCGCCGTCCTGTCCGCGGCCGCGGCGCCCCCCGTGGCGTACGCCCAGGGTCGTCTCCCCGTGCCCGGCGGCGACGGACTCGTCGTCACCGTCAGCCACGCGGGGCGGGCCGACGGGACGTACCTGCTGCGCTGTCATCCGGGCCGCGGCAGCCATCCGGACCCCGCCGACGCGTGCGACGCCCTGGACCGGCGGACCATCTGGGGCCGGGACCCCTTCGCCCCGGTGCCGCCGCGCAGCCTCTGCACGATGCAGTACGGCGGCCCCGCCACCGCGCATGTCACCGGGACCTGGGCCGGGCGCCCGGTCGACGCGCGGTACGACCGCAGCGACGGCTGTCAGGTCGCCCGCTGGGACGACCTCGTTCCCCTGCTGCCGACCGTGCGTCCATGGGGCCCTCCCCGCCGGGCCACGGCCGGCTCGGGGGTACGGCACTGGTGATATCGCCGTTTCGGCCGGCGACCAGCGTGGTCACAGGTTCTGCGTCACTTCCCCGTGCGACCTCCCGCTCATCCGCCGCCGCGAGCTGAACCACTGCCCGTAGACTCCCTCGCGTGACACGTGGCGGGCCGGTTGGCAAGATGGCCCCTGCGGTCGGCAAGGAGCGGTAACAGGGAGGAAGCGTCTCGTGAGCAGCAGGCCATCCCGAGGCGCTGCTCGCCTCGCTGCCATACTGGACGCGCTTCCCGACGCATTGGTGCTGGTCAACGCCAACGGAACGGTCGTCAACGCCAACACCATCGCCCTGGAGGCCTTCGAGACGCCCGGGACCGCCCTGGTGGGGCGCGGGCTGCTCGATCTGCTGCCTCAGTTCGACTCGCGGCTCATCCCCGGGTCCATGCGGCGGCCCGACTCCATGGACCAGCACGGGCGGACCAAGCCGACCCGGATGATGGCCCGGCGGACGGACGGCAGCGAGTTCCCCGTCGAGGTCACCAGCGCCAACCTGGAGGACGGACGGCAGGCGTACGACGGCTCCGGCTACACCGGCGACGAGCTGCTCATGCTCGTCGTCCGCGACCTGTCCGGCACCGTCGACACTGAGGCCGAACTCGCCCGCTCCCAGCGGCAGACCGAGATGATCCTGCGGGCCGCGGCCGAGGGTGTCGTGGGCACGGACACGGACGGGCGGATCGTGCTCGTCAACCCGGCCGCAGCCCAGATACTCGGATACCGGGCCAGCGACCTGGGCGCGAAGGAGCTGCACACCCTCGTGCTGCACTCCCGCGACGACGGCTCCCCGTTCCCGTACACGGAGTCACCGCTCCACGACACCCTGCGCTCCGGGCGCAAGCACCGGGTACGCGGGCAGGTGCTGTGGTCCAAGAGCGGGGACAAGGTCCCGGTCGACCTGACGACCTCGCCGGTGCGCGACGGCGACCAGATCGTCGGCGCCGTGATGACGTTCACCGACCGGCGCCCGTTCGACGCGGTCGTCGCGGAGAAGGACGAGGCCGACCAGCAGCACAAGGAAGAGCTGGAGCGGATCGGCAAGGAGCACGAGGAGGAGCTGACGCGGCTGCGCGAGGAGCACACCGCAGAACTCGACGGGCTGCGGGAGCGGCACGCCGAGGAGGTGGCGTCCGCCGACGAGCGCTACGCCGCGCTCGGCGAGCGCGAGAAGGACCGGTACGAGGCACTGACGGCCCGGCACGAGCAACTGCTCGCCCTGCTCGGCCAGTCGCTGCGCGGCCCCATCGACGAGCTGCGCGGTGAGCTGTCCAAGCTCGCCGCGGACGACGCCGGCCAGCTGTGGCCCGAGGCCAACCAGGTGCTCCACCATCTCGCCGCCGGCTACTCGCGCATCACCACGCTCGTCGACAACGTCCTCGGCTACCAGCGCCTGGACGCGGGCGACGACGGTCTCGTACGGACGGCCGTCATGCTCGACGCGGTCGTCGCCGCCGGTGTCGACGGCGCCGTCGAACTGATCGGGCCCGGACGCGTGCAGTTCGCCGTGCACGCCCCGCCCATCGAGGCCGAGGTCGATCCGCAGCGGCTCGCGCAGGCGCTCGCGCACCTGGTCGCGGACGTGGCGGGCGTCGACGCCACGGGCAACGCGCCCGTCTCGGCGGGCGGTTACATGGACAACACTGTCGTCGTGGCGGCCGCGCAGCGCGGTGAGGTCGTACGCATCGAGGTACGCGGCCCGTACGCCGGGGGAGACCCGGTCCACCAGCCGATCGTCGGCGGCATCGTGCGCGCGCACGGCGGTGTGCTGCAGACGCATGAGGTGCCCGGCATGAGCGGCAACGCTTATGTGCTCGAGGTGCCGCTCGGCGGTGGCGCCGGGGCGGTTCCTCCGGCCGTGACCGAGACGCCCGCACAGGAGACCGGGGCGGAGGCCCTGGCGCTCGAGCAGGCCCCGCAGCAGGGCGGCGGACGGCGGCGGGCCCGCCGGTCGTCCGTGGACGCGTTCCTGGAGAGCGAGGTGGGCGGCGCCGCCTCCTCCGCCGAGGCGCCCACGGCGACGCCCACCGGGCGGCGCAGGCGGCGCGCGGCGGAGGAGCCCGACGCCGAGGCCTCGGTTCCGGCGCAGGCCGCCGAGGACGAGGACGAGGGCGAAGGCGCCGCGGAGGCCGGTGCGTCGGGCGGTACGGGACGGCGGCGCGGACGGCCGAGCCCGGTCGAGAACGGCGCCGGAGGCGTTGCCGAGGGCTCGGTGGTGACCGCCGCCGAGCACGCCGCCGGCGCCCCGGCCGCCGCCACCGGGCTGGGCGAGGCGGTACCGCCGCAGGGCGTGCCCGCGCCCACGGGCCGACGCGCCCGTCGGGACACGGAACCCCAGGCTTTGCCGCCGGCGCTGCCCGCGGCCTCCGGTGCGCCGTCCCCGGACGACGCCGACGCCGCCCCACAGCCGACCGGACGTCGTCGCCGTGCGCTGGCCGCCGCCAACGAGCGTGCCGCCGCCGCGGATTCCGGTGCCCGGACGGTGTTCGCGCTGCCGCCGGCGGAGGCCGACCGCACGCCGCAGCAGAGCACACCCGCGCCCGCGCCCGCCCAGGCCGACGAGGGCCGTCATGACGCGGTGCCGACCGAGCAGGCCGAGGACCACACGCCGCCGCAGCCGCACCCCGTGTCCGCGCCCACGGGCCGCCGCCGCGCACGCCCGGCCACCGCGCCCGGTCAGCCGCCGGCCGCGGCGAACGGGACGGACACGAACGGGCCGACGCCTGCCCAGGGCGCGCCCGCGCAGATGACGCCCGCGCAGCCCCTGCCCGCCCAGCCTCTGCCCGCGCAGGAGGGCCCGCAGCCGGTCCCCGCGCAGGGCATGCCGGCGCCCGCGGCCGCACAGGCCGTTCCGCCGCAGGGGATTCCGGCTCAGGGCGGGCCGGGGGCACCCGGGCAGCCGCTGCCGGCGCAGACGGCTGCCGGCCGGCCCGTCCCCGACCGGCTCGGCCCCGCTGCCCAGGCCGCACCAGTGGTACCGGGGCAGCCGGTCCCCGCCGCCGCGCCCGCTCAGCCCCTCCCCGCACAACCCGCCGCGGCGCCGCAACCCGGGGCCCTGGCGCAGCCGGTGCCCGCGCAGCACACCCCCGCGGGCGGTGTCCCCGCGACCGCCACGCCCGCCCCCGGCACCCCGGTGCCCCCGCAGGCCGCCCAGCCGGGGCCCTGGCCCGGTTCCGGGGACACCTCCGGGGCCGGGACGCCCGTGGCGCAGCCCACCCCGTCGGCGGGCACCCCGCTCCCTCCGGAGCAGGCCGCCCAGCCCCGGACCGCTCAGCCCCTGCCCGCCGAGGCGGCAGCACCCGTCGATCCCCACTCGACACAGGGCCGGGCGATCAGCGTGCGGACCCTCGGCCAGGGCGTGCCCTTCGCACGGCAGGTGGCGGCCCAGCCGCAGGCTCAGTCCCCCGCGCCTTCCCAGCCGAACGGTTCGGGCCGCCGCCGCAAGCTCGGTACGCCTCCCTCGCCCGCGGGCGAGCGCCCGGAAACGGCGGCACGCCCGCATCCGCAGGCACCGTCCGCCCCGCTCCCGGCACAGCCCTCCCTGGCCGGGCAGTCCCGCCTGGCCGGGGCCACCCAGGGCGCCGGACGGTCGTACGCCATAGGAGCACCGGACGAGAACGCCGACGAAGGTCCCGAGCCGCTCGACGGTCCCGGCGGCGCCGTCGAGATCGCCGACCAGCCCCATACGCAGCCGATGGACGACGAGCTGCCCCCGGAGCCGCTCGACAACCCGCGTCGGCTGCTCGTGTGGCCCGCGCCGGACGTGACGACCCAGCAGGCGCTCAGCGACCGCGGCTACCGGCCCGTCATCGTCAACTCCCGTGAGGAGGTCGACGCGCAGATCGCCGCCTTCCCGGCCGCGCTCTTCGTCGACCCGCTCACCGGGCCGATCACGCGGACCGCTCTCCAGTCGCTGCGCCAGGCGGCGGTGGCCGCCGAGGTCCCCGTGCTGGTCACGGCCGGACTCGGGCAGGCGACGCGGGAGGCGGCGTACGGCGCCGACCCGGCCGTACTCCTGAAGGCGCTCGCCCCGCGCGACTCCGAGCAGCACCCGCCGCGCGTGCTGCTCATCGAGGAGCACGCGGAGATCGCGCTCGCGCTCACGGCGACGCTGGAGCGACGCGGGATGCAGGTCGCGCGGGCCGCATCGGACGCGGACGCGGTCACGCTCGCGGCGCAGATGCGACCGAACCTCGTGGTGATGGACCTGATGCAGGTGCACCGCCGCCAGGCCGGAGTCGTGGACTGGCTGCGCGCGAACAACCTGCTCAACCGCACCCCGCTCGTCGTCTACACGGCCGCCGTCGACCAGGCCGATCTGCCGCGACTGGTCTCGGGGGAGACGGTCCTGTTCCTGGCCGAGCGCTCGACGAGCCCCGAGGTGCAGGAGCGGATTGTGGATCTGCTGGCGCGGGTCGGCACGAACTGACCTCGCCCCGCGGGGCCTTGAAACCACCCATAGGTCACAGGGGGCGCTGTTTCACGTGAAACAGCGCCCCAACGTACTGGTGATGAGCCCTAGATGAGCGTGACCTCCAGCTCACCCTCGGCGTACTGCCGGCGCAGCACCTTCTTGTCGAACTTTCCGACGCTCGTCTTGGGCACGGCTTCAACGATCGTCCAGCGCTCGGGGAGTTGCCACTTGGCGATCCTGCGCTCTTCGGCGAGGAAGGAACGCAGGGCGGCGAAGTCGGTGGTGGCGCCCGCCTTCAACACGACGGTGGCGAGCGGGCGTTCGCCCCACTTGTCGTCCGGGACGGCGACGACGGCGGCTTCGGCGACGTCCGGGTGGGACATCAGCGCGTTCTCCAGGTCGACCGACGAGATCCACTCGCCGCCCGACTTGATGACGTCCTTGGCGCGGTCGGTGAGGGTGAGGAAGCCGTCGGGGCTGATGGTCCCGACATCGCCGGTCTTGAGCCAGCCGTCCTCGCTGAACTTGTCGGCGGGGCGCAGCGGTTCGGCGTCCGGGCCGTTGTAGTACGCGCCCGCGATCCACGGTCCGCGCACCTCCAGCTCGCCGGCGGACTCGCCGTCCCAGGGCAGCCGCTCGCCGCCGGGGCCCGTGAGGCGGGCCTCCACGCCGGCCGGGAAGCGGCCCTGCGTAAGGCGGTAGGCGAACTCCTCCTCCGTTCCCACCACGTGGGCCGGCGGGCGCGAGATCGTGCCCAGGGGGGACGTCTCCGTCATGCCCCAGGCGTGGCAGACGCGCATGCCGAGCTTGTCGAAGGCCTCCATGAGGGAGGGCGGGCAGGCCGAGCCGCCGATGGTGACCTGTCCGAGAGTCGAGACATCGCGGGGCCTGGCGGTCAGCTCGCCGAGCAGGCCCTGCCAGATGGTGGGGACGGCCGCGGCGTGCGTCGGTTTCTCGCTCTCGATCATCTCGGCGAGCGGAGCGGGCTGCAGGAAGCGGTCCGGCATGAGGAGGTTGACGCCGGTCATGAAGGTGGCGTGCGGCAGACCCCAGGCATTGACGTGGAACTGCGGGACCACGACGAGCGAGATGTCCTGGTCGGTGAGGCCCATCGACTGGGCCATGTTGACCTGCATGGAGTGCAGGTAGATGGATCGGTGGGAGTAGACGACGCCCTTGGGGTCGCCGGTGGTGCCGGAGGTGTAACACATGGCGGCGGCCTGGCGTTCGTCGAGCTCCGGCCAGTCGTACGTCGTCGGCTTTCCGGCGATCAGCTCCTCGTACTCGTGCACCCGGACGGAGGCGTCGGCAAGCAGCGAACGGTCACCCGGCCCGGAGACAACCACGTGTTCGACCGTCTTCAGGTGCGGGAGGAGCGGGGCGAGCAGGGGCAGCAGGGAGGCGTCGGCGATGACGACCCGGTCCGCGGCGTGGTGGACGATCCAGATCAGCTGCTCGGCGGGGAGGCGCAGGTTGAGGGTGTGCAGGACGGCACCCATGGACGGGATCGCGAAGTAGGCCTCGACGTGCTCGGCGTTGTTCCACATGAGAGTGGCGACCCGGTCGTTGTCCCGGACGCCGAGGTCCTCACGCAGGGCGTGCGCCAGCTGGGCCGCGCGGGCGCCGACGTCGGCGTAGGAGCGGCGCCGCGGCGTGCCCTCGCCGGTCCAGGTGGTCACCTGAGACGATCCGTGGATCGTCGACCCGTGGGTCAGGATCCTCGAGATCAGCAACGGTACGTCCTGCATCGTGCTCTGCACGGCGTCCTCCCGGGGCGACATTGCCTACGCGGCGGTAGGGGTTGCGCTGATTCTGCGCACATACCGCGCGGTATGTCACTAGGTCCGGGCATGATCGATCAGGGCCTGCCCCTTCCGGCGGTCAACGCACCGGCTCCAGCTCGGGGTCCTCCCGGAGCTTGCCCAGGGCCCGGGAAACCGCAGACTTGACCGTGCCGATGGAGACGCCGAGGACCTCCGCCGTCTGGGCCTCGCTGAGGTCCTCGTAGTAGCGCAGGACCACCATCGCGCGCTGGCGGGCGGGCAGCTTCATGATGGCCCGCCACATGGCGTCGTGCAGCGCCTGCTGCTCGGCCGGGTCCGCGGCGGCGGGCAGCCCCTCCGGCTCGGGCAGTTCGTCGCACACGTACTCGTCGACCTTGCGCTTGCGCCACTGCGAGGTCCGCGTGTTCAGCAGCGCCCGGCGTACGTACCCGTCGAGCGCACGGTGATCCTCGATCCGGTCCCAGGCGACATACGTCTTGGCGAGCGCGGTCTGCAGCAGGTCCTCCGCGTCGCTCGGGTTCGCGGTCAGCGACCGGGCGGTGCGCAGCAGCACCGGCTGACGGGCCTTCACGTACGACGAGAACGACGGGTACGAAAGGGTCTGCCTCGCTGTTGTCATGGCGTCCGAAGCGCTGGTGCAGACGGGTGGTGTCATGGCTCCACGCTAGGTTCGCCCCCGGTTCCGGCGGATCGCCCGCAGGTCCCGAAGCGGCCTCCACCTCAGGTTGTACGCGGGGGGCCGGCCCCACCTCCTGGAGATGGACGAGCCAGTACCTATCCCTGAGGGTTCATCCCTGAGTACGAGTACCGGGGTGGTAGCCAACCGCGCCCGGTCATCCGTCCGCCGTGAGAACCAGGCCCGAGGTGGGGACGCCGGTGCCCGCGGTGACCAGGGTGCGGGCGGCGCCGGGTATCTGGTTCACCGCCGTGCCGCGCAGTTGTCGTACGGCCTCCGCGATCCCGTTCATCCCGTGCAGATACGCCTCCCCCAGCTGCCCTCCGTGCGTGTTCAGTGGCAGTGCCCCCGCGGCCACGAAGTCCGCCGCCGCGCCCGGTTCGCAGAACCCGAACTCCTCCAGCTGCATCAGCACGAACGGCGTGAAGTGGTCGTAGAGGATGCCCACGTCGATGTCCCCGGGCCGCAGCCCCGATGTCCGCCACAGCTGACGGGCCACCACGCCCATCTCGGGCAGCCCCGTGAGGTCGTCCCGGTAGAAGCTGGTCATCTGCTCCTGCGCCCGGCCCGCTCCCTGGGCGGCGGCTGTGATCACCGCGGGCGGGTGCGGCAGGTCGCGCGCCCGCTCCACGGAGGTGACCACGAGCGCCTGGCCACCGTCCGTCTCCTGGCAGCAGTCGAGCAGCCGCAGCGGCTCCACGATCCAGCGCGAGGCCGCGTGGTCGGCGAGCGTGATGGGTCTGCCGTGGAAGTACGCCGCCGGATTCGTCGCCGCGTATGCGCGGTCGACGACGGCCACATGGCCGAACGCCTCGGGCGTCAGCCCGTAGGTGTGCAGATACCGCTGGGCCGCCATCGCCACCCAGGACGCCGGGGTGAGCAGTCCGAACGGCAGTGACCAGCCCAGCGCCGTGCCTTCCGCCGACGGCTCGCGGTGCTGGACTCCGGAGCCGAAGCGGCGGCCCGAGCGTTCGTTGAACGCGCGGTAGCAGACCACGACCTCGGCCACTCCGGTCGCCACCGCGAGGGCGGCCTGCTGGACCGTCGCGCACGCCGCCCCGCCCCCGTAGTGGATCCGGGAGAAGAAGGACAGCTCGCCGATGCCGGCCGCCTGGGCCACGGTGATCTCGGGGTTGGTGTCCATCGTGAACGTCACCATGCCGTCCACGTCCGAGGGCCGCAGCCCCGCGTCGTCCAGCGCGGCCCGCACCGCCTCCACCGCCAGCCGCAGCTCGCTGCGCCCCGAGTCCTTGGAGAACTCGGTGGCCCCGATGCCGACGACCGCCGCCCGCCCGCCGAGGGCGTCCCTCGTCCGCACGCTCATTCCGCACCCCCGCCCGGAACGGTGACGGTGACCGTGCCCGTGACATGCCGGCCGATGCCGTTGGCCCCGACCACCTTCACCGTGACCGTGTTCCCGTCGACCTCCTCGACCGTGCCGGTCAGCACCATCGTGTCGCCGGGGTGGTTGGGGGCACCGAGCCGTATGGCCACCTTGCGCAGGACCGCGTCCGGGCCGAAGTGGTCCGTGACGTACCGCCCGACCAGGCCGTTCGTCGTCAGGATGTTCATGAAGATGTCGGGGGAGCCCTTCCGGCGGGCCAGCTCCGCGTCGTGGTGCACGTCCTGGTAGTCGCGGGACGCGATCGCCCCGGCCACGATCAGCGTGCGCGTGATCTCGATCTCCAGCGGCGGCAGTTGTGTCCCCGCCCGCACCGCGCCGGCTCCCGGCCCACCGGTTTTCATTCCGCCCCCTCTCCGTTCACATCCCCGTTCACATCTGCGTTCACGATCAACTCCCCCAGTTCCTGGAGTACTTCGCTCCCGCATCCCAGATACGCGTCCAGCTGCCGTCCCCACAGGAAGTGCCGGTGGACCGGGTGCTCCAGGTCGGCTCCCGCCCCGCCGTGCAGATGCTGGCCCGTGTGCACGACCCGCGCTCCCGCCTCCGACGCCCACCAGGCGGCGGTCAGCGCATGGGTGGCGTACGGCAGGCCCGCGTCGCGGCGCCAGGCCGCCTCGTACGCCGTCACGCGTATCGCCTCGGTGTCCATGTGGGCGTCGGCGGCCTTGAGCTGAACGCCCTGCTTGGCTGCCAGCGGACGTCCGAACTGCTCCCGGGTGTTGGTGTGCGCCACGGCCCGCGCCAGCGCACCCGCGCACACCCCGGCCTGCAGCCCCGCGAAGGCGGTACGCGCGGTGGCGAGCACGTCGTCGTACGCGCCGGGTGACCCCAGGCGCTCCGCCGGGGCGGCATCGAGCGTCAGCCGCCCCGCCGACCAGGGCGCCGTCAGCTCGACCGGCTCGCATCCGGCGTCGGCCGTCCGTACCAGCCACAGCCGGCGCCGGTCGTCCGCCACCAGCACATGCGTCGCCTCCCGCAGCCAGGGCACGACCGGCACGGTGCCGGTCAGCTCCCCTTCCGGGTCCGCCCGTACGCCTCCCGTGGACGGCAGCGCCCCGGCCACCACCGCCGAACCGTCCCCGATCCCCGGCAGCAGCCGCTCCCGCTGCTCCGCCGAGCCGTGGGCGGTCACCGCGAGCAGCCCGTACACACAACTCGACGCGTACGGCACCTGCGCCGTGGCCCGGCCCTGCTCCTCCAGAAGGAGCACCAGGCCGAGGAGGCCGACGTCCAGCACCGCCGTGACCAGCCCGGCCGCGCACAGGGCCTTCCACAGCTCGGCGTCGCTGCCGGTGCGGGCGGCGGCGAGGCGCTCGGGGGTGGAGAGATCGCCGAAGATCCGCGCGGCCAGGTCCCGGGCCGCCGCCTGCTCCTCGGTGGGCGTGAAGTCCATGTCAGCCCCCGTCCCCGTCCTGGGCACGGAACACCGGAAGCTCCAGCTCCTCGTCGTACCGTGCGAATTCGAGGCGTACGGGCATCCCGATGCGCACCTTGTCGTACGGCACCCCGGTCACGTTGCTGACGATCCGCACGCCCTCCGCCAGTTCGATCAGGCCGACCGCGTAGGGAGGGTCGAACGCGGGGAAGGGCGGGTGGTGCATGACGACGTACGAGTGGACCGTCCCCTCGCCGCTCGCCTCGACCGTGTCCCACTCCGGGCAGCCGCACGCGTTGCACCCCGGGAGCCAGGGGAAGCGCAGGGTGCCGCAGTCGGCGCACCGCTGGATGAGCAACTGATGCCGGCCCACGCCCTCCCAGAACCCGGCGTTGTCCCGGTTGATCACCGGCCGGGGCCTTCTGGCGCCGGGCTTCCTGCGCGCGGGCGCGTACTTGAGGATCCGGAACCGATGGGTCCCCACCGGCTCGCCGCCCACGCGTACGTCCATGCGCGTCGTCACGAAATACCCCGTGCCGAGCTTCGTCCGCTTCCGGTCCGACACCGACTCGATGACCGCGTCGAACATGACCTCGTCCCCGGGCCGCAGCGGGCGCAGGTACTCCTGCTCGCAGTCGGTGGCGACGACCGAGGTGCAGCCGGCCTCGTCGAGCAGTCCGAGCAGCTCGTCGTACGCCTCCGTGCGTCCCGAATGGCCGGAGAGGCCGCCCATCGTCCACGCCTGGAGCATGGTGGGCGGGGCGATCGCGTCGGGGCCGGTGTACGCCGGGCTCGTGTCACCCATCGCCTCGCACCAGTGCCGGATCATCGGCGCGTTGACCGGGTCCTTGCCGACGCCCGCGACCGCGGCCGGCCGCCCCTCGTACGCCTTCAGCCGCGCCGTGAACTCCTCCTCGCCCCCGCCACTCATCGCCGCCCCCTCCGCATCCCGAGCCGCATCGTCGCGACGATCTCCCGCTGCACCTCGCTCACCCCGCCCCCGAACGTGTTGATCTGCGCCGCCCTGTTCAGCCGCTCCAGCTCGCCGTCCCCGAACGCCCCCGGCGAACCGGCGCGGACCAGCGCCTGGGCTCCCACGATCTCCTGACACATGCGATACGTCGCGACAGTCGATTCCGTTCCCGCGAACTTCACCCCGCTCGCGTCGCCGGGGGCCAGTCGACCGGCCCCCACATCCCCCACCAAACGCCAGCTGAGCAGGCGGTTCGCCGCCAGCCGGGCATGCACCTCGGCCAGCCGGAAACGCACCCACGGCTCGTCAATGCGGCGCCGACCCGTCACCGGATCGGGGGTACGCGCCGCCTCCAGCGCGGCCGCGTGGAAATCCTCGGCCTGCATGCCGAGCGCGGCGAGCGCGACCCGTTCGTGGTTGAGCTGGCTGGTGATGAGCCGCCAGCCGCCGTTCTCCTCGCCGACGAGGTGCGCGGCCGGGACACGCACCCCGTCGTAGTAGGTGGCCGTCGTGGTCAGCCCGCCCACGGTCTCGATCGGCGTCCAGGAGAACCCGGGGGCGTCCGTGGGGACGAGGAGGATCGAGATGCCCTCGTGCTTGGGCGCGTCCGGATCGGTACGGCAGGCGAGCCAGATCCAGTCGGCGTGCTGGGCGTTGGAGGTGAAGATCTTCTGGCCGTCGATCAACCAGCACTCGCCGCCGGGACCGCCACGCCCCTCGTCGCGGCCCTCCGCATCGCTCCCCACGCCTCCGCCCGCGCGCCCCTCCGAACCGCTCTCCGCGCCCTCGCCCGCGCCACCCTCCGCGTCCTCGCCCGCGCCGCTCTCCCCGGCCACCCGGACGGCCCGGGTCCGCAGGGAGGCCAGGTCCGTACCGGCCGACGGCTCGCTGTAGCCGATCGCGAAGACCTCTTCCCCGCTGAGGATCCGCGGCAGGAAGTAGGCCTTCTGCTCCTCGCTCCCGTACGCCATCAGCGTCGGACCGACGGTGTTCAGCGTGACCATCGACACCGGGGCGCCCGCGCGGTACGCCTCGTCGAAGAACACGAACTGTTCGTCCGCCCCACGTCCTTGGCCGCCGTACGCGACGGGCCAGCCGAGGCCGAGCAGCCCGTCGGCGCCGATGCGACGCAGCAGGTCCCGGCGGCGGGCGCCGTCGTCCGCGGGCGGCGGTCCGTCGGGCATCAGGTCCCTGAAGTACGTACGGAGTTCGGCGCGCAGCCGCTGCTGGCGCTCGGTGGGGGCGAGGTGCACGGCGGGGCCTCCCGGACCTCGTACCGACAAGGGTTCTCGCACGATCTCGCACGACGGGCAGTTTCTGACTGTCCGTCAGATGATGTCGGCTGTCAAGGTCGCCGCGATCCCGCGCAGCCGGACCGCACGCGCGCGTGGACAGCGGAAAACGTCCGCGCGGCGGCACCGAAGTACCGCCGCGCGGACGTGTTGCGCCCCTTGAAAGCACACCCGACACGAGAGTCCGGGCCGATGACGGCGCATCGGCCCGTCACTCACCACAGCTTGGTGAATTTGATGGCCACGTTCTCGTTCCCCTGGTTGATGGCCGTGAACGCGGAACCGTTCACCTGCGCCGTGTTGCTCTGGTTCGAGGCGCCGGAGCCGACCGCCTGCTGCTGCGTGGTGGATGAGTTGCCGTAGTTGTCGAGCCCCACCCCACTGCCGGAGATGCTCGCCGCTGCCGCGTTCGATCCGTCGTCCGCGAAGGCGCCGTTGTCCGCCGAGGCGACGCCCGTGAAGAGCGCGGCGGCGAGTGGCAGGGCCGCGACGGCGGCGAGAACGCGGGCGGTACGGATGCTTGCCATGTGTTTCCTCCAGAACCACGTACGTACCGACTCTGTCGCCGGGACGGACGTGAAGTACGGCTTGTTGCAAGGCAGTTGGCCGACCGCCTCGGACGGTTGCACGACGTCGCGACTTCAGAGTTGCCCACCGAATCCCCTACGAACCATCCCGGATGGCGCGATTCGCCCTCAAGCGTGAGGAAAAGTCGATAAACCCTTTTCACGGCGCTTTCGCATACCCCGCCGAGCATCGCCCCTCTTCCTTTTTTCGAACATGCGTACGAACATGGGATGCATGGCCACCACCGATCGGCAGGCCACCACCCTGGCCCTGGCCCACGCCCTGTCCGCCGCGGAACGAGGACTGGCGGTGATCCCGCTGTCCCGGACGAAGCTCCCGGCCCTGCGCTCCCCCCACCGCGACGACCCCGACCCCACGCCCTGCCACGGCGAGTGCGGCCGCTTCGGCCACGGCGTCTACGACGCCTCGTCCGACCCGGCACGCATCCGTGAGCTGTTCGCCGCCGCGCCCTGGTCCACCGGCTACGGCATCGCCTGCGGGCTGCCCCCGCACCATCTGATCGGCGTCGACCTCGACACCAAGTCCGGTACGGACTCCTCGGCCGCCCTGCGCGAGCTGGCCCTGCGGCACCTGTTCACCATCCCCGAGACCGTCGTCGTACTGACCCCGAGCGGCGGCCGCCACCTGTGGCTGAGCGGCCCGCCGGACGTCGTCGTGCCCAACTCGGCCGGCCGCCTCGCCCCCGGCATCGACATCCGGGGCGCCGGGGGCTACCTGGTCGGGCCCGGCTCATGGACCGACCACGGCGTCTACGGCACCGCCCCCGGCACCGCGCACCTGGCCCCCGCCCCCTGCCCGCCCGCCTTGCTCCGCCTGCTGCTCCCGCCGCCGCGCCCACCCCACCCGGCGACACACCCTTCGGTCGGCGACCGCGGCCAAGGCCTGGTCCAATTCGTTCTCGCCGCCCACAAGGGCCAACGCAACACCCGCCTGTTCTGGGCAGCCTGCCGCGCCTACGAAAAAGGCATCGGCTCCGCCCTCGTCGCCCCCTTGATCGACGCGGCCCTCAACACCGGCCTCACCGAACGTGAGGCACGCGCGACGATCGCGTCGGCGGCACGGATGACGGGGAAGCGCCCCTGAGGACGGATACGCCGGAGCCGGAGACGTGCACATCCGGCAGCGTGATCATTTTCTGGGCCCGACGAAACGGCCCCCGACCATATGACCTGGTCAGGGGCCGCGTAGCGGGCACGGCGACGGTGACGACGGCTCTGCGGGGTGCTCGTACCCGTCTGACCTGCGGCGGAGCCGAGAGACCGGCCGTCCGGCGAGAGATCTTGAAAACCGTCGTGGTGCGAGCCACCGTGGGTTCGAATCCCACACCCACCGCGTAGGTGAACCGGTGCGCGGCGGTCATCATGCCGTACTCTCCAGGTGCCGGCCGAGGCGCTTCGCGAGGGACGGGCCGACACGAAGGAGCCGCTTCTGATGCGACTTCGGAGTGTCGAAGACCAAGGCCCCGTTGGCTTCGGCCAAGTTCTCGCCGGACAAGGGTGGTGGGCAGTTCAGGCCCCCGAGGCCGCTGACGGCCTGGTGGATGCGCCCACGACACCGTAGGCACGATCGCCAATGGTGAACTCTCCCAGAGTGGTCATACCGAAGCCGTCGACGTGGACTCTCCAAGACGCCTGGTTGGCCAGTTCGATGAAGGCAACCATCACATCGGCCCGTCCTGAGGCTGCCCGGAGAGCCGCCGTGAACAACCCGCGAGCCACTCCCCTCCCACGGTATGCGGCGGCGACCACCACAGGCCCATAGAACAGCCAAGGCGTTGCACGGAGCGGCTGCCCTTGCCACCGCAGTGAATCCTGCGCATCCAGCAGCGCCTTGGCCGGTGGCGGTGGACTGGGCATATTTTCCTGGGAGGCCAACCCGAGCAGGCCGGCCAAGCGCCCGTCATCGTCCGCGACGAGAAGACTCCCCTGCTCGGCCATCGAACGCAGGATGTCGGCATCGAGGCCGCCCTGCACAAAGCCCTGTTCGGCCCGCTCCTGCTCCGTGAGCGCGTCATAGTGATTGGCCGCGAAAAGTTCAGCCATAGCCGGGGCATCAGCCGCAGCGGCATATCGGTAGTCCATGGCACCAGCCCTGTCGTCTACCACTGAGCGGACTATTAATCACAAATGTGGCTACTCAAGCGAATAGCCCCCACAAGAGCCCCTCAATGCCGACGACGTACTCGCCCCGGCGTACTGCGACGTCGTCCGTGGGCAACGAGGGATTCGGCGCAGCGGGGGAGGACCATCGGTGGCCGCGGTCAAGACAGCAGCAGCACGGCGCCGGCGGCGGCCATGACCGCGGTGGTGCTGCCGTGGATGCCGTAGTACGCCTTGGCGGGTCCGCCGCTGAGCTTCGTGATGAGCGTGTCACCGAGCGTTACCGCGGAGCCGGCCAGCATCATCCAGCCCTGTAGGCGGGTGCCGCCGCCGATCAGCGCGATCAGCAGGAAGAGACCGTAGCCGATGTCGCGGACGGCGAGGACGGACAGCCAGGCGCGGAAGGTGGGGTCGTCGGTGCGGGTACCGGGGATGCCGAAGTCTGCTGCGGCCTGCGGGGCCCACAGCAAGCGGGCGCCGATGACGATGATCCCGACGGCGATCGCCCAGGTGATGACGGTGGCGGCAGTGGTGGCAGCGGTAGGCATGACGGGTGCTCTCCTCCCCTCGCGGCGCCGACCCCCTGTCGAGCGCCGCTCGATCTTCTAGTCATGCTAGACATAGCATTGCCCTGATGTCTAGCAATGCTAGAAGCCCTCTCATGTCGATCACCCGGAATCGCCGCGAGCGGGAGCGCGCCCAGCGCCACCGCCTGATCCTCGCCGTGGCGCGCGAGTTGGCCGAGGCCGAGGGCTGGGAGGCGGTCACCACCCGCCGCCTCGCCGAGCGCGTGGAGTACAGCCAGCCCGTGCTCTACAGCCACTTCAAGGGCAAGGACGCGATTGTCACGGCCGCCGCCGAGGAGGGCTTCGCCGAGCTGGCCGAGCTGCTGCGCCATGCGCGGACCGCCGCCCGAGGGCGCGAGCCGGAGAGCGGCCTGCGCGCCGGGTGCGGGTCTATTTGCGCTTCGCCGTCGAACACCCGGCCCTCTACCAGGCGATGTTCGTGATGCCCACGCAGCTGAAGTTCGCCGGCGAGGAGACCCCCGCGGCGCCCCGAGGGAGGACTGCACGCGGAGGCGGGTGTCGTGAACCGGGCCGCGATCGGTGTCACCGTCAGCCACGCCGTTGAGCAGCCGAAGCCGAGGCAGGCGACCGCCGAGGAGGCGTCGCTTCTGGGCATCCAGAAAGAAGGCCGCACTCATCACGCACATCCGCCGGACGTACTACAGCGACCAGGGACGGCCCGTCGAGACGGCGGACATCGTGGTGCCCGCCGCTCACTGAGAGATCGTCTACGAGATTCCGATCAACCAGTAGCGAACGACGCCCACCCCGCCGAGTGGATCGCGCAAAGCGTCGGTCGCCCCGTGCCCCGGACGTGCCCCTGCCGTGCCCGGTCGGGTGGGAAACCACGGGGAACCACGGTGACGAGCGGGCACCGCGCAGCACAACGGCCCCTGACCGTTTCTGGTCAGGGGCCGTTCAAATGCGCGGTGGGTGTGGGATTTGAACCCACGGTGGCTCGCGCCACGACGGTTTTCAAGACCGTTCCCTTAGGCCGCTCGGGCAACCCACCTGAGCCCCGTCCCACCTGGGGCGGAGCGGCTACAGCCTACCGGCCTCCGGCCTCGCGCGGGGGCCGTGGTCCCCACGGGGTCCACTGGCTCCGTTCCGGGGCACTTCCCGACCTGCGGCACTGGCCGCGTTGTCCGCCTGGGCGCCGTCGGACATGCCCGACAGCAGCCGGTGCCGAGTGCCGTCGCCACGGCGGCCGTCAATGGGACGGTCATGATCGGTCGTTTTCGGTGCTTGCGCGTCGTCAACTCATCCCGAAGGGTTTTTGACGATGGCCCCGTGGCATGGGGCAGCGTCGGGGTGCGACGGAGCGGTGCCGGCGGTCGGGGCAGGCAGGAGCCAGGAGTTCGGGGTCGGCTGCTGAGGAGAGGGCACCGGATGCGGGCGGTCGCCGAAGCTGGTGAAGGCGTCGCCCCGGCTCATGTGGCCGTGGGCTGCGGGAAACCGGTCCGCCGCCGGTCAGGACAGGCGGCGGACTCGCGGGTCACACGGTCTGCCTGCGTCCCCGGAGGAAGACGAACACGGTGAGGACGGCAGCGAGAGCGAACATGGCGCTCGCTCCCAGCCACTGCATCCCGGCCATCTGCTTGATCGGCAGGTAGTCCAACGCCCAGCCGACGACATGCTTGGACTCAAGGCAGGCGGCCTGCTTCGCCCCGTAGCAGGTATCAATGTTCAGGCGCCCACCGGAAGCGGTGAGAAAGTCAGGGGTGCCGCCGCCCAGCGGGCTGGCTCCCGCGGGCAGTGTCGGCCATTCGACGTCAGCCCCGGCGCCCTTGTGCGTGGTCGCCGTCATGACGTGCCCGAGGTGATGCTGGGCCTGGCTCCACCCGTACTTGACGGCGACGGAGGCGCCCAGGGTCACCGTCATCGAGACCAGGGTGCGGCGCAGGACCATGCCGAGCGCCGTACCCAACGCGAACGTCAGCAGGGCGAGCGCCACCGGCACGATGCCCGTGGTGTCGAAGAACACGTCGCGCCAGTCCACCATTATGCTCCGGCCCTTGACCCGCAGAAGGGGGTGCCTCTCAGCAAGAGGCACCCCCTTCTGACCTGCACGTCTGTGGCCTGCGGCGGCGTTGGGACTCGAACCCGCGAGGACGCTTTGACGTCCTCACGTTTTCAAGACCGTTCCCTTAGGCCGCTCGGGCAACCCACCCCGCGCCCACCGTGATCGGCGGCGCGGGACAAGAGTCACGGGTTCGCACACGCGCGCGTGGGTCAGCGCGGATCATGCGTCCCGGCCCGCCCGCCCCGGGGGGTCAGCTGTCGCCGAGGCGGGAGCCCAGGGTGAGTTCGACCGTATGGGACTTGCCGTTGCGTTCGTAGGTGATGGTGACCTTGTCGCCGGGCTTGTGGGTCCAGATTTCGCCGATCAGGGTCGGGCCGCTGTCGATCACCCTGTCGTCCAGCTTGGTGATCACGTCACCCGGCTTGAGGCCCGCCTCGTCCGCGGGACCGCCCGACTCGACCGCGGCGGAGCCGCCGGCGCCCTGGTCGGTGATCTTCGCCCCGCCGGTGCTGTCCTCCAGCGAGACCGAGGCACCGATCTTCGCGTAGACCGGCTTGCCCGTCTTGATCAGCTGCTTGGCGACGTACTCGGCCTGGTTGATCGGGATCGCGAAGCCCAGACCGATCGAGCCGGACTGGCCGCTGCCGCCCAGACCGCTGCTGCCCGTGGACTGGATCGCCGAGTTGATGCCGATGACCGCGCCCGTGGAATCCAGGAGGGGGCCGCCGGAGTTGCCCGGGTTGATCGAGGCGTCCGTCTGCAGGGCGCTCATGTACGAGGCCTTGCTGCTGGAGCTGCCGTCGCTGGAGGCCACCGGACGGTTCTTGGCGCTGATGATGCCCGTGGTCACCGTGTTCGAGAGACCGAAGGGGGCGCCGATCGCGATGGTCCCGTCGCCGACCGCCACCTTGTCGGAGTCGCCGAGGGCGAGGGGCTTGAGGTCGCTCGGGGCGTTCTTGAGCTTGATGACGGCGACGTCGTAGCCCTGCGCGTGACCGATGATCTCGGCGTCGTACTTCTTGCCGTTGGGGAACGTCGCCGTGAGCTTGCCGCCGTTGACCGCGTCCGCCACCACGTGGTTGTTGGTGACGATGTGGCCCTGCTTGTCGAAGACGAAGCCCGTGCCGGTGCCGCCCTGGCCGTTGGTGCTCTCGGCCTCGATGGTGACCGTGCTCGGCAGCGCCTTGGCGGCCACACCGGCGACGGTGCCGGAGGCGCGCTTGACGTCGCCACCGCTGGTGGCGGCGGAGACGGTCGTCGAGCCGCTGGAGTCGTCGTTCTTGGCCAGTTGGTATCCGATGCCGCCGCCGACGCCGCCCGCGACCAGCGCGGCGACGAGGATCCCGGCGACCAGGCCGCCACGGCGGTTCTTCGGCTTCGGGGCGGGCGCCTGGTACGCGGCGCCCCAGGCGCCTCCCGCGCCGCCGCCCGCGTACGCGGGGGTGACCGGCGGAGGCGGCGGCCAGTCCGCCTCGGCGGCCGAGAAGGCCCCGGGCTGCTCCGGGGGCACGGACGGGAGCGGGGCGGTCGGCGCGCTCTCCGGATGCGGGGCGCCCGTCGTGGACGGCACGCCCTGCGCGGGCGGAGTGCTCCCCGCGGCCGGACCAGGGTGCCCCGCGTACGGCGCGTGCCCTTCGGCGGCCGCACCCGGAGCGGAAGCGGGAGCGTCCACCGGCACAGGAGGTGCAGACGGGGCCGGGGGTACCGCAGTGCCCTCGTTCTCGGTGCTCACAGCTCTTCTCCTCGTTCCACGGCTGTTCTTCTGGGTCGCACTCGGCCGCATTCGCTCACCCTGCGCGGCGCCGGGCGCGTTTCAGCTGTGCATGTCCTTTTGTACGTCGTCAAGCTTTTCCCACGGGGCGTCAGAGCACCATAAGCGGTGGCTGTGGGTCCGGGCCGATCCTTTATATCGGACGATTCCGAACAAAAATCTGCATTCCCGACACCTCGCCGACGCCCTCGCGTCGCCCTCCGATCCCACACGCCCCCGTGACGGTGGCACGATGACGCGGTGACCCACGCACGACAGCACCTGGTCCAGGTGGTCGCCCACCGCGGAGCCTCGGAAGAGGCTCCCGAGCACACCCTGGCCGCGTACAAGAAGGCGATCGAGGACGGTGCAGACGCCCTCGAGTGCGACGTCCGGCTGACCGCGGACGGGCATCTCGTCTGCGTCCACGACCGACGCGTCAACCGTACGTCCAACGGCCGCGGCGCGGTCTCCGCCCTGGAGCTCGCCGACCTCGCCGCCCTGGACTTCGGCTCCTGGAAGAGCCGCGACGAGGAGCCCGACTGGGAGCACCGGCCGCAGGACCCCGAGGACACCTCTGTCCTCACCCTGGAGCGCCTGCTGGAACTGGTCGCCGACGCCGGGCGCCCGATCGACCTGGCCATCGAGACGAAGCACCCGACGCGCTGGGCGGGGCAGGTCGAGGAGCGGCTGCTGGTTCTGCTGAAGCGATTCGGCTTGGACGCCCCGCAGTCCCCGGACGAGTCGCCGGTACGGATCATGAGCTTCTCGGCACGCTCGCTGCACCGTGTGCGGGCCGCCTCTCCCATGTTGCCCACGGTCTACCTCCTGCAGTTCCTCTCGCCCCGGCTGCGCGACGGACGACTGCCCGCGGGTGTCCGGATCGCAGGCCCTTCGATGCGGATCGTGCGCAGTCACCCCGCGTACATCCAGCGCCTGAAGCAGGCCGGCCACCAGGTGCACGTATGGACCGTGAACGAGCCCGAGGACGTCGATCTCTGCGTCGAGCTGGGCGTCGACGCCATCATCACCAACCGACCGCGCGCGGTCCTGCACCGGCTCGGGCGCTGAGCAGCACACCCCCTGTGCCCCGTATCCCTCCCCACAAGGGTTGAAATCCAGCCACACGACTGCGGGAGTGCACCGGCGCGTTCGATGCACATTCGATCGTGACGAGTGCGTCACCACACGTGCGGTGGCCGGTTTCCAGTCCAGCCCAATGGGGCATTCACACCGTGGCGTGGGGCGAAGGAGGTCTCGGGGGTGGCGTTGGTGGTGGCACAGGAGGTGCCCACGTCGTCGAGCATGGCCGTACCCCATGGTCCTGCGGGCGTGGGGGAGGCGAGACACCGGATGCGCGATCAGCTGCGTACCGGTGGCGTGTCGGAATCGGTCATCGACGATGCCGTACTGATCCTTTCGGAACTGCTCAGCAATGCGTGTCGCCATGGCAGACCGCTCGGCGACAGCCTGGCAGGGGACGGAGACGTGCGCGCCGCATGGCGCTTCGATACCTCCGGACGGCTCACGGTCGAGGTGACGGACGGCGGCGGCCCGACCCGTCCGGTTCCCGCGACCCCTTCGGTCACCGCGCACGGCGGTCGCGGGCTGAACATCATCACGGCGCTGGCCAAGGACTGGGGTGTCCGGGACGACGCCCACGGCGAGGTCACGGTCTGGGTCGTCGTGCAGGACGACGCCGACTCCGCGCACCGTCGGGACGACTTCGCTACGCGCGTCACGGCACCCTCCGTGTCGGAGATGCCCGACCTGGACTTCACGGACGCGTTCGACGACCTGGACTGAGAGGGTCCGTACGAGGACCTGGGCGCAGACGGTCCGTACCGGGGCTCCGGACTCAGACGGTCCGTACGGAGGATCCGGACTCAGACGGTCCGTACCGAGGATCTCGGACCAGGACAACCCCGGAACGCCCCGACCGGAATCGAGACAGCCGGCGGCGCGCCCGTACAGACGCTCCCGGCCAGGGCCGGGGAGGGGTCGGGACGACCGCTCGGGGGCCGACGTCCGGCCCGAACAAAGCACCGTTTCAGGGACGACTCGGTGCGTTGTCCACAAGATCCCGTCGGCAGTCGTGCGAGCGGCTAGGCTCGCGCCCGTACGAAACGAGCCGTAACCGGGAGACACCCACGATGGCCAAGAAGCGACCCCAGACCAAGGCCAAGCGCCCGCAGCTCAGCGACGCTGACATCCCGGTCGTCGGCGCCCGTGAGCCCTGCCCCTGCGGCAGCGGCCGCCGCTACAAGGCCTGTCACGGCCGGGCCGCCGCACACGCGGTGACCGAGCTGGTGCAGCGCCCGTTCGAGGGGCTTCCCGGCGAGTGCGACTGGGTGGCGCTGCGCGAGCTGGTGCCGGCCGCGACCGCCGAGCTGAAGCTCAAGGACGACCTCCCCGAGGGCGTGCCGTCGGTCACGCTCGCCACGGTCCTGCCGATGGCGTGGCCGGCGCTGCGCCGCGACGACGGCTCGGTCCTGCTCGGCCTGCAGAACGACACGGCGTCGGGCGATATCAGCCGCGACCTCGCGGACACCCTCCAGCGCGCTCTCACCGCCGAACCCGGCACTCCGGTACAGGGCCGCCGCGCGCCCGCCGACGGCCCGCGGCTGCAGGAGCTGCTGGACCCCGAAGGCGTCTTCGAGCCGGTCGTGCACAGCGGCTTCGAGTTCTGGGTCCCGGACGCGGAGAACACGACGCCGGAGGTGGCCGCCTCCCTGGAGCGGGCCAACGCCGCCGCCATCCCCACCGTGAAGCTCCAGGGCGTGGACGCGGCCTACTGGTGCGAGACCCCCGAGAAGAACCATCTGCGGTGGGTCATGCCGCACCCCGAGGAGCAGCTTCTGGACGCTCTCGCGCGGCTGCACGCGGCAGGCCAGTCTGGCCTCGGCGAGGGCACGCGCCTGGTCGGCTCCTTCCGCGCGCACGGACTCACGGTGCCCGTCTGGGACCTGCCGAGCGAGATGAGCGCGGAGGATGTCGAGAAGCCGGCGGCCGAGTTCGGCGAGCGCCTCGCGGCCGCCCTGGGGTCGGACGCGCCACTCACCGCGGAGGAGCGGCGGGCGCGCGGCGGTCTGACCAACCGACAGGTGACACTCAGCTGATCCACGTCCTTCGCCGGACCGACCGGTCGGTGGTCCAGGACTCTCCCGGTAGGTGACTCCTGTCACAACTCACGGTGGGGCCAGGTAAATCTGTGTCCGAATAGCCGAGATCGAATTTGCGAACAGCCGATCTCTTGTTACCGTTCCAGTAGCCCGGTTGCTGGTGCATCCCCCGTCGCCAGCAATCGGGCCTTTCCATGTACACGTGCGTATACGACGCGGCGCACCGCATCAACTGCCCTGCGCGGCAGACGAGTTAGTACCCGATCGGCTCGTCGGCGTCACTTCCGGAGCGCAGCATCAGCGATCCGCTCCCGTCGCCCCGGGCGAACTCCGCGACCGCCGAGTACGCCCCCGCGCTTCCCGCCACGCGCTGCCGCGGCGTCTCACACGTTTCCGGGTCGTCCCCGGCGCCCACGGCACAGTGCATCTCCACGCCGCGTCCGCCGGGCCCCATGAAGCTCAGGTCGGAACTCAATTCCTGGCCGGTGGCATTGCGGTAGTAGGTCCGCGCCCAGGTGTCCCGCCCCTGCGTGAGAACGCAGGTCTGCGCCTCGAGGCCGTCGGGTGAGGAGAGTTCCGGGCCGCAGCGGGCGGCGGTGGCGCGGCCGAACCCCAGCACCGCGGAGCGGGAGGAGACCGGCCGCTTCGCGTCATCCTGCACCGACTTGTGGATCACGACCGGGTCGGCTTCGCCCACCGGCCCGGCGGACGCCATGGCGAGCGGCAGGGCGGCCACGACCGCCACCAGACCCATGAGTGCGAGCAGACGGCCGCTACGAGGGTCGGACCACCCGCGGACCGGCGAGTCTTCCCCATGCTCCCGGTTCCCCTGCCCCACAGGACGAATCAGCATGAGGGCGAAGATATCGGCCGATCACGGGCGCCCGGTTCGCCGCGCGCCCGACACCCTAGAACTCGGGTGCGCTCACACCCGTACGAGTGAGGGCCTCAACAACCGCGTCCACGACGGCCTCCACATCGGGCACCCAGGGCGAGGCGGAGCCGGGCAACGGCGCCCGCTCCCAGCGGATCTCCCCGTGGCCGGTCTCGGACGGGGGGAGGGCCAGATAGCCGCCCTCGCCGTGGAAGCGCAGCGACCCGGGGACGAAGTCCTTGGCGTAGAGCAACTCACCCAGCTGCTCCATGGAGTACGGCGCCACGAGGATGGCCCAGCGGTGCGGTGCCGCCACAACCGGGCCGAGGCGCATGCCCGTACGGTCGAGCGCGGCGAGGGCGCGCGAAGCCGCGAGGGCGGGCAGGCTCACCGCGCAGGGCGCCGTGCCCCCGGTGGCCAGCACGATCGGCGCGGCCGGCCGGTTGGTCCACCACCAGCGCACCATGCGCTCGTCGGTGGTGGCCGCGAGCAGCCCGGGGTCGAAGGGGTGCGCGCCGGGCACCGTGCACTCCGGGTCGGGGCATCCGCAGCGGGCCCGCCCCTGCGGGTCCGGCGCCACACCCGGGAGAACCGGCCACTGCCATTCGGTCGCGAAGGTCAGGGCCGCGCTGATCAACTCAGGCCTCCCGTCGTTCCGCCCGGACAGGAGCCTGCGTCGCCTTCCGAGGATCTCGCGCATGAGCGCTCGTTCCTTTCCGTTGCACGCCTGGCAACACCGAGGGCCACATCACACCATGTGTCGATCACTTAACTGTGCGTACCTACTGGCGCATCACACCCCTGTCTTGGACAAGGGGAACCCCTATGGGCCGAGCGTTGGCTGCGTCCGCGTCCATACTGCGCCCATCACAAGCATGGGCATGGCGCGGGGTGGCGGCGCCTGGCGATTTGCCGTCCCGCTCTTACTCGCCGCCTCCACCACGGGAGGATGGGGCTCGATCGTCGGTGGTTAAGACGCCCGGGTCCGGCGCCAGGTTCCGGGCGGCTCCCAACCACCCCTGGCCTTCACCGAGTACGTACCCATCACGACCGCTGTGACGCTCTGTCGAGCAAGGCCAGTCGACCGCAATAGGGCGATACCCGAGGCTGTTTTGAGCCAACTTTGCTTTTCCACAAGAGAGTAGGAATGCCACACGGACACCAGGAATCCCAGCAGGACAATGCTGGACATCCCCTCACGAGTGCGTGTACATGTGGAGACACTGCTAGCGGCGCAGAATGACATGGGGGTTTTGCGATGCTATTGAGCAATACGCGCCGGTCCGAAAGCCGGACGCCATGAACGCCGCTCACCCTCCGAAAGTGGCTGGAATCGATTCAACGGTTCCCGCGCCCGCACACACTGTCGCGCCGACGTCCACCGACACGGGTGCCCCTTCGGCCACCTCAGCCACCCCCGTCGGCCCGGGAGCCCTCCTCCAGGACCGGCTCGCCAGCTGGGTATCCGATCTCACGACCCTCCACGAACTCACCGAACGCCTGGCCCGCACGGGCTCACTCACCGAAGCACTCCAGGAACTGCTGCGCGCCGGAGCCGCCCTCGTGGGCGCCCGGCGCGGTCTCGTCGTACTGGAACCGCACGACGGCCTCGGCCCCGACACCACGATCGGCCTGGGCCTGGCCCGCGCCGACCTCGGGCACATCGAGACCGTGCCGCGCAGCTCCATGTCGTACGGCAGGATCCTCGAAGGACTGCCGGGCGGCGAGCGTGAGATCGCCCAGCCCGACCTGTTCTCCGAGGACGGGCTCGATCCCCGCCACCGCGAGGTGGCCGCCCGGCTCGGCTACGCCGCGAGCTACGCACTCCCCCTGTCCACCGACGCCGCGGGCCGCCTCGGCGCCGCCGTGTGGCTCTACGACGAACCGGCCGAACCGGGCGAGCGCCGGCGCCATCTCGCCGGCCTGTACGCGCGCTACGCGACCGAGCACCTTGCACGGCTGGTCGAAATGGAGCGCACGCGCGCGTGCATGACGACGATCGCCGAGGAGCTGCTCCCCTCCCGGCTGCCCCGGGTCGCGGGCGTCCAGCTCGCGGCGCGACGCCGCACCGGTCCGCGCGGGGGCGGCGACTGGTACGACGCGCTGCCCCTGCCCGACGCGGCGCTCGGCCTCGCGGTCGGGTCGGTGACCGGGTCGGGGCCCAGCGCGGTCGCCGCGATGGGCCGGCTGCGGGCCTCCCTGCGCGCATACGCCGTGATGGAGGGCGAGGACCCGGTCGCCGTCCTGTCCGACCTGGAGCTGTTGCTGAGGCTCACCGAGCCCGCCCGTTCGGCCACCGCTCTGTTCGCCTACTGCGAGCCCACGCTGCGCAAGCTCACGCTCGCCGGGGCCGGGCACAGCCCGCCGCTGGTGATCGGCCCGCGGCGCACCGAGTTCGTGGAGACCTCACTGTCGGCGCCCCTCGGGATGCTGGCCTGCTGGGAGGCGCCCAGCATCGAAGTGACCACGGAGCCCGGCGAGACCGTGTTGCTCTACACCGACGGGCTGCTGCACCGCACCGGTGACCCCATGGACCGCGCCTTCGCCCGGCTGCACGCGGTGGCCGCGAGCGTGCCACGGCCGGTGCGCACCGACCCGGGAGCGGTCGCCGACCACATTCTTCGGAGCATGCTGCCGGACGGCCTCGACCAGGCGGAGAGCACGGAGGACGTGGTGCTGCTGGCAGCCCGCTTCGAGTGAGGGCACGGCCGCCTTCGGTAACAGGTCCTCCGGCCCTGGGCCCCTTCCGTACGACCGTACGATGGAGGAGGCCCAGCGCCGTACCAAGGAGGAAAAGCCGTGGCGGAGGAACTCTCGGAGACCCCGGAGACCACCGAAGAAGAAGAGGCGATCAAGCAGCGCAAGAACGGCCTGTACCCGGGCGTGTCCGACGAGCTGGCCGAGAACATGAAGTCCGGCTGGGCCGACACCGAACTGCGCGACCTGCAGCCGATCGCCCAGGCCGCCGAGACCGCCGCCCGCCGCGCCGCGCTCTCCGCGCGCTTCCCGGGCGAGCGTCTGGTGATCCCCGCGGGCAACCTGAAGACCCGCTCGAACGACACCGAGTACCCCTTCCGCGCCTCCGTCGAGTACGCGTACCTCACCGGCAACCAGACCGAGGACGGTGTCCTGGTCCTGGAGCCGAACGCGGACGGCCACAAGGCGACGATCTACCTGCTGCCCCGCTCCAACCGTGAGGACGGCGAGTTCTGGCTCTCCGGCCAGGGCGAGCTGTGGGTCGGCCGCCGCCACTCGCTCGCCGAGGCGGAGCAGCTGTACGGCATCCCGGCCTCGGACGTGCGCAAGCTGCCGGAGCAGCTGAAGGAGGCCACCGGCCCGGTCCGCGTCGTACGCGGCTACGACGCCGGCATCGAGGCCGCGCTGCACGACAAGGTGACCGCCGAGCGGGACGAGGAACTGCGCGTCTTCCTCTCCGAGGCGCGTCTGATCAAGGACGAGTTCGAGATCGGCGAGCTGCAGAAGGCCGTCGACTCGACCGCGCGCGGCTTCGAGGACGTGGTGAAGGTCCTCGACAAGGCCGAGGCGACGTCCGAGCGCTACATCGAGGGAACGTTCTTCCTCCGCGCGCGCGTGGAGGGCAACGACGTCGGCTACGGCTCCATCTGCGCGGCGGGCCCGCACGCGTGCACGCTGCACTGGGTGCGCAACGACGGCCAGGTCCGCTCCGGCGACCTGCTGCTGCTGGACGCGGGCGTGGAGACGCACACGTACTACACCGCCGACGTCACCCGCACGCTGCCGATCGACGGCACGTTCAGCGAGATCCAGAAGAAGATCTACGACGCGGTGTACGAGGCCCAGGAGGCCGGCATCGCGGCGGTGAAGCCGGGCGCCAAGTACCGCGACTTCCACGACGCCGCACAGCGCGTGCTCGCCGAGAAGCTGGTCGAGTGGGGCCTGGTCGAGGGCCCGGTGGAGCGCGTTCTGGAGCTGGGTCTGCAGCGCCGCTGGACCCTGCACGGCACGGGCCACATGCTCGGCATGGACGTCCACGACTGCGCGGCCGCGCGCACGGAGACGTACGTCGACAGCACGCTGGAGCCGGGCATGGTTCTCACGGTGGAGCCGGGCCTGTACTTCCAGGCGGACGATCTGACCGTCCCCGTGGAGTACCGCGGCATCGGCGTCCGCATCGAGGACGACATCCTGGTCACGGAGGACGGCAACCGGAACCTGAGCGCTGCGCTGCCTCGGCGGTCGGACGAGGTCGAGGCGTGGATGGCTTCGCTGAAGGGCTGACGTGAGACTGATGGCCGGGCACTGAGGTGCCCGGCCATTCGTCTGCCGGTGGTCGGTGGCCGGTCGCGCCCACGCGGCGGAGCCGCATGGTGTCGCTGTCCCGCGCCTCTCAGGACTCCTCGCCGAGTGCCGTCCGACGGCACGGTGAGGGTGCGGGCACCCTGGTCGAGGGTGCGGGCACCCGGGTCGCGTCGCTGCCCTCAGCGGCAACCGCGAGTGGCGACGGTGCTCCACGCGCGCGTGCGCCGCGTTTCGCCCTGCGGACCGGTCGACCTGCGCCCGGCAGCCGGGACCGTCGACGCGTTCCCGGCGACGGCCTGACTACGGGTGCTGCATGCGGGAGTTCGACGACCGGTCCCGGGCTCCCGAACTCACCGGCACCGGCACCGGCAGGGAGTCCACGAACAGCGCGCCCGCGAGCAACGCCCCACTCCCCCGCGGGCTCCAGCCACGGTCCTGGAGGTCGGCGTCCAGCTCGGCCAGGGCCCGGCGCCCGGCCTCCGACGCCGTCCCGCCGGCCTCCAGCACGCCGCGTGCCCCGGCCTGCACCTGGCGCAGGCCGAGCGGACCAGCCGTGTGCAGCAACTCCGTGTCCTGCAGCGTGGACATGACGGTCAGCAGCGCGTCGAGCCGGGCCTGCGGCTCCGGTGTCCCGGCGGAGCGTGCCGCGCCGAGCGCGTCCAACGCCCGGCGTACGTGAGGCAAGCCGGCGCGCGCTTCTCCTCGCGCGCCGGCCGCCCCGTACTTGGCCGAGACCGACGACCCCCGGGAGGGCCGCCGCGGCACCCCGCGGTCCTGGTACGCCGCGATCCGCTTGGCGGCGGCCGCGACCTCGGCGCCCTTGGCCGCGGGCTCCAGCGCGACCCCCGCGACCAGCAGACCGAGTACCCACAGAGCGCCGCGGTGGCCCCCGCCGGCGAGCCCGACGGAGTGCTCGGTGGACCGTCCGATCGCGCCTAGTTCGGCGCGGAGTTCCGGCGTCGCCGCGCCGGTGCGGCGGGCGGCCGCCGCCATCGCCGCGAGGCCGGGCTCCAACGCCTTGGCCGACCAGCGCAGGGCGCGGTGGTCCCGCCGGGTGGCACGGGCACCGAGATCGCGCGGGTCGGGCAGGCCGGGCTTGGGGGCCAGTTCCAGCTGCCGGATCAGCGCGGCCACGGCGGCCTGCGCCAGCGCGTCGTCCTCGCGGCTGCTCATCGGGCGGCCTTACGAGGACGCCGAGGAGGACGCCGACGCCGACGGGGCCGGGCTGTCACTCGGGGCGCCGCTCGGGGGCGTACCCGTCGGGGCCCCGCTCGGCGGCGGACCCGTCGGGGCGTCGCTGGGCGCACCGCTCGGGGGCGTGCCCCCACCGCCGCTGCCCGCGCCGGTGTTCTCGGCGTCGGGGTCGATGCCGAGCGTGATGAAGCCCTTGTAGCCCTTGGACGGGTCGCTCTTGTGGACGGGCTTGAGCGTCAGCAGACCGCTGGAGGCGCCGCCGCCGCCGTAGACCATGTCGTCGTCGAGCTCGGTGTAGGTGCCGCTGTGCTTCGAGTACGGCTCCAGGGCGAAGATCTGCTCGGCGATGTCGTCGTCGAAGAAGAACTGGCCGGTGTAGTTGACCTTGCCGCCCTCGTAGGTGCCGTCCTCCTTCTCACCGCCGGTGTGCACCTTGACGTGGATGTGGCAGGTGCGCGGGGTGTACCAGCCGGGGAAGATCGTCTCGAACTTGACGACCCCGTTGGCGTTGGCGATCTGGTAACCGCGCAGGTACGTCTGGTCGTTGGCGGTCGAGCCGTCCTCGCTCTCGGCGGGCGCGGAGCCGCCGGGGTTGGCGGTGGTGTAGCCGGAGTAGTAGCCCCAGGCGTCGCAGTGCCAGATCTCGACGGCCGCGCCGGCGACCGGGTTGCAGGACTCGGTGGTGTCCTGGACGGTGATCCGCAGGGTGAGCGGGACACCGCTCTTGCCCTCGGTGATGTCCTTCCGCACGAGGGCGCCGTCCAGGTAGTACGGCCCCTCGGTGACGCTCGACATCAGCACGCACTGCCCGCCGCTGGTCGACGTGGCCGTGGCGGACGCGGCCTCGGCGTCGGTGGTGGTGGTCTCGTCGGCGAACGCGGCCTGGTATCCGGCGACCGCGAGCCCGCCGGCCGCGACGGTTCCGCCGGTCACCGCGAGGGCGCGGCGCCGGGTGATCGAGGTGTCTCTGTGGGTTCCAGTCATGAACCGGAAGCTAGGGACGCCGCCCGTCAACGACGTGGGGCAGGGCTGTGGAGGGCCTGAGAATTCTGAGAAACCTGAACTCCTGACGCCACGCCCGGCCGATGCCCGGCCACCAACCGAAGCCGCACCCCGGCCGATGTCCGGCCAACAACTGACGCCGCACCGCGGCCGATGCGCGGCCACCAACGGCCACCCGAGGTCGCTGCTCCGCCGACTACACGGCCACCAGCGGGGCGTCCTTCCGCCATTTCAGGATCTTGTCGAAGCTCACCACCGTCCCGCCCCGGCCCGGCTTGTTGCCGATGTGGACGTGGTCGGCGAGTTCCTGGATGAGGCAGAGGCCCCGGCCGTGCTCGGCGTCGAGGCGGGGCGGGCGGACCGCGGTGGGGGGTCTGCCGGAGGGGAAACCCGGGCCCGAGTCGGCGACTTCGATGCGGCACTTTTCGCCGTCGAGGTATGCCGTGACCCGGTACGCCTCGGACGTACCACCGTGCGCGTCGTCTCCGCCGTGCTCGACCGCGTTGGCACACGCCTCGCTGAGGGCGACGGAGAGGTCGTAGGAAACGTCCGGGTCGACGCCCGCGGTCTCCATTGTGCCCAGCAGGAGCCGTCGGGCGAGCGGCACGCTCGCAGCTTCGCGCCGCAGATGGAGTGACCACCAGATGCTCATGCTCCAGCCTCCTGGCCGCGGCTCGACATACCGTTACGTATTGCCACGAGCACCGGGGGGCAATCACCCGATCGACGAGATCCCGCCCATACGGCGGATGCGCCAGGACCTCAGATCGGTGTATGCGCAGGCCGTCATCACCAGAACATGATCTTCCGGTTCAGTCCTCCGATTACCGCACGTATGTCACCTTGCGGACCTGCCGCACGGGGCGGGCAAGAGCAGTGGGATGATGAGCGCGCCATGAGTGCCCCCCACCAGCGCGCGGCGCGCACCGGAGGCGATCTCCGGATTCTGAGGGCCGCGGTGTTCGCCGCGGTCTGCGTCGTGCTGGCCGCAGCGGGGCATGCGCTCGCCTCCTGCGCCACGATTCCGCTGTGGACGCTGGGCGCCGGTTTCCTCGGCGTGTTCGCCCTCGCCGCCGCGCTCGCCGGGCGCGAGCGCTCCCTGCCGGGCATCACCGCGGTCCTCACGGTGGGCCAGACCGTGCTGCACACGCTGTTCGGGCTCGGGCAGCACGGCGGGGCCGCGTCGATGGCGTCGATGACGTCGAACGGGATGTCCTCGGCCGACGCCACGCTCGTGGCGCGGGCCGCGCACCTTCTGTGCGGCACCACCGCGGCGGCGATCTCCCCCGTACAGGCCCAGAAAATCCTCGCCGATGCACGGCTCGTCACGGGTACGGACATGGCCGCCATGCACGACCCGGCGGACGCCCTGTCGACCACGGCCGGTTCATGGTGGTCGGTCCTGCCGTCCGTGTCCATGCTGCTCGGTCACCTCCTCGCGGCCGTCGCCGCCGGTTGGGTCCTGCGGCGCGGGGACATGGCGCTGCTGCGGCTCATGCGGCTGTCGGCGCACGGGGTCGCGGAGGGGGCGCTCGTACGGTCCCTTCGCTCGTCGTTGGCTCTCGTACGCGCCCTGCTGTCCGGGCTCCCGGAGGCGCCCGAGACGGGGCCGCGCCCCCCGCGCGCCTGGTTCCTCGTGCCGCCGAGGCCGCGGACGACCGCGCTGCAGCACACGGTGATCCGGCGCGGACCGCCGCCCTCCACTTCTCTCGTCCTCGCTGCCTGACGCGACGCAGCACTCCACTCGTCCTTGTGGAGGGGCGCCGTCGTGCGGCACGCGCGCGTGCCCGTGGAGTGCCACGCCGTGGTCACCCCTGCGCACGCGCACCTCTCTTCATCAACGGACTCACTCGAAGTGGAGTGCTCTCTGCCATGTCTGCCATGAAGGCCATCAAGGGTTCCCTGAAGGCTTCCCGCGTCGCCGCCGCCGGTGCCGCCGCCGCATCGGCCGTCCTCGTCCTGTCCGCGCCCGCCTTCGCGCACGTGAGCGTGCAGCCAGAGGGCGAGGCCGCCAAGGGCGGGTACGCGACGGTGAACTTCAAGGTCCCGAACGAGCGCGACAACGCCTCGACCACCAAGCTCGAGGTCAGCTTCCCGGCCGAGCACCCGCTCGCCTCGGTGATGCCGCAGCTGGTCGACGGCTGGAAGACGCAGGTCACCAAGTCCAAGCTGGCCAAGCCGCTCACGCTGCACGGCGAGCAGATCGACGAAGCCGTCACCAAGGTCACCTGGACCGCCACCGGCAAGGGCATCGAGCCGGGCTACTTCCAGAAGTTCCCGCTCTCGATCGGCCAGCTCCCCGAGGACGCCGACCAACTCGTCTTCAAGGCCCTGCAGACGTACTCCAACAAGGAGGTCGTCCGCTGGATCGAAGCGCAGAAGGAAGGTCAGGAGGAGCCCGAGAACCCGGCCCCGGTGCTGGAGCTGACCGCCGCCTCCTCCGACGGTCACCACGGCTCCACGGCCGAGGACGCCTCCGCCACGTCGGCCGCCAAGGACACCGTGGCCGAGACGCCCGCCGACACCAGTGACACCACCGCCCGTGTCCTCGGCGTCGTGGGCATCGTCGTCGGCGCGGCAGGGGTGGCCTACGGCGTTCTGGCAGGCCGTCGGCGCACCACCGACGCCTGAGGTCCGACTCCCCTCCGGACCCGCGCCGGGGTCGTACGCATCGGTTCGTACACCATCGCCGTGACGCATCGCGTACGACCCCGGCGCGGACCGGAACTCTCACATCTGGGACATTTCTCTATGCGCAAGAAAAAGACACTCGCCGCGGCCGCCCTCCTCGCCGCCGCGACGTTCACCCTCTCCGCCTGTGGGTCCGACGACAGCGGTGACCAGCCGGTCGCCGTGGTCTCCGCCGAGGCCGGATCGGACAGGGCCGCGACCGTTCTCGACCAGCCGTTCGAGAAGCCGGACCTCGTCCTCACCGACACCCACGGCGAGAAGTACGACCTCCGCGCGCAGACCAAGGGCAAGCCGACGCTGATCTATTTCGGCTACACCCACTGCCCCGACGTCTGCCCGCTGACGATGAACAACCTCGCCGTCGCCAAGAAGGAGGTGGAGAAGAACAAGCAACTGACCCAGGCGCAGAAGGACTCGCTGCGGATCGTGTTCGTCACCACCGATCCGGAGCGCGACACCTCCTCCGCGCTCGGCAAGTGGCTCAAGGGCATCGACCCCGATGTCGTGGGCCTGACCGGCGACTTCGCCACCATCCAGGCCGGTGCCCGCACCCTCGGCATCTCCATCGAGGCGCCGAGGAAAGAGAAGGACGGCAAGATCGTCTCCGCCCATGGCACCCAGGTCATCGCGTTCTCGCCGAAGACCGACGGGGGTTACCTGCTCTACAACCAGGAAGCCACCGTGGACGACTACACCAAGGACCTCCCCAAGATCATCAAGGGGGAGAACCCGTGAACCACCGACTCGGTTGCCCCGCCGTGGTGATGGCCGCGGGACTGCTGCTGGCGGGCTGCGGCGGCTCCGGCGGCTCGTCCTCGGCCAAGCCGGAGCTGAAGGTCACCGGTGCCTACATGCCCGCGCCCGTCACGAGCGACATGGCGGCCGGATTCTTCACGGTCACCAACTCCGGCGGATCCGACACCCTCACCTCCGTCACCAGCGGCCTCACCGCCGACGTCACACTGCACTCGACCAAGGACGGCGAGATGACGGAGGAGAAGTCGTTCCCCGTGCCCGCGGACGGCACGCTCGACTTCGCCAGCGGCGGCAACCATCTCATGTTCGGAAAGCTCACCCACCAGCCGAAGCAGGGCGAGAAGGTGTCCGTGCAGTTGCACTTTGCCAAGTCCGGAACGGTCACGGTCGAGATGCCGGTCAAGTCGCCGACGTACAACCCGAAGACCGGCCACTGAGGGAGGCATCACCGTGACTCAGGCCATCGCTCCCGACGGGCACGTCCGGGGGAACATCCGTACGGCGACCCGGCACAGGGTCCGGAGCCGGGCGGTCCGCGCGCTGCTCGCGCTGCTGCTCGCTGTCGCGGGCGCGCTGTTCGGCGGGGCCGCGCCCGCCTCCGCGCACGCCGCGCTGACCGGCAGCGACCCCGCGCAGGGAGTGGTGGTCGACAAGGCGCCCACCCAGGTCACGCTCACCTTCTCCGAGAAAGTGGCGCTCTCCGACGACTCGCTGCGCGTCCTCGATCCCAAGGGGCAGCGCGTCGACACGGGCAAGGCGTTCAACCTGAGCGGAACGATGTACGGCGTGAAGGTGCACGCGGGGCTGCCCGACGGCACCTACACCGTCACCTACCAGGTGGTGTCCGCGGACAGCCACCCTGTCTCCGGCGCCTTCACCTTCTCCGTCGGCGCCCCGTCCACGACCACCGTCTCGGTCTCCGACCAGACGGCCGGCGGCGGGGTCGTCGGCGGGCTCTACGGGTTCGCGCGGTACGTCTCGTACGCCGGGTTCATCGTCCTGATCGGTGGCGCGGCCTTCGTGCTGGCCTGCTGGCAGCGTGGTGCCGGCGTGCGGGCGGTGCAGCGCCTCGTGGTCTCCGGGTGGCTGGCGCTCACCTCGGCGACGCTCGCGCTGCTGCTCCTGCGCGGCTCCTACACCGGCTCCGGGAAGGTCGCCGACATCTTCGACCTGTCCCTGATCGGGCAGGTGCTGCAGACCAAGGCGGGGGCGGCACTGGTGTCCCGGCTGCTGCTGCTCGCGGCGGGGGCGCTGTTCATCGCGGTGCTCTTCGGGGCGTATGTGAAGCGGGAGGCGGAGGCGGCTGCCGACGCCGTCGGCGGGGCATTCGGCGCGGACGGCGAAACCGCCGGCCCGGACGGTGGGGCCGTCGGCGCCGTCGGCGGGGCACTCACGTCCGCCGGCTCCGGTGGGAAGGAAAGCGCGTCCGGTGGCTCAGGGGGCGAGAAGGGCGCGTCGTCCGGTGACTCCGGGGACGAGGAGGCCGCCTACCGGGCCGCCGAGAAGCGGGACCTGACCTTCGGACTGGCCATCGGCGGGACCGTCGTCGCAGCGGGGCTCGCGGCGACCTGGGCCATGGCCGAACACGCCTCGACCGGCATCCAGACCGGGATCGCCATGCCGGTCGACGTCCTGCACCTCCTGGCGGTCGCCATCTGGCTGGGCGGGCTCGCGACGCTGTTCGTCGCCCTGTACCGAGCGCCGTCGATCGAGGCGGCGGCGGTACGGCGCTTCTCGCGCGTCGCTTTCGGGAGCGTCGTGACGCTGGCCGCGACCGGGGTCTACCAGTCCTGGCGCCAGCTCGGCTCCTGGTCGGCGCTGACCGGGACGTCGTACGGACAACTGCTGCTCGTGAAGGTCGGCCTGGTCGCCGTGCTCGTCGGCATCGCCTGGATCTCGCGGCGCTGGACGGCGCGGTTGGCGGACGCACCGGCCATGGCCGTGGCGGCACGGCACACGGAGGAACAGGAGCGGGCGACCGTCGCGACGCAGGCGTCGACCAAGGGTGGCGTGTCCACGGGGAGCGGTGTCTCCACGGAAAGCGGCGTCTCCACGAAGAGCGGCGTCCCCACGGAAAGCGGCGTCTCCACGGAAAGCGGCGTCTCCACGAAGAGCGGCGTCTCCGCGGAAAGCGGCGTCTCCACGAAGAGCGGCGTCTCCACGAAGAGCGGCGTCCCCGCGAAGAGCGGCGTCTCCACGGAAAGCGGCATGTCCGCGAAGAGCGGCGGCACCGGTTCGGCCTCCGGCACGAGTGAGGGCGCGGGGGATTCCGGCGAGGGCAAGGACTCCGGGAGCGGGACTTCCGGCGCGTCCGGGCGCCCCGAGCGTGCCACCCAGCTGGCCAGGCAGCAGGCCGCCATGGCCGCGGCGAGGGCCAAGCAGGTCCGGGACGCCGACCCCGTCCGTTCGGGACTGCGCCGCACCGTGCTCGCCGAGGCGTGCGTCGCCATCGTGCTGCTGGCCGTCACCACCGCGCTGACGAGCACCGAGCCGGGGCGCACGGAGGAGGCTGCCAAGGCGGCCACCGCCTCGGCGTCGCAACGCTCCGGCCCCCTGTCGGTGAAGATCCCCTTCGACACGGGAGGCCAGGACGGCAAGGGCACCGTGCAGGTCACCCTCGACCCGGCCCGCGTGGGCGCCAACGAGATGCACGTGTACGTGGTGCGACCGAATGGCAAAGCCTTCGACGTCCCCGAGGTGAAGGTCGCCTTCACGCTCAAGGCGAAGGGCATCGGCCCGTTGCCCGTCGCGCCCGACCGCATCGCCACCGGGCACTGGGCGGCGAGTGGCGTGCAGCTCCCCATGGCGGGCGACTGGGAGATCGCGGTGACCGTGCGGACGTCCGACATCGACCAAGTGACCGTGAACAAGAACGCGAAGATCGGCTGAACCACACCATGGCTGACCAGTCCACGCCGGAGGCGCCCTCCAAGGGCATCCCTGCCGTTTCCGACACCGCCCCCTCCCCGGGGGTGATCTCGCGGCGGCGGCTCCTCGGGACCGCCGGTGCCACCGGGCTCGCGCTCGGAGCGGCGGGCGGTGCCGCCGGCTACGCCGCCGCACCCTCCGAGAAGGCCGCGCCCCTGACGTCGCTCGGCGCCAACCGGGTGATGTTTCACGGGAAACATCAGCCCGGCATCACCGACGCCCTCCAGGCCCGCGGCCACCTCGCCGCCTTCGACCTGGCCGCGGGCGCGGGTCGCAAGGAGGCTGCCGCGCTGCTGCGCCGTTGGTCGGCCACCGCCGAGCGGCTGATGGCGGGCGAGGCGGCCGCGCACGACGACACCGACATCGCCCGTGACGCCGGCCCGTCGTCCCTCACGATCACCTTCGGCTTCGGCAACAGCTTCTTCTCCCGTACGGGACTGGAGAAGCAGCGCCCCTCCGCGCTGGACCCGCTGCCCGACTTCTCCTCCGACCACCTCGACAAGTCCCGCAGCAACGGCGATCTGTGGGTGCAGATCGGCGCCGACGACGCGCTCGTCGCCTTCCACGCCCTGCGCGCGATCCAGAAGGACGCGGGCAGCGCGGCCCGCGTCCGCTGGCAGATGAACGGCTTCAACCGCTCGCCGGGCGCGACCGCGCACCCCATGACGGCGCGCAATCTGATGGGCCAGATAGACGGCACGCGCAACCCGAAGCCGACCGACGCCGACTTCGACCGGCGCATCTTCGTTCCCGCGTCCGGCGACCCGGCCTGGATGGCGAACGGTTCGTACGCCGTCGTACGCCGTATCCGCATGCTGCTCGACGACTGGGAGAAGCTCTCGGTCAAGGCCCAGGAGGAGGTCATCGGGCGCCGCAAGTCCAATGGGGCGCCGCTGAGCGGCGGCACCGAGACGACTGCGATGGACCTGGCGAAGACCGGCGCCGACGGCAATCTGGTCGTGCCGCTCAACGCGCACGCGCGCATCACCCGGCCCGACAAGAACGGGGGCGCGGCGATGCTCCGCCGCCCGTTCTCCTTCCACGACGGCTTCGACACGGACGGGACGCCCGACGCGGGCCTGCTGTTCGTCTGCTGGCAGGCGGACCCGCTGCGCGGCTTCGTCCCGGTGCAGCGCAAGCTCGACCGTGGGGACGCCCTCTCCCAGTACATCCGCCACGAGGCGAGCGGCCTGTTCGCGGTACCGGGCGGGGCGGCGGAGGGGGAGTACGTCGGGCAGCGGCTGCTGGAGGGGTGAGAGGCGTACGACGGCTCCCGTCGGGACCCATCAGGGCGTTCGGGGCCCATTAGTGTGAGGACATGCCAGCCAGCTACGCGTATCTCGGCCCCGAGGGCACCTTCACCGAAGTGGCCCTACGCACATTGCCCGAGGCCGCGACCCGGGAGCTCGTCCCGGCGGTGTCGGTCCCGGCGGCGCTCGACGCCGTCCGCAACGGCGGGGCCGAGGCCGCCTTCGTGCCGATCGAGAACTCGGTGGAGGGCGGCATCACGACCACCCTCGACGAGCTGGTCGCGGGCGAGCCGTTGATGATCTACAGAGAGGTGCTCCTCTCGATCACCTTCGCGCTGCTGGTCCGGCCTGGCATGCGGCTCTCGGAGATCAAGACGGTCACCGCGCACCCGGCCGCGCAGCCGCAGGTGCGCAACTGGCTGAAGGCCAACCTCCCGGATGCCGCCTGGGAGTCGGCAGCGTCGAACGCGGACGGTGCCCGCCTGGTCCAGGAGGGCCGTTACGACGCGGCGTTCGCGGGTGAGTTCGCCGCCGCGCGCTACGGCCTTCAGGCGCTGGAGACCGGCATCCATGACGCGGAGAACGCACAGACGCGGTTCGTGCTGGTCGGCAAGCCCGCCCGCCCGGCGGCGCCGACCGGCGCGGACAAGACCTCCGTCGTGCTCTGGCAGCGCGACGACCACCCGGGTGGGCTGCGCGACCTGCTGGGCGAGTTCGCCGTACGGGGCGTCAACCTGATGCTGCTGCAGTCGCGCCCGACCGGAGCGGGCATCGGCAACTACTGCTTCTGCATCGACGCCGAGGGCCATATCTCCGACCGCCGGGTGGCCGAGGCCCTGATGGGGCTCAAGCGGATCTGTCTGCAGGTGCGGTTCCTGGGCTCGTACCCGCGCGCGGACGTCAAGCCGGACGACGTACGGGTGCCGCTGCCGGGCACGTCGGACGACGAGTTCATGACGGCGGCGGACTGGGTGGCGCGCTGCCAGGACGGTCGGTTCTAGGGCTTCACAGGCTCCACGGCGGCAGACTCCACGGCCCGGTCCTACCTGTAGATTTTCGCTGTCCACAGAAGTTATCCACAGGTTGGCTTCTCGACCTGGGGACAAGTCGACATCGTCGCGGCCTAAGTCGACAAAACCCTCAACCGGTCCCCAGCCTGTCCACTACCACGTTCGCCACAGTTGTCCACCTGTTTCCTTCGATCAACACTTTGGGACGACCCTTTTACACACGAAAGTGTGTGTGGTGAGGGTTTAGGCGGTGAATTCTCCCTCTCGCCGCGACTTCCGGAATGATCACCCTCGAAATCCACAGATCTTCCGCACAGCCTGTGGATAACCCTGTCACCCGTGTGGACGCCTGTGGACAAGCGCGCCCCAAATCCCGTTCCTCTCAAGGGAGTCGAGTCAACGCGGCGTCGCCGCGCTGCTCCTCCCCGGGGAGCGGCCGACATTTATTGACACATAGCGTCATCAGCTCGTTACGACCCATAAGCCGCGGACCGAAATACAGAGTCGTGAGCCGGAACTCCGCACCGGTAGCCTTGAGGGGTGATTGACCTTCGCCTGCTCCGTGAGGACCCCGACCGTGTTCGCGCCTCCCAGCGCGCCCGTGGAGAGGACGTCGCGCTCGTCGACGCCCTCCTCTCCGCCGACGAGCGGCGCAGGTCGTCCGGCGTCCGCTTCGACGAGCTCCGTTCCGAGCAGAAGGCGCTCGGCAAGCTGATCCCCAAGGCCTCGGGGGACGAGAAGGCCGAGCTGCTGAGGAAGGCCGAGCAGCTGAAGGCCGACGTCAAGGCGGCCGACGCCGAGCAGAACGAAGCCGATGAGGAGACCCGGCGGCTGCTGCTCCAGATCGGCAACCTGGTGCACCCCGACGTCCCGGTCGGCGGCGAGGAGGACTTTGTCGTCCTGGAGACGCACGGCACCATCCGTGACTTCGGCGCCGAGGGCTTCGAGCCCAAGGACCACCTGGAGCTCGGCGAGGCGCTCGGCGCGATCGACGTCGAGCGTGGCGCGAAGGTCTCCGGCTCGCGCTTCTACTACCTGACCGGCGTCGGCGCCTTGCTGGAGCTGGCGCTCGTCAACGCGGCGATCGCGCAGGCCACGGCGGCCGGGTTCACCCCGATGCTGACGCCGGCCCTGGTCCGCCCGCGCGCCATGGAGGGCACGGGCTTCCTGGGCCAGGCCGCCGAGAACGTGTACCACCTGGAGAAGGACGACTTCTACCTGGTCGGCACCTCCGAGGTCCCGCTCGCGGCCTACCACATGGACGAGATCATCGACGCGGAGAAGCTGCCGCTGCGCTACGCGGGCTTCTCGCCGTGCTTCCGCCGCGAGGCCGGCACGTACGGCAAGGACACACGGGGCATCTTCCGTGTGCACCAGTTCGACAAGGTCGAGATGTTCACGTTCGTCGACCCCGAGGACGCCGAGAACGAGCACAAGCGGCTCCTGGACTGGGAGAAGCAGTGGCTGACCTCGCTTGAGCTGCCGTTCCAGGTCATCGACGTGGCCACGGGCGACCTGGGCGCGTCCGCCTCGCGGAAGTACGACTGCGAGGCGTGGATCCCGACCCAGGGCAAGTACCGCGAGCTGACCTCGGCCTCGAACTGCGACGGCTTCCAGGCCCGCCGGCTGTCCGTCCGCATGCGGGACGGCAAGAAGGTGCAGCCGCTGGCGACGCTGAACGGCACGCTGTGCGCCGTGCCGCGCACCATCGTGGCGCTCCTGGAGAACCACCAGCTGGCCGACGGCTCCGTGCGGGTGCCCGAGGTCCTGCGCCCGTACCTGGGCGGCCGGGAGCTCCTGGAGCCCGTCGCCAAGTGAGCACGGCCGAGCCCTCCGGTTTTCCGTACAAGCTGATAGCGACCGACCTCGACGGGACGCTCCTGCGCTCCGACGAGACGGTGTCGGAGCGCACGCGAGAGGCGCTCGCCGCGGCCTGCGCGGCGGGCGCAGCGCACATCGTCGTCACCGGGCGCTCGGTGCCGTGGACGCGCTACGTCCTCGACGACCTCGGCTACCGGGGCCTCGCGGTGTGCGGCCAGGGGGCACAGGTGTACGACGCGGGGGAGCACCGGCTACTGACGTCGCTGACGCTGGACCGGCAGCTCGCGGGTCTCGCCCTGGCGAAGATCGAGGCGGAGGTGGGCCCTCTGCTGCTGGCGGCCAGCCGGGACGGGCTGGACGGCGAGGTCCTCGTCGGGCCCGGCTACCGGGTTCATGACGGACCGCTTCCCTACCAGCCGATCACGGACGCGGCGGACCTGTGGTCGGCGCCGCTGAACAAGGTGTACCTCCAGCACCCGACCCTGAGCGACGACGAACTGGCCGAGGCGGCGCAGCGGGCCGCCGGCGGTCTGGTCGGCGTGACGATGGCGGGCGAGGGAATCGTGGAGCTCCTCCCCCTCGGCCTGACCAAGGCGACGGGCCTGTCGCTGGCGGCACGCCGCCTGGGTGTGAAGGCCACGGAGACGATCGCCTTCGGCGACATGCCGAATGACCTCCCGATGTTCGCGTGGGCGGCACACGGCGTGGCCATGGCCAACGCCCACGAGGACCTCAAGGCTGTCGCGGACGAAGTGACGTTGTCCAACGAGGAGGACGGCATCGCGGTGGTACTGGAGCGGTTGCTGGGTTAGCCGGCTCGGTGTCGTGCGCCGGAAACGGTCGTGTCTTCTTGCGGAGGATGCGCGGGTCGAACGCGCGCGGGGGATAACCCCGACCACGACTTGCTTCTGATCGAACACTGCGCAAGCCGGTGCCTTACCACTCGGCCAATCCTCCGGGTGGGCGGCCCGCGCGAAAGGCAATCGCGCGCTCGAAGCGGCCGCCCCGGGCAGCTCCCCGTGCGGGCGGGCTCGACGGAGGGGTAACTACTCCGGAGCCCGCCGCGGGCTGCCCTGTCGGGAGCTCGGCGTACTGCCGTGCATGGACATCGCCCAGCTCCTCTCCCAGAACGTGGCGCCGGCTCGATCCGGCGTCATGGACACCACCACTGTGCCGGTCCGCCGAATCGGGCGCCACTGAATAAATCCACCGGCACAAATCCACCGGTCTCGCGGCGCGTGCGGCCTCTACCGGCGGCGCCACCTGCGGCGGCGCGCCTTGCTGAAGAACCAGCCGGCGGGCGGCTCGTCGGTGCGCCACGGCTGCGGGTCGGGCGCTTCGTTGCGCCAGCGCGCGGCCAGCATCCGGGCGCGCGCGGACGGCTCCGAGGCCGACGCGGACCGTATGAAGTCCTCGTCGAACACGACGCCGTCCCAGCCGTCCCCGGCCTCGCCCGCCCCGTCTCCCTGTGGTGCCTGAGCTGCCATCCCCGTTTCCTTCCGCTGTGCGTCCCCCTTGCCCAGTGTGCCCAGGCAGGTGTGAGACCGCTGTCAAAAAAGCCTTGAAACAGAGCAAGAAGACTTGAAAGAGAGTGACAAGAAGAAGAGCGGGGGACGAGCCTCCACGCGCGTGCACCTAAGGGATGCACACGCGTGGAGCCGGTCAAAGTCCCGCGGGGCCCCTCACTCCTCGCCGGCCAGTGTCAGCGTCCGCAGCTTCTGTCCCGCGTACCAAGTGGCGGCCACGGTCACCGTGACGAGCAGCACCGTAGCGGTGGGCAGCTTCACGTCCGAGGTGACGAGAGCGCTGTCGGAGACCTTGTGGGCCACGGCGAGCGCCCACTGCTGGACGCTGAGCGTGCGCGCCCCGGAGACCAGCGAGCCGAAGAGCGCCTCCCAGACCAGCGCGTAGACCAGCCCGAAGACCACCGCATGCCGGCTGACCGTGCCGAGCAGCAGGAACATCGCGGCGTACGCGATGGAGGCGACCAGCGCCGCGACCGTGTACGCGACGGCGATCTGCTGGCCGTTGCCGTTGAGGATCATGCCCGCGATGAACGTCGGCAGCGCCGAGAACGCCATGGTGACGGCGATCGCGACGATCAGCTTGGTGAAGATGATCGTGGGCCGCTTCACCGGCTTGGCGAGCAGATACACCACCGAGCCGTCGTCGATCTCGGGCCCGATCGCGCCTGTGCCCGCGATGACGCCGATGATCGGCACCATTGTGGCGAGCGCGAACCCGCCGAGCACGTTCTGGGCGACTTGGTCATCGGGTCCGGTCAGCGTGCGCACGACCGCGGAGATCAGGATCAGCAGGACGGGCAGCGCGCCGAGGATGAGGGCCCTGCGGCGGCCGAGCAGGCCCCGGTAGGTGAGCCGGGCGACTGTGGGGTCGTACATCTTCGGCCTCCTACGCCGCGACCAGATACGAGAAGACGGACTCGAGGGACTCGTCGGACGGCGAGACCGTGAGCAGCCGGATGCCGTGCTCGCGCGCGACCTTCGGCAGCAGGACCGTGAACCGGCCGAAGTCGACCGCCTGGATGCGCAGCGCGCCCTCCGCGAGGTCCACTTCGATGCCCGAGGTCGACGGGTCGGCGATGAGCGCGGCCGCGAGCGCCCGGTCGTCGCTGGAGCGCACCAGGTAGCGGTGCGGGCGGTCGGTCATCAGGCGGCGGATCTTGCGGAAGTCGCCGCTCGCCGCGTGCCGTCCGGCGACGATCACCTCGATGTGCGAGGCCAGTTGCTCGACCTCTTCGAGGATGTGGGACGAGAACAGCACCGTGCGGCCCTCGGCACCCATGCGCCGCAGCAGCTCCATGAGCTGCATGCGCTGGCGCGGGTCCATGCCGTTGAACGGCTCGTCGAGCAGCAGCAGGGACGGGTCGTGCACCAGCGCGGACGCCATCTTCACGCGCTGGCGCATGCCCTTGGAGTACGTGGAGATCTTCCGGTCCTGCGCGTACTCCATCTCGACCGTGGCGAGGGCGCGCTGGGCCGCCTTCGCGCCCAGTCCGTGCAACTCGGCGTTGGCGACGACGAATTCGCGGCCGGTGAGGAAGTCGTACATCGCCTCACGCTCGGGGACGATGCCGATGTGCCTGTAGATCTGCTCGTTGCGCCACACGGGCTGTCCGTCGAGGGTGACGGAGCCGGTGGAAGGGGCGAGGAAGCCGCCCATCATGTTGATGAGGGTGGATTTCCCCGCGCCGTTCGGGCCAAGCAGACCGGTGACACCAGGGCCGACGGTCATGGTTACGTCGTTGACGGCGACCACGTTGCCGAACCAGCGCGAGACGTGGTCGATGGAAAGCGTGGTCACAGTCCGGCCTTTCGGTAGCGGCGCGTCAGCAGGCCGTAGCTGCCCGCGATGAGTCCCAGGACGACGAGGAGGTAGACGACTCCCTGCGCGGCCGAGGGTCCTTCCCCTCCAGGGAAGGAGGAGGACGCGCCGAGGAAGGCGGTCTGTACACCGTCGATGAGCGTGACGGGCGAGAACAGTCCCATCCAGACGATGGCGGCGGAGCCGTCCGATTGGGTCTCCGCGATGGCCTGGATGGTGGAGACCGCCCCGTACGAAATGGTCAGGACGGCGATGACGGCGGCGATGCCGAAGCCGCGCCGGGGCGTGACCGCGGCGATGACCAGGCTGATCCCGGAGAAGAGCAGGGAGAGCAGCGCCACGGAGACCAGTCCCTCGGCGAATCCCTTCGTCTGGTGGGAGAAGTCCAGCTTGGCGAGCAGCGCGCCCACGTAGAGGACCAGCAGGGGCGCGGCGGTCAGGATGAACATCGCCGAGGCCAGGGCCGCGTACTTGGCGCGGACGTAGTCGGCGGTCTCGATCGGACGCGAGAAGTACAGCGGCACGGTCTTGAAGCGCAGGTCGCGAGAGACCGACTGGGGCGCCTGCGAGGCGACGTAAAGACCGATGAGGGCCTGCATGATGATCGCGTAGCGCGTGTATTCGACGGGCAGGTCCTTCGCCTTGGTGGCGACGGCGACCGCCACCATGATCAGCGCGGGCGCGCACATCACCACGAACAGCAGCATCGGCAGCACTTTGGACTTCACCGAGCGGCCGAGGCCGTAGGCCCCGCGCAGGGACTGCGAGTACAGCGAGCGGCGGGCGTAGGCGCGGCCCAGGCGCGGGCCGTCGTACGAGCGGTAGCCGATGTTGTGGATTCGGGTCTGCTCGGCCGCTCGGGCCGTGGGCTGCTCAACCGCCATGGCCGACCGCCTCCTTCCGCTGCTCGTCGCTGTTCTGGAAGACCTCCGCGATGTGGTGCCGGCGTTGCTCCATGCGGACCAGGCCGAGGCCCAGGTCGGCGACGACGTCCCGGACGAGGTCGTACGTCTGCTCGCCCTCCGCGGTCAGCAGCAGGATGTGCCCGGCGCCCGGCAGACCGCTGCCGTCGTGCGCGGTCACCCCGCGCGCGTGGAGCGCGTCGCGCACCGCGCGGGTGCCGTCCGGGTGCTCGTCGGTGTCGGTGACCTCGATCGCGAGGGTCGTGGTGGTCTGGGTGAAGTCCCTGGTGGAGCTGGAACGCAGGAGCTTGCCGCCGTCGACGACCACGACGTGGTCGCAGGTGCGCTCCAGCTCGCCCAGGAGATGGGAGGTGACCAGGACCGAGATGCCGAAGTCCGTGTGGATGCGACGGATCAGGCCGAGCATCTCGTCGCGGCCGACCGGGTCGAGGCCGTTGGTCGGTTCGTCCAGGAAGACCAGCTGCGGGTCGTGGACCAGGGCCTGGGCGAGCTTCACGCGCTGCTTCATACCGGTCGAGTAGCCACCGATGGGGCGGTAGCGCTCCTCGTACAGGCCGACGTGGCGCAAGGTGTCCGCCGTGCGCTCGCGCGCCGCGGCCGGCGGCAGGCCGGACATGCGCGCCATGTGGACGACGAACTCCGTGGCCGACACATCGGGCGGCAGGCAGTCGTGCTCCGGCATGTACCCCACGCGCTCGCGGATGGCGCCGCCCTTGGTGGCGACATCGAGTCCGAGCACCTCGGCACGGCCCTCGGTGGCGGGGGACAGACCCAGCAGGATCTTGATCAGTGTGGACTTGCCGGCTCCGTTGGCACCGACGAGCCCCGTCACACCGGGTCCGACGTCCACGGAGAGCCGGTCAAGCGCGGTCACCCTCGGGAACCGCTTGCTCAGGCTTTCGGTCGCGATCACAGTCACGTCATCGACAGTAGTGACGCGGACCACTGCCGTCGTCAGACCGCAGAGCTGTCTGCGGGTCAACCTCCAGTCGTACGGGCCCGTAGGGGTACCGACCCTGAGGTCGAACACCGGGCGGTCACACGGGCCGCGTTGTCCACGTCGCCATGGTTGTCCACAGGCTGTGCACCCGCCTGTTGACGCGGCCTCTAACAACTGCGACATTCACCGGAGTCACCTTACGAACACGTACCGCTGTCGACGCACACGGAGCGGTGACATCGACGGCGGTGGCGGGGGAACTCTGTGGTCGATCTGCCGCATGTGCGGTGCTGGATGGAGGGCACATGACAGCGCGCGAGCGCCGGGTGCGGACGGGCGGAATAGAGCTGTGCGTGGCCGAGTTGGGGGACGCGGCACAGCCGACGATCGTCCTCGTGCACGGTTATCCGGACAGCAAGGAGGTCTGGTCGGAGGTGGCCGTCCGCCTCGCCGAACGCTTCCATGTCGTGCTCTACGACGTTCGTGGCCACGGCCGGTCCACGGCGCCGAAGCCGCTGCGCGGCGGGTTCACGCTGGAGAAGCTGACGGACGACTTCCTGGCGGTCGTGGACGCGGTCAGCCCGGACCGGCCGGTGCACCTGGTGGGGCACGACTGGGGCTCGGTGCAGTCCTGGGAGTTCGTCACCGTGAAGCGCACCGAGGGCCGGATCGCGTCCTTCACCTCGATGTCCGGCCCGTCCCTGGACCACTTCGGGCACTGGATCAAGCAGCGGATACGGCGGCCGACCCCGCGCCGGGTGGGTCAACTCCTCGGCCAGGGCGCCAAGTCCTGGTACGTGTACCTGCTGCACACCCCCGTCGTGCCGGAACTGGCCTGGCGCGGCCCGCTCGGCAGACACTGGCCCAAGATCCTCGAGCGCGTCGAGAAGGTCACCGGAGACGGCTACCCGACCCCCTCGCTGCCCACGGACGCGGCACACGGCGCCTGGCTGTACCGCGACAACGTACGGTCCCGGCTGAGCCACCCGCGCACCGACGCGTACGCGCACGCGCCCGTGCAACTCATCACGCCCCTCGGCGACTCGTTCCTGTCGGAGCGGCTGTACGACGAGCTGGAGCTGTGGGCACCGCGGCTGACCCGCCGTACGCTGCCCGCCAAGCACTGGATTCCCCGCACCCGGCCCGATCAACTGGCCATGTGGATCACGGAGTTCGTGACCTCGGCCGAAGCCGGACGGCCCGCGCCGGTGGCGAGCGGCCGGTACGCGGACCGGTTCGGCGGACAGCTGGTGCTGGTCACCGGCGCGGGCAGCGACATCGGGCGGGCCACGGCGTGCGCCTTCGCCGAGGCCGGCGCGCGCGTGGTGGCCGTCGACCGGGACCCGGAAGGCGCGGCCCGCACGGCAGAGCTGTCCCGGCTGAACGGCGCCCCGGAAGCGTGGGCCGAGACGGTCGACATCTGCGACGAGCAGGCCATGGAGAAGCTGGCCGAGAAGGTCGCCCTCGCATACGGGGTGGTGGACGTGCTGGTGAACAACTCCGGTACCTCCCCGTCCGGTTCCTTCTTCGACACGACCACCGAGGACTGGCGGAAGGTCCTCGATGCCGGCCTGTGGGGCGTCATCCACGGATGCCGGATCTTCGGGAGGCAGATGGCCGAGCGCGGACAGGGCGGCCACATCGTCAACACCGCGCCGGCGGCGGCGTATCGGCCGTCCAAGGCACTACCCGCCTACAGCACCTCCGAAGAGGCGGTCCTGGCGCTCAGCGAATGCCTCCGCTCCGAGCTCGCCGGCCAGGGCATCGGGGTGTCGGCGCTCAGCCCAGGCTTCGTCAACACGCCGCAGAAGGTCGCGGACGCCGTACTGCGGGCCGTCGTGCGCAACCAGGCGGTCGTGCCGGTTACTTGGGAGGCGCGCGGGGCACGCCTGATGTCCCGCTTCACGCCCGGCGCACTGCGCGCGATCGCACGGTTGAGGCCGCCGCGGTGACCGACGTCCACTGTCGAACTTCCCATCTGGCTGGGGCTGTTCACCAAGTGCTTTTTGCGTGAGCCCGTTTGGCGTGAAGTAATTCGCGCCTGTGTCACCATGCCCGGCCGAACAGCCGGTCGTCCCATATGGATTGGACGAATAGGCGATACATCGCATGAAAATGTACATAGTTGACGAACTACCCTGAAACGACTGCCGAGTTGTCCACAGAGTCGTCAATTAGCCTGTGGATAACCACACTTGGTTGTGGATCAAACATCCGGCACAAAATCATGTGCGTGATCCGCGTCTCTCCCGCACGCTGGAAGGATGACAGAAGGGAACGACGAGAGACGCACCGTCAGGGTGTCGAAATACCTCTCGAAACACCTGCGGCACCAGCCGGAGCGGATCGGGCTCACCCTCGACGACGGCGGCTGGATCGAGATCGACACGCTGCTCGCCGCGGCGGCCGCGCACGGCTTCCGCATCACGCGGCACGAGCTGGACCATGTGGTCGCCGCCAACGACAAGAAGCGCTTCGCGATCGAGGGCACCCGGATCCGCGCCAGCCAGGGCCACAGCATCGAGGTCGACCTCGGGCTGCCCCCGGCGACCCCGCCCTCGTACCTCTACCACGGCACCGTGGCGCGCAATCTGGACGCGATCCGCGCAGAAGGCCTGCGGCCGATGAACCGCCACGACGTGCACCTCTCGAAGGACCGCGAGACCGCCACCCGCGTCGGCGCCCGCCGCGGCCGTCCCGTCGTCCTGACGGTGGACGCCGCCGCCATGCACCGCGACGGCCACATCTTCCACGTCAGCGCGAACGGGGTATGGCTCACCAAGGCAGTACCCCCGCAATACCTGCGTTTCCCTGGCCCCCACTGACGCATGTCCTACGTTTCCACGGGTCCTACTGATCAAGCCCAGGAGACGACCACTCCGTGCTTCCCCTTACGCTCGACGCATGAGTCTGCGTCTGAGCACCGTGATCCTGCCGTACCTCCGCTGGCACGAGGGCGGGCGTTCCGCATGGCAGCGTGCGGAGCAGCTCGGCTTCCACACCGCGTTCACCTACGACCATCTGTCGTGGCGGTCCTTCCGCGACGGGCCGTGGTTCGGTGCCGTGCCGACGCTGACGGCCGCGGCCGCCGCCACCGAGCGGCTGCGCCTCGGCACCCTGGTGACCTCGCCGAACTTCCGGCACCCGGTCACCCTCGCCAAGGAGCTGATCTCCCTCGACGACATCTCCGGCGGCCGGATCACGCTGGGCATCGGCGCGGGCGGAACCGGCTTCGACGCCACCGCGCTCGGCCAGGAGCCCTGGACCCCGCGCGAGCGCGCCGACCGGTTCGGCGAGTTCGTCCCGCTCCTCGACCGGCTGCTCACCGAGGACTCCGTCTCATACGAGGGCGACCACTACTCCGCGCACGAGGCGCGCAACATCCCGGGTTGCGTCCAGCGCCCCCGGTTGCCGTTCGCGGTGGCCGCGACCGGGCCGCGTGGCCTGAGGCTCGCCGCGCGCCACGGTCAGGCATGGGTGACGACCGGCGACCCGAAGCTGTACGAGACCGGCACCCCCGAGCAGTCTGTGCAGGCCCTGCGTGCGCAGACCGAGAAGCTGGCCGACGCTTGCGCCGCGATCGGACGTGATGTGACGCGGCTCGACAAGATCCTGCTCACCGGTTTTACCCCGGACCGCGGCCGTCCGCTGGAGTCCCTGGACGCGTTCGTCGACTTCGCGGGCCGGCACGCGGAGCTGGGCTTCACCGACCTGGTGATTCACTGGCCCATCCCCGACTCCGACTTCGCGGCGGACGAGAAGGTCTTCGAGCGGATCGCCATGGAGGCCCCGGCACAGCTTGGCTGAGCATGACGGCGTGTGACGGTGCTGGTGAGAAGCGTCACCACTCACCTGTGCGGACTCTCGCACGGCCGTGCGGGCATATGCGCCAGAATGGGCCCGTGACCTCAGCGACCCGACAGCCCGAGACCCCGGCATCCACTGTCCCGCCCCGGCTGATCGCAACGGATCTCGACGGGACCCTCCTCCGCGACGACAAGTCGGTCTCCGAGCGCACGGTCGCCGCCCTGGCCGCCGCCGAGGAGGCCGGCGTCGAGGTGTTCTTCGTCACGGGCCGCCCGGCCCGCTGGATGGACGTCGTCAGCGACCACGTGCACGGCCACGGACTGGCGATCTGCGGCAACGGCGCGGCCGTGGTCGACCTGCACGGCGGCCCCGGCAGCCACCGCTTCGTCAAGGTCCGTGAGCTGGCCCGGGAGAACGCCCTCGACGCCGTACGACTGCTGAGGGACGCCGCGCCGGGAACGGTGTATGCCGTCGAGCAGACCTATGGCTTCTACCAGGAGCCGGCGTACCCGAAGCTGCACATGGAGGTCCCGGACTTCCGTGCGCCGGCCGAGAAGCTGCTGGCGCCGGATGCCCCCGGCGCCCACGAACCGGTGCTCAAGATCCTCGCGTACCACCCGGATCTGGACCCGGACGGCTTCCTCACGCTGGCCCGGCTCGCCGTCGGCGACCGCGCGACCATCACCCGGTCCAGCCCCAGCGCGCTGCTGGAGATCAGCGGCCCTGGCGTCTCCAAGGCGAGCACGCTCGCGTTGTGCTGCGCCGAGCGCGGCATCTCCCACGAGGAGGTCGTCGCTTTCGGCGACATGCCGAACGACGTGGAGATGCTCACCTGGGCGGGCCAGTCGTACGCGATGGGCAACGCGCACCCGGACGTGATAGCCGCGGCGTCCGGGCGGACGGTCGCCAACAACGACGACGGGGTGGCCGTGGTGATCGAGCGGATCCTCGCCGAGCGGTTGTAGACCCCTGCGCGGGGGCGCTCGGTGGGCTCCCCCTTACCGAGCCGCCAGCAGTTCCCCTTCGGCCTCCCTCTCCACCATCTCCCGCAGAGGCCCTTCCACGGCCGTCAGCTCCGCGTACGACCCCCGCTGGACCACACGTCCCTCCGCCAGCACGACGATCTCGTCGACCGCCTCAAGACCGGCCAGCCGGTGGGTGATCAGCAGCGTTGTACGCCCCTCCGTGGCGGCCAGCAGGTCCGCGGTGAGCGCGTCGGCCGTCGGCAGGTCGAGGTGTTCCGCGGGTTCGTCGAGGACGAGGACGGGGAAGTCGGCGAGCAGGGCGCGGGCCAGTGCGAGCCGCTGCCGCTGTCCACCGGACAGCAGTGCGCCGTGCTCGCCGATCAGTGTGTCGAGCCCGTCCGGCAGCCCGTCGGCCCAGTCGAGGAGCCGCGCCCGCGCGAGTGCGTCGCGCAACTCACCTTCACTCGCGCCCTTCCGGGCGAGCAGCAGGTTCTCCCGCACCGAGCTGTCGAAGAGGTGCGCGTCCTGGGCGCACAGCCCGACCAGGCGTCGTACGTCATCGCCGTCGAGCGCGTACGCGTCCGTGCCGCCCAGCGTGTACGAGCCGGCGCCCGCGTCCACGAACCGCAGCAGCACCTGCGCGAGCGTCGTCTTCCCCGCACCGGAGGTGCCGACCACGGCGATCCTGCGGCCCCGTTCGAGAGTGAGGTCAAGCCCGGCGAGCGCGTCCCGCCGCTGCCCGTCGTGGCGGGCCGTCAGCCCTTCCAGGACGAGTGGGAAGGGAGACGCGGGCGCCGACTGCGGCCGCTCCGGTTCGCGGACGGGTGCGGGGGCGTCCAGCACCTCGTAGACGCGCTCGGCGCTCCTGCGCACCCGCTGGCGGTGCTGCACGGCGAGCGGCAGCCCCAGGACCGCCTCGAACGCGGCCAGTGGGGTGAGCACCACGACAGCCATGGCCACACCGCCGAGCCGCCCGTCGACGACGGCCTGCGCGCCCACGAGGGCCGCGGCCGCGACGGTCAGCCCGGTGACGAGCGCGGTGAGCCCGTCGCCGAGCGCCGTGGCGGTGGCGGCGCGGGAGGCGATGCGGGTGAGTACCCCGTCGGCCCGGCGCGCCTCGGCGGTCCGGGCGGGCAGCGCACCGGCGACCGTCAGTTCCGCCGTACCGGCGAGCAGGTCCGTCACCCTGGTCGCCAGCACACCGCGGGCGGGCGCCAGCCTCCGCTCCGCGCGGCGCGCCACGGCACCGGTCACCAGGGGTACGCCGACGCCCGCCGCCAGCAGTCCGACAGCAAGGGCGGCGCCGGCCTCGGGCAGCAGCCAGGAGGTGAAGCCGACGGAGGCGGCCGACACGACGAGCGCGGCGCCCGCGGGCAGCAGCCACCGCAGCCAGTAGTCCTGCAGCGCGTCCACGTCGGCGACCAGCCGCGACAGCAGGTCGCCGCGCCGGGTCGTGCGCAGCCCGGCCGGTGCCAGCCGCTCCAGGCGCCGGTAGACGGCGACCCGGGTGTCGGCCAGCATCCGCAGCACGGCGTCGTGCGACACGAGCCTCTCCGCGTACCGGAACACGGCGCGCCCGATCCCGAACGCCCGTGTGGCCGTCACGGCAACCATCAGATACAGCACCGGTGGCTGCTGGGAAGCCCGTGAGATGAGCCACCCGGAGGTCGCCATCAGCCCTACGGCGCTGCCGAGCGCGAGACTGCCGAGCAGCAGCGCCAGGGCGAGCCGCCCACGGCGGGGGCCGGCCATGGCGCGAACCCTGGCCAGCACGCCACCGCGCCCCTCCGGAGAGGGGGCAGGTGCCGGCTTGTCGTGGGCCGGTGACACATCCGGCGTCCGAGGGCTGGGCAGCGGGACGGTACCGGCCTGTGCCGGACCACTCGCCGTGGCGTGCTCCTCGGCGTCCAGCCGCACCACCCGGTCCGCCACACCGAGCAGCGCCGGCCGGTGCACAACCAGCAGTACCGTCCGCCCGACGGCCAGCCGTCGCACCGCCTCCACGACCTCCGCCTCGGTCGCACCGTCCAGGGAGGCCGTCGGCTCATCGAGCAGGAGGACCGGCCGGTCGGCGAGGAACGCCCGCGCCAGGGCGAGCCGCTGCCGCTGCCCGGCGGAGAGCCCCGCGCCGTCCTCGCCGAGAACCGTGTCGGCCCCGGCGGGCAGCGCGTCCACGAACTCCAGCGCCCCGGCGTCGGCCAACGCCCGCCCTACCGCGGCATCGTCCGCGTCCGGCCGCGCCAGTCGCACGTTCTCGGCAATGGTGCCCGCGTACAGATGCGGCCGCTGCGGCACCCAGGAGATCCGCGAACGCCACTCCTCCAGATCGGCCGAGGCGAGGTCGACTCCCCCGACCCGCACGCGCCCCTCGGCGGGCGGCACGAACCCGAGCAGGACGTTCAGCAGCGTCGACTTGCCCGCGCCGCTCGGCCCGACCAGGGCGACCGTCTCACCGGGTTCGACCGTCAGCGACACATCGGACACCGCGGCGGACGACCGGCCAGGGTAGTGCACGGTCACGCCCTCGAAGGCGATCTCCCCGTCGGGGAGCCGCTGTGTGCCGGAGGCCGGTACCGGTGTCTCCAGCACCGCGAAGATCTCCTCCGCCGCGGAAAGTCCCTCGGCGGCCGCGTGGTACTGCGCCCCCACCTGCCGCAGCGGCAGATATGCCTCCGGCGCGAGGACGAGGATGACCAGTCCGATGTACAGGTCCATGTCGCCGTGGACGAGCCGCATGCCGATGGTCACCGCGACGAGCGCGACCGAGATCGTGGCCAGCAGCTCCAGCGCGAAGGACGACAGGAACGCGATCCGCAGCGTCCGCATCGTCGCCTGCCGGTACTCGCCGGTGATCCGCTTGATGGACTCGGCCTGTGCCTTGGCGCGGCCGAAGACCTTGAGAGTGGGCAGCCCGGCGACCACGTCGAGGAAGTGCCCGGACAGCCGGGACAGCAGCCGCCACTGACGATCCATCTGGGACCGCGTGGCCCAGCCGATCAGAATCATGAAGAGCGGGATCAGCGGCAGGGTGCCGACGATGATCGCTGCTGACACCCAGTCCTCGGTGACGATCCGTGCCAGTACCGCCACCGGCACGACGATCGCGAGCCCCAACTGTGGCAGATAGCGCGAGAAGTAGTCGTCGAGGGCGTCGACTCCGCGCGTGGCCAGTGCAACCAGTGACCCGGTCCGCTGCCCGGCGAGCCACCCGGGGCCGAGGGCCCCCGCCCGCTCCAGGAGCCGCCCCCGCAGCTCGGACTTCACCGCCGCGCTGGCCCGGTGCGCGGCAAGCTCGGTGAGCCAGGAGACCAGCGCACGGCCGACCGCCACAGCCACCAGAAGCAGCAGGGGCGTGCGCAGTTCGGCGACCGAGTGGTGGTGCTGGAAAGCGCCGACCACCACCTCGGCGATCAGCATCGCCTGCGCGATGACCAGTGCGGCGCCGACGGCACCCAGGCCGACGACCGCCGCGAGGAAGAGGCGGGTGGCGCGGGCGTACCGGAGGAGACGGGGATCGATCGGTTTCACGTGAAACATGCCCTTCGGTCCGGGGAGGGGTGTTTCACGTGAAACACCCCTCCCCACCAGACTCAGTGCACGGCTCCGGCGGCAGCGTCGGCGGCGATGTGCTGCGTACCGATGCGCTTGCGGAAAACCCAGTACGTCCAGCCCTGGTAGAGCAGGACGATCGGCGTCGCGATCCCCGCGCACCACGTCATGATCTTCAGGGTGTAGGGGCTCGACGAGGCGTTGGTCACCGTCAGGCTCCAGTCCGCGTCAAGCGTGGACGGCATGACGTTCGGGAAGAGCGTCAGGAAGAGCATCGCGACCGCCGCCACAATGGTCACCCCGGACAGGGCGAACGACCATCCTTCACGCCCGGCCCGGTTCGCCACGAGCGCGGCCACGAGCGCGCCGACCGCCACGACCATCGCGACCAGGCTCTTGCCGTCCCCTTGGTCGATCTGCGCCCAGCCGAGGAAGAGCAGCGCCAGCACGGCGGTCACCAGGCCGACCCGCAGGGCGAGCTTCCGCGCCCGCTCCCGGATGTCCCCGAGGGTCTTCAGCGCCGTGAACACCGCTCCGTGGAAGGTGAACAGGCTCAGCGTCACCAGCCCCCCGAGGAGCGCGAACGGGTTGAGCAGATCCCAGAGGTTCCCCACGTACTCGAAGTGCTGGTCGATCTTCACGCCCCGCACGATGTTGCCGAAGGCCACACCCCACAGGAACGCCGGGATCAGCGAGGTCCAGAAGATCGCGGTCTCCCAGTTGCGCTGCCAGTTCTCCTCGGGCCTCTTCGCCCGGTACTCGAAGGCGACACCACGCACGATCAGGCAGACGAGGATGATCAGCAGCGGCAGATAGAAGCCGGAGAAGAGCGTGGCGTACCACTCGGGGAACGCCGCGAAGGTCGCGCCACCCGCGGTGAGGAGCCACACCTCGTTACCGTCCCAGACGGGGCCGATCGTGTTGATCAGCACCCGCCGCTCGGGGCGGTCGCGGGCCAGCAGCTTGGTGAGGATGCCGACCCCGAAGTCGAAGCCCTCCAGGAAGAAGTAGCCGATCCAGAGGACCGCGATGAGGACGAACCAGACGTCGTGAAGTTGCATGATGTGAGCGCTCCCTCGGCCTAGTACGAGAAGGCCATCGGCTTGTCGGCGTCCCGGGAGTCGCCGCCGATCTTGGTGGGCGGGTTGAGATCGGACTCGGTGAGCTCGGGCGGTCCGGCCTTGACGTACTTCACGAGCAGCTTCACCTCGATGACGGCGAGGATCGCGTAGAGCAGCGTGAACACGGTCATCGAGGTGATGACCTCGCCCTGGGAGACACCGGGGGAGACCGCGTCACGAGTGCGCAGCACGCCGTAGACAACCCACGGCTGACGGCCCATCTCGGTGAAGATCCAGCCCCAGGAGTTGGCGATGAGCGGGAAGGCCAGGGTCCAGATCGCTATGCGCCAGTACCACTTGGTGAGCGCGGGTCCGAGGGGCTTGTTCTTGAAGAGCACCAGATGCGGCACCTCGTCCTCACCCACCCGCAGATGCTGCGGCAGCATGAACTTCTTGCGGGTGAGCCAGAGCCCGACCACTCCGATGGCGAAGGACGACATGCCGAAGCCGATCATCCAGCGGAAGCCCCAGAAGGTGACGGGGATGTTGGGGCGGTAGTCACCGGGGCCGTACTTCTGCTGCTCGGCCTTGTTGGTGTCGTTGATGCCGGGGACGTAGGAGCTGAAGTCGTCGTTGGCGAGGAACGACAGGAGCCCGGGAACGGACAGTTCGACGGTGTTGTGCCCCTTGCTGACGTCTCCGTAGGCGAAGACCGAGAACGGCGCGGGAGCCTCGCCGTCCCAGAGCGCCTCGGCGGCGGCCATCTTCATCGGCTGCTGCTTGAACATGACCTTGCCGAGGAGATCGCCGCTGACCGCGGTGAGCAGGCCGCCTATGACGAGGGTGACCAGACCGAGCCGCAGCGAGGTCTTCATCACGGCTATGTGCTTCTTGCGGAGCAGATGGAAGGCGGCGATGCCGACCATGAACGCGCCGCCCGTGAGGAAGGCCGCGGACAGGGTGTGGAAGACCTGGGTGAGTGCGGTGTTCTGGGTCAGGACGTGCCAGAAGTCGGTGAGTTCGGCACGGCCCTTCGCCTTGTTGATCCGGTAGCCGACCGGGTGCTGCATCCACGAGTTGGCCGCCAGGATGAAGTACGCCGACAGGATCGTGCCGATGGAGACCATCCAGATGCAGGCGAGGTGGAGCTTCTTCGGCAGCTTGTCCCAGCCGAAGATCCACAACCCGATGAAGGTGGACTCGAAGAAGAAGGCGATGAGGGCTTCGAACGCGAGCGGGGCTCCGAAGATGTCACCGACGAAGCGCGAGTAGTCGGACCAGTTCATGCCGAACTGGAACTCCTGGACGATGCCGGTGACCACGCCCATCGCAATGTTGATCAGGAAGAGCTTGCCCCAGAACTTCGTCGCCCTGAGGTACTTCTCCTTCTCCGTCCGCACCCAGGCGGTCTGCAGGCCGGCCGTCAGGGCGGCAAGCGAGATCGTCAGCGGGACGAACAGGAAGTGGTAGACGGTGGTGATGCCGAACTGCCATCGCGCCAGTGTCTCCGGCGCCAGAGCCAGGTCCACGTCGTCCTTCTCCTTACGTCGACTTACGTCGCCGTGGCCACAAGCGACGGTTTTGTCCTGTTCGTCACGCACATCATAGGAGCAATCCGGACACGCTTGTGAACGCGTTCACATTCACAAGCAATTATGGCGCATGCCCTTTCGAAGCCGGATAGGCGGGGGGTCCCCAAGCCGGGACCGTCAGGCCCCGGAGCCGGGACCATCGGGCCCAGCGACGACTCTCCGGCCGCCCAGGAAACAGTGACCTTCTCCATCGAGAGGGCATGCGACAAGCCCGGGCCGCCTGACGGCGACCCGGGCACTCTCGCCACCGTGGACGATGGCGATCCCGTACAGGTGGAAGGTCGGGGCTAGAGCTCCTTGAGCCAGCCCTCCGCCACCTTCACGAAGATGTCGTTCGCCTCGGACTCGCCGATCGTCACGCGCACCCCTTCGCCCGGGAAGGGCCGCACGACCACGCCGTGCTGCTCGCAGGCGGCCGCGAAGTCGGACGTGCGCTCCCCCAGCCGCAGCCACACGAAGTTCGCCTGGGTCTCGGGCACGGTCCAGCCCTGGGCGAGCAGTGCGTCGACCACCCGTGTGCGCTCGCACACCAGTGAACCGACCCGGCCGAGCAGCTCGTCCTCCGCGCGCAGCGAGGCGATCGCCGCGTCCTGCGCCAGCTGGCTCACGCCGAAGGGCACCGCCGTCTTGCGCAGCGCCTCGGCCACCGGCTCATGGGCGATCGCGAAACCGATGCGCAGCCCGGCGAGGCCGTACGCCTTGGAGAAGGTGCGCAGCACGCACACGTTCGGCCGCTCGCGGTACAGCTCGACGCCGTCCGGCACCTGGACGTCGCGGATGAACTCCCGGTACGCCTCGTCGAGCACCACGAGCACGTCGTGGGGCACCCGGTCGAGGAAGCGCTCCAGCTCGGCCCGGCGCACCACCGTGCCGGTCGGGTTGTTGGGGTTGCAGACGAAGATCAGTCGGGTCCGGTCGGTGATCGCGTCCGCCATCGCGTCCAGGTCGTGCACGTCGCCCGGAGTCAGCGGCACCTGCACGGACGTCGCGCCACTGATCCGGGTGATGATCGGGTACGCCTCGAAGGATCGCCAGGCGTAGATCACCTCGTCGCCCGGCCCGCTCGTGGTCTGCAGCAACTGCTGCGCGACGCCGACCGAACCCGTGCCGGTCGCGAGGTGGGACTGGGGCACCCCGAAGCGCTCCGACAGCTCGCTCATCAGCCCCGTGCACGCCATGTCCGGGTAGCGGTTGAAGGACGTGGCCGCCGCGGTCACGCTCTCCATCACGCCCGGCAGCGGGGGGTACGGATTCTCGTTCGAGGACAGCTTGTAGGCCACCGGGCCGCCGCCGGCGGCAGGCTTGCCGGGCTTGTAGGTGGGGATACCCTCCAGCTCGGCACGCAGCCTCGGGCTCGTCTCGCTCACCGCAGTCCTCCTCGCGCACACCACCGGCTCATGACCGCCATCGGCTCCAATGCTTCTCACCTTATGAGGATTCGGCGCCGCTGCGAATGGGCTGTGGACAACCGCGTCCGTCCGCAGGCGCGCCCACCGGAAGAACCCGGGTGCATCGCCGTTCGAACACCCTGGTGCATCGCCGTACGAACCCGTACGCACCATCGTAAGAAGGCGTACGGACCAGGGGGCGCGTCCCTGTTTGTCGTACGCGCCGGTGGCTCACGCCGTGGCGCGCATCCCTCGTGAAGGTGAGTTGAGACCTCTTCGAAATATCGTCCCCTTGGCAGGCTCATGCGCGCCGACAGGGCACGTACTGATGCGAGATCGCTGAAGTCCTTTGGTTTCCAAGGCATTTGACTACTATTGATCATGCAGAAACGTGTCTGTCAACGAGTGCATATGCGTCCGCACTACCCCACCGCATGAGCCCTACTATCGGCTCGCCATGACAGCAGCAGGGAAGCACCAGGTGAGCCGGGCAGAGACCTCCCGCCGCGGCAGCCGGCCGGGCCGGGCAGGCATCAGAGATGTGGCCGCCGCCGCCGGAGTCTCCATCACGACCGTCTCCGACGCCCTCAACGGCAAGGGCCGGCTGCCGGACGCCACCCGACGCCACGTCCGCGAGGTCGCCGACCGGCTGGGCTATCGCCCCTCGGCCGCGGCCCGCACCCTCCGTACCGGAAAGTCGGGCCTCATCGGCCTGACCGTGACGACCTACGGGGATGAACCTTTCACCTTCACCGAGTTCGCGTACTTCGCGGAGATGGCCAGAGCCGCCACCTCGGCCGCGCTCGCCCGCGGCTACGCCCTGGTCATTCTGCCCGCGACCTCACGCCACGACGTGTGGTCGAACGTCGCCCTGGACGGCACGGTCGTCATCGACCCCTCCGACCACGACCCGGTGGTCAGCGAGCTGGTCCGGCAGGGATTACCCGTCGTCTCCGACGGCCGCCCGGCCGGCTCGCTCCCGGTCACCGCCTGGGTCGACAACGACCACGAGGCCGCGGTCCTGGGGATCCTCGACCATCTGGCGGAAGCCGGCGCCCGCCGGATCGGTCTGCTGACCGGCACCACGACGGACACGTACACGCACCTGTCCACGACCGCCTATCTGAACTGGTGCGAGCGCGTCGGACAGGACCCGGTCTACGAGGCCTACCCGGCCCACGACCCGTGCGCGGGCGCCGTCGCCGCCGACCGGCTGCTGGCCCGCCCGGACCGCCCCGACGCGGTCTACGGGCTCTTCGACCCGAACGGCACCGACCTGCTGGCCGCCGCCCGCCGTTACGGCCTGCGCGTCCCCGACGACCTGCTGCTCGTCTGCTGCAGCGAGTCCACGGTGTACGCCAACACCGAACCGCCCGTCACGACGCTCTCCCTCAAGCCGCGCCGGATCGGCACCGCGGTGGTTCAGCTCCTCATCGACGCCATCGAGGGAGTCGAGTCGGACCAGCCGGTCGAACAGGTGATACCGACGGAGCTGATCGTGCGTACCTCGTCCGAGCGGCGCCCGCCCCGTACGACGGTCAGCCCGCCCCGGTCGCCCGAGGAGGGATGACCGCCAGGCGATCCGCGGGTGACGCACAGGTTTCCCGCGGACGGCCGGCGGCCGGGATCCAGGCGGGGAAAGCCCTGCCCAATCAGGGCGAAAGCCGCGGCGAACCGGGGTCCTCCCCCGATTCACCACCCCTGGGTCATCACATGGCGCGATCCGCATTCCTATGATGGGCCCACGACACCGCGGGCCGCTGCGACCAGGCAGTCCGATGCGGTGCAGATGCGGCGCGATGGTGGAGGGGTCGATGACTCAGGGGGCCGGTCAGGGACCCGAGGTGGAGCGGACGGCGACGTTGCGCGACTTCCGGGTGCCCGCGTACGTCCACGAGACCGGTCCGTACGCGCAGAGCACGCACCCCGGCGAGGGCGCCGACCCCGTCGCGACACCGGGGGACTACCCGCACGGGTACTCGGACGCCTACACGCCCACCGAGCGGGATCTCCCCGTCATCAACCGCGGCGACACGCTCCAGGCGACCATCGACCCCGCGTCCGTTCCCGCCCCGCAGTCCGCCGACGGGCCCGGTCCGCTGTTCGTCGTCGGGGACGTCCATGGCTATCTCGACCAGCTCGTGGCGGCGCTCCAGGAGAAGGGCCTCATCGACGCCGCGGGCCAGTGGTCCGCGGGCACGGCGCGGCTGTGGTTCCTGGGCGACTTCACCGACCGCGGGCCCGACGGCATCGGCGTCATCGACCTGGTGATGCGGCTCTCCGCCGAGGCGGCCGCGGCCGGCGGCTACTGCAAGGCGCTCATGGGCAACCACGAGCTGCTGCTGCTCGGCGCCAAGCGGTTCGGTGACACACCCGTCAACTCCGGGGCGGGCACGGCCACCTTCCAGGCGGCCTGGCTGCTCAACGGCGGCCAGAAGACGGACATGGACCGTCTCCAGGACCACCACCTCCAGTGGATGGCCCGCCTCGACGCCATCGAGGAGGTCGACGGGCACCTGCTGGTCCACTCGGACACCACGGCCTACCTCGACTACGGCGACTCCATCGAAGCGGTCAACGACACCATCCGTGAGACGCTCACGCGCAACGACGCGGACGAGGTGTGGGACCTCTTCCGGAAGTTCACCAAGCGCTTCTCCTTCCGCGACGAGGGCGGCGCCGACGCCGTACGCTCCCTGCTGGACACATACGGCGGCACGCGCATCGTCCATGGCCACAGCCCCATTCCGTACCTCCTGGGCGAGGTCGGCTCGGAGGACGACGAGGACGGCGCGGGTCCGGTGGTCGACGGTCCGCACCTCTACGCGGACGGGCTGGCCATCGCGATGGACGGCGGAGTGACCATGGCCGGAAAGCTGCTGGTCCAGCAACTTCCCCTGGATAGCTGACCATTCAACGGGCAGGCGTCCCCCAACGGAGGACTGGAAGGACAGCACCGGCCTGGGGGCAATTTCCGGAAACCCCCTGTCACCGTGTGGCGTAATCGCTCTACCATCGGCTTATCCGTAGCAGGCTCCCCTCCGTTTCTGCCCGACGGCTCGTCAGCATGCCGAGCCCCAAGCCCTACGGAGCATCGGGGGATGCACATGAACAGCGTTCCGCAGCACCTGCTGAGCGAGGACCGCCAGGACTACGAGCGGATCCTCGATGAGGCGCTGCGCTCCGCACCACACCGCCCTGATCTGGCCGCTGTGGGCCAGCGGCTCAACCCCGAACAGCTGCGCACCATGGCGCTGAACGCGACCGCCCTCATCACCGTGGCGGCAGCCACCGAGTATCAGTACTACGTGAAGGTCCGCGAGGAACTGCGCCAGCCGGCGCAGTCCACCCCTCCCGTCCACGAGAGCACCGTCGGCTCCCCGGGGCCGGACATGGACGGCCTGGGGCTCGCCACCGCTGTGGGAGAGGCCGCCGCCGGAGCCGGAGCCGGAGCCGTCGTCGCGGTGCTCGCCCCCGTCCTCGCCGGCGCCGCCGCGGCGATCTTCCTACTCGTGGGCTACATCCTCAAGATGGTCAACCCCGAACAGGCGTTCGCCCGGACTCTTCTGACCACCGGATGGGTCTTCGGCGCGGTGACCGCGGCGGCGATCCTGGTCGCCGCGGTCGGTCTGCTGCTCACGGCCCTGCGCAACAACTCCTCCGCCGACGAGGAGAGTTCCCGTCGTGAGTTGACGGCGGCGGTGGCCCGGGCCAGGGAAGCCTGGCACGAGGCCCTGCTGGAACGCGGCATCCTGCCGTTTCTCCGCGATGCGCTCGCCGACCCGGGCACGGCCGCGATGAGCCGCAAGGAACCGGAACCGACACCCAGCCGTATCCCCCAACTGGGCTACGACCGACCGGGTTTCAGCAGCCCGGAGAGCGGACCCGGCACGGGCCCGCGCCCGAGCTTCACCAGCCCGGATTTCACCAGCCCGGACTTCGGAGGGCCGGAGCACCAGCCGGAGTGACGGCCACCGTCCGGCCGAACTCCCGCGAGGGACACCACGAACGCCGTTCGCAAGCGCCGCCCCGGGAGATCCTTGGGAGGACCTCCCGGAGCAGCCTGCTCCGCCAAGCGGTGTCAGTCCGCCAACGGGAGGTAGACCCGGTTGCCCTGGGCCGCGAACTCCTCGGACTTCGCCTTCATGCCCTCCAGGGCGAGCCCGTCATACTCCGGTTCGACCCCGCCGTTGCCGTACTTCTCCGTGATACTCCTGCTGATCTTCATGGAGCAGAACTTCGGCCCGCACATCGAGCAGAAGTGGGCCGTCTTGGCCGGCTCCGCCGGAAGTGTCTCGTCGTGGAAGTCGCGGGCCGTATCCGGGTCGAGGGCCAGGTTGAACTGGTCCTCCCAGCGGAACTCGAAGCGCGCGTCGGACAGTGCGTCATCCCACTCCTGCGCACCTGGGTGCCCCTTGGCGAGGTCGGCTGCGTGGGCGGCGATCTTGTAGGTGATGACGCCGGTCTTGACGTCGTCACGGTTGGGCAGGCCCAAGTGCTCCTTGGGCGTGACATAGCAGAGCATGGCCGTGCCCCACCAGGCGATCATCGCGGCACCGATGCCGGAGGTGATGTGGTCGTACGCCGGCGCGATGTCCGTCGTCAGCGGCCCGAGCGTATAGAACGGAGCTTCATCGCAGATCTCCTGCTGAAGGTCGATGTTCTCCTTGATCTTGTGCATCGGGACGTGTCCCGGGCCCTCGATCATGGTCTGTACGTGGAAACGCCTGGCGATTCGGTTGAGTTCCCCGAGCGTACGGAGTTCCGCGAACTGGGCCTCGTCGTTGGCGTCCGCGATCGAACCCGGCCGCAGGCCGTCGCCCAGCGAGTAGGTGACGTCGTACGCCGCGAGGATCTCGCACAGTTCCTCGAAGTTCTCGTAGAGGAACGACTCCTTGTGGTGAGCCAGGCACCACGCCGCCATGATGGAGCCGCCGCGCGACACGATGCCGGTCTTGCGGTTCGCGGTCAGCGGCACGTAAGGCAGGCGTACGCCCGCGTGGACCGTCATGTAGTCCACGCCCTGCTCGGCCTGCTCGATGACCGTGTCCTTGTAGATCTCCCAGGTCAGTTCCTCGGCCTTCCCGTCGACCTTTTCGAGGGCCTGGTAGAGCGGCACCGTGCCGATGGGGACGGGGGAGTTGCGCAGCACCCACTCGCGTGTGGTGTGGATGTTGCGGCCGGTGGACAGGTCCATGACGGTGTCGGCGCCCCAGCGGGTCGCCCAGGTCATCTTCTCGACCTCCTCCTCGATGGAGGAGGTCACCGCTGAGTTGCCGATGTTGGCGTTGACCTTCACCAGGAACCGCTTGCCGATGATCATCGGCTCGATCTCGGGATGGTTGACGTTGGCCGGGAGGACCGCGCGGCCCGCCGCGATCTCCTCGCGCACGACCTCGGGGGAGACGTTCTCCCTGATCGCCACGAACTCCATCTCGGGCGTGATCTCGCCGCGCCGCGCGTAGGCGAGCTGGGTGACCGCCTGGCCGTCTCGGCTGCGGCGCGGCTGGCGCGGCCGCCCGGGGAAAACCGCGTCCAGGTTGCGCAGTCCCCCGCGCGGTGCGGTGTGCTTGATCCCGTCGTCCTCGGGACGGACGGGACGGCCCGCGTACTCCTCGGTGTCGCCGCGGGCGATGATCCAGTTGTCCCGCACCGGCGCCAGGCCCCTGCGGACGTCGGTCTCGACGTGTGGATCGGTGTACGGGCCGGAGGTGTCGTACAGGGTGACCGACTGCCCGTTGGTGAGGTGCACCTGACGGACCGGCACCCGCAGGTCGGGGCGCGACCCCCCGACGTACGCCTTGTGCCAGCCGATGGACTTCCCGGCCTTCTGGGACGGTTCGTCCTGAACAGAAGCAGGCGTGCGTGCGTCCTTGATGGTCATGAGACCTACTCCCTACGCCGGCATTACCCGGTAACAGGTTCAGCGGTCGACGCAGCGGTTTCCGCCCACCGATGTTCCACGTGAAACATCGCGTTTGCGGAGGTCAGCGCCCTCTCAGCCCGGTGCTCCGAGCTCCCGCGTGTGCAAAGGTCCTCCCACGCTAGCGTCTGATTGAGCGAGCTGAACAGTGGGCCCCACGCCTTCTTGCGATGATCGGTCGGTGACCACGACACCGCATCCGCCCCCCTTCCCGCCCTCCGAGCCGCCCCACAACCATGGCTTGGACGGCAGACATGTCCATGGCCCTGGAGGCGGCCACGGTTACGGGGACGGGCGTGGGCACGGTCCTGGAGACGGGCAGGGGCGCGGTCCCGGAGACGGGCAGGGGCGCGGTCCCGGAGACGGGCAGGGGCGCGGTCCCGGAGACGGGCAGGGGCGCGGTCCCGGAGACGGGCAGGGGCGCGGTCCCGGAGGTGGCGGCGGCCATGGCCACGGTCCCGGAGGTGGCGGCGGCCATGGATCCGGCGGAGGGCACGGCCACTCCCACAGTCATGGACACGGCCCCGCGGCCCCCGTGTCGAAGCACCTGCGCCGAGTCATCGCCGCGATCCTGATCCCGTTCACCATGGCGGTCCTGGTCGGTCTCGTGGTGCTGTGGCCCGGTGGCGTCCCGTCGCACAAGCGCACCGGAGTCGGCTTCGACCGGCAGACCCACCAGGCCACGGTCACCAAGGTCGTGGAGGTGGACTGCAAGTCCGTGAACGCATCGAGCGGGGCCCCGACCGGCGACACCTCCACCGCCGAGGGCTCCTCTGCCCAGCAGGAGTCGACCGGCACCTGCAAGAAGGCGACGGTCCGCGTCGACACCGGCAAGGACAAGGGCCGTACGTTCACGGAAATCGTCCAGCCGGACCAGTCACGGCAGTTGCATCAGGGCGAGAAGGTCGTGGTCGCGTACGAACCCTCCGCACCCAGGGACCTGCAGTACTCGGTGACCGATGTGAACCGCAAGTTCCCCATGGCGCTGCTCGCCGGTATCTTCGCGGTCGCCGTGGTGGTCGTCGGCCGGATGCGCGGCGTCATGGCACTCATCGCACTGGCCGTCAGCTTCCTGGTGCTGAGCTTCTTCATCCTGCCCGCGATCCTGCAGGGCTCGAATCCGCTGCTCGTGGCCGTGGTCGGATCGAGCGCCATCATGCTGATCGCCCTGTATATGTGCCATGGCCTGTCGGCCCGCACCTCCGTGGCAGTGCTCGGCACGCTCATCTCGCTGTCGCTGATCGGCCTGCTGGGCTCGGAGTTCATCGACTGGGCCGCACTGACCGGCAACACGGACGACAACACCGGTCTGATCCACGGTCTGTACCCGTCCATCGACATGAGCGGTCTACTGCTCGCCGGCGTCATCATCGGCTCCCTCGGTGTCCTCGACGATGTGACGGTGACGCAGACATCGGCCGTCTGGGAGCTGCACGAGGCGAATCCGTCGATGGGCTGGCGCGACCTGTACCGCGCGGGCATCCGCATCGGCCGCGACCACATCGCCTCGGTCGTCAACACGCTCGTCCTGGCGTACGCGGGCGCCGCGCTGCCCCTGCTGCTGCTCTTCTCGATCGCGCAGAGCAGCGTCGGCGCGGTCGCCAACAGCGAGCTGGTCGCCGAGGAGATCGTGCGCACCCTGGTCGGCTCGATCGGCCTCGTCGCCTCCGTGCCGGTGACCACGGCGCTGGCCGCCCTCGTGGTCTCGGCCGACCGCCCCGGTACGGCCGCCCCTGCCGCGGCACCGATCGCGGTACCGAGCCGGGGTGGGAGAGGGCGGCGTCGCAAGCGCTGAGGCCCCGCGTGCCGTGGAGACGGCCCCGCAGAAGCGTTACGGCACCCAACCCACCCTCAAGGTGCGCGAGGGCCGCTGCCGGGCCCCTCCGCGTCGCACGGACGTGAGGAACCGTTACGGCACCCACCGCACCACGCGTCCACGAGGAACCGTTACGGCAACCCGTCGTCCCGTCGTACATCCGCGACGAACCGTTACGGCGCCGTGGCTGGCCTCAGCCCGCGCTCTGCTCCTCCGCCAGGATCCGGTCCAGCGCCTCATCCAGATGCGCGTCGAAGTCGGCGAGGGAACCCTCCTGCCCGAGCGGCACCAGCTTGTCCGTGCGGTCGAGGAACGTCACGAGCGGCACCGCCCCCGACCGGAACAGCGCCTGGTCAGCGCCCACCTGGAGCCGGATCAGCACATCGCCGAAGGTCTCCGGTTCGGCGGGCGCGATGTGCACGTCCCCGTCCCCGCACGGCCGGCCCACTCCGTCGACCAGCAACTCACGCCCGAACGCCCAGGTCACGGGTGCGTCGCCGGGCAGGTGGAACGTCAGCCGCACGGCATAGGGATCACAGGTCTCGTAGCGCAGTTCCACCGGGATGCGGAACGAGAGCTCCTCCGAGACGAGAAAGCTCATCATGACCTCTGCCTGCACCGACTCGCGCATCGCCTACCCCGTCAGTTGCCGTCGACTGGCCAGGAATGATCGCCCTGACACCTGCTGGAAGTTTGCTGAACGTACACAGCAGATCACAAGGAGTGAGTTTTCAGATACTGATAGAGATGGCGAGTGTCCCTAGCAGCCTTCCGATCTCCGCCTGCAGCTGACGTGCCGCGGGCAGCAGCCGATCGGCCTGATGGGAAGGCAGCGAGATCGCCATCGCCGCGGCCGTCGCCCCTGCGGTTAGGGGGATCGCGGCGCAGGCCGTCCCGAGCGCGTACTCCTGGCGTTCGATGACGGGTTCCGTCCGGCCCAAACGTTCCAACCTGCGCAGAAGGGTGCGGTCGTCACGCACCGTGTACGGCGTGATCGCCTGTACGGGGTAGCGGTCGAGGTGGTCCAGGCGGGCCTCCTCGTCGAGCTGCGAGAGCAGGCATTGGCCGATCGCGTGGGCGTGCCCGGTCTCACGGAAGTCGGCCCACTCCTCGACCGCCGGGTTGCCCGGACTGTCGGCAACACTGAGCACCTCGATCTCACCCTCGCGGTAGACCGCGTAGTACACGGGGACGCCGATCGAATCACGCCATTGCGCGAGCGCGTCGTTCACCATGCTGCGACGTTTCTGCTGGGCTGCGCCGACGCTCAGTCGCTCGGCCGCCTCACCGAGGAAGAACAGGCCCTTCTCCCGGCGCAGATAGCCCTCGTGAGTCAGGGTGCGCAGCAGGTGGTACGCCGTGGGAAGTGCCAGGCCGACCTCACGGGCCAGCTGCTTGGCGGGGGCTCCGTACTCGCGGTCGGCGACGGCCTCCAGCAGCCGCATCGCCCGCTGCACGGATCCGATGAGTGTGGTGGAGTGCGGTTGTACGGGCGGGAGGTGCGCCTCCGCCGGTGATGTGCGCGGCTGTGCGGGTGGGGCGATTGGGGCGGGTGAGTCTGCGGGTGCGGTGTCAACCGTGGCCAAGAGTGACTCCCGGAGCGCGAGGTGGGCCGCCCGTGCGAGGACACGGGGGTGGATGCGCCGCGCGCGGGGCCTGCCGCGCGTCGAGTTCCGGACTCTAACGGGCCGCCACCGCCCGCCGACGGCCTCACCCGGAAAACTTCCCTCGCCCGAGGGAACATCACATCGCTGTTCCGACGGCCCGTTATCTCTCCCCCACCGCCACGGGCCCTCGCGTGGCGGTGCCCGATGACCCGACGCGCTCCGGGCGGGTCACCAGTCGCCGCGCGACGTGGAGCTCGACATGAACTTCCGTACGACGTAGATGAGTCCGCCGACCAGTGCGACGAAGACCAGTACCTTGAAGAGCAGCCCGATGACGAGTTGAAGCACGCTCACTATCACGCCGCCGAAGACGACCAGGGCGATGACCGGCACCGCGATCCACTTCACCCACCACGGCAAACCCGCGAAGATCTCTCGCATCGCCTTGTCCTTGTCTCTCCGCCCGTCGCCCCGTCCTGTTCGGGGGCTCTGCTTCCGGGTCCGTCGATGTCCTGGCTTCGATGCTAGGGCCGCCCAGGGGCGGAACGGGCGCCTCGCACCCCTTGTCCTCCCCTGATCGTCCCCCTAGGGAACCCCGAGACGGACGTCAGCTCTCGGGCGGAGAGAAGACCACCAGAACCCTCAGGTCCTCGGTGATGTGGTGGAACTTGTGGGCGACCCCGGCGGGCACGTAGACGACGCTGCCGCGCGCGACCTGGGTGGTCTCCATGCCGACGGTGATCGAGGCACGGCCGCTGACGACGAAGTACACCTCGTCCTGCTGGTGCGGGTTCTGCGGGTCCAGGTCGCCCGCGTCGAGCGCGTACAGGCCGACCGACATGTTCCGTTCCCGCAGGAACTGCAGATAGGCACCTTCGTTGGCGGCGCGCTCCGCCTCCAGTTCGTCCAGCCGGAATGCCTTCATCGCACGTGTCCGCCCTTGCTCGCTACTCGCCTCTGATCCCGTCTGCCACGATCAGACACATGAAGAATTTCGTAGTCAAGACGATCGCCAACGCGGGCGCTCTGGCCGTCGCGGTCTGGCTGCTCGACAAGATCACCCTGACCGGCGACAGCACCGGTAAGAAGATCGGCACGCTCATCATCGTCGCGCTGCTCTTCGGCCTGGTGAACTTCCTGGTCAAGCCGATCGTGAAGGTGCTGACCTTCCCGCTGTTCATCCTGACGCTCGGCCTGATAACGCTGATCGTCAACGCCCTCATGCTGCTGCTCACCTCGTGGCTGGCGGGCAAACTGGACCTGAGTTTCCACGTCGAGGGCTTCTGGACCGCCGTGATCGGCGGCCTGATCATCTCGGTCGTGTCCTGGGCACTGCACGTCGTCCTGCCCGACGAGGATTGAGTGAGTCGTATGACCTATCGCGTCTGCTTCGTCTGCACCGGCAACATCTGTCGCTCCCCGATGGCCGAATCCGTCTTCCGTGCGCGCATCGAGGAGGCCGGTCTCGACGGCCTGATCGAGGTCGACAGTGCGGGCACGGGCGGCTGGCACGAGGGCGACGGCGCCGATCCGCGTACCGTCGCCGTGCTGGAGGAGAACGGCTACGACGGCGAGCACATCGCACGCCAGTTCCAGCCCTCCTGGTTCTCCCGCCTCGACCTCGTGATCGCCCTCGACTCCGGGCACCTCAAGGCCCTTCGCCACCTCGCACCCACCCCGGAGGAGGCGGCGAAGGTCCGGCTCCTGCGCTCGTACGACCCGGCCGCCGGCGACGACCTCGACGTCCCCGACCCGTATTACGGGGGGATGGACGGATTCGAGGAGTGTCTTGAGATGGTGGAAGCGGCGAGCACAGGGCTGCTCGCCGCGGTACAAGAGCACGTGGAGGGACGAGCAGCATGACCTCAGGGGATTTCGACACGCCCGGCGCGGGACCCGGTGACGGCACACGCGCGGTCCGGGCAGGACTGCCCGAGCCGGTCAAGTACGAGCCGACCCTGCCGGGCCCCGTCTTCGCCGCGCACTTCCACCTGCCCGGCGAGCCCACCGGCCCGTACACCTACGGGCGTGACGAGAACCCCACCTGGACCCACCTGGAGCGCGCCATCGGCGAGCTGGAGGCGCCCGGCGAGGACGGCGTCGAGACGCTCGCCTTCGCCTCCGGCATGGCCGCGATCTCGGCGGTTCTCTTCTCCCAGCTGCGGGCCGGAGACACCGTGGTGCTGCCCGACGACGGCTACCAGGTGCTGCCGCTGGTGCGCGAGCAGCTGACCGCGTACGGCATCGAGGTGCGCACCGCGCCGACCGGCGACGACGCCCAGCTCGGCGTCCTCGGCGGCGCGAAGCTGCTGTGGATCGAGACCCCCTCGAACCCGGGGCTCGACGTCTGTGACCTGCGACGCCTCGTCGCGGCGGCGCACGCGCAGGGCACTCTCGTCGCCGTCGACAACACTCTGGCGACCCCGCTCGGCCAGCGGCCCCTGGAGTTGGGCGCCGACTTCTCGGTGGCCAGCGGCACCAAGATGCTCACCGGACACGGGGACCTCCTGCTGGGGTACGTGGCCTCCCGGAACGCCGGACTGATGGCCGCGGTGCGGCGCTGGCGCAAGATCGTGGGGGCGATCCCGGGTCCCATGGAGGCCTGGCTCGCGCACCGCTCACTGGCCACGCTCCAACTGCGCGCCGACCGGCAGACCGCCAACGCGCTCGCGGTCGCCGGGGCGCTGCGTGGTCGGCCCGAGGTGAGCGGGCTGCGGTATCCGGGACTGCCCGACGACCCCTCGCACAAGGTCGCCGCGCAGCAGATGCGGCGCTTCGGGTGCGTGGTGTCGTTCTCGTTGCCCACACGCGCGCGTGCGGAACGTTTCCTGGACGCACTGCGAATCGTTGACGATGCGACGAGTTTCGGTGGCGTACGGTCCACCGCCGAGCGGCGTGGACGCTGGGGCGGTGACGCGGTGCCGGAGGGCTTCATCCGCTTCTCGGCCGGAGCGGAGGACCCCGAGGACCTGGTGGCCGATGTGCTGCGTGCGCTTGAGGAGTCGGCGGAATGACCACGCCCTGAGCGACGGCCGGCGCTCCCGGTCCGCACTCCGGGTCCGAAAGGTACGCATTCCGGGGAATCGATCCGATTCCCCCGCGATCCTTTCTACGCACAACGGACGGTCCGAGCCTCCCCCCTCGTGGCTCGGACCGCCCCCGGTTCTGCGCGCTAAGAACCGCGCGACCAAGGCTAGTTGACTCTGCGTCAGTGTCCAATCACGGTAGCGACAGAGACCTATCGACTTATTTATAGTTGAGCGCGGTCGGAGGTGCGGGGAGGGGAGGGAGCACCATGGATTTGGCCCTGCTGCGCACCTTCGTGACCGTGCACCGGGCCGGTTCCTTCACCCGCGCCGCGGCCCTGCTCGGCCTCTCGCAGCCGGCCGTCACCTCCCAGATCCGTACCCTGGAACGGCAGCTGGGCCGCCCCCTCTTCCTGCGCCAGGCCCGCGGGGTGACCCCCACGACCATAGGCGACGAACTCGCGCACAAGGCCGCCCCGCATCTGGACGCCCTCGTGGAGATCGCCGAGACCGGGCTCGACGAGGACTCCTCCCTGCGCACCCTCCATCTCGCCGGGCCTCCCGAGTTCACCGCCGAGCGCGCCCTGCCCGCGCTCGCCGAGCTGACCGGCGCCGACGGCCAGGGGCTCGCCCTGCGGGCCTCCTTCGGGAACGCCGACGAGACGCTGGAGGGGCTAGCCGCAGGACACCACGACCTGGCCATCACCACGGCACGGCCACGCGGCGCCCTGCTCACCGCGACGCCGCTCTGCGACGAGGAGCACGTCCTGGTCGCCGCCCCGCGTTGGGCCTCCCGCATCGGCCCCGGCAAGGTGCGCCGCAAGGGTGCGCACGCACTGGAGAACTTGCCGGTGGTCGAGGTGCACGAGTCGCTGCCGTTCGTCTCCCGCTACTGGGCGTCCGTCTTCGACTCCCGTCCGGCCGCCTCCGGCACCGTCATCGTCCCCGATCTGCGCGCGGTCCTCGCTTGCGCCACCACCGGTGCCGGGCTCGCCGTGCTGCCGCGCTATCTCTGCGCCTCCGAGCTGGAGCGGGGCGATGTGGTGGCCCTCCATGAACCGCCGGTGCCGCCGCTGCGGACGTACTTCCTCGTGGTCCGTACCGGAACGCTTGCCATGCCGCACATCGCACGGGCGCACGAGTGGCTGCTGCGGACAGCGGCGCACTGGGGTTGATCGCCGATTGAGGATGACGGCGTGGCGGACCGGCTGCCGACCATTACCGACGAACGGCTGGGGGCGCCCGCCATCGGGAGTCACCTGGAGTTCACCAGGGATTCGGCGCCATGTGGGGTGCGCGATGTTTCACGTGGAACAAGCTGGGCCACATTTCACCCATGACCGTTCGCCCCGTGGTCAAACGCACCGCCCGCGCCATCCTGCTCGATGGTGACGACCTGATTCTGATCAAGCGGACCAAGCCCGGCGTCGATCCCTACTGGCTCACTCCGGGTGGCGGGGTCGAGCCGTCGGACACGACCGTCGTCGACGCGCTCCACCGTGAAGTGCACGAGGAACTCGGCGCCAAGATCACCGATGTGGTGCCGTGTTTCGTGGACACGGTCGAGCACATCGGCGAGGACGGCGGCGCGACCGGTGTAAAGGTCCAGCACTTCTTCGTCTGCCATCTCGAGTCCATGGACGAGCGCCTACGGCACGGCCCAGAGGTCGAGGAGCCCACCGGCGAGTACGAGATCGTGCGGGTGCCCTTCACCAGGGTCGGCATCGCGTCCGTCCATCTGGTGCCGCTGTCGCTGCGGCACTACCTCGACGGGAACATCGAGGGCGTACGGGCCATGCACGCGCCCGACCTGGGCTGACATCCCGTACGAAGGAATGCCTGCTGGGCTCAGCCCCCGGCCCCGACCAGCTCCTCCACCGAGTCGTGGCGGATTCGCTCCGACGGGATACCGATGTCCCGGAGCGCGTCCACACCGCTGCGGATCATGCCGGGCGGACCTGAGAGGTACGCGTCGTACTCGTTCCAGGGCCCGTACTCGCGTATGACGTCCGGCAACTGGAGGTTCGCCTGTTCGTCGACGACCGGGCGGACCGAAAGCCAGGGGTGGCTCTGCTGCAACCGCAGCATGGTGTCGATGTCATACAGGTCGTGGCCGGTGCGGGCGCCGTAGAAGACCTCGACCGGGCGCCGCTGGCCGTGCTTCGCGACATCTTCGACCAGGGCCTTGATGGGCGCGATACCGGTGCCGCCGCCCAGACACAGCAGCCCGCTCTCGGTGGTGTGGTCGACGGTCATCGTGCCGGCGGGCGGGCCGAGGCGGATGACGTCGCCGGGCCGGGCCCGGTGCACCAGCGCATTGGAAACCCAGCCCGCGGGGACCGCCTTCACATGGAACGAGAGCAGTCCGTCGGAGCGTGGCGCCGAGGCGAAGGAGTAGTGCCGCCATACCCGCGGCCACCACGGGGTCTCCAGGCTTGTGTACTGCCCCGCCAGGAACGGGTACGGCTGGTCGGGACGGACCGTGATCACCGCGATGTCCGGGGTCCGGAGATCGTGGGAGACGACCTCCGCGTACCACCAGGCAGGGGCCAGCAGCTCGTCCGCGGCGGCCGCGTCGATCATCACCTGGGAGATCGTCGTATACGCCCGTACCCAGGCGGCCTCGGTCTCCTCGTCCCAGATCGCGGAGGCGTATTTGCTCAACGCGCCGATGAGACACTCGCCGACGGCCGGGTAGTGCTCGGGCCGGGTGCCGTACTTGCGGTGGCCGCGGCCGAGGTTCTGCAGATATGCGACGAGGACCTCGGTGTTGTCGATGTGCTCGGCGGCGGTCAGCAGCGCCTTGAGCAGCCGGTCCCGCTGGGCGTCCATCGCGGCGGGGAACAGCGACCGCAGGTCGGGGTGGCGCACGAAGAGGAGCGCGTAGAAGTACGAGGTGACCTTGTCGGCGATGGGCCCGACCTCGGACATGGTCCGCCGGATCAGTACGGCGTCGGGAGACGCCTCTGGCTCCGGGGCGGATCGCTGAGAGGGGACCCGCGGCTCGGGGCCGGCGGCGAACCACGAAGCTTCGGTGGCCGGCCGGTCGGGAGCGGTCTCGCGGCTATCCGTGGCGGGTCCGGCGACGCCCTGGGGAAGGAGGGAGTCCGACTGGCCGTCGACGGCCTCGGGAAGGACGGAGGCCGACTGGCCGGCGGCCGCCTCGGGAAAGCCGGAAGCAGGCTGGACCGGGGCACTGGGTGGGACAGCGGCGGCCCGCTGGGCGGGAGCGTCCTGCAGTGCCCCGGAGGCGGCACCGCCACTCGGAGAGAAACCGGGCACCGGGCCGCCGGGAGCGGCCACTGAGCGAGGTACCTCGTGGGCGGGTTCCGGCTCGGCGCGGGGGCGCTCCGTCGGGGCGGTCGCTGGTGGTGCCTGAGGTATTCGCGGCTGCTCCGCGTCCTCACTCGGCGCCGGCCGGCGGACGGGGCGCATCGCCGCGAGGCGGCCGCCCTCGGGCGTCTCCTGGCCCCCGCCCGGGGGCGTCTGGGGCTGCTTGCGGGGCGTGAACCAGCCGCCCCCGCCGCTGCCGCCGGACGTGCCGTTGTCGGCCGACGTGGTGGTCGGAGCGTCCATGGTGTGCCTCGCCTCGAACATCTTTCGGTCGGTCTGCGCACTTCCCCGGTCGGAGGGTGCCTGTTTTCCCGCCGACGGCCTTGCTGTTCCCCGTTTGATCCCTGACGGCCAATGCGGCCACATTCAAACCTGGCGTCCCGCCACGTACGGACAAGTAAGGCGAGAGTGTGACATTGGCCGCAGCACTCTCACCGCAGGATCCCACCCGGGCCCCACGCCCGACCGCGTAACAGAAAATGCGGGTCTTCGATCTCTCCGTCCCATTAGGCTGCATCGGCCTTCGTTCGTGCCCTGCGGAACGTGCGCACATCACACCGGACGCGAACCGGACTCGACCATACCGGTCACTGCCTCACACACAAGTCCCCCCTTGCTCCGCCATGAATGGGCGGCCGGGCGAACCAGCGGTTCCTTCAACTACCGGACGCGTCGCACCAATTCATAGGCATCCCACAGATCCCGCCCCACGTAGGAGTGGGTGGCGCGGCCCGCCAGATACCGGTCTGCATTGACCGCAATGGACACCGGCACCGCGTCGAAGAGGTCCTTGTCCGATGTCGAATCGCCATAGGCGACACAATCGGCGCGGCCTACGCCGAACTCAGCGCAGAGCCGGTCCGCGATCCGCACCTTGGCGGCTGCGCTCAGGATTCCGGCCGGGTCCACCGGTTCCCGGAAAGGCAGCGCCGGAAAGCGCGAGCCGTACGCCGCATGGGCGCCCCACTGCGTCAGCCGCTCCACGAAGAAGGAGGGCGAAAGCGAGATGACGGCGCAGTAGTCACCGTTCTCGCGGATCTCCATCCACACCTCCTCAATGCGGGACAGCCAGGGAGCCGCCGCGAAGGCCGCCGCCACATGGGTCTCCGTGAGCTCCGACCACAGGGCATGAACCTGTGCCGCGTACTCCGGAGGTCCGATGTGCCCGGCGGCGACCGCCCGGTCCAGCGCCACGGTCTCGGTCTCCAGGCCGAGTTGCCGTGAGATCTCCACCGGTGCGGAGGTCCCGTGCAGCAACGTGCCGTCGAGATCGAAGAGATGAAGTCTCGCCATGTGAGAGGAGGCTAGCGGCCGCCTCACCCTGCCCCACAGGGCGCTCCTCGGTACCGTTTGGCGGTGACTGGCCATCGACGAGCCGTCGACCGGTCATGACAGACTTCTCGCTGTTTCACGTGAAACATCTGTCCCTGTGCTGCGCGGTCGCGCATGACATGGCCAAAAGCGTGTGCGTTCACCCGCAAAGAGGTGGACGCCAGTGGCCCATGTCAGACAGCCTGACCTGCGTGTCGACACCTTCCCTCGCAGCTCTGCCCATCCGCCGTCTGACGCCCCGCGATCTCCTCGCCTGCGCCGACTTGTCAGAGGACCGGGGCTGGCCCCGCGAGGAGCACAAGTGGGGGCTGCTCCTGGCAGCCGGGAAGGGTTACGGCATCGACGACCCCGAGGGCGGCCTCGTCACCGCCTGTGTCGTTACCGAGTACGGGTCCCGGTACCGCCCGGATCTGGGCGCCATCGGCATGGTGCTTGTCGCCGAGCGGCATGCCCGCCAGGGCGTCGGCCGCCGGATGATGCGGCATGTGGTGACGGAGATGGGGGCCACTCCACTCACGCTCTATGCGACCCCGTACGGCCGGCCTCTCTACGAGGAACTCGGCTTCAAGGTGACCGGTAGCGCCGAGATGGTGCGCGGGCACTTCACGGTCGGGGGACCGCCATCCGTTGTCGCCACCCGTCCGGCCACCGCGGAGGACCTCGCCACCCTTGTCCGGCTCGATGCGGAGGTCTTCGGCGCCGACCGCACGCATGTGCTCACACGTCTTCCCGCCTTCGCCGACCAGTTGCGCGTCGCCGAGGAGGACGGGCGGATCATCGGGTACGCGGCCGCCTGGCCCAACATGGACACCCATGTCGTGGGCCCCCTCATCGCGCGCGACACCGAGACGGCGAAGGCGCTCGTCGCGTCCCTCGCCGCCCACAGCGACCGCCCACTACGCACGGACGTCGACATACGGCACGAGGATCTGCTGACCTGGCTGAAGGAGCGCGGACTCGCCACCGTCGGCCTCAACGCCGTGATGACGTACGGCATCCCGGACCTGCCCGGCGACTGGACGCGGCGCTTCGCACCGCTGACGGTGGCGGCGGGCTGAGCCTGCCATCACAGGGACCGCGCGCCCCCGTGAGGGCACGCGGTCCGGGTCAGTAGCGACCTCGCTCAGTGGTGAACGGCAGTCCGCCGTTCGGCGGGCGTGGTGCCCGCCACGACCGTTCCACGGGTCGTCTCACGGCGCTCCAGGGCGGCCGAGAGGAACGCGAGCAGCAGGGCGGCCCCGGCGAGGACGGCGCCGACCCAGTTGGGGGCGGTGTAGCCGAGGCCGGCCGCGATGACGAGGCCGCCGAGCCAGGCAGAGAGGGCGTTGCCGAGGTTGAAGGCCCCGATGTTCACGGCCGACGCCAGGGTAGGGGCGCCGTGCGCGTGGTCCAGGACCCGCTTCTGCAGTGGAGGCACGGTCGCGAACCCGAGCGCACCGATCAGCATGATGGTGAGCGCGGCGAGGATCTTGTTGTGCGCGGTCGCGGTGAACAGGGCGAGGACGAGGGCGAGGCCGCCGAGCGACGCGTACAGCATCGGCATCAGCGCGCGGTCCGCGTACTTGCCGCCGATGAGGTTGCCGCCGACCATGCCGAGGCCGAAGAGGACGAGCAGCCAGGTGACCGAGCCGTCGGCGAAACCGGTGACATGGGTCATCATCGGCGCGATGTAGGTGATGGCCGCGAACACGCCGCCGAAGCCGAGAACAGTCATCGCCATGGCGAGCAGCACCTGCGCATTCTTGAAGGCGGCCAGCTCGTGGCGCAGGTGCACGCCCTCCGGCTTGGGCAACTCGGGCACCAGCTTCGCGACGCCGAGCAACCCGATCACGCCGAGCGCGGCGACAAGCGTGAAGGTGACCCGCCAGCCGACCGACTGTCCGATGAGCGTCCCCAGCGGGACGCCGACCACGTTTGCCACGGTCAGACCGCTGAACATCATGGAGATGGCGCCGGCTTTCTTCTCCGGGGCGACCAACTCGGCTGCGACAACAGAGCCGATGCCGAAGAACGCGCCGTGGGCGAGGGAGGCCACCACTCGGCCCACCAGCATCAGCCCGAAGACCGGGGCGACGGCGGAGAGCAGGTTGCCGAGGACGAACAGGCCCATCAGCACCATCAGCATCCGCTTGCGGGAGACCTTGGTGCCCAGCGCGGTCATGATCGGGGCACCGAACACCACGCCCAGTGCATAGCCGGTCACGAGCAGCCCGGCGGTGGGAATGGAGACCCCGAAGTCGTTCGCGACCTCGGGCAGAACACCCATGATCACGAATTCTGTGGTTCCGATCCCGAAGGCCCCGATCGCGAGGGCCAGAAGCGCGAGAGGCATGGGGTAACAACCTTCCACACGATTGCAGGTGCGCTTTGCGTGCGTCCACAATACTTGCAAGCGCGCTATATATGCAACAGCAGGCTATTGCGTCGGTGCTCTATCCTTGAGGTGAGCCGCTCCGGGATGGAGGAAAACGCCATGACAGCGACGGACCCCGCGCTTACCGCCCTTGCTCAGGGTTGGTGCGCTCTCTCCCTGCTGCACGGGAGGATCGAGGCCCACCTCGAGCGCGCCCTGCAGGCCAAGCACGATCTGAGCGTGCGGGAGTACTCCCTGCTCGACGTGCTCAGCCGACAGCACGACGGCGAGGGGGGACATCTACAGATGAAGCAGGTCGCTGACGCGGTGGTCCTCAGCCAGAGCGCCACGACCCGACTGGTCACCAGGCTCGAGGATCGCGGCCTGCTCGCGCGCTACCTCTGCCCGACCGACCGCCGCGGCATCTACACCAACGTCTCCGAGGCCGGTCTCAAGCTCCTCGAAGAGGCCCGTCCCACCAATGACGCCGCCCTGCGCGAGGCGCTCGACGAGGCGGCGAGGAACCCCGAGCTGGCGCCACTGGTCCGCGTGGTCGAGTCGTTGAACGTGCCGGCTTAGGAAGACGCTCTCTCCCTGTCCACGCAGGGGCGCATGCCGCCCCCGTAGGGTGCGGATCATGGGAGATCTCGAAATACGCCCCGCCGCGGCAGACGACGTCCCCGCGATCGTCGCCATGCTCGCCGATGACCCGCTCGGCGCCCAGCGCGAGTCACCGGACGATCTGGCGCCGTACCTGAGCGCGCTGGAGCGGCTGAGCGGCGATCAGAACCAGCACCTGGTGGTCGCCGTTCGCGACGGACGTGTCGTCGGCACTCTCCAGCTCACGGTCATCCCGGGGCTGTCCCGCAAGGGTGCGACCCGCTCGGTCATCGAGGGGGTACGCATCCATGCCGACGAGCGCGGCGGCGGTCTCGGCACGCGCCTCATCGAGTGGGCAATCGACGAATCACGGCGTCAGGGCTGCCAGTTGGTCCAGCTGACCTCCGACGCCACCCGCACCGACGCCCACCGCTTCTACGAGCGCCTGGGCTTCGAGGCCTCCCACGTGGGCTTCAAACGGTCGCTCTGACACCGCTCAAGCACGAAGGGGCATGTTTCACGTGAAACATGCCCCTTCCCATGACAGCGACGACTAGCCGATCCCGCTCCACCCCTCCGGGTCCACACCACCGGGCACGGGAGCCCCTTCCTCGTACGGCTGACGGGTGAACACGAACGACCCGAGGTCCAGATGGCTCAGGGACCCGTCAGGCCGCCGTACGACCTTCAGAACCTCTCCCGCGTAGTAGCCGTCGAGCCCCGTCCAGGTGCCGTCACCGTTGGACCTCAGGCGGGCGCGACGGCCCACGCCGGACAACGGCTCCAGCGAGACACCCCCGTCGGCCGTGAGCCGCAGAATGAAGCCCTGTGTCCCCCAGTACCACTGTCCCGCCAACTCCAGGACCGACCGGTCGATGTCGGGCAGCGGTTGCCACGGCTCGGGGATCCGGGGTTCCGCCTCGGCCACGATGCCGACCAGATCGGCGGCGACGGCGGAAAGCAGTGGCCCTGATGTGCAGTTGGCCAGCACGACGGCCGCCACGTCGTCTCTCACGCTGATGGTGAGACTGGCGAGGAAACCCGGAAGAGAACCTGTGTGTCCGACGAGGAGGCGGCCGTCCTGATGCCGGGTCTCCAGGCCGAGTCCATAGGCGTACCCGGCCGCCACGTCTGCGGCCTCGGGCGGCGCTGCCGGCGCCCGCATCTCCTGTACGGACTCCGCGCTCAGCACCCGGTCGTCGCCCCGGGCGAGGAAGACGGCAAAACGCGCCAAGTCACCGGTGGTCGACCACAGTTGACCGGCCGACGCCATCCGTCCGAGGTCTTCGGCGGGCTCCGGAAGCATCACATCAGCCCATGGATGCACGGCCCAGCCCCCGGCATGCGGTGCCTGCGGCCGGCCGCTCGTGCGGTGCAACCCCAGCGGTTCGAGCACCTCGCGCCGCAGAACGTCCTCCCAGGGAGCCCCGCGCACCTCCTCGACCAGCGCGCCCAGGAGCGTATAGCCGGGGTTGGAGTAGTGGAACCGACGCCCGACCGGATGCCGCAGCGGCTGCTCGCCCAGTACGTCCGCAAGTTCGGGGCGCAACGCGCCAGGCGTGCGCTCCCACCACGGCGCGGGCGACTCGGCCGCCAGACCGCCCGTATGAGCGAGCAGTTCGGCGATGGTGGCCTCCCCCGCCCCGGTGCCGGGCAGATGCTTCTCCAGCGGGTCGCCAAGGTCCAGAACGCCCTCGTCCCGCAGTCGCAGCACAAGGACCGCGGTGAAGGTCTTGGTGATCGAGCCGATCCGGTACTGCACATTCTCGTCCGGGGCATGGCCGTCCACGCAGGTGCGCGCGCCGTGCCACACCGTCCGCCCGTCCCGGACGACCGCCGCCACCAGTGACGGCGCCCGACCCTGGGCCTGTGCAACGGCGATGCGGTGCAGAAGGGCCCGGCGCGTTCCCGGGAGCAGTTCTTCCAGAGATGTCGTCATGACCCCAGTTCACCCGGGAAGGCATCCCACGTCGAGCGCATTTGATCGGCATCGCTGCCGAGGGGTGGACGACGGGTCAGGTCTGCGCCATGTCCACGAAGCGGGAGTAGTGGCCCTGGAAGGCGACCGTGATCGTTGCCGTCGGGCCGTTTCGGTGCTTGCCGACGATGATGTCCGCCTCGCCCGCGCGCGGCGACTCCTTCTCGTACGCGTCCTCACGGTGCAGCAGGATCACCATGTCGGCGTCCTGTTCGATCGAGCCGGACTCACGCAGGTCGGACACCATGGGTTTCTTGTCCGTGCGCTGCTCGGGGCCTCGGTTGAGCTGCGAGAGCGCGATCACCGGCAGCTCCAGCTCCTTGGCCAGCAGCTTCAGGTTTCGCGACATGTCCGAGACCTCTTGCTGCCGGCTCTCGGACCGCTTGGAGCCGGACTGCATCAGCTGCAAATAGTCGATGATGACGAGCTTCAGGTCGTTGCGCTGCTTGAGGCGGCGGCACTTGGCGCGGATCTCCATCATCGACAGGTTCGGCGAGTCGTCGATGTAGAGCGGAGCCGCCGAGACATCCGGCATGCGACGCGCGAGCCGGGTCCAGTCCTCGTCCGTCATCGTGCCGGAGCGCATGTGATGCAGGGCCACGCGTGCCTCGGCGGACAGCAGACGCATCGCGATCTCGTTGCGGCCCATTTCGAGCGAGAAGATCACGCTCGGCAGGTTGTGCTTGATGGACGCTGCCCGCGCGAAGTCCAGGGCCAGGGTGGACTTACCCATGGCGGGGCGGGCCGCAATGATGATCATCTGACCGGGGTGCAGACCATTGGTGAGCTGGTCGAGGTCGGTGAAACCGGTCGGGACGCCGGTCATCTCCCCCGACCGCGAACCGATCGCCTCGATCTCGTCGAGTGCGCCCTCCATGATCTCGCTGAGCGGCAGATAGTCCTCGGCCGTGCGTTGCTCGGTGACCGCGAAGATCTCGGCCTGGGCGCTGTTGACGATCTCGTCGATGTCGCCGTCGGCCGCGTATCCCATCTGGGTGATGCGGGTGCCGGCCTCGACCAGGCGGCGTAGGACCGCGCGCTCGTGCACGATCTGCGCGTAGTACTCGGCGTTCGCCGCGGTCGGGACCGTCTGCACCAGTGTGTGCAGATACGGAGCCCCACCGACCTTGGTGATCTCGCCGCGCTTGGTCAGCTCGGCGGCGACCGTGATGGGGTCGGCCGGCTCGCCCTTCGCGTACAGGTCGAGGATGGCCTGGTAGATCGTCTCGTGCGCGGGGCGGTAGAAGTCATGGCCCTTGAGAACCTCTACGACGTCAGCGATCGCGTCCTTGGACAGGAGCATGCCGCCGAGGACGGACTGCTCCGCGTCCAGGTCCTGTGGCGGGACGCGCTCGAAGGAGGTGCCTCCGCCCTCCCATGCGTCGTTGTCAGGGCCACGATCATGCTGCTCGTCGCGGCCTCTGCCGCCGTCACGGCCCCGGCGGGAGGCAGGGACACGATCGCTGGGGCCGCTGTCGGCCCACGGATCGTCCAAGGGCTCGGAGATGCTCACCGGGCCGCCTCCTCCCGTCCGCCGCGCGGACCTCGCCGTGCGCTTCATTTCTAGGGCACGACACTGACAAAGCGAGAAGCCCAGCTCCGGTTCAGACGCGTCGGTTTTACGCGTTTTCCGAGGACGAAGGGAGGAGCGGGCGCCGGACCACGGTAGGCCCGTCGGCACCGTCAGCCAATCTGGTTATCCACAGGCCATGTGGACGACGGCCCCGATGCTGTGGACAACTCCGCAAAACCTGTGCACGACACGGTGGACAGCCCTGTGAACAAGCCCTCAGTCCCTCCAGCCATGCCACTCTGACCTGCTCTTTTCCCGTCCACTGGCTGTGCAGAAGAAAAACTTCCCCAGTCGGATCAAGATCGCCCCGAACCGTGCACAGCGCCGTGCCACGTCAACGCCAGAGTAAGGGTCAGAATCGCTTTGCATCTCTTACCTGTGGACGATTAGATTGGTGGTCATGACACAGGCTCCCGCGCCACCCCGCGCCACCCGACGCCGGCACGACCGGGAGATCGTCGCACTGGCCGTTCCGGCCTTCGCCGCACTCGTCGCAGAGCCCCTCTTCGTGATGGCCGACAGCGCGATCGTCGGCCATCTCGGAACCGCGCAGCTGGCCGGCCTCGGCGTCGCATCGGCACTCCTCACCACCGCCGTGAGCGTCTTCGTCTTCCTTGCGTACGCCACCACGGCCGCAGTCGCCCGCCGCGTCGGCGCCGGTGATCTGCGGTCCGCCATCCGCCAGGGCATGGACGGCATCTGGCTGGCGCTCCTGCTCGGAGCGGCCGTCGTCGCCGTAGTCCTGCCCATGGCCCCCGGCATCGTGGACGTCTTCGGCGCCTCACCGACCGCCGCCCCGTATGCGACGACGTATCTGCGGATCTCAGCGCTCGGCATCCCCGCGATGCTCGTCGTGCTCGCCGCAACCGGCGTCCTGCGCGGACTTCAGGACACCAGGACACCTCTGTACGTGGCTGTCGCGGGCTTCGTCGCGAACGCCGCCCTCAACGCGGGCCTCGTCTACGGCGCCGACCTGGGCATCGCCGGTTCCGCCTGGGGCACGGTCATCGCCCAGTGCGGCATGGCCACGGTGTATCTGTGCGTCGTCGTCCGCGGTGCCCGTCGGCACGGCGCCTCCCTGCGGCCCGACGCGGCCGGGATACGTGCCGGTGCACAGGCGGGGGCGCCTCTGCTGGTCCGTACCCTCTCACTGCGGGCGATCCTGATGATCGCGACCGCTGTCGCCGCCCGGCTCGGGGACGCGGACATCGCCGCGCACCAGATCGTCCTGTCGCTGTGGAGCCTGCTTGCCTTCGCCCTGGACGCGATCGCCATCGCCGGACAGGCCATCATCGGGCGTTATCTCGGCGCGGGCGACGCGCAGGGCGCCCGCGACGCGTGCCGCCGCATGGTGCAGTGGGGCATCATCGCCGGGATCGTGCTCGGACTGCTGGTCCTCGTGACCCGACCGCTCTTCCTGCCGCTGTTCACCAGTGACACGGCCGTCCGCCATATCGCTCTGCCCGCTCTGGTGCTCGTTGCCCTCGCGCAGCCCATCTGCGGCATCGTCTTCGTGCTGGACGGCGTACTGATGGGGGCTGGGGACGGACCGTATCTGGCCTGGGCAATGTTGCTGACGCTGGCGGTTTTCGCTCCCGTGGCCCTGCTGGTCCCGGTCCTCGGCGGCGGGCTCACCGCCTTGTGGGCGGCGATGACGCTGATGATGACCGTCCGGATGCTCACCCTGTGGCTACGCTCCCGCTCGGGCCACTGGATAGTGACGGGTGCGACGCGCTGACGCGGTAGCACTGAACGACGCCGCGTGCCGGATATGCAGGCGAAAGCGCATTGCACACGAGGGGACGGCGACCCTGTGCCGTGTGAAACACCGCCCGATTCACGATGTTTCACGTGAAACGACGCCTCCCGTGTCTACCCGTCCATGCCCTCGACGGCAAGCGTATGGGGCCGCACCCCGAAGGGTGCGGCCCCACATCTCGCTTGAGCGAGCGCAGCACTTAGGCCGCGACGACCTCGATGCTGACCTTGGCGGCAACCTCGGGGTGCAGACGCACGGACGTCTCGTGGGAGCCCAGCGTCTTGATCGGCGCGCCCAGCTCGATGCGGCGCTTGTCGACCTCGGGGCCACCGGAAGCCTTGATCGCCGAGGCGATGTCGGCCGGGGTGACGGAACCGAAGAGACGGCCGGCGTCGCCGGAGCGGACGGCCAGGCGGACCTTCACGCCCTCGAGCTGGGCCTTGACCTGATTGGCCTGCTCGATGGTCTGGATCTCGTGGATCTTGCGAGCGCGACGGATCTGCTCGACGTCCTTCTCGCCACCCTTGGTCCAGCGGATAGCGAACTTCCGCGGGATCAGGTAGTTGCGAGCGTAGCCGTCCTTGACGTCGACGACGTCGCCCGCGGCGCCGAGGCCGGAGACCTCGTGGGTGAGGATGATCTTCATGAGTCGGTCACCCTTCCCTTATCGCGCGGTGGAGGTGTAGGGCAGCAGCGCCATCTCACGGCTGTTCTTGACGGCCGTGGCGACGTCACGCTGGTGCTGCGTGCAGTTGCCGGTCACGCGGCGGGCACGGATCTTGCCGCGGTCGGAAATGAACTTCCGCAGCATGTTCGTGTCCTTGTAGTCCACGTACGTGACCTTGTCCTTGCAGAAAGCGCAAACCTTCTTCTTCGGCTTGCGCACAGGCGGCTTCGCCATGGTGTTTCTCCTGTGTGATCAAGAAGTTTGGGGTACGACCCGCCCTCGACCCGGCCAGGCCCGATGACCCGGCCCGAAGGTCTAGAAGGGGGGCTCGTCCGAGTAGCCGCCACCGCCGCCGGAGCCGCCGCCCCAGCCGCCACCGCCCTGGCCACCGGCAGGAGCGCCGGTCGCCCACGGGTCCTCGGCCGGAGCGCCGCCGCCCTGCTGGCCGCCGCCGGGGCCGCCGCCCCAGCCGCCGCCACCCTGGCCGCCACCGCCGCCGTAACCACCCTGGCCACCGCGGCCGGCGGTCTTGGTGACCTTGGCCGTGGCGTTGCGCAGGCTCGCGCCGACCTCGTCGACATCGAGCTCGTAGACCGTGCGCTTGACGCCCTCACGGTCCTCGTAGGACCGCTGCTTCAGCCGGCCCTGCACGATGACGCGCATGCCCTTCTGAAGCGACTCGGCGACGTTCTCCGCCGCCTGTCGCCAGACCGAGCAGGTCAGGAAGAGGCTCTCGCCGTCCCTCCACTCGTTCGTCTGGCGGTCGAAGGTGCGGGGAGTGGACGCGATGCGGAACTTCGCGACCGCCGCACCGGACGGGGTGAAGCGCAGCTCGGGGTCTTCGACAAGATTGCCGACGACCGTGATGACGGTCTCGCCTGCCATGGGGGAACCTCTCGGCGGGTTTGCTGCTGGCTGCTTGCTGCTACTCGAATCCCGAGATCAGCTGAGCTGGAGCTCAGTGGGTCTCGGGGCGGAGGACCTTGGTCCGGAGGACCGACTCGTTCAGGTTCATCTGGCGGTCGAGCTCCTTGACGACCGCAGGCTCGGCCTGCAGGTCGATGACCGAGTAGATGCCCTCGGGCTTCTTCTTGATCTCGTACGAGAGACGACGACGGCCCCAGGTGTCGACCTTCTCGACCTTTCCGCCACCGTCACGGACGACAGAAAGGAAGTTCTCGATCAGCGGGGAGACAGCGCGCTCCTCGAGATCGGGGTCGAGGATGACCATCACCTCGTAGTGACGCATGTGGAACCCACCTCCTTTGGACTCAGCGGCCACGGTCGTTCCGTGGCAGGAGGGTTGTGATGCGTACGCAACGGTATCGGCCGCCACCGACAATCGGGGTCGGTCGGCGGTTTCCCCGGCTTGGCCTGGGCAGACACCGGTGCAGAGGGTACAGAGTACCCGCACACGCGCTTCCGGTTGAAATCCGGCGGCGAAGCCCCACAATCAGTACGCATCGGGTGTGTACGGCGCTACCATGCGCCGCCTTCCGCAGGAGGTGCCCTATGGCACAGGTATTGCGACCCAACACCACCGGTTCTCTCTTGGCCACGGACGGCAAGGCCCACCCCGTCCAGGACACCCTGCTCGTGGTGACCCTGGTGCTCGGGATCACGGCCTTCGTCACGGCGATGTTCGACAACCTGCATCTGATCAGCTCTTGGACCGGCCTGGTGGGGATCTTCACCGGCGCGTACGGGCAGTACATCTCCGTCACGACCCGTGAGCGCTTCGGGCTGATCCTGGGACTCGGTGCCTCCGCCATCGGCTTCGGTCTCGGCATGGCCCACGGCGGCCTCTTCGGCGGGCTGATCGGCGGCTGACCGTGAGATCGCCGGACGGCCCGGCGGGCCGTCCGGCGATCCGATGGGCACACAGGTTCCATACGGCCAGTCGGGGCGCTCCCAGGGCGCAGTAGGCTTCGGCGCGAGAGCCGGAGCCCCTGTACCCATGGGGACACACCAGCCCGAGGAGCGCCCCGAATGAGCCTGACCCTGAGGACGATCAGCCGCGAGCAGCATCTGGCGTACATCCAGAGCCTGCCGGCGGCGAGCCACATGCAGGTCCCGGCCTGGGCAGACGTCAAGGCGGAGTGGCGCTCGGAGAACCTCGGGTGGTTCGACAAGAACGGCGAACTGGTGGGCGTCGGACTGGTGTTGTACCGCCAGCTGCCCAAGATCAAGCGCTATCTCGCGTACCTTCCCGAGGGCCCGGTCATCAACTGGTACGCGCCGAATCTGGACGACTGGATCCAGCCGATGCTCGCGCACCTGAAGCACCAGGGTGCCTTCTCGGTGAAGATGGGCCCGCCGGTGATCATCCGGCGCTGGGAGGCCAACTCCATCAAGCAGGGCATCCAGGACCCGGACGTGAAGCGTCTGCGCGACATCGAAGCGGACTTCATCGAACCGCGCGCCTTCGAGGTCGCCGACAAGCTGCGCCGCATGGGCTGGCAGCAGGGCGAGGACGGCGGCGCCGGCTTCGGTGACGTGCAGCCCCGCTACGTCTACCAGGTGCCGCTCGCGAACCGTTCCCTGGAAGAGGTCCACAAGAACTTCAACCAGCTGTGGCGCCGCAACATCAAGAAGGCCGAGAAGGCCGGTGTCGAGGTCGTCCAGGGCGGTTACCACGACCTCGAGGAATGGCAGCGGCTGTACGAGATCACGGCCGTGCGCGACCACTTCCGGCCCCGCCCGCTGTCGTACTTCCAGCGCATGTGGACGGCCCTCAACACCGAGGACCCCAACCGCATGCGCCTGTACTTCGCCCGGCACAACGGCGTGAACCTTTCGGCGGCGACGATGCTGGTGGTCGGCGGGCACGTCTGGTACTCCTACGGTGCCTCCGACAACATCGGCCGCGAGGTCCGGCCCTCGAACGCGATGCAGTGGCGGATGCTGCGCGACGCCTACGCACTCGGCGCCACCGTCTACGACCTGCGCGGTATCTCGGACTCGCTGGACGAGACCGATCACCTCTTCGGTCTGATCCAGTTCAAGGTGGGCACGGGCGGGCAGGCAGCCGAGTACCTCGGCGAATGGGACTTCCCGCTCAACAAGCTGCTCCACAAGGCGCTCGACATCTACATGTCGCGCCGCTGACCTGCCGGAGCAGCGTAACGGGCCGCTCCGCGGCCCGGCGCCTCCCCGCAGGGCCGACGAGTCCGTCACAATTTCCTCTCAGACCTCTGACACACCGCAGCCACGAGAAAGGTTCCGGGACCGGCCATGGCGCTCACGCTTTACGTCGACACCGCGCGCTGGCGGGCACACCACAAGCACGTGCAGGAACAGTTCCCTGGGCTCGTCCCCGTCTGCAAGGGCAACGGCTACGGCTTCGGCCACGAGCGGCTGGCGGAGGAGGCCACGCGTCTGGGCTCGGACGTCCTCGCCGTGGGCACGACGTACGAGGCGGCCCGGATCAAGGACTGGTTCAGCGGCGACCTGCTGGTGCTGACGCCGTTCCGGCGGGGCGAAGAGCCCGTGCCGCTGCCCGACCGCGTCATCCGCTCGGTGTCGTCCGTGGACGGCGTGTACGGACTCGTGGGCGCCCGTGTGGTCATCGAGGTGATGTCCTCGATGAAGCGGCACGGCGTGAGCGAGCAGGACCTGCCGCATCTGCACTCCGCCATAGAGAACGTCCGCCTGGAGGGCTTCGCCATCCACCTCCCGCTCGACCGCACCGACGGCTCGGACGCCGTCGAGGAGGTCATCGGCTGGATGGACCGGCTGCGCGCGGCCCGGCTGCCGCTGCACACGATGTTCGTCAGCCACCTCAAGGCCGAGGAGCTCATCCGGCTTCAGCAGCAGTTCCCGCAGACCCGCTTCCGCGCCCGCATCGGCACCCGGCTGTGGCTGGGGGACCACGAGGCGACCGAGTACCGGGGGGCCGTCCTGGACGTCACGCGCGTTTCCAAGGGCGAGCGCTTCGGCTACCGGCAGCAGAAGGCGGCCTCCGACGGCTTCCTGGTCGTCGTGGCGGGCGGAACGTCGCACGGGGTGGGCCTGGAGGCCCCCAAGGCCCTGCACGGCGTCATGCCGCGCGCCAAGGGCGTCGCCCGGGCCGGCCTCGCCACGGTGAACCGGAACCTTTCGCCCTTCGTCTGGGCGGGCAAGCAGCGCTGGTTCGCCGAACCCCCGCACATGCAGGTCTCGATCCTCTTCGTCCCCGCGGACGCCACGGAGCCGAAGGTGGGCGACGAGCTGGTGGCCCATCTGCGGCACACCACCACGCAGTTCGACCGGCTCGTCGACCGCTGAGGCCCGGGCAGGACAGCACAAAGGCCGTACACGGAGCCCCGTGTACGGCCTTTGGTTTGGCGCCCCAACGATGTGTTCGCTCAGGGCGAACGGCTCTCCGCGGGCTCGGCACCCCCGCTGCCCCACTCCACATGCGGCCCGTCGAAGTGCGCGGCGTGCCGCGGCGGATGGGGGGCGGCCCCCAGCACGAAGACGTCCGGCGCGCCGTCCAGCACACCGCCGGACGGGTCGTCGTCACCGGCCCGGCGCACCATGTCCCGTTCCGGCATGAAGATGTCGCGTACGACGACGGCGCACAGGTAGAGCGTCCCCAACAGATGGACAGCGATGGCGATTTGGTACCCGTCCGTCGGCAGACCCTTGTGGGCGTCTCCGCTGGTCGTGTAGGCGAGGTACATCCAGATCCCCAGGAAGTACGCCACCTCGCACGCCTGCCAGATCAAAAAGTCCCGCCAGCGCGGCCGGGCCAGTGCGGCAAGGGGCACCAGCCACAGCACGTACTGCGGCGAGTAGACCTTGTTGGTGAGGATGAACGCCGCGACGATCAGGAACGCGAGCTGGGCGAAGCGCGGGCGACGCGGGGCCGTGAGCGTGATGGTGGTGAGGATGGCGCAGGCCACCAGCATCATGATCATCGCGGAGGTATTGGCCGCGTCCTTGGTGATCTCGATGTCGAGCCAGCGCGAGATGAACAGGAAGACCGAACCGAAGTCGACCCCCCGTTCCCGGCTGAAGCTGTAGAACTTCGCCCAGCCCTCGGGGGCGAGGTACATCACCGGCAGGTTGACCACGAGCCACGCGCCCACGGCGCCCAGCACGGCGGTGGAGAACTCCCGCCACTTGCCCGCCCGCCAGCACAGCACGAGGAGCGGTCCGAGTACCAGGAACGGATAGAACTTGGCGGCGGTGGCGAGCCCGACCAGGATGCCGAAGGCAAGGGCCCGGCCACGCGACCACATCAGCATCGCGGCGGCCAGCAGGGCCACGGCGAGCAGGTCCCAGTTGATGGTGGCCGTCAGCGCGAAGGCGGGCGCGAGGGCGACCAGGAGGCCGTCCCAGGGGCGCCGGCGGTGGATGCGCGCAGTGCACACGGCGATGACCGCGGCGCACACCATCAGCATCCCGGCGTTGACCATCCAGTAGGTCTGCTCCCGGGCCTGGAGGGTGCCGCTGCCCGGAGTCACCCACGAAGCGACCTCCATGAACACACCGGTGAGCACCGGGTATTCGAGGTAGTCCATGTCGCCGGGGAGCTTGTCGAAGTAGGGCACGAGCCCGTCGGCGAAACCGCGTCCCTGGTAGAGATGCGGGATGTCCGAGTAGCACGCGTGCGTGTACTGGGAACTGGCGCCGAAGAACCAGCCGCTGTCGTAGCAGGGCAGCTTCTGGACCATGCCGAGGGCGAACATACCGATCGCGACGAGCGCCACCACCCGCACGGGAGTCCACCAGGACGTCCCGAGCAGTGCACGTCGCCCGACGGGACCGCCGATCAGCTCGCTACCTGCCGCAGCGACCTCGTCCTCCCTGGTCGGCCGCACGGGGTCCGGCTCGTGGACGCTCGCTCGCGTCGTCTCTGCACTGGGCATGGGGCTCATCCTGCCGCATGCACCTAGGAAAACGCCGAGGGCCGCCACACCTGGTCGGTGCGACGGCCCTCTTCGGTCGGTGTTTCACGTGAAACGGAGTGTTTCACGTGAAACACGGTCGGTGACGACTACCCGTTCGGGCCTCCGAAGGGGAAGCCACCGCCGTTGCCATTGCCCTTGGAGCCTCCGTCGGTGGTGGTCGCGGTCGGCGTCGTGGTCACACCGTCCGAGGGGCCACCATCGAGGCCGCCGGTGTCGCCGCCGTTGTCGTTGCCGCACTTCCAGCGGGGACCGTTGCATGTGTCGGTCGGCGTGGGCGTGGGCGTCACGCTCGGCGTCGGGGTCGGCGACGGGCTCTCCGTGACGGTCTCCGTGGGCGTGGGGGTCACGCTCGGGCTCGGGACGGCATTGACGATCTCACCGATGGGCTCGGGCGTCGGGAACTTCTCCACACCCTGACCCTCGAGCGCCTGCGCCATGTAGTCGTGCCAGATCTGGGCCGGGAACGAGGCACCGTGGATCTCTTCCTGGCCACCCGTTCCGTACATCTCCAGGAACGTCCGCGACTTGTTCTTCTCGTTGTCGTCCATCCGGAACATGCTGATCGCGGTGGACAGCTGGGGGGTGTAGCCGACGAACCAGGCGGACTTGTTGCCGTCGGTGGTACCCGTCTTGCCGGCCACCTCACGGCCGGGCAGCCGGGCGTTGGTACCGGTTCCCTTCTCGACCACGGTCTTCAGAACGTCCGTGACGTTGTCGGCCACATTCGATGTGAAGGCCTGCTCGGTCTTGGCCTGGTGCGTGAAGACCGTCCCGTCCTGGCTGGTGACCCTCTCGACGGAGAACGGGTCGTTCTGCTTGCCGCTGGCCGCGAAGGTGGCGTACGCACCAGCCATCCGGATCGTGCTCGGGGAGGAGGTACCGATGGAGAACGACGGGAAGTCGGCGCTGGCCAGGCTCTTCTCCAGGACGCCCGCATCCAGGGCGGCCTGCTTGACCTTGTCCAGGCCTACGTCCATGCCGAGCTGGACGTAGGCCGAGTTGACGGAGTACTGCATCGCCTCGCGAAGGTCGATCGTGTACTTCGGCGGGCTTCCCACCGACTGATTGCCGTCGTTCGTCTGCAGCCACTCCTTGTTGTCCTTGTCGGTCCAGACCGTCCCGTCGTAATTCTTGATCTTGAGCTTGTTCTTGCCGCTGTACAGGCTCTTCGGGGAAGCGACGGTGCGCTCGTCCTGCGCCTGCGACGCCGGGAGGTCGGGGTTCCGCACGCCCCACTTCATGGCGGCTGCCAGCACGAACGGCTTGAACGTCGAACCCACCTGGGCACCGGTCGAGTCGGCGTTGTTGGTGAAGTGCTTGGTTGCGTCCTCACCGCCGTAGATCGCCCTGATGGCGCCCGTTTTCGGGTCCACGGAAGCCCCGCCGAACTGAACGTACTTGTCCGTGTCCGGGCGCTGCTTGGGCTTGATGTTCGCCTTCTGGACCTTCTTGACCGCGTCTTGGAGCGCGTCGACCTTCTTCTTGTCGAAGGTCGTGTAGATCGAGTAGCCACCTCGCTGAAGGTCGTTGGCCGTGATCTTCGTGTCGTTGTTGATCAGGTACGCCTTGGCGAGGTCGACGAGATAACCGATCTGACCACTCAGCCGGGTGTTCGACCGCGGGCTCTGGACCTTGGGGAGCTCGGTGTACTTAGCTCGCTCCGTGGCGCTCAGATGGTTGTACTCGACCATCTTGTTGAGGGTGTCCTGCATCTGCAGCTTGGCCCGCCGCCTGTTGGCCTCAGGAGTGGCGGCCGGGTCCACGGAGACCGCGCCCGCCGGGTCGTAGTACGTGGCGCCCTTCAGCATCGCCGCCAGGAAGGCGCACTGACCCGGGTTCAGCTTGACGGCGTCCTTGTTGAAGTACGCGCGCGCGGCCGCCTGGATCCCGTAGGCGTTCCGGCCGTAGTACGCGGAGTTCAGGTAGCCGGCCAGGATTTCGTCCTTCTTGACGGTGGCCCCTACCTTGATCGAGATGAAGATCTCCTTGAACTTGCGGGAGATCGTCTGCGACTGGTCGTCCAGGCGCGCGTTCTTCACGTACTGCTGGGTGATGGTGGAGCCGCCCTGTGTCTGGCCGCCCCTGGCCATGTTGAGGAAGGCACGCGCGATGCCCTTCGGGTCGACGCCGCTGTCGGTGTAGAAAGTCTTGTTCTCCTGGGAGATGACGGCCCACCGCATCGCCGGGGGGATCTGCGAGAGATTGACGATCTGGCGGTTCGTCTCACCACCCGTGGCGACCATCTGGCTGCCGTCGGCCCAGTAGTAGACATTGTTCTGCGCCGTCGCGGTATCCGCGACGTTCGGGACGCTCACCATGGCGTATCCGACACCCGCGACCGCCACCAGGCTCCCTATGAAGCCGATGAACAGCCCCGTGACCAGTTTCCACGATGGCAACCAGCGCGCGGCTCCGTACTTGCCCGCGCGCGGGTAGTCGATGAACCTCTTCTTGGCGGGATCGGAACCGCGGCCTCTGCCGCGCCCCGGCCCGTTCGGGCCACCACGGCCCGCGGGACCATGTCCCGCGCCGTCGGCCCCTCTACGCCGGCCGCCACCATTTCTCTGTGCGGCCCGCCGGGCCTCGGCACGGCTGCCGTACGGGCGCTCTTCACCCCCCGCTCCATAGGAGTCGGAAGGAAACCCGGTGGCGCCTCGCGGTGCCGCGCGGCGGCCGGAGGGTGCCGACTGGCCACGTCGGGCCGCGGCACGTCCGCCTCCCTGCGGCTGCGGCGGTTTGCGACGGTGCTCGCTCATCGAACGATTACTCCTCGGGCAGGCGCACCCTTGCGCGCCTGGAAACGGCGGCTGGTTTCCGGTCCCCCCAAAGTACGGATGCGGTCGTTTTCGCATTCACCCGTACTGCACCGATGACGAGGACGTCCCCTGGCGTCACTCGGTTCCCGGTGATGTGCATGGCGCACAGACTACGCACCGCCAAAACCCGCCTAGCACCGAAGTTCACCCCAAACCAGGCAACTCGCTTCCTACGAATCGGTGATGTGACCCCGTTCACCGTGCCCCCTCTTGTCGCATCCGGAGGGGCGTTCTATCGTGCTGATGTATCGAGTCGATACATCAGCACGGCATAAAGACCGTGCGAACGAGCCAGCGACAGGGAGGAGGCGCGGATGAGCCGGCGTTCCGGGATCCTCGAGTTCGCCGTCCTGGGCCTGCTCCGCGAGTCCCCGATGCACGGCTATGAGCTGCGCAAACGACTCAATACGTCGCTGGGTGTATTCCGTGCGTTCAGCTACGGGACGCTCTACCCGTGCCTCAAGACGCTGGTCGCCAACGGCTGGTTGATCGAGGAGTCGGGCAGCAGCCCCGACGACGCCCTCGCCGCCACCCTCGCGGGGCGACGCGCGAAAATCGTCTATCGGTTGACGGCGGAAGGTAAGGAGCACTTCGAGGAGCTGCTCTCGCAGACGGGCCCCGACGCGTACGAGGACGAGCACTTCGCCGCTCGCTTCGCCTTCTTCGGGCAGACGTCCCGCGACGTGCGCATGCGCGTCCTCGAGGGCCGCCGGAGCCGACTGGAGGAGCGCCTGGAGAAGATGCGCGCCTCGCTGGCGCGCACCCGGGAGCGCCTCGACGACTACACCCTTGAGCTCCAGCGCCACGGGATGGAGTCCGTGGAGCGCGAAGTGCGCTGGCTGAACGAGCTCATCGAGAGCGAGCGGGCCGGACGGGACCTGAGGGGTTCCGTTTCCGGGGGGACCGCTCAGCAGGACACATCTGGAGCGACGGGCGGCCTGCCCCGGCCGGGGGAGACTCCCCGGCCGGATACGCCCGGCGACACCGCCACGTGAGGCCCCGTCGGGGCTTCACCAGTACACACAGGGAGCAACCGGAATGGGTTCGGTTCGCGTAGCCATCGTCGGCGTGGGCAACTGCGCCGCGTCGCTGGTGCAGGGAGTCGAGTACTACAAGGACGCCGACCCGGCGTCCAAGGTCCCCGGCCTGATGCACGTCCAGTTCGGCGACTACCACGTCCGTGACGTCGAGTTCGTCGCCGCGTTCGACGTGGACGCCAAGAAGGTCGGGCTCGACCTCTCGGACGCCATCGGCGCGTCCGAGAACAACACCATCAAGATCTGCGACGTGCCCAGCACCGGTGTCACCGTGCAGCGCGGCCACACCCTCGACGGCCTCGGCAAGTACTACCGCCAGACCATCGAGGAGTCCGCCGAGGAGCCTGTCGACGTCATCCAGGTCCTCAAGGACAAGCAGGTCGACGTCCTCGTCTGCTACCTGCCCGTCGGTTCCGAGGACGCGGCGAAGTTCTACGCCCAGTGCGCCATCGACGCCAAGGTCGCCTTCGTCAACGCGCTTCCGGTCTTCATCGCCGGCACCAAGGAGTGGGCGGACAAGTTCACCGAGGCGGGCGTGCCGATCGTCGGTGACGACATCAAGTCGCAGGTCGGCGCCACCATCACGCACCGCGTCATGGCGAAGCTGTTCGAGGACCGGGGCGTCATCCTGGACCGCACGATGCAGCTGAACGTCGGCGGCAACATGGACTTCAAGAACATGCTCGAGCGCGAGCGCCTGGAGTCCAAGAAGATCTCCAAGACCCAGGCCGTCACCTCCCAGATCCCCGACCGGGACCTCGGCGAGAAGAACGTCCACATCGGCCCGTCCGACTACGTGGCCTGGCTCGACGACCGCAAGTGGGCGTACGTCCGCCTCGAGGGCCGCGCCTTCGGCGACGTCCCGCTGAACCTTGAGTACAAGCTCGAGGTCTGGGACTCCCCGAACTCCGCGGGTGTCATCATCGACGCGCTGCGCGCCGCGAAGATCGCCAAGGACCGGGGCATCGGCGGCCCGATCCTCTCCGCGTCCTCGTACTTCATGAAGTCCCCGCCGGTCCAGTACTTCGACGACGAGGCCCGCGAGAACGTGGAGAAGTTCATCCGCGGCGAGGTCGAGCGCTAGAAACTGCTCCTGCCAGGGCTGTTGTGGGTCCCCGGGTTGTACACCCCGGGGACCCTCCCGTATGTGAGGCTGTGCCCCATGGTCGTCGTCCGTGACCTGCGCGTCCTTCTGCGCTTCCAGGGCTTCCGACGCCTGCTCGCCATACGGCTGCTCTCCCAGGGAGCCGACGGTGTCTACCAGGTCGCGCTCGCCGCGTATGTCGTCTTCTCCCCGGAGAAGCAGACCTCCGCCGCCGCGATCGCCTCCGCCATGGCGGTCCTGCTGCTCCCGTACTCCCTGGTCGGCCCTTTCGCGGGCGTCCTGCTGGACCGTTGGCGACGCCGCCAGGTCTTCCTCTACGGCAATCTGCTGCGCGCCCTGCTGGCGACGGCGACGGCCATCCTGATGGTGAGCCCCGTCCCGGACTGGCTCTTCTACGTTTCCGCGCTGTGCGTCACCGCGGTTAACCGCTTCGTCCTCGCGGGCCTGTCCGCGGCGCTGCCGCGCGTGGTCGACGACGAACGTCTGGTGATGGCCAACTCCCTCTCCCCGACGGCCGGCACGCTCGCCGCGACCGCGGGCGGCGGACTCGCCTTCGTCGTACGCCTGGTGGTCGCGGACACCGACGCCGTGGTGGTGCTGCTGGGCGCGGCCCTCTACCTGAGCGCGGCCCTCACGTCGCTGAGTCTGGCGCCGGAGCTGCTGGGCCCCGACCGGGAATCGGTGTCGCCGCGGCTGGGCACGGCCTTCGCCGACGCCACACGCGACCTGGTGGCGGGGGTGCGGTATCTCGCGGCACCCCCGCGCCGGGAGGCCGCCTGGGCCCTCACCGCGATGACGCTGATGCGGTTCTGCTACGGCGCACTGCTGGTCCTAGTGCTGATGCTGTGCCGGTACGCCCTGTCCTCGGACTCGGAGCAAGGACTCGCCCTGCTGGCGCTGGCCTTGGGGGTGTCCGGCGCCGGCTTCTTCGCCGCGGCCGTGGTGACGCCATGGGCGGCGGGACGGCTGGGGCCCGGCCGCTGGATCATGGTGTGCGCCGCGGCCGCCGCGGTTCTGGAGCCCGCTCTCGGCCTGCCGTTCGCCATCGTGCCCATGCTGATCGCGGCGTTCGTCCTGGGGCTGATCACACAGGGCGCGAAGATCTCCACGGACACAATCGTCCAGTCCACGGTCGACGACGGCTTCCGCGGCCGTGTCTTTTCCGTCTACGACGTGCTCTTCAACGTCGCCTTCGTCGGCGCGGCCGGTGTCGCCGCCCTGATGCTGCCTCCTGACGGCCGCTCAGCCGTCCTGGTGATCGTGGTCGCCGGCATCTACGCGGCAGTCGCTTCGGCCATGTCCCGCTTCGAACGCCAGTAAGTGCACCTAGCCAACGGAGGGGCGATGTTTCACGTGAAACATCGCCCCTCCGTGTTCCCCGGGGTCATGTTTCACGTGAAACATGACCCCGTTCCTCACGCCTCAGCTCTGCTCGGCCCACCACTCCTTGAGCGCCGCCACCGCCGCGTCGTGCTCCATCGGGCCGTTCTCCAGACGGAGCTCCAGCAGGAACTTGTACGCCTGACCGACAACCGGGCCGGGGCGGACACCCAGGATCTCCATGATCTCGTTGCCGTCCAGGTCGGGACGGATCGCGTCCAGCTCCTCCTGTTCCTGGAGCTGGGCGATGCGCTCCTCCAGGCCGTCGTACGCACGGGAGAGCGCGGCCGCCTTGCGCTTGTTGCGGGTCGTGCAGTCGGAGCGGGTCAGCTTGTGGAGGCGGTCGAGAAGCGGGCCCGCGTCACGGACGTAACGGCGTACCGCGGAGTCCGTCCATTCGCCGGTGCCGTAGCCATGGAAGCGCAGATGGAGTTCGACCAGACGTGAGACGTCCTTCACAAGGTCGTTCGGGTACTTCAGCGCCGTCATGCGCTTCTTGGTCATCTTGGCACCCACCACCTCGTGGTGGTGGAAGGAGACCCGGCCGTCCTTCTCGAAGCGGCGCGTCTTCGGCTTGCCGATGTCGTGCAGCAGCGCAGCGAGCCGAAGGGTCAGGTCCGGCCCTTCCTGCTCCAGCGCCATCGCCTGCTCCAGCACGATCAGTGTGTGGTCGTAGACGTCCTTGTGCCGGTGGTGCTCGTCGCGCTCCAGCCGCAGCGCGGGAAGCTCCGGAAAGACGTGATCGGCGAGTCCGGTGTCGACCAGCAGCGTCAGTCCCTTGCGCGGGTGCGCGGACAGGATCAGCTTGTTCAGCTCGTCCCGCACGCGCTCGGCGGACACGATCTCGATGCGGCCGGCCATCTCCCTCATGGCCGTGACGACCTCGGGAGCCACCTCGAAGTCCAGCTGGGCCGCGAAGCGGGCTGCCCGCATCATCCGCAGCGGGTCGTCCGAGAACGACTCCTCGGGGGTGCCCGGCGTCCGCAGAACCCGGGCGGCAAGGTCATCGCGCCCGCCGTAGGGGTCGATGAACTCCTTCTCGGGCAGCGCGACGGCCATCGCGTTGACCGTGAAGTCGCGACGGACGAGGTCCTCCTCAATGGAGTCGCCGTACGACACCTCGGGCTTGCGCGAGGTCCGGTCGTACGCCTCGGAGCGGTACGTCGTCACCTCGATCTGAAAGCGCTGAACGGCGTCTCCGACGCGGGCCTCCTTCTGGGCACCGACCGTCCCGAAGGCGATCCCGACGTCCCACGTGGCGTCCGCCCATGGCCGAACGATCTTGAGCACGTCCTCCGGACGGGCGTCCGTCGTGAAGTCCAGGTCATTGCCGAGCCGACCGAGGAGGGCATCCCGTACCGAGCCGCCGACCAGGGCGAGCGAGAACCCGGCCTCCTGGAAACGGCGGGCGAGGTCGTCGGCGACAGGGGACACCCGCAGCAGTTCACTCACCGCGCGGCGCTGCACCTGACTCAGGGAACTGGAATTGTCTTCGTTGGCGTTCGGCACAACAGAAAAGGGTACGTGGCCCGGGCGACGGCGAGCGCCTGTATTAAACGTGCACATGCGCACCGCACAGACACTCCCCTCAATACACGTACATACGGGACAGCCCGGCGCCTGTTTCCGATCTTGCAGCACGGACCGCGGCACTTCCCCTCCGTGCGCATCGTTACCATGCGTGGACGCACATTCCGACGACCACTGATCACGACGAGGGACGGGCGAGCGCGTGGCCGAGGCGGCAGACTTCCAGGGGATGAGTTCCTCACCTGCCCGCCGGTGGCTCCGGCGCACCGGAACCCTGCTCGCGGGCGCGCCCCTGCTGGCCGGTCTGCTGCAGCTGCCCGCCGGCCCGGCGGCGCACGCCACTCCGAGGAGCGCCCCGGCGAAGGCGAGCGGCTCCCGCACGGTCGCCGTCTCCCTCGACTCGCTCAGCCCCAGCGTGCCGGGGGACAGCGACACCCTCACCGTCTCCGGCACGGTCACCAATAACGGCAAGCAGACCGTCACAGGCGCCCATGTGGGCCTCCGTGTGGGCCCGTCGCTGACCAGCCGCGCGTCCATCGACAGCGCCGCCCAGGGCACCGGATATCTGCCGGGCGTCGACGGCGACGAGGTCGGTGACAAGTACGCCGAGGAGTTCGACAAGCTCACCCCTGGCGTCGCGCAGACCTTCAGCATCTCCGTGCCCGTGAAGGAACTGGGCCTCGACTCCGACGGTGTCTACCAGCTCGGCGTCTCACTCTCGGGCCACACCAGCACCCAGCCGTACGAGCAGGTGCTCGGCATCCAGCGGACGTTTCTGCCCTGGCAGCCCGATGGCGCCACCTCCAAGACGAAGACGACGTATCTCTGGCCGCTGATCTCCACCGTCCACATGACCGCGGAGACCCTTCCCAACCAGCAGCAGACGCCGGTCTTCCAGAACGACGACCTGGCCAGGGAGATCTCTCCGGGCGGCCGTCTCTCCCAGCTCCTGTCGCTGGGCAAGAACCTCGACGTCACCTGGGTGATCGACCCGGATCTGCTCGCCTCCGTGGACGCGATGACGGGCAGCTACAGCATCAAGGGCGACGGCAACACCGTCACGGCGGGCAAGAACCAGGCGGTCGCCAAGCAGTGGCTCGCCGATCTTGAGAAGGCGGTCGAGAACAAGGAGGTCGTCGCCCTCCCCTTCGCCGACCCCGACCTGGCCTCGCTCGCCCACAACGGCAAGAACGTCACCGGCTCCCTGAGCCATCTGAAGGACGCCACGGATGTGGCCGCCAGCACCGTGGAGACTGTGCTCCACGTGAAACCGGACACGGACTTCGCCTGGCCCGTGAACGGCGCGATCGATCCCTCGATCGTCAAGGTGGCCACCTCTGCGGGAGCCGACAAGGTGATCGCCCGCAGCGACAGCCTCAAGGAGACCGGCGGCCTGTCCTACACGCCCACCGCCGCGCGTCCCATCGGCGGCGGCACCACGGCGGTGGTCGCGGACGACGGGCTCTCGACCGCGTTCCAGGGCGACATGACCTCGGCCGGCAGTTCCACACTCGCCGTGCAGGAGTTCCTGGCCCAGAGCCTGATGATCAACCTGCAGGAGCCGCAGAAGCAGCGCAGCATCGTGGTCGCCCCGCAGCGTATGCCGTCCGCGAGCCAGGCCCAGTCGATGGCGCAGGCACTGACGGTGCTGCAGGGCAGCACCTGGTCGCAGTCCGCCGCGCTGTCGGCGGCCGCCAAGGCCCAGCCGGACCCGAACGCCACGACGAAGGTGCCGTCCGGGTACCGCTACCCCTCTTCGCTGCGCAAACAGCAGCTGCCGCGGTCGGCGTTCCAGCAGATCGAGGACACGCAGGACAAGCTCGACAACTTCAAGGTGATCCTGACCGGCCCCGCACGGGTCGCCACGCCCTTCGGGCGGGCCATAGACCGCGCCATGTCCACCTCCTGGCGCGGCCGCTCCACCGAGGCATCGATCTTCCGCCAGGGCGTGGAGTCGTACCTCGCGGAGCTCACCGGACAGGTGCGACTGATCGAGAAGTCCGAGACGAAACTCTCGGGCCGCAGCGCCACGATCCCGGTGACGGTGCAGAACAACCTCATGCAGGGGGTCCAGCACCTGGTGCTGCGGCTCACCTCGCAGCAGCCGACCCGACTGAAGATCGGCAATGGCCCCTACGACGAACAACCCATCACCGTCTCGGGCGGCCACAGCCAGTCCGTGAAGTTCACCACCACGGCCAACGCCAACGGCAGGGCCACGGTGGTCGCCCAGCTCTTCACCGAGGACGGCCAGCCGTACGGCACCGCGGTCACCTTCGACGTGAACGTAACCGAGATCACACCGACGGTGATGCTGGTCATCGCCGGCGGCGTGCTGCTGCTGGTGCTCGCCGGATTCCGCATGTACACCCAGCGCAAGCGCAGGGCGGCGCAGCAGGCCGAGGAGGAGGAGCAGAGCGGTCCGGAAGACCCGGACGCCGCCTCGGAGGACGGGGGTCTGAACGAGGCCTCGGACAGCGCCGTAGACACTGAGGACACCGAAAACTCCGCGAAGGCACCCGAACAGGAGTCGGACGCCGGGTCCGGGGAAGACGCCCCGGAGCAGCCGAGTGACCCGACACCGGACACCGAACCGGAAAGCGCCGACCCGTCCGGCACGGGTGAGAGAGTGGACCGTTGAGCGATGTCGTGGCCGGTGGGCCAGGGGACGATGAGGTGGGGCAACCATGAACGCGCCGTACGACGGTGACCACGGCCAGGGTGCCGTGGGCAGCTCTGGCTACCCCGACGGCCCGCCGCACGAGCCCGGCCAGGTTCCGCCGCAGCCCCCTGCCGACATGTACCTCCAGGACGCCTACGACCAGGACCCCTACCGGGCGCAGGACCTCTCCGCCCAGGATCCCGTCACCGAGGCCCTCTACGACCGCGCCGCGCACCCCCCGCCGCCCCCGGGCACCTACCAGCCGCAGCCACCGCTGTACGCGCAGCCGCCGACGCCGCAGTACGCGCCGGACCCGCATGTGTGGGCCCAGCCGCCGGCGCCCGAACCATCGGGGCCGAGCCAGCACCTGCCGTACGGCGACGACCCCCGTACGACCCAGTTCGTGGGCGTCGACGACCTGGTCACCCAGGCCGGCGAGGAACACTACGAGCCAGACGCCTTCGCCCATCTCTTCCGGGACCAGCAGCAGGGCGGCGGGCAGCCGTACCAGGAGCAGCCCTCCGGACCCGCACCGTCGTCGGGCCCTGGCCCGGCTGGGCACTACCCCGCGGGCCAGGGCCCGGCGGGGCACTACCCCGATCCCGCCTACGCTCCGGCGGCCCCACCGGCCGCGGCGTACGCTGCCGTGCCTCCGTCGGCCGCCGGTGCCGCTCCGGCACCCGCACCTTCACCGGTCGCTGCTCCTGCCCCCGCACCCGCTCCCGCGCCGGCGGCGAAGAAGGGCGGGCGGGCCGGTGGCCTGCTGAAGTCCAGCGCCGTGATGGCGGCGGGCACGATGGTCTCCCGCCTCACCGGCTTCGTCCGCTCCGCGCTGATCGTCTCAGCCCTGGGCGTCAGCGTGCTCGGCGACACCTTCCAGGTCGCCTACCAGCTGCCGACGATGATCTACATCCTCACTGTCGGCGGTGGCCTGAACTCCGTCTTCGTGCCGCAGCTCGTGCGGGCCATGAAGGAGGACGAGGACGGCGGTGAGGCGTACGCGAACCGGCTGCTGACACTCGTGATGGTGGCGCTGGGCCTGCTGACCGGGATCGCGATGTTCGCGGCGCCGCTGCTCGTCAGGGTGTTGTCGAACTCCGTCGCGACCAACCCCCAGGCCAACGAAGTCGCCGTGACCTTCACCCGCTACTTCCTGCCCACGATCTTCTTCATGGGCATCCACGTGGTGATGGGGCAGATCCTCAACGCCCGCGGGAAGTTCGGCGCCATGATGTGGACCCCGGTCCTGAACAACATCGTCATCATCGTGACGCTCGGCATGTTCATCTGGGTCTACGGCAGCGCCGCCGACTCCGGGATGACGGTGGACAACGTCCCACCCGAGGGCCAGCGCCTCCTGGGCGTCGGCGTCCTGCTCGGTCTTGTGGTCCAGGCGTTGGCGATGATCCCCTATCTGCGCGAGACCGGATTTCGGCTTCGGCTGCGCTTCGACTGGAAGGGCCACGGCCTCGGCAAGGCCGCGATGCTCGCCAAGTGGACCGTCCTCTTCGTCCTGGCGAACCAGGCGGGGGCCATGGTGGTCAGCCAGCTGTCCACCGCATCGGGCGAGCACGCCGGTAAGAAGTTCCCCGGCACCGGCTTCGCCGCCTACGCCAACGCGCAGCTGATCTGGGGACTCCCGCAGGCGATCATCACCGTCTCGCTGATGGCCGCCCTCCTGCCGCGCCTCGCGCGGTCAGCCGCCGAGGGCGACGGCGGTGCCGTGCGGGACGACATCTCCCAGGGCCTGCGCACGACGGCCGTGGCGATCGTGCCGATCGCCTTCGGGTTCGTCTCGCTCGGCATCCCGATGTGCACCCTGATCTTCGGCTCCTCCGGCACCGGCTCCGCCACCAACATGGGCTACATGCTGATGGCCTTCGGCCTCGGCCTGATCCCGTACTCCGTGCAGTACGTCGTGCTCCGTGCCTTCTACGCGTATGAAGACACCCGCACCCCCTTCTACAACACGGTCATCGTGGCCGCCGTGAACGCGGGCGCCTCGGTGGTCTGCTACTTCGTCCTCCCGGCCCGCTGGGCCGTGATCGGCATGGCGGCCTCGTACGGCCTCGCGTACGCGATCGGCGTCGGCGTCGCCTGGGCCCGGCTGCGCAAGCGGCTGGGCGGCGATCTGGACGGCGCCCGGGTGCTGCGCACATACGCACGGCTCGGGATCGCCTCGGTGCCGGCCGCTCTGCTGAGTGGAGCGGCCTGCTACGAGATCGGCCACACGCTGGGTCAGGGTGTCGGCGGCTCGCTCGCCGCCCTGCTCGGTGGTGGCGCCCTTCTCCTCGGTGTCTTCTACGTCGCCGCACGGAAGATGCGCATCGAGGAACTCAACTCAATGGTCGGCATGGTCCGCGGGCGCCTGGGGCGCTGAGTCGGGGGTACGCGCACAACCATCGGCCGCCGCCGTGTGTCGTGCATAGCGGCGGACTGTGGGCACAATTGGTTTCTGCGTCGGACAGCACGCAACGGAGTGGGGAGGCAGGAACGACGGTGGCGGAACGGAGCACGGCTGCCGTCGACGTGGCAGACAACAGCGGCGATGAGCCGCTGACCGCCAAGGCGGACCAGTCCACGTCCGACGGGGTGGCCCAGGACCGGGAGCGGAAGACGGACGGCGACGAGGCACAGGGGAGCGGCGGGACCGAGAGTCCTGGAAAGCCCTCACCGACCGAGCTGCACAGCGGCCACAAGCTCGCCAGACGCTACCGACTCGAGGAGTGCGTCACCCGACTGGACGGATTCAGCAGCTGGCGTGCGGTGGACGAGAAACTCCGCCGCGCCGTCGGCGTGCACATCCTGCCTGCGGACCACCCACGGGCCCGTTCCGTGCTGGCCGCGGCCCGCTCCTCCGCTCTGCTCGGCGACCCCCGCTTCGTGCAGGTCCTGGACGCCGTCGAGGAGAACGACCTCGTCTATGTCGTGCATGAGTGGCTGCCCGACGCCACCGAGCTGACCACGCTTCTGGCCTCTGGACCGCTGGAGGCCCACGACGCCTACCAGATGGTCACCCAGGTCTCCCAGGCGATGGCCGCCGCCCACCGCGAGGGCCTGTCCCATCTGCGTCTGAACCCGGGCACCGTCCTGCGCACCTCCTCCGGGCAGTGGCGCATTCGTGGCCTCGCCGTGAACGCCGCGCTGCGCGGCATCGGCTCCGACACCCCGCAGCGCACCGACACGGAGGCCATCGGCGCGCTCCTGTACGCCGCCCTCACCCAGCGCTGGCCGTACGAGAACGACGCCTACGGTCTGTCCGGGCTGCCCAAGGGTGTCGGTCTGATCGCCCCCGACCAGGTGCGCGCCGGCGTCCACCGTGGTCTGTCCGAGCTCGCCATGCGCGCGCTCGTCAACGACGGCGCCACCGCCTCCCGCCACGAGGCCCCGTGCACCACGCCCGAGGAGCTGGTGAAGGCGATCGGTGAGATGCCCCGCATCCGCCCGCCGGAGCCCGCGTTCACGGCACCGCCCGAGTACCAGCGCACGACCTACCAGCAGGGCACGTACGGTCGCCCCACGCCCCACCCGGGCGCCACGCAGCCCGTACCGACCCCGCCGCCTCCGCTGCAGAGCCGCACCGGCAAGGCCCTCAAGTGGGCCGTCTCGGCGCTGCTCATCGCCGCGCTGGGCCTCGGCAGCTGGCAGCTGGCCGAAGCGCTCATGGACCACAGCAAGAAGTCCGACACGAACCAGACGCAGACGCCGGACGGCAACGACAAGGGCAGCACCGAGCCCAAGCCGGTCAAACAGCTCACCATCCAGGACGCTGCCGAGTACTACCCCGACGGCAAGGCGCAGCATCCGGGCGACGTGAAGCTGACCTACGACAACAAGAATTCGACGTACTGGAGGACGTACTCCTTCAACGCGGGCCCCACGCTGGCGCCTTACAAGGAGGGCGTGGGAATCGTCTACGACCTCGGTTCCGCCCAGAACCTGTCGGCCGCCTCAATAGGGCTGTACTACCCCGGCGACCACACGACGGCCACGCTCTACGCCGCCGACTCCCTGTCGTCGTCCGCCCCGCTCAGCTCGATGACGCAGATCGCGACAGGGAAAACCACGGGTACAGATCTCAAGATCTCCGCCAAGAAGCCCGTGAAGACCCGCTACGTTCTGGTCTGGATCACTGCGGTGCCGCAGGCGTCCAGCGACGAGTTCAGCAGCGCCGGCTACAAGCAGGCCATCACCGACGTGAAGTTCACCGGCTGAGCACACGCCAAGGGGGAGGGGGTCCGATGGCCGATGAAGCCGGATTCAGCACAGCAAGCGATCAGGACCTCCTCGCCCGCCATACAGAGGGCGATCCCAATGCCTTCGGTGAGCTCGTGCGGCGGCATCGCGACCGGCTCTGGGCCGTCGCCCTGCGAACCCTGGGCGACCGCGAGGAGGCCGCTGACGCCGTTCAGGACGCTCTCGTCTCCGCCTACCGAGCTGCCCATACCTTTCGTGGTCAGTCGGCCGTTACGACCTGGCTGCACCGGATCACGGTGAACGCCTGCCTGGACCGCGCCCGCAAGGCAGCGTCCAGGAAGACCTCGCCCGTCGACGACACGGAACGGCTGGAGCAGCTCCTGGAGCCGCACGAGTCGGCGTCCGCTCCGGCCGAGCGCAACGATCTGCATCGCGAGTTACTGGAAGCCCTTGGCACCCTGCCGGCCGACCAGCGGGCCGCCCTCGTCCTGGTGGACATGCAGGGCTATCCGGTGGCGGAGGCCGCCCGCATCCTCGACGTACCGACCGGGACGGTGAAGAGCCGCTGCGCCCGCGGCAGAGCCAGACTGCTGCCGCTGCTCACCCATCTACGTGCGGAGGGCGGCGGCGAGGACGGCAAGAACTCGGGCCGCGGACGGAACCGGACCCAGGGGACATCCGTCCCACCCGCGGCGGGACCACATGATGCAGGGCCAAGCGATTCAGCTGCCGTGAAGGGCGGAGGTGGGCGAGCGTGACATCCACGACCGACACGGCCGGGCACCCGGAAGTCGAGGAGCTCTCCGATCTCAGCGAAGGCCTTCTTCCGCCTTCCCGTACCGCGGACGTGCGCCGGCATCTGGACGACTGCGTCCTCTGCGCCGAGGTGTACGACTCCCTGGAGGAGATTCGCGGCCTCCTGAGCGTGCTTCCAGGTCCGCCGCGTATGCCCGACGACGTGGCGGGCCGCATCGACGCCGCGCTCGCCGCGGAGGCCCCGCTGAACTCGGCCGCACCCGCCGCCGCGGACATGCCCTCTCCCACGCCTGCCGTCGGGCATGTTTCACGTGAAACATCGTCCTCGTCCCCGCCCGACCGCCCCTCGGGGCACGCCCGTGCGGCCACCGGACCGGGGCGATCCCAGCGGACGCGCCGCGGCGGTCGCAGGACCATCGCCCTGGGGGCCGTGTTCACGGCCGCCGCCCTGGGCCTGGGCACGCTCCTGGTGCAGACGCTGGGCAACGACACGGGCAAGACTCCGCAGACGGCCCCACAGCACACCGACGCGGCACACACGTACTCCGAGGGCACGCTGCCCAGCCAGGTGGCAGGCCTGCTCGCCGGGAAGAAGAAGACGGGCGACGGCCATTCCGGAAGTGCCAAGCCGTGGGGCATCCAGTCCGACGGAGGCACGACGGGATCGCCGGGCATGCAGCCGAACAAGACCCTGCAAGGCACCGTCGTCGATGTGCCGAGCTGCATCGAGCAGGCCATCCGCACCGAACAGGCGGTGCTCGCCGCTGACAAGGGTGTGTACCGAGGTACCGCCGTCTACCTCGTCCTCACACCCGATGCCTCCGACAGCACCAAGGTCAGGGCCTACATCGTCGACGCCGCCTGCATGAAACAGGCCTCGGCAGCGCCCGCCAAGGTTCTGTTGACCCACTCGTACGCCCGTTCCTGAGCCCTCCCGTACCGTACGGTTCCCGCCCAGGTGCCGCTTGGCATCTGTGTGCGGTGCCGCGCCTGCGTGTGCCCGGGCACACCGGGAATGCGGGCCCCTTAGGATCCGTTGGGTGGGGTGAGAGTTCTGAGAGAGGCTCCCACCGGCAGTAGCAGCAGTCTCCAGAGACGAGGAATCAAGCCGTGAGCGACGTCCGTAACGTGATCATCATCGGCTCCGGGCCCGCCGGCTACACGGCGGCGCTCTACACCGCGCGCGCGTCGCTTAAGCCGCTGGTGTTCGAGGGCGCCGTCACCGCAGGCGGTGCACTGATGAACACCACCGAGGTGGAGAACTTCCCCGGCTTCCAGGACGGCATCATGGGCCCCGAGCTCATGGACAACATGCGCGCCCAGGCCGAGCGCTTCGGCGCCGAGCTGGTTCCGGACGACGTGGTTTCCGTCGACCTCACCGGTGAGATCAAGACCGTCACGGACACCGCCGGGACTGTGCACCGGGCGAAGGCCGTCATCGTCACCACCGGCTCCCAGCACCGCAAGCTGGGCCTGCCGAACGAGGATGCCCTCTCCGGACGTGGCGTCTCCTGGTGCGCCACCTGTGACGGCTTCTTCTTCAAGGACCAGGACATCGCCGTGATCGGCGGCGGCGACACCGCGATGGAGGAGGCCACCTTCCTCTCCCGGTTCGCCAAGTCCGTGACGATCGTCCACCGCCGCGACACCCTGCGCGCTTCCAAGGCGATGCAGGACCGCGCGTTCGCCGACCCGAAGATCAAGTTCGTCTGGGACAGCGAGGTCGCCGAGATCAAGGGCAACCCGAAGCTGGAAACTCTGACGCTGCGCAACCTGAAGACCGGAGAGCTCTCCGAGCTGCCGGTGACCGGTCTGTTCATCGCGATCGGCCACGACCCGCGCACCGAGCTGTTCAAGGGGCAGCTCGACCTCGACGAGGAGGGCTACCTCAAGGTCGACGCCCCCTCGACCCGGACCAACCTGACCGGTGTCTTCGGCGCCGGTGACGTCGTCGACCACACCTACCGCCAGGCGATCACCGCGGCCGGTACCGGCTGCTCCGCCGCTCTCGATGCCGAGCGCTTCCTCGCCGCCCTCGCGGACAGCGAGCAGCAGGCCGAGCCCGAGAAGACCACCGTCTGACCCCCCTTCCGCCCCACCGCATCACCGAGTTAAGGAGCCCCGCCGTGGCCGGCACCCTGAAGAACGTGACCGACGACTCCTTCGAGCAGGACGTCCTCAAGAGCGACAAGCCCGTCCTGGTGGACTTCTGGGCCGCCTGGTGCGGTCCGTGCCGCCAGATCGCGCCGTCGCTCGAGGCGATCGCCGCCGAGTACGGCGACAAGATCGAGATCGTCAAGCTCAACATCGACGAGAACCCGGGCACGGCCGCCAAGTACGGCGTCATGTCGATCCCGACCCTGAACGTCTACCAGGGTGGCGAGGTCGCCAAGACCATCGTCGGTGCCAAGCCGAAGGCCGCGATCGTCCGTGACCTCGAGGACTTCATCTCCGAGTAAGCGGTGACGCCGCCGGCCCAAGGCGGCGACGTTTCACGTGAAACACGAATGGGCCAGCCCACTGGGGCTGGCCCATTCGTATGAGGTGAGCAGACCACAGGCGGACCATGTGGTGTGCGCGGATGAGACGGGAGCATCTGTCCGTCACAGCGGCCGCAGCGCCGGCTCCTTCTGTACGGCCCCGAGAAGGCGGTCCAGCGCCAGCTCCACGTCCTCCTTCCAGGAGAGCGTCGTACGCAGCTCCAGCCGCAGCCGTGGATACGTGGGATGCGGGCGTACCGTCTTGAAGCCGACCGCCAGAAGGTGGTCGGCGGGCAGAAGGCACGCCGGCTCCTTCCAACGGGCATCGCCAAAGGCCTCGATCGCCTTGAAGCCGCGGCGCAACAGGTCCTTGGCGACCGTCTGGACCATCACCCGGCCGAGCCCCTGGCCCTGATAGCCCGGCATGATGAAGGCGGTCATCAACTGAACGGCGTCCGGCGACACCGGGCTCGTGGGAAACGCCGTCGACCGCGGAACGTAGGCGGGCGGCGCATACAGCACGAAGCCCACCGGTACGTCGTCCACGTAGACCACCCGGCCACAGGACCCCCAGTCCAACAGGACGGCGGAGATCCATGCCTCTTTCTCCAGGGCGGGCGTGCCGGCCTTTACCGCGGCTTCGCCGCTGACGGGGTCCAGTTCCCAGAAGACACACGAGCGACAACGCTTGGGTAGGTCCGGAAGGTTGTCCAGCGTGAGCGGTACGAGCCGACGCCCCATGTAGGCAGTTCCTCGCTTCCTTCGCCCGTAGCGCCGCGGGCGGCTGTCAGAGCGCTCCGCTCCCTGAGCAGGCTGCCGACGAACCCGCCGACCGCCCCCAGGCTCAGACCCGCGGTCACCAGTCCCGAACGGCTCATGGTTCGCATGACCCCCGCCTCCCCGATGAAGGTGCCGCCAGGTGGATGCGCCATACCCGAACGCATCGTATCCACGATGAGATTCCATCGATACCGCCTGAAAGCAAAGAGCGGACCGTGTTCCGGTACACACCGGACACGGTCCGCCCTGATGGTCTGCCAATCGGAAACCGTGGCACCACCTGTCGGCTCAGTCCTCCGAGTCCTCGGAGTCGGGGTCCAGAAGGCTCTTCTGGAGGACCGGTCCCTCGCCCGGAGCAAGCGTGCTGAGGATCCGCTCAAGGTCCTCCATCGACGCGAACTCGACGGTGATCTTGCCCTTCTTCTGGCCGAGGTCGACCTTCACCCGCGTCTCGAAGCGGTCCGAGAGCCGGGTCGCCAGGTCACTGAGTGCAGGAGAGACACGGGTACCGGCCCGCGGCCCCTTGGAGCGCGGGGCGCTCTGCGGCCCTGACCCCATCAGGGTGACGATCTCCTCGACGGCCCGCACGGACAGCCCCTCGGCCACGATGCGGTGAGCCAGCCGGTCCTGCTCCTCCGAGTCCTCGACGGACAGCAGAGCCCGGGCATGGCCCGCGGACAGCACTCCGGCGGCCACCCGACGCTGCACGGCCGGCGACAGCTTCAGCAGCCGCAGGGTGTTGGAGACCTGCGGACGCGACCGGCCGATACGGTCGGCCAGCTGATCGTGGGTGCAGTTGAAGTCCTTCAGGAGCTGATCGTAGGCAGCCGCCTCTTCCAGCGGGTTGAGCTGGGCCCGGTGCAGGTTCTCCAGGAGGGCGTCCAGGAGAAGCTTGTCGTCATCCGTGGCCCGCACGATCGCGGGGATGACCTCCAGGCCAGCCTCACGGCTCGCCCGCCAGCGCCGCTCACCCATGATGAGCTCATAGCGAGCCGGACCTACCTGCCGCACCACGATGGGCTGGAGAAGCCCGACCTCCTTGATGGAGGTGATCAGCTCGGCAAGCGCGTCCTCGTCGAACACCTCACGGGGCTGCCGCGGGTTCGGGGTGATCGAGTCGAGGGGCAGCTCGGCGAAGTGGGCACCGAGCGGAGACGCGGACGCCTCTCCAGCGCCGTTCGTCGACGGCTCCTCTGTTTCATGTGAAACAGGCGGAAGCGTGGCCACCTTCGCGGCCGCCACTCCCCGGTCCGTCGTCAGTATGGGCACCGCAGCCGGGGAGGCGGAGAGACCGCCCCCCACGGGGGCTGCCGCCTTCTCCCCTGTCGGGGCAGCAGGGATCAGTGCGCCGAGACCACGGCCCAACCCCCTCCGTCGCTCGCTCACTGGATCCCCTCCACCATGCTCTGTTCCGTCTGGGCGCCGATGTGGGCGTGTTCTGCGTCGTAGTGGACGCCAACACCCCTCAGCGCGATTTCACGTGCCGCCTCAAGATAGGAGAGAGCGCCGCTCGACCCTGGATCGTAGGTCAGCACCGTCTGTCCGTAGCTCGGCGCCTCGGAGATGCGGACCGAGCGCGGAATGCTCGTCCTCAGCACCTCGTCGCCGAAATGCGTGCGCACCTCGTCCGCGACCTGGGACGCCAGGCGCGTCCGGCCGTCGTACATGGTGAGCAGGATGGTCGACACATGCAGGGCGGGGTTGAGGTGCCCCCGTACCAGGTCGACATTGCGCAGGAGCTGGCCCAGGCCTTCCAGCGCGTAGTACTCGCACTGGATCGGGATGAGGACCTCCTGACCGGCGACCATCGCGTTGACCGTCAGCAGGCCGAGCGAGGGCGGGCAGTCGATGAGGATGTAGTCCAGCGGCTGCTCATAGGCCTGGATCGCCCGCTGCAGTCGGCTCTCGCGCGCCACCAGGGACACCAACTCGATCTCCGCACCGGCAAGATCGATCGTGGCGGGGGCGCAAAAGAGACCCTCGACATCGGGGACCGGCTGGACGACCTCCGCGAGCGGCTTGCTGTCGACCAACACGTCATAGATGGACGGAACTTCGGCGTGATGGTCGATTCCCAGCGCGGTGGAGGCATTGCCCTGAGGGTCGAGGTCGATCACCAGGACGCGGCCACCGTGCAGGGCAAGAGACGCGGCAAGGTTGACCGTCGTCGTGGTCTTCCCCACCCCGCCCTTCTGATTGGCGACCACAACGACCCGGGTCTGCTCCGGCCGTGGCAGGCCTTCACCGGCGCGGCCCAGTGCCTCTACCGCAAGTTGGGCAGCACGACCGATGGGAGTGTCGTCCATCGGGGGCGGTGTTTCACGTGAAACATCCACCCCCATCGACTCGGTACGGGGACCGGGGACCGGATCGGTCATCGGTCCCGCGATGTTGGCGTCGGACCGCAAGGATTCACTCTCCTCGACTTCAGGCTCGCAATGAACAGAGCCTCCCATGCCTTCGGGGTCGTGAACCAGTGAGGTCTGGTCTTCTGTGGAGAAATCCACCTCTGTGGACAACTCCATGCCCTCCACGGGGGACAAGGTGTCCCGCGTGGACGGTTCCCCGAGGGATCCGAGGGGCTTGCGGTCGCGGGGTTCGGCCGCAGCCCGGCCGCGACTGATGATGCCGTGCAGCAGTGAGCGACGTTTCACGTGAAACACGATGCACAGCAGCCGTGGCCGAACTGTCGCGACACTCCGGCATGCGTAGGTATGGCGGCTTGTGTGGAGTACGTCTCGTCGTCAGGACGGATCAGCGACGACGGCGCGCACGCCCGGTGCGGGCCGCCTTGGCCCGCTTGGCCGCGAAGCGGACGCCCCCAGGGCTCTCCCCGACCTCGACCCGCACCACCGTGGACAGCGGATCCACGACCCCCTCCCCGACATGGAGGATGGACGTCTCCACAGCGCCGAGCTTGCTCAGTGCCGTGGCCGCGCTCTTGAGCTCCTCCTCGGCGGTATCACCCTTGAGCGCGAGCATCTCCCCGTACGGGCGCAGCAGCGGAATACCCCACGTCGCCAGTCGGTCCAGCGGAGCCACGGCCCGTGCAGTGACCACGTGGACCGGCGGCAACTTGCCCATGACCTCTTCGGCCCGGCCACGCATGACCGTCACATGGTCGAGGCCCAGGAGTTCGACGACCTCCGTGAGAAAGTTCGTCCGTCGCAGCAGCGGTTCCAGCAGCGTGATCTTCAGGTCCTCCCGCACAAGAGCCAGGGGAATGCCGGGAAGCCCAGCCCCCGAACCGACGTCGCACACCGTGACCCCGTCGGGCACGACCTCCGAGAGCACCGCGCAGTTCAGCAGGTGCCGCTCCCACAGACGTGGCACCTCTCGTGGGCCGATGAGCCCCCGTTGCACGCCTGCTTCGGCAAGGAGCTCGGCATACCGCACCGCATCGGCGAACCGGTCGCCGAATACCTCGCGTGCCTGCTCCGGTGGAGGGGGGAGCTCCGCTGCCTCCGTCACGGGGGGACCGTCCTTCCGTACCGCTTCGGCGCATCGAGCGCCGGCTCCAGAACTACCAGGCTGACAAAGTTCGGCCCCGTCTGCTCAACAGACGGGGCCGGAGAGATGTACGGACCTAATCAGGCGGGCAGCACGACGACGAAGCGCTGCGGCTCCTCGCCCTCGGACTCGCTGCGCAGGCCCGCGGCCTTGACCGCGTCGTGCACGACCTTGCGCTCGAACGGGGACATCGGCTTGAGCTTGACCGGCTCTCCGCTGCTCTTCACCTCGGCGGCGGCCTTGGCGCCCAGCTCCGAGAGTTCCGCACGCTTATTGGCGCGGTAGCCCGCGATGTCCAGCATCAGCCGGCTGCGGTCGCCGGTCTCCCGGTGCACGGCCAGGCGCGTGAGCTCCTGGAGCGCCTCCAGCACCTCGCCGTCACGGCCGACCAGCTTCTGCAGGTCGCGGCTTCCCGCGTCGCTGATGATCGACACAGACGCGCGGTCGGCCTCGACGTCCATGTCGATATCGCCGTCGAGATCGGCGATGTCCAGCAGACCCTCGAGGTAGTCCGCCGCGATCTCGCCCTCCTGCTCCAGGCGGGTCAGGGTGTCTGCACCCTCGGCAGCGGCGGAGGTGGTGCCTTCCGTCACGGGATGGACTCCTTCTTACTTCTTGGACGGGGACTTGGGCCGCTGCGGACCCTTGCGCTGTCCGGACTGGGCCTTGCTACGGGTACCGCTGCCAGGCTTGGGCGTCGCCTTCTTGGCAGGGGCAGCCGGCTCGGTGTCCTCCGGCTCGTCGGACTTGCTCAGCGAAGTGGTGGACGAGGAGCCGGTGTCGTCCCCGGCCTTCGGACCGCCGGACTGGCGCTGCGCCTTGGTCTGCCGCTTCGGCTGCTGGCGCTTGGAGGCACTGGTGGTCGGCGTACCGTCCTCGACGGTGGCGACGGCCGCGGCCTCGCTCTTCACCACGGTGCCGTCGGGCTGGGCCGCGAGGCCCGCCTTGGTCAGACCGTTGATGAACTTGCGCTCGAACTCGTTGCGGTCGCGGCCCTTGGAGACGATCGCCTTGACGATGGCCTTCTCACCCCGGCTGCGGGTCTTGCCGTGGTGCGTGACGTGCTTGTGCAGTCGCTCCAGGTAGGCGGCCTGGGCCTTGGAACCCGGGGTCGGGTTGTTGCGGATGACGTACATCTGCTGGCCCATGGTCCACACGTTGGTGGTCAGCCAGTAGACGAGGACACCGACCGGGAAGTTGATACCGAAGACGGCGAACATGACCGGGAAGACGTACATCAGCATCTTCTGCTGCTGCATGAACGGCGTCTTCACCGTTGTGTCGACGTTCTTCGTCATCAGCTGGCGCTGCGTGTAGAACTGCGACGCCGACATCAGAACGATCATGATCGCGGTGACGACCCGGACGTCGGTCAGCTGGGCGCCCAGCGCGGAGACCTTGTCCGCGCTGTCCGTGAACTTCGCGGCCAACGGGGCACCGAAGATGTGCGCCTTACGGGCGCTGGCGAGCAGCTGATCGTCGATGACGCCGATCGTCTTGCCCGTCGCGATGCCGTTCAGCACGTGGTAGAGGGCGAAGAAGAACGGGGACTGCGCCAGGATGGGAAGGCACGAGGAGAGCGGGTTGGTACCCGACTCCTTGTACAGCTTCATCATCTCTTCGGACTGGCGCTGCTTGTCGTTCTTGTAGCGCTCCTGGATCTTCTTCATCTCGGGCTGCAGCGTCTGCATGGCCCGAGTCGCCTTGATCTGCTTCACGAAGAGCGGGATCAGGCAGATACGGATCAGGATCACCAGAGACACGATGGACAGGCCCCAGGCCCAGCCCGTATCAGCGCCGAAGATCGCGCCGTACACCTTGTGGAACTGGACGATGACCCAGGAGACGGGTGTCGTGATGAAGCTGAAGAGGCTGGCAATCGTGTCCACTAATCATGCTCCTTGGGCATGGGACGAGGTCTCTGCGGCCGGGCTCGAAGGGGTGATGTCCCCGTCGGTGGCCGGTTCGCCGGCGGAGGGCCCGCCCTTGCGTGCACGCCAGGCGTTACGCAGCATTTCGTGCCACCGCGGACGCTTGCGCGGCGGGACATGGTCCACACCGCCCAGCGACCACGGATTGCACCGCAGGATGCGCCAGGCGGTGAGCGCCGTTCCCTTGATCGCACCGTGCCGGTCGATGGCCGTGTAGCCGTAGTGGGAACACGACGGGTAGTACTTGCACACAGGCCCGAGCAGTGGACTGATCGTCCACTGGTAGATCTTGATCAGGGCCAGCAGTGGGTACTTCATCGCGCGCCCCCTCCTCCCAGTAGCCGCTGGAGGGCGGCATCCAGGTCTCGGGCCAGCTGTGCATGGTCGGCGTCACCCGCACCGGGCAGTGCTCGTACGACTACCAGGCTACCGGGGGGCACCAGGGCCACTCGTTCACGCATCAGATGGCGAAGCCTGCGCTTCACCTTGTTGCGTACGACCGCTCCACCCACAGCCTTGCTCACGACGAAACCCGCACGCGTCGGGGGAGCGCTCTCCCCAGGCGCGTGCGGGTCCGTGGCACCGCTACGAAGGTGGACGACGAGAAGCGGGCGTCCAGCCCGGCGTCCTCGGCGTACCGCGGTCGCGAAGTCCTCGCGCCGCCTCAGCCGATGCTCGGTAGGCAGCACGACGTCATGACCTGACCGGGATCAGGCGGACAGACGGGCGCGACCCTTGCTGCGGCGGGACGCCAGGATGGCGCGGCCGGCACGGGTGCGCATACGCAGCCGGAAGCCGTGGGTCTTCGCGCGACGACGGTTGTTCGGCTGGAAGGTGCGCTTGCTCACTCGGGGGCTCCAGTAATGATTCGGTGGGTGGCGGGGTGCCGCCTGGCTGTCACCGTGCGCCCACGAGTAGCTCGCATTACGCCCGAGTGCACCGCTTTCCGATCACCGAAATGTGCCTTGGTGGCACTGGTGCGTGATCTGTGCCCATCGGAGGCAGGCGGCAGCAGCCATCGACAACTCGACCTGGTTACGGTACGCGGGGCTGCGCCGTCCGGTCAAACCAACAGCCGAGGGGACACACTTGTCCACAGGCTGGGGACAACAACTTGAACCGCACCGGCCGCCCTGACTACCGTGGCTGGACTCCGATTCGTTCCCTTGTGCCTGCCCCGGCAGGTTCGCCCCGAGCCGACCCACCCGAGTTACACCCCGACCCGTCCCGCAACCACACGTTCGTGGGACCTGTGAGAGAGCGTGCCCTGTGGCTGACGTACCTGCCGATCTTGCCGCAGTGTGGCCACGAGTACTCGAGCAGCTTCTCGGTGAGGGGCGCGGGCCGGGTGTCGAGGCGAAGGACGAGCACTGGATCCGGCGCTGCCAGCCCCTCGCGCTGGTCGCGGACACCGCCCTGCTCGCAGTCCCGAACGAGTTTGCGAAGGGCGTCCTCGAAGGCCGGCTCGCGCCGATCGTCAGTGACACGCTGAGCCGCGAGTGCGGCCGACCGATCCGCATCGCGATCACCGTCGACGACTCCGTAGGCGAACCCCAGGCACCGGCTCCCCCCGTCCAGCCCCGCTACGAGGAGCCCGAGCTCCCCTCCCCCCAGGGCCGCGACACGTACGACGTCCAGGGCCAGGGCGGCTACGAGGGATATGGCCGTCATCGCGCCGACGACCACCGCGGAGGCCGCGCCGACCAGCTCCCCACCGGACCCGGCGACCAGCTGCCCACCGCCCGCCCCGACCAACTTCCGCCCGCCCGCGCCGATCAGCTCCCGCCCGCCCGCCCTGCGTATCCGGGCGAGTACCAGCGCCCCGAGCCCGGCGCCTGGCCGCGTCCGTCCCAGGACGACTACGGCTGGCAGCAGCAGCGGCTCGGCTTCCCCGAGCGGGACCCGTACGCGACGCCGGCGCCGGACTACCGCGCGCAGTCGTCGGCGCGGCCGCCGTACGAACAGCAGCGCCCGGACTACGAGAACGCGCGCTCGAACTACGAGAGCGCTCGCCCCGGCTTCGACCAGCAGCGCCCCGACCGCCGCGAGCTCCCGGAGCCGCCCCCCGGCAACGGCCCTGTGCGCCGGGGCGGTCCGGTCGGCCCGGGTGCCGCCACCGGCGCCACCGGTGCTCCCGGCCCGCTGGCCGCG